>CAVYPU010000043.1:0-213623 GCA_963770415.1 uncultured Acidobacteriota bacterium
GTGAGGAGTGTATTGTCAAACTCGCAACGAATCCTATCTGGCCCCCACTTGAAACCGCACTCAGGGCAGATACGACGGGAGTGGGGGATGCCCACAAAGTCGGAGTATATCCGATCCATAGTAGCTGCGGACAGATAGGCCATATGAATATTATACTCGCGAGCAAAGTCCATAAACGTAGGACTCTTGCCCACACCATGAAGCGAGAGAACAAGAAGGTTCTTCTCGGCATCAAAGTACTTCTTCAAGTTAGGAATCAAAAGATCGGTCATATGCTTTCTATTTGTTTGTAGAGGACAACCTTGTGTCTCTTAGAGTAGCAAGCTCATGGAGGCTTGTCAAGCGATTCTGGCCTCGATTGTAGCTATGTCGATCCAATCACGCGCCTCTTCCAATTGCTTATAGCATTCCTCAAGCCTTTGGGCCATTGTCTCTAGGATCTGTAATTTTCTTATTCTCAGTCTCCAATTGAACAATTCTCTTATATAGAGCATCCATTCTAGCCGTCTCGTTCTTTGCGCCTTCCCAAGGCTTTTGGGGATATTTAGGTACGTAAGGGCTCGGGGTCTTACCCACATATGGCCACACCTCATCCCATTCCCCCTCACACCAATATTCCCCTAACTGCCGTCCATATATATCAGCCATTATCCGTTCTCCATAAACGGAAGGTTCCATTCACTCGATAGACCTTGTCAGCTTGAGCGCCGGTTGTCAAGCACTCATCACAAATATTTATTTCTATGGAGGGATCAGAAGTATTGCTCCATCCAGATATGGTATCCCAGACCTGAGATCCATAATTGCCCTTAGAGGAAAATACTACTCCATCGTAGGGCTGATTGTATTTAGAATCTACGTCCTTGAGTTCCTTGCTGCAAATAATGCAGGGAAGGGAGAATTGGGGACAAGTCTGCTGTTCATGGGCTTGCGTGGCTCGCTCCTTGACGTTCCGGGAGACGAAGGCCAGAGTTCCCTCTAGATCGCCCTTCTCTAGTAATTTCCTAGCCTCAGCTATATCCTCATTGAATTGAGGACTCTTATCTAGGCAATAAAATCTTCTACCATTTTATATCTCATGAGGGACCAATCACTCTCTGAATAGAATGTCTTACGCTATCTAAAATAGATCTGATGATGCTAGAGCACATAAAGCGTCAGTTGTCATCCAGGATAGTCACGGGCCTTGCGTTGCAGTGTAGTTCCATCCAATAGAGCTAGCGCTCGGCCTAGGGCGATAGTACGACCGAGGCGCTTATTGAATTGCTCATCAGAGCGACAAACTGCCTCAGCCTCAACAATATGGATTTCGCCATCCAAAATAGTACAACGAGTAAAGCCGCCCTTCTGTGCCCAGTTATAAATAGCGATCATCCCATTGTCGAATATACTGGAATTTTGCCCTATATCCTTCAGGTAGTTGTCTTTGCATTGTTATACACCTTTGCATTCTTATAAGGCTTTTGACCCCTATATTGATAATCTTTTACTAGTGGTAGTACATCGAGGGCCTCCTGCTCCGTCGCAAACTTGAGAGCATGGACGCCATCCTCTCGTCTATGCAATACAATGATGCCTCCATCGGCAATATTCCAAGGATGAGTCTCCTTAGAAGGCATATGGTCAATGCCATCACTCAACAACATATATTCTTTGTCTTCGTTCATCGCTTATATATTGTTATTCCAGCCCTTATTGAGGGCTGATTTTTCATTGAGATGAGAGCTTACCCAAGTAATCTCCCAAAGCCTATCAGGATCGCTAGACTCAGGCAAAGCAATAAAGTTGCCTACCTTGATCTTGGGCGAATCAGGCACATTGGCCGTCAGTAGATGATTCTCGTGGCGAAGACGGATCTGTCGATGGGGATTCTTCATTAAAAGAAGGGAATATTTCTATTAGTTGATGGTCAGCAACTCTAAAGGCCCAGATTCTCTCCGGCCTCTTCAATCTTGATATACTTTACTCTTGCTGGTAGACCTAACATTAGGGCACTCTAGCATAGAGCTAGGCGTCTGTCAAGCCAATCCCTGCTGAGCCCTATTAAACACGAACGGCGTAGAAAGTCCCCCTCGATTCACTAGAGTCAGATACTCTGGCTCAATATAAGCTCGGGCAATGGCTGCATAGATAGGCGAGGGAACTTGCATGGGCTGGCCCTTCAAGGGAAATAGTATTACGCAATAGCCCGTAGATGGATCTTGCTCTTGGATCTCTCCTCTAGTATTGCGAGGGATATTGACCCACTGGCCATTATCGATGGCGCCCTCCTTGCCCTCCTTCTGAGCCATAGTGTCAATATTAATTCTAACTGTATCTCCTGCTTGAAATTGAGGGCCTTCTGCCAATATGATAGAGGAGAGAGTACCACGATCATCGATATAGTATCCCGGCCTGGGGGGATCGTTCTTGACTACTGAAGAGGGTTGCTCTAGAAGGGCCTTTTGATAATCTTCCTGTTGCATAGGAATAAGAAGGGGCTCGGTAGAGACAAAGGGAGGGCCTTGAGAGGGCTGCTGCTGAGGCAATCCCTGTACATTTGCCCATGGATCATTCTGATTTAGTACTCTAAAGTCCTGCTGAGGGGCAGCATCTTGAGGATATGTAGCTGTACCGGGTGGGGGACTGGAGCATATTAGGTATTGATTGCTGGGGCGCCTGTCCTACTTGAGCTTCTTGTTCATCTTCTAGAGGAGTTACTGCCGATTGATAAGCTAAAGCTAATAGATGGGCACAAGTTCTTCCTTCATACTTTTGCCATTGCCTTGTCCTCTGCCAACGATACTGGTCCCAGGGACAACTGCATCCGCTTTGCGTCCATACTGATGGCTAGGTTTTGTCTTGTAAACCATGAAGTATAAACTCCATGATCTCCCTGTACTTGGCCTATCACTTGCTGAAGTGAGTTCTTCAGCATTGTTACCTGGCCATTTCTATAGAGCCTTTGGCCTTTTTGTTGTACATCAGTCCAATTACTCATCTTTACGTTCCTCAGATCGGGGGCAGGATCCCAGTCTATGATATATCCGCAGTGCTCCAGATCTGATGCTAGCAGAATGGAGGCCAAATGTCTAGTAGCGAGGGAGCCTCCCTTGGTCTTTATGAATACTTGGCCGGGGGCAAATTCCTACCCAATAGACTTTGGTCTCTCCCAGCGAGGACTCTTTAGGAGGCAATCTAGGTATGGCATCTAAGGAGAAATTCAGCATCTTCTCCTATTATATAGGGATATGGATACCAGACGGATATGCAATCCCAGCATTCCTGATGCCAATCCTCATGCTTATCGCAAAAACAATCAGACGGCGCTAGCTCTATCTGTGTAGGCCCCCAACCTGAAGTCCCCTTTGCCAAGAGATAATTCTTGCCAGAAGGAGTAAGTCCTACGATTTTAGTTATATCCCCTTTCCTGAGATAAATTCCATCATATAGAACCCTAACTCTGGTGCCTATCTTATACTTCATGGGTACCAGTCCTCAATACATTGCCAACAACGTGGCTGCCACTCAATGCTATTATCGCAATAGCATGGCATTTCGGGAGGCGACATTATGTATTCAAAATCGCCATCTATCCAGTAAGTCGTGCCCTTATCAAGGAAATACTTCCAAGGATGGAGAGAGCCTTGGTCAAACTGTCGGCCAATGATAGTGGTTATTTCACCCTTTTCCAAAATTTCTCCCCTGACACAAGTCCTTACTACATCCCCAATGTTATATTTGAAATTAGGAGCATGGGTACATCTCCGCTATGATTTTCAAGGCAATGTAGATCCCAGGGGCCTTTAGTACAATCACAGCGCCAAGGATACCATACGTCTGAACCTAGAGCGAGCATATCCGCCGAATAACCAGAATAATTGTACCCAGGCCAGTACATCCAGCCACCGAATAACTCGTCTCTTTTCTCCATAATCTTTATAATAAAATTGCCCTCTAATAATCTATATTGTGCTTCGTATTTTTCTGGACTCAGAGAGAGATACGGAACTTGTCTAGGATTCAGAATCCTTACTTGATCGCCTTCCTTGAATTTCTGTTCTCGCTTTTTCATGGATATAACTCAGACATGCAATTGAAGCATTTGTCTTGAAATTCCTGGGCAGGATTACAAATACAATCTCCTAGAGGCCACTCCATTTCTAAATGACATTCCTCTGCCCAAAACTTATCTGTATACTGACCGGGATATAGATGAATGTCCAATTTGATACAATAGCGGTGATCCACATCTGAGCGTATTGCTATTAGCGTACCAGTTGCTCCTATCCAATCTTTCCAATAGGAAGCGTCAGCGGTAATACGGACTCCATTCCTAACCTAAATTTACTCATGGATATAGCTCGCTCATGCAATCAAAGCATGAAATTCTCAAATGGACTAAATGGGTGGCAAAAACAACAGTCCATATTTACGAATTGAATCTCATCGCTATTGACCAAGAATTCCTCCTCTCTACCCTCAAGGGATAAATTTATAGGCCAATCTCCATGCCCATCCACGCTTACAACGATGCCTCGTTTGCTATTCCATTCACTATACAGATTCCCATCATAATTGACTACTTCGACTCGGTCCCCTACTTGGAATTCACGCATAGCTATACTAGCTTAGCAGAAGAGAGGGAGCCTGTCAAGGGCGCCTTCTTCGGGTAAATATAGATGGCAATTTATCCCGCGCCGCAAAATTTCGTAGTCTATAGAGGCAGCACGTTTGACATAACACTAACGCTTGTAAGTGGCAATAGTTCGGTGCCTATGAATCTCACTGGGGCTAGTGTAGGATTGACCGTGGGGCCGTACCTATCCCTATCTTCTAGCACGCCTACTACCTCAGGAAGTATAGGCATCAATCCCTTGGCAGGGCAGATTAGATTACTATATCCGGCGCTGCTACAGAAATATTCTCGCCTCAGCCTTATTTTATATCTTTGACCACGGCTTCAAATAATTACTACTACTTGGTCAATGGGACTATCAACTTTATTAGTCCCTATAGTAGGGCAATTTTGCCTGCCAATAACCCTCTATGCATAGGAGGCTTTGATCTTACTATTGGATTCCAATCGTTCGATGACATAGTCCCTGTCCCTCAGCCGCCCCCTCCGATTTATACTGGGCCTTTCACATGGGGACAAATTGGTAATACATAGATGGCGACATTTAGGTGTAGTCAATGCGCAATCAATTGGCCCTCAGTCAATGATTATGCAAAATGCCCTAAATGTCTTTGTCCCACATGGAGATCATCCAGTGGGGAGGCCCTAGAGAAGGAGGAGGCCGAGTGGATGAGTAAGGTATATTCTTTTGAGAGGTATCTAGAGAAGAGGGACAAGGAGAGAAGGGCAGCCTTTGAGGCGCCCTCATCGACGGTCAGTTTGATGAAGATATATTGACCGAGTAAATAATCTCTCTAACTTGGATGCGCTCCATCTCGACTTGTTTATGAGTTCCATCAGGATATTCTTCTACTTCCCAATCCACAGAAGTAGGCCCACAGCCATCACCACTACAATAATAGGAGCCCCGCGTCTTCTTCGCGGGCTTCCATGATCATAGGGCAGGTGGGGCAAACCCAAATTTGCCATTCTCTAGACATATTAGCTCCTAATTCTTATGAGTATTGCGAGAGCCAGGACGCTTGGCGCCCTGCTGCTTCTTGAGTGTATCATAGGACTTGATGCGCTCTTCTAGTCTTTTCTTGGCTCTTCTAGAGGCTTTCTTGCTCATTTATTCCCACCTAGCAGCGAGTTTATCTAATTGAGATTCAAGGCCCTTAGCCTGAATCATCTTGAATATGATGTTGCTAAGAGTAAAATCCCCTCTGCCCTGCATTTCCTCTCTTCTGCGCAATCATGTAGATAAGTATAGTATTCCTTGGCCCTGATGGGGTTATGCTTGATGAGGGAATGGAGTTTATCTAGAACTTCCATAGCCTTGACATAAAAAGCATTGTACTCCTTCTGGACATCATGGACTCTATTTGGCTCAGGGGGAATAATCCAAGTATCTGTATCTATATCATAGCCCGATCTCAGGCCTGGCTGATATAGCATTTCTTTAGTTATCTTAGGAGATACTATATATACCTGAAGAGGATATGGGCAACCAGCAACTTTAGTACCATCTAGATTGTGAACTACCATACCAATAAGTCTGGCCCTATCAAACTCGGGCATGAAATTCGGGGTTACGAATACACTGACATCGACATCGGATGCATCTGAGTACTGAAAGGTTGTTAGACTACCTGTCAGGACTAGAGAGGCCCACTTCTCAGAATCAGGATGGTATTTGTCTAGCTCCTCTCTAATAGTCTCTTCTAGCCATCTCTTTATTTGGGGCCTTAGTATAGGTTGAGGGAGACCCCCATCTTGGAAAAGAAATGGAGTAAGCGTTGTTTGGGGAGGGTCAAGTATATTCCCTAATCGTCCCATATACTTACCATTTCATGGGCTACCTTCTCAGGCTTCCCATTTCCAGTATCTAGCCAGACTGACTTGATCGGATAGGCCGGTTGGCTGAAGGTCCATAACCGGAGAAGATGGGCAATTGAGTATCCATAATCAGAAGTGCTCTGGATCTCTAGTCTTCCAGAGCCATCAAACTGGCCTCTTACTATTCCACCAGGAGTGAACTTATTAGCGCCCATTGAGTCAGTTGTCTGTCCCGGTTGTCCCATCTCTATCTGGTCGTGCTTTATGTCATATATGAAGGGGACTGGAGCAGGAATAGGTAGGGCCCCGTAGTAAAAAGGGCGCTCGGTGAAATAGGCAGGTATCGGCTGATCCATATTGGGGGCCTCCACTGGATTATACTCGATGACAGGGGTCCTTGTCAAGGGCTCGACGATTTATCTTCATCATAAGTCCTATGTTCAATGAGGGCATTCATTGAGGGAAACCACTGCTTACAAGTATGACATTGCTGAGGGCCTTGGACGGGCTTCTCTGTCTTCAGGAGGCTTTCTTAAGAAATGATCCTCCTCATTATTCCAATTAGGAGAATAGACATTCTTCTCTTCAAGATCCTCAACAGTCTTGATGACATTATCCCCGCCAACATGGAGAGTTCGGCCAGTGTCATGAGCCCATTCCGTAAGTGCTTCCTGCCATTGATTTCTATATGGGTATACATAGGCATTTTTCTCTTTGATATGGATGGCGCCTGAAATCTTAGGAAGCAGGGTCTTCTGCTTAGAGAATTGAAGTATATCATTATTGGCCTGAAAATAGATTGAGGATACATGAGACTCAGATAGGGGTATGCCTCTCTGACATCGGTGGCACCTCCCCATTGCCAGCCCTGCTTTTGACAGATAATTTGTAATACGCGCTCTAGGCCCTTGGCATGGAGATTGGTCATGATCTCAAAGGAGGCCTTGCCCAGATCAACATGGATCTTACCAAGCGCCATGCTCGGTCCCTGGTCCTGCGGGCCAACCTCCTGCATTGCGGGCCAATTGCTCATAGTCCTCAGTATCAGATATATGAAACTGGCCTCGGCCCCAATAGAACTTATAATCCTCTACTCCAGCATCATCAACCCAATCTCCCTTGGGAGAAGGATGATTGAGACTCCATATATCCCCCTGCTCCCCAGTATATGGACTGGGGCCTAGGGTATCCCCCAGCTTGGGAGCCATTTAGTTCCTTTTGAGAACTAAAAGAATGTTCTCTATGCGTCCCCGTCTTCATATGAGCACACCTGAAGGGGGTCAGATTTCTTTAGAAATTGGGGATCGCCAAATTCCTTGGGATCAAATACATACAAAGGACGAGGGGCCAATCCAGCCTTTTTCCTCGCCTGGGCACAGCTTTCACAGATCAGTTCCGGGCTCTTCATCCGTATACACATCCAATAGGAACATAGTCATATCTTGAAAGGCCTCAGAGAGATGTTGGGAGACTGCTATATTGATAATGGCATCCGGCCTCATCGCTATGAGAAATAGTATAAACCTCAGGTACAATCATCGCCTGATCTGAATCCTCCACTGGTACTCTTCTGGCTACGAAGAGGGCAAATCCTTCAGACCCAGTAAGGGCCTCTATCCCCTTCTGTAATTCCTCCATATAATGATCTAGCTCAGGAGGCAGAGCAAGCTCTTGCTTTTGCTTAGGAGGCTTGGGAGTCTTCTCTGGAGGCAATGCCTTGAGATTGAAGTGGCTAGCATAAGTCCAAGAATCTGGCATATTATTATACCTCCAGTCATTCTCTCTATCCCATGAGATGAAGATCTTCTCAAAGCCGTATTCATCCCACTTGACATCTCTGACAAATCCCAGAGAGCCGCCCCAGGCTTGAAGGTAAATCTCCCCAAACGAGGGCTTTAGTTGGACTTGGGCGCCAATAGGAAAGCTGGGTTGTCTTTCTTCCATTATTCTACTTATTAGACGAGGGAGGAGGAGGCGATCCTAAGATATTCTTGAGGGTATTGAGAATGAAAAACAGGAGTGTGTATGTTGAGAAAAAGACAATCAGGGCCAATTGGTAGTTAGTAAGCAAGCCTAGGATAATGGCTGTGATAGTGAGCAATTGGGTAGCCGTGTCAGTAAGAATGGCCTGAATAAGAGCTAGACTCATAGGAATATATTGACTGGCAGATCTCTTAGGGCCTCTAAGATGAGCTTGCCTTGGAATTTCAGTAGAGCTTTCAGCATGAGGGAATTATAGCAGATCGTCAATGCGATCTATGAGATCTAATAGAGTCTGGCTATCAAAATCCTCATGGTTTACAAATACTCTCATCTCATCCAATACTGTCCTGATCTTCAGCTTGCTAGGATTGGATATTGGGAGGCTTTGCTGGCGGAATTCCTCTAGGAGTTTCCTATTATTCTCCTTTTCCTCTTCCGAGGGATAGAAGTAATTGGGCCAGTACCACTAGAATGCCTGTTTAGGCCGGGTCTTATCTGGCAATTGTAATATCCCCTCCCGCCGCGGTCTCAGTTAGGTTGCGGTCCTTTCTAGTATTGAAAGCGGAAGCATCCGCTGGATTCCCGCTTACTCGGGAATGACGGTATGAATGTTTGCGCGGGAAGGGATTAAAGGACGCTCGCGCGAGAATGACTGACATTGTTTCAAAACGGCCGCTCATGCCCGCCTGCGGACGGGCACCCGGAAACTATGAAAATCCACTTCCGTTGTAGGGGGACGGCTTGCCGTCCCCAGTGCACAGGGTAGTGCAAGCCCTACCCCTACACCTTTTCAAAACAGCGCGAGGGGGCAGCCGTGCGGATCGTGGCGGCTCGCCCCCGCGCAGGACTCATTGCTCCGCGGCTTGTTTAGTTGCGGCCTTCTTTACCTTGGCAAGAAGATCGTCGGCTTGCCCTTTCCAAGAGCTTTGCAAGCTTGACGCCTTGGTGAGCGCTTCCAATGCCGCCTTGTGGTTGGCCGAGCCGGATTCATAAGCGTACGCCAAGTAAAACAGCGCCTGCCCCTGCAATTCCGGATTGCCTCCCAGCAGGTCAGCAGCCGTCTTGAGTTCATCGATCGCCGTTTGCAGCTTCTTTGACTTGGAGGCAACCGCCTTCGTAAAAGTCACGAAGCCGAGCGAGAGGTGAGCCATGCCAAGCTGGGTGTTCTGCGCCGCCTTGAATTGGTCATCGGAAAGGCCCTCCGGCTTCTTCCAATTCTGGGCCAGTTGAATGGCCTTGTTCGAATACTCGACGGCCTTCTCGGGGTTCGTGCGTCCGATGGCGTAAGCGTAGGCAAGAAAATTATAGACCTCGAGGTTATTGGGGTCCGCGGCGACCGTCTTCTCTCCGTACTCGATGGCCTTATCCGGCTTGTTCGCCATCCGGTAAGCACTGAAATAGTTGTAATTGATTTGCGCGGCGTTCTTGGCAGCGTCGTCGGGGAAGGTCTTTGAGAACCGGTCGAGCTGCTCGATGCGCTTCGCGGGATCAGTCACCCGCGGGATGAGTTGCATGAACGCGTAAACAACATAGGCCAGCTCGTCCTTGGCCAGCGCCGCGTTGTCTTCGAGCGTTTTCGCCCATTCCGCGTCAGTAGCAGTGGGGGGCTTGGGAGGCTTGCTTTCAGCCGCGACCAGGGCCGGGGCCTGATCGATGACATCGAAGGCGGAATCGCCGACCTTGCCGGAGCCTACGTAACCCTTCAGAAGGTTAAGCGACAGCATCACATCTTTGTAATTCGTAGCTAGGCCTTTTTCGGCGTATTCAACAGCCTTGTCATAATTGTTAAGCTTAAGGTACGTCATCGTGTAATATTCATCAACGCATGGCATGAACTTGGAATCGGCGTGCGCCTGGGCAAACTTGTCCAGGGCGGCGACTTGGTCCTCAGGCTTGTCCGCTCCGTTGACCGCCTGCATCAACTCGTCTTCCGGCGAGTTGGCTACATAGGGCAGGCCGGGGCAGACCTGCTGGGCTTCGAGGGGCCAGGCAAAAATCAGCAGACCCAAAGGGACCAACAAGATCGACATCTTGCGCATGGAGACCTCCAGTCTAATTCTGGGGTTCGGAAAGGCGCCGCAGGGGGCAGGGTTGCGAGACTTCCCACCTATCAAGCAGCGCTAGAATTTGATACAACAAGACGAGGAGAATTGCTAGCAAAAAATGATCTAGAATCCCAGTTGCCGAATCCCGTGTAGAATAGTGCACAACCGCAAGGTCCAAGGGAGGAGGAATCATGCAGGTTTTTTCCTGGATAAAGGTCGAGAAGGAAAGGTTGAGCGAGAAGTTGGCGCGCAAAGTCATCTCGGGCGAAAAGATCACTATGGCGCAGATCTTCCTCGCCAAGGACGCCGTGGTCCCGCTCCACCATCACGAAAACGAACAGATCAGTTCAGTCCTGTCAGGCGCTATCAAGTTTGAAATCGAAGGCAAAGAACTTGTGCTGCGCGCGGGCGAGGTCCTTCATATTCCCTCGAACGTCCCCCACCGCGTAGTGGCGCTCGAAGACTCGCTGGCTCTCGACGTCTTCAGCCCCATCCGCGCCGACTGGCTGTCGGGGCAGGACGACTATTTGCGCCGGTAAAAACGCTCGCAAGCCGGCGGGCGGCGCGGGCGTGACGTATTCTGACCTGACTGCGATCTTCCTTTCTGGCGATTCGACGCACCTATGGCCTGGGTAGTGGTACAGTTTGAAGCGCCACGGGCATCCCGCTCGTGCACTGACACGGCCAGGATGGCCGTGCCACGCCGAACTTTACCACTATCATGGCTTGATGGACCTTGACACTCACTTGCTTCGCACGTTAGGCTAGGCTGCGTGCGGTAAGGATCGGGGCATAGAGGTTCTCTTCAGGCTGATCGTCAAATTAGAGTGAGCCTTCGCGGCTGCGCCGCGACGCGGCGCGGAAGCGCCAAAGAGGAAAAGGAGAGGGGCATGGCCGGCACGTTTACCAAAGCAGGCCGATACGAGGTTGTGCGCGAACTGGGACGCGGCTCGATGGGGGTGGTTTACCAGGGCTACGACCCTGTCATCGGGCGAACGGTGGCGGTCAAGACCATGCTCACCGAAGGCCTGACGCCCGAGGAGTTCCGGGAGTACCGGGCGCGTTTCCAGCGCGAGGCGCAGGCGGCCGGGGTGCTGAGCCACCCGAGCATCGTCAACGTCTTCGATTACGGCGAAGACGGCGGCATGCTCTACCTGATCATGGAATATCTGGAGGGGAAGTCGCTCGAAAAGCTGGTGGAAGGTGGAGTCATCCTGCCTATCGAAACCATCATCCCCATGTGCGAGCAGGTTTGCGGGGCTCTCGATCACGCCCACCAGCGCGGTATCGTTCACCGCGATATTAAGCCTGCCAACATCATGATCCTCGACAGCGGAATGGTTAAGGTGACCGACTTCGGCATAGCCAAGATGGTGTCGATGGGGATGACCCAGGCGGGGCTGGTGCTGGGTACGCCGAATTACATGTCTCCGGAGCAGGTCAAAGGACGGCCGGTGGACGGGCGTTCCGACATCTTCTCGTTGGGCGTGGTTCTTTACGACCTGGTAACCGGGGAAATGCCATTCTCGGGCCAGAACATTACCACCGTCATTTACAAGATCATCAACGAAAACCCGATACCACCTCGCGAGCTGGACGCCACAATTCATCCGGGTCTAAGCTACGTGATCTGCAAAGCACTGGCCAAGAGCCCCGACGAGCGCTATCAGACTTGCGGGGAATTGGCGTACGACCTGAAGAACTTCAAGCTACATGGTGGACAGACGGCGCCCTCGAGCACCGCCATCTTCAAAGGAGTCCCTACCGCGAGCCCGGACTTGCCGAGCCCCGCTAAGCCTCCGCAGAAGCCGGCGACACAACCAGTTGCCGCGGCTGAGACGGCTAGGCCGGCTCCTCAGCAGCAGTCTCCCAAGGCGCCAGCGCCGGTACAGGTCATAGCGCCCGCGCCGAGTCAGAAGAAGGAGCGTGCGGCGCCAATGGCTTGGGGCCTTGTTGCGGTTGTTGTCCTCCTGGGAATCCTCGGGGGAGGGTACTGGTATCTCTCCAAAGGCAGACAGCATACGGCCAACCCCCAATCGCAGACAGCTAATCTGCAAACCCAGTTGCCTGGCTCGGAGCCGCAAGCAGCCGGCCCCTAGCCGGCGGCAAGTAACGCTGCGCTTGGGCAATCGCCTTCCGAAAGCAAAAGCTTAGACTCCAGCCTCCCCCGGCGCGCGCCGGATCGTGGTGCCAAAGTCCCGGCGGAAAAGCCGGCAGTGGGCAAGGAGAGGTCTTCGAACAAGCCCAGCGACACTCCCGAAGCAACGACACCCGCCTCGCCCGCCGGCAGAGCGCCCAGCCTGGCTTCCCCAGCCTCGAACGGGGGAGGGCCTGCCGCCGCCCCCAAGGTGGGCCAGTTGATGATCGCCTCTAACGTCCCCGGAGCCAAGATCACAGTGGATGGCAGCAGCGGTCCTAGTTGGGTCACACCTTACTCGTCGGCAATTGAACGGCCGGCCGGAACTCACAACGTGATTGTTTCGAAAGACGGGTACGACGACTACCAGCAATTTGTGAGCGTCGAGGCAGGGAAGACCTACACGGTCAACGCCCAACTCGCGGAGGCGAAGGGAGACGTGGTTATTACGACCACGCCGCCCGGTTTGGAAGTGACGATTGATGGGAAGCTGATGGGGCCAAGCCCAGTGCGCACCACCTTGCCAGTGGGAGAACACAAGTACACCGTCAAGCGGGCTGGCTGGGAGCCCTATGAGGGGAGCTTCGCAGCCAAGAGCGGGGCAGTGATCACCGTCAAGGTCAATATGGGTAGCTAGGTCGCGGCGCGAAGCCGCTTCCCATTTTGAGAGTGATGCCGACCTGTATAGCTGGGCTGGAGTGCCGGTTCGATGGGCCTGCGGCTCATCAGCCTGAACCTAGTTGCTTCGACGGCCAAGGGTGGTTGAACTTTGACCCGCCGTCCCCTGACCCTTCCTCATTCGGAGCGGGGGAGCGGGAGTCAGGTCGTCCTTCATGGCCCGATTCGTAATAACTGACCCTTCGAACCAGACTCAGATCTTCGAAATCAGCGGGTCATCTGTAAGCATCGGGCGCGCTGACTCGAGCGATCTGGCGCTTCGCCACCCAAGTGTTTCCCGCAATCATGCCCGCGTGACGGTATTGCCCGGGGAGACTACCCTGATCATAGATCTGGGGAGCATGAATGGCACCTATGTAAACGGCCACCCCGTCAAGGAACACCGCCTGGCCGATCAGGACCGGATCAATATCGGTGCGTTCGAATTGAAGTTCGACGCCGCCACGCAGCTTCCCTTTTACGTTGAGGCGGGGCACGATGCCGGCCGCGAAATCTCCTGCCTGATCACCCCTGATGCCCTGAGTGCTGCGTCGCATCCACAAATCGAGTCCGGCATTCCACCCGAAGGCGCCGTTCGGGACCGGCTTACAACTCTCGAACGGGAAAATAAGCTGCTGAAGCTGCTCCTGGCTGTGGGGAAGACTCTTTCCTCAGTGTTGACCCCCGAAGAAGTCATGCAGCAGGTCATGGAGCTGGTGTTCCAGATGGAAAATGTGGAACGCGGCTTCGTCATGCTGTGGGATGAGAAGAGGGGCTTCAGGCCGGCGGTCCTGCTTTACAAGGACGAGCGCCACAGGACCGACTCAGAGGCCCCCGTGCTTTCGAAAACCCTCATCGAACGGGTCATGACCGAGCGCGTGCCGCTGCTGGTGCGCGACGTCGCGAGGGATCAGCGCTTTTCGACGAGCGAGAGCCTTCGAATATCCGGCATTCGTTCCGCGATGTGTGCTCCCCTCATCTTTAAGGACAAGGTGTTTGGCCTCTTCTACGTCGATTGCCTGAGCAAGCCTTATGCTTTTTCGAAGGAAGAGCTGGACATCTTCTCGGTGGTGGCGGCGGAAGCCGCGATCAGCTACGACCGCGCCCATTCTCACGCCGAACTCTCCCGCCGCGCCATTGAGCGCCAGGCACTCGAGCGGTTCCTCAGTCCCGTAATCGTGGAAAAAATCCTGAGGAGCCCCAACGAAATCCGCCTGGGGGGTGAGAACCAGATCGCTACAATTCTGTTCGCGGACATCCGGGGGTTCACGCGCCTCGCAGAACGCCTGCCGCCGCAGCAAATCGTCGAGCTGTTGAACGAGTTCTTCAGCGAAATGACTGACCTTATTTTTGACAACGGCGGCACGCTGGATAAGTACCTGGGGGACGGAATCATGGCGCTGTTCGGCGCCCCTTGGCCCAAGCCCGACGACGTCCAGCAAGCTGTGAAAACGGCCGCCGCGATGCAACGCGCCCTCGCGGCGCTTAATCGCCAATGGCAAGCTCGCGGTCAAGAGCCCTTGCAAATGGGGCTGGGCATAAATACGGGCCAGGTCACTGCCGGAAATATCGGCTCCTCGAAGCGCATGGATTACACCGTCATCGGCGACACTGTAAATCTGGCCTCACGTCTGTGCGCCAACGCCGCAGGCGGGCAGATTCTGATTTCCGAGTCCACCTTCAGAGGATACCGCGGGGGGTTCACCGCTCAACGCCTGGAAAGCATCAGAGTCAAGGGAAAATCCGCGCCGGTCGAAATTTTCGAGGTTCTCTGGAATTGCCATGAAAATAGGCCGACGTAGCACCAGTGGATCCCCGCTTTCGCGGGGATGACGCACGGGTAGTCATTCCCGCGAAAGCGGGAATCCAGGCCTTTTTCATTCACAGTGGCGAGCTAAAGCTCATGAAATCTGCTCTGAAAAGCTGTAGGGGTGGGGCTCGCCCTAACCTGTGCGCCGGGGACGGCAAGCCGTCCCCCTGTCCCTCCGTCGTTATCGACGGACTAGGGTTACCGGATCGCGATTGACCTGTAGGCATTTCTGGGGAAGAATAGTGTCAAGCGGGGCTTCATCCAACCGGAGGCTTGAGCGGGAATTGTCAGGGGCGGTGAGGTTTGTTGCCAAGCTGATCCGATGAGGCGCGGAATAACCCTGACTAGTTTCGGTCGCCCGGAGCAACGAATATGTCCAGCGAAACAAACTATGAAGGAACGATACGCTACATCCCGTGCCCGAATTGCGGAAGTGGAAATCCGGCGGGTGCAGCGACGTGCGCACGTTGCGGCAAGCCGCTTCAGCCTGCGTCGAAACCTCGCATATCAGAGCTGAAGCCCCAGCCGTCCGCTCAACCCGAGTGCCCGAAATGCCATAAGACGGTTGCAGTGGGCAGCAAGTTCTGCGGTTTCTGCGGGACGCCACTCGGGGGTACGCTCCAAACGGCCGCTCCGCAACCGGCCCGGCCTCCGACGCCTTCGCCCGAGGCTCCCCCAGTTCTTCCAAAAGCGACGCCACAAGTTTCCGCGCCTAGTATTTCTCGGCTGTCGCCGGCGGCTGACTCCCCTTTGGGCCCCGGTGCAAGCGACGCCCCAAAAGCAAATGTTGCCGACGCCGGCGTCGCACCTTGGCGACCTGGGAGCCGCGGGACCTCCGGTTGCAAGATCCGGCCCTGCCCAACAGAGTTCTTCTGGGGCGATGAGGGCTTCAACCCCGTCTGTGCCTGCCGCAGCAACGCCGGCGCCTGTCGCGTCAAGGTCAGGAGCGTTTACACCCGCCGCCACGGGTGAGACCATGGTGTTCGGCGGCCTTCGTGCCTCGGATATTGAGGCGCGCATCAGCGAGAGAAAGCACGACGGTTCCTGGGGCAATCCCATCGAAATCCCCGGAGGAGTTTCCATCGGGCGCGCTAAATGTGACATCAACTTTCCCGACGACTCGCGGCTTTCGGATCTTCATGCCGCACTGTCCCGCCGCGACGGCAAGCTGTTTCTGCAGGATCTTGACAGTTCGACCGGGACGTTCATCAAACAGCAGCAGGATACCGAGCTTCTGCCTGGGGATGTTTTCCTATTGGGGCAGGATCTGTTTCGTTTCACCACCCAAAGCCTGGAGGAAGCGGAAAGCGCGAGTTCCGCGAAGAGCACTGCGGTCTGGGCCGGACCGCCCAAGCTGCAGCGCGGTCCGGTCACCGCGAAACTCGAGCATCTGCAATTCACGGGCGAAGTGATTGAAGAGTTTCGATTGGAAAAACCTGAAACCACTTTGGGGCGCTCGACCGCCAACCTGGTTTTCAAAGATGATCGCTACATGTCGGGAACCCATGCCCGGATCGTGGCACAGCCTGGGCGCTTCATCCTTCAGGACTTGAGGAGCCGCAATGGCGTGTTTCGGCGCGTGCGGAGCGAAGTCGAACTTGCGGACGGCGATCAGTTCTTTCTGGGGGAGCACTTTTTCCGGGTAGAAATCAAGCGGCCCGGTTAATCAGCGAAAGCCTACAGTTGCCTCATCATCCCTGCTTCCTTATATTCCCTGAACTCCACGCCCGTATTGGAACCCGCCGCAGGCAGTCCCGGCCCGCCGAACTCTGCCATGATTACCGTGACATTGTCGCCACCGCCGTTGGCGTTGGCCTTTTCGATCAGACCGACACACTTGCCCGCCAGGGTTTCCGTCCCTCCCGCGGTGGCCAGTATGTCAGCGGCGGAAACCATGTTATACAGGCCGTCGCTGCAAAGCAGCAGGCAATCGCCCTGACAGACTTTGGTAAATGTCACTTTGACATGCAGGCTCTCGCTGCTTCCCACGGCCTGGGTAAGAATGCTTTTGCGGCTGTCTATTTCCGGGTCGCTCGGGACTTCGACGCCGATTTCCCTGAGATAATTCAAGAAGGTTTGATCGCGAGTCAACTGTGCCAGTTCGTTATGGCGGATGAGATAGGCCCGGGAATCTCCGACCTGCGCAACGAATAGACAAGGTCCGAAGAGACCCGCCGCCGTAGCGGTGGTTCCCATGCCGCGGTAGGCAGGGTCGCTTTGAGCTTTCTGGTGGATAATCCGGTTCGCGTACTCAATGGATTCGCGGAGCAGGATTACGAAGTTTTCCTCGCTGACCTGATCCATGGACTTGAGATTTTCATACAAACGCTTGGGAACTTCGAGGGCGCAAATCTGGCTGGCAACTTCCCCGCTCGCCTCGCCTCCCATGCCGTCAGCTACCATGAAAAGCGACCCGTGGTTTCCCAAGGCATGATCACGAAGCGGGGGCGTCAAACCCATTTCACCCGTGGTGAGGTTGCAGACCACGAAGTTGTCCTCGTTGTTCTTTCGGACACGCCCCATGTCCGATGCGGCAAAGACCTTGACGTTGATTGCGTTGTTCCCTGCCTTCGTTGCCACGCCCAAAGCGCTCACTCTCCCTCTCGCAGGTTACTCAATCCTGCAGGCGCAACCCGTTAATCGATCAAAAGCCTTTTGCGTGTTTCTATCCGACTCCCTTACTTCTTACCATACACCAGCATTTGTATCAAGTAATGGAATGGGGAAGGGAACGGGAAATAGGGAGTGGGGAATCGGGAATAGAGAAGTAGGGTCAAGGGGTGAAGGTCAAAGGCTCTGCTTCCTGCTCCCCATTCCCTACTTGCTTTTCCCTATTCCCTGTTCCCCACTGAGGCCGCATCGCAAAGTGTCCACGATTTCGTTCGCCACAGTCTGGGCGCGATCGAAATCAGTCGGAGGCAGTGAGATGGCCGCCACCTTGGCATGGCCGCCGCCCCCGTACCGTTCGCAGAGGCTCGCCAGGTTGGCATTCTTTGGGTTGGGGTTCCAGGGGTTGCTGCCTACGCCAATCTTGATGCGCATTGGAGAGCGGCTCAGGGCCACGCTGTACACCGCTCCCGGAAACAGGTAATACGGGATGAACTTATTAAACCCTTCAAAATTCTGGTCCGAGACGTTGAAGAATACCACGCCATCTTTAAGCTCAGCCCGCGAGCGGATGATTTCGATGGCCTTGAGGTGAACGGCATAAAGCTGGTCGAAAGTTCGCCGCACCTCAGGGATATTCATGATTTCCTGAAGGGTCTGGGAAATGAGTTTGGGAATCAGCTTCACGGAGAACTGCGGGTCGCTCGTCCCCTCGATGACCAGTGTGAGCTGGGTGGCCGGCTCGCGCATTTCCACCGCGG
The DNA here is from genome assembly GCA_963770415.1 of uncultured Acidobacteriota bacterium. Taxonomy (GTDB): domain Bacteria; phylum Acidobacteriota; class Terriglobia; order UBA7540; family UBA7540; genus CAVROP01. Next base: position 18,437 of record CAVYPU010000043.1, read on the forward strand.
TGCGGCAATCAGGATACTGGGCGCCATCAATCAGGTCCGCCCAATAGACCAGGTCGGTAAGTTCCGGAGCCGAGAAGCCGAACTTCTCCCCGCAGGTCTTGAGGATGAATTTTGTGCAAGACTTGTAATCAGGTCCGTAGAATTTCTTCCCGCTGTGGTCGCGGCGGAAATGCTCGGCGTCAGCCGCAGTGAGAAAGGCGCTTTGGTGGTGATCGAACCACCACGTGAGCCGGTCGGAGCTCGAGTACTTGAAATCCACTATGACGTTTTCCTGCTCGTTGAACAGCCCCTCGTCAAACAGTTGGCCTGCCCGGTGCACTAATCCGTAATAGCGAAACTCCGCCTTCGGGTCGATGCACTGGCGATAAAAGCGACTGAAGACCGTCGCCGAGCCGATTCCGTCAAAACAGCGATCGTGAAAACAAACAAGCACGCTCATATCATCATACCGTGATTTGAGCCCGGTCTAACCTACAGGGCTCAGACTGCAACAGTGAAACTTGCTAAATTGCATTCAGCGCGGGAAATTGTCAAGGGAAAACGCGAAGTGGATACGGCAAGGGAACTCGAGCGGGTCGCACGCCCGGACGTGGCAAGAGGATGCAACCCGCATTTACAGAGACGAGCGCGCCCGAGAATTGACATTTCCCGGGACGCTTAGCCCACTTGCTTTGCTGCCAGGTCGCCAATGAAGGGGACTTTATAGAGCTCGTTGTTGTAAGCTTTAAACATCAGGAAGATCCAATAGCCGAGGATTGCCAGCGAGATCAGGAGGGCGACCAGTCCCATCGCCACGGCAAGGAACCCGAGCGACACAGCCCCCATGATGCTCGTCACTATTGAGTAGGCAATCCAGAAAACGATAAGCGCAACGTTGAAGAATATCGACTGGAAGGCGTGGAAGCGCACGAACTTGTCATTCTTGTAGGGCTCAATCATCAGAAAGATGATGCCGGTGATAAAACCCAATATGTAACATAGCAGCCCGGCAACGTTGGATGTAATTCCCGACCCCGCTACCGCCGGCGCCTGGGGGCCACTCACGGCTGGACCCACCGGGCTTCCGCACGAAGCACAGAAACTTGTTCCTTCGGCCAACTGAGCACCACATTTTGCGCAGAATGCCATTAGTTCCCTCCCCCTTTTTGAAATTGTGTAACCCGCAACGCCACGGTTCGCTTGGACCGAGGTCACGGGCTCTGATTACCGTTCACACCCAAGACAGGTATTGAATCATCGGCTGCCCGAGGACGCACCATTACTAGCATAAACTCCAGCCCGGCACAACTGATTTCGCAATTTCATTAGGCAGTGACGATTGCCAAGCAGATGGTAGCCGGCTGCCCGTGAGTTGTCTTTTGCGTCAACCCACGGGATGGGGTGATCCCTTAATTTCGATATTCCATCTGGCGGGAGCGGGAGTATCTTGGCGTTTGGAGATGTGATCTTCTGAATTCTCGACCGAGGACTCAAACTCGCTGGGCGCGGCGTCGGAGGGCATCATGCAAACGGGTACGGACCTCCTGCGGCAAGGTGAAGAGCTTTCCGTCGCAATAAAGGTCGATAGTCTTGCGAGTGGTGTCAAACACGGCATGGCAGTGATGACATTTGCCGAGGTGTACTTCCAGCGTTTTCTTCAATTCTTCGTCAAGTTCCCCATCAAGATAATTAGAAAGCTGATTGACTGCGTTTCTGCAGTTCACCACGGTCATCCTCGCTTCAAGACTTTGCTCAACTCTTCTCGTAGCCGTAGCCGCCCGCGAAATAGTCTCGCCTTCACCGCGCCGATACTCAGGTTCAGCAACTGCGCCGTCTCTTCCGTGGAGAGGCCTTCCACGTCGCGCAGGTAGAACACTGTCCGGAAACCTGGAGGAAGCGCCTGAATGGCGTTGCGCAGGATTTGCTCCATTTCTTCCCGAGCCAGTGTCTGTTCCGGATTGGGCTTCCAGTCCGCATAATCACGAACCAGCACCTCGCCGTCCTGGTCCTCGGTTTCTTCGAACGGAACTTCCTTGCTGGATCGTCGCTTGCGTAGCTTCATCAGCGCTTCGTTTACGGCGATGCGCACAATCCAGGTGTAGAAGCGCGAATCCTCCCGGAATTCTGGCAGGTGCTCAAAAGCTTTAAGAAAGGTATCCTGGAGCACATCTTCGGCATCTTCGGGATTTCCAGTGATGTTCATCCCGAGCCGGTAGATTTTCTTCTCGTATCGGTTAACGAGCTCCTCGAAAGCGGCATAATTGCCCGCCTTCGCCTCACTCACGAGGACAGACTCATCGCCTGCCAGTGTGGCCGCCTGGGGTTCACTCATAGGTGCGTCCTGCCCCACCTGGCCTGGGCGTATGTGCAGGACATCCCCGGGCTGTGCTCAGCCTGCCGATTATCCCAATCATCGAGACCATTTCGGCGCAGGGGTTACGTCAACCGTCCCACCACTATGGATGCACCAAGCCTGAACTAAGATACATCCTCGAAAAGAGTTTCGCAAGCGGGTTGAAAGCGTCTTGGTTGAAAGCGTGGCCTGTGGGAGCGGCTCTATTTCGCAATATAGTAAGCTCGCCGAGAAGCGGCTTTTTGCCGCCGCCGGCGCGGTGAACTCTCCGCTACGAGTCCGCGCTTCCCGGTGTCGCCATCGTGGACGACCTTGCAGCAGGCGGTGGCCTAAGGCACAATTGCAAGTAGCGGCATTGGACGGGCAAGGACAAACAAAAGCACGCCTGTGCGGCTACAAGCAGGTTTTCGTGTGGGGCGGAGTGGAAGCTGCGGCCACTCTCCTGGTTCCGCTTCTTTTCTTCTGGGATCTGGAATCTGGAGTTGGGGTTCGCCGCGCCGTCGGCGATTGCTTCCATGCGGAATGCTCTTTGAACAACGATGCGCGTAACACCTCGTGAGCCGTTCAACTTTTCCCGTACGCTGCGGTTCGTTCTCAGCCCACCCGAGCTTCTGAACGGGCGGCGATTCGCTCCTTTGCTCGATTATTTTGAGGAAGGGGAATACCGTCGCGTGGCCGATGTGGGCGGGCAATTGGCGCTGTTCGGAGTCCGCGACGAGACTGGCGGTGGAAAGACCAATCTGCAGATTCGTATCCTGTCGGGGGCCAAGGATGACATCGTCCGGCATGCTGTGGCGGCTCAGGTGGGACGTCAATTCTCTACCGACCTCGACCTCACCCCCTTTTATGAGCAGGTCACCTCCGATCCCGTGCTCAGTTGCCTCACTGCGTATTTTCGAGGCATGCGTATCCCCCAGGCGCCCACGGTGTTTGAAACTTTGATTTCCGCCATACTCGAGCAACAGGTGAACTTAAGCTTTGCGCACCAAGTGAAGAAGGCCTTGATTGAAACCTATGGCGGACGACTTGAATATGAAGGCCGCTGCTACAACGCCTTTCCTGAACCTGCCGCCCTGGCCATCACCACGCCCGGCGAATTGCGGCGGCTCAAGATTTCCGGTCCGAAGGCCCGCTACATGATCGAAGTGTCGCGCGCCGTTCTGGATGGCAAGCTGGATCTGGAAGGCCTGCGCCATCTGGAGCCCGCGCAGGCTCACGCTCGGCTAATGGAACTTAAAGGCGTGGGGCCATGGACCGCCCATTACGTGGGACTGCGCGCGCTTGGGCACCTCGATTGCCTGCCCGCTGCGGACGTGGGATTGCAAAAGGCGATCCGAGACCTCTACGGACTTCGCAAGTCTCCCTCGCTGGCTCGAGTGGAGAAACTGGCCCAGCGTTGGTCAGGTTGGCGAAGTTATGCCACTTTCTACCTCTGGCTGACCTACTGGGAAGACAGGACGTGGAAAGCCGCCTGTGTGGAGAGCCTACGGGCGCGTGAGAAAGGAAACTCAATGAAACCGACCGACATTCGCCCAAACTTTCCTGGCGAAGCCAGCCACTCTGCTCCTCGAAGTGCATCTTCCGCGCATCGAGGCCTGCTTGCGCGGGCTCTCCGTCGGAGCAGATCTGGTGGCGAGCCAACCCCGCTTCGAACAGCGCCGGCAACCTGGCGCTTCATCTGGCGGGAAACGTCCGGCAGTGGATCGTCTCGGGACTGGGAGGCGCGCCCGACCATCGAGTGCGCGACCTGGAGTTTTCAGAGCGCGGGCCCATGCCCCCCCGTGCTCTCCTTTCCCGGTTGCGTAAGGCAGTCACCGAGGCTCACCGGGTATTGCGCAAGCTTGACAGCGCGGCGCTCGCCCGAACCTATTCCATTCAAGGGTACCGAGTCACCGGTGTTGAAGCTGTGTTCCATGTGGCCGACCATTTCTCGCAGCATTCAGGACAGATCATTCTGCTTGCAAAACTGCTCGGGGGAAAGGACCTGAAGTTCACCCGCTTGCCTGGGGAGAAAGTAAGGTCCAGAGGTCTGCCTTCCGTATAGATGTGGCTGGTCTCCTAGCGCAGTGACTTGTGATTCAAGTTGAAAATGGTAGAAGGCGCCTGCGCAGCCCCATCAAGAGCGGATCTCACTTTGCTCGGGAGAACAGGCGGCAGACTTCTCCGCTTTGGTAGGTGACACTTTTCCACCAGCTAACCAACCTCGAACCACTTCCTACTGAAGCTGGTGAACTTGTTTGGCAATGATGACCAACGTGCCAGCCGGTACGGGCACACCGTAGATTGTCTGCGCTTGGCTTTCGTAGAAGGGCAGGCCTTTGATCAAGAGGGTAGGTTGGCCGCTTTGGCCGGTGATCGCGGATAAGCCCGTCAGATTGACGAAGTTCGTCTGGTTGTTGGTCAATACTATGGCGGGCTCCCCCTGATACATAACGCCACAGGGGGCGAACGTGAACGCTCCTGTCTTGTTGTCGTCGGCGACTTGAACCAGCGCGGAGTAGCTACCCTGAATGGACTGCAATTTATCGTAGACCTTGAAAGCCGTGACAGTCGTCGGAAGAGTCGGAGCGCCCGTGCCGCTGGTCGCCCTCGGGACGGTAACCAGACCGTGCACCACCACCTCCTGGCCCAGGTTGAAATTCCCGGGACCAAAAGGCAGGTTCGCGAAGTTGGCGCTACGCGAGGAATACTGGTAAGTAGTCTGCGGTGAAAGGTTGACCGTGACCACAGTATCTGTGTTCACGGCGGCCAAATCGGGAGGTTCGACATCGCGCGCCCAGAGTTCAAAGCTCGTCGCGTTGCCATGCGAGTCTCGCGTGAGCGAAATGATCGGTCCGATCAAAGCCAAAGTAGGGGGAGCGGGGTTTCCGGTCGTCGGGACGGTTTCCGTGTATTCATTTTCCACCTCGGTGGCCACGAAGTTTCCGTCCACATCAATGTAGGCGTCCACCTCCATAAAGCTATCCGTCACCAGTTGGTTAAGGTTCGAAAGGCCATAAAGTTGCGAAGAACTATTGAGATTGACGGTTATTACGGGCGGGGCGTTGATGGAGGCCGAGAGGAGTTGAAAGGCGAAGCTTCCGTTGTACAAGGTGAGGTTGACCGGCGGGGGAATGGTCACCGAACGCACAAACCCTACTAAGTCGTCCAGTTCCCCAAAACCCTGGCCCTGGCTCCCCGCCGATGTGATGGGCGAAAGGGTGATTTCAGGTGTGGCCGCAACCGTGAGCTTCCCGTTCGTTGGATCTGTCGTAATACTCTGAATCATGTGGGCCATATCAAAATCGACCTTCAAGACACTGGCCACACCGTTGCTGATAACCAAGGGAGGACTAACTGGGAGTTGAATGTTCTTCAGCGGGCTCATCGTGAAATTCGGGATGGTGATGGGAGGGTTGGGCGGAAGAACCGTGGAATCAAAGAAAAACAGGTTAGGCTCGACCAGCGTAATCACGGCGAGATTGAAAGTCCCGGGACTAGCTGAACTCAGGACGAGCGGCGTCGTAAAATCTCGCAAGCAGCCCAGGTTGATCCTGATCTGGGGCGGGTTTACCAAACCACTGTTGATGGGAACGGTTCCTATTTGGTACGGACCGACCAGCGAAAGATGGGTGAAACTGATTGGGTAGGAGACGACGTCACACAAACCAGGGGTATCACCGACCAGGGTTATGAGCGACCCCGCAGGCTTCGCTGACGTTGTGCTCGAGGTTGTGGTCGTCCCGCCATAATTCGGCTGTCCAACACAAGAGGTTAGAAAGGCGACGGCCAGCAAGGCCATCAGCGCCATCGTACCGGTCCATTTCAGCATTCCGTCTCGATTCTCTCCCTTTCCTGCGCCCCTCGTAGGATTTCTCGAGCACATTCCCTACCTCTTACACCTTAAAACTGAATCCCGGCGTCCATCCTATGGGAACTTTTAACTTCGATGATCAATATCCCTACTTGGGTTATCCGGCCCAGGCCTCGATTTCCCGATGCAACCTAACCCTGCGAACATACAGTGAAATCACTCGAAATGGCAAGAGGCATTCGAGGCGCTTAAACCGTCGATAGGGGCTTTCGACGGAGATGGACGGCTTGCCGCCACCCAAGTCTCACCGGCCGCTTGGCAGGGAGTGCCTTAACCCGGCACTGCTTGGATGTGCCCAGGCTGGAGGCAAGAGGTTTCCTTGGACAGGGAGTTGCGAATCCGAGCGGCGCGGTCGAAGATCTCTTCCCGGCCTATCCCTGCTTCGGCGTACATGGCGAAGATATTGTCATCCGGGCGTCTCCGGCGGGATCGTATGCGAAGCCGCCAGGATGTAACCGCCACCGTCGCAGGTCATGCCCTCGATCAGCCGCGCCGTGGCCTGTCGCACGTCCTCCGCGCTTCCGCGGGGCAGGACGCCTTGCGTGTCTACGCCGCCCATGAAAGAATATGCTCTGCCGAATTCCGCCTTCAGATCCAGCGGGTCCATTCCCGGACAATTGCACTGCACCGGGATTGAGCACGTCGATGCCGATCTCGATGAGATCAGGAATGATGGGCGCCAGCGCCCCGCAGCAATGATATGCCACCCACAGACCCCGGCGCTTGCCCACCGCCGCCACCCGCGCCAGATGCGGCTTGATCAGCCGCGCCAGGTGTCCGGGCTCATCAGCATGGCAAGCTGAGAAGCCACGTCGTCTCCCGTCCAGAGCCAATCCAAGGCAAAGCGGTCGCAAGCGGCCTCGGACAACTCGACGGCGAAATCCGCCCAGCGCCGGAACATCTCGTCCGCGAGCGCTGGGATCCGTCGCCATGTCGAGAATGGCGTTCTCCATGCCGCGCAGCCGCCAGTACATCTCGAAGACGCAGGGAGAAACGTCGCAGCCGATAAAGTAGTCGCTGCCGACACTCCATCGACGGGGAGCATCAGGCGCAGGAGTTCGTGCAGGCGCGCGGTCGGGAAACGGTAGCGCGAGAACTTCCTCACGGCTCGGCCTCCGGCCAGGGGGAATCCGGTGATCTGGTTGAAGCCGTGCTGCCTGCGTCCATTCGACGCCCCAGAAATCGACGTGCCCGTCGCCCTCCCGTTCGTGCACGACGCCTTCCATGGCGTAGTTGTTATTCACCCAGGTTTGCCGAACGTCGTCCCCCATGGCCTCCGCCAGATGCGAAACCGGTATCTCGAGCAGCCGCGCCAAGCCGCTGCGGCCGTCTGCGGATGAAACCACATGAAGACCGGGACGCGGTCCACAGGCTCGCCGGCGCAGCGCGCGATGCACGCGTTCTTTGCCATTCATCTTCGGGAGCATGCCTCGGTCCTCTCCGGCAGCCTGGTGCGAAAGGGGGGACTCGAACCCCCACCCCTTGCGGGACCAGATCCTAAGTCTGGCGCGTCTGCCAATTCCGCCACTTTCGCGCCCTGCTATTATAAGCTAATTCCGCGGCTCGAATCCCCGTGTGCGGTTCTGAATCGAGACGACGCCAAGCAGAGAAGATCTTCCCATGAGACTGACCCTCCGCGTGACTGCGAGGACCCGCCTCCGGACATATTCATGTCCCGTCCTGCCGGAGATGACAGGCGCACCGGATTAGCAAAACGCGGGGAAGCCCAGTGACAAAATGTGCAAGATTTGACGGACGTCAAGTCCGATTTAAGTCTGGACTGCCTCCTGCCGATGGATGAATTTACGTCATCAGCACCTTTGCAAACTCGGCAGATGGTCATTATGACCAATATGCAAACCATCCTGCTATTGTTTGGTAAGTTGATGAATCCTTTTTCCACCCACTCGAATCTAACTGTACTACAAGATGGTTGAAATGAAAGGACAAGGCAATCGAAAACATGGTTACGTACTTGAACGTGGTCGTTGGCCAATTGCTGACGTGGCTGTCGTTTGCAGTCGTAGCCCTCTACATGGGGATGGTCCTGATGAAGTACAGCACGGACGGACCGCGCTATCCCCTTAGCCTCGAACTTCGTGACCCCGTAAGATCGCTTCAGCATTTTGCAGTCTGGCTGGGAGTGAAGATCCTGGAAGCTGGCGTTCGCCTTGCCAGGGCCGTTTTCAACGTGCTTCTGGAAGCCTCCGCGCAGGTTGGGGAATGGTTCATGCGTGTCAGCCCCGGCGCGCAGGAAAGGTTCCGCTCCCGCTTCCTGGTCTGACGGCGTGCGGTGCGCGCTTGATAGACGCAAGGTCCTAAAGCCCCCGTCGGCATTGTGGAACCAAGCCAGGCTCTGTCATTAACTGAAACCTGAATCTCGAATCCTGCGTCCTGTCTTGACCTTCACGCCTTGGGGTGGGTCTTGTCGTAAACGTCAATCAACTGTTTGATTGAGACCTGGGTGTACTTCTGCGTGGTTGAAAGGCTGGCGTGTCCCAGCATCTCCTGGATGGCCCTCAGATCCGCTCCTTCGGTAAGCAGGTGAGAGGCAAAAGCGTGCCGGAGCGAGTGGGGGCTGGCCTTCACCGCCGGTCCGTAGTCACGAACGTATTTCTTTACGACGCGATCAACGGAGCGCGTCGTGAGCCGCTCGCCCCACACGTTCAAGAACACGGCCTGCTGGCCGGACTTCTTCCCTTCCTGGAGAATTCTCTCCCTAACCGGAAGGTAATCCTCGATGGCCTGCTTGGCCTTCGAGCCGAACGGTACGATCCTCTCCTTGCGTCCCTTTCCGCGGACCAGCAGCATGCCGTCTCCGAAGTTCACACTGCGCAGGTCAAGGCCCACCAGTTCGCTCACGCGCAGGCCTGAGGCGTAAAGCAATTCCAGCATGGCGCGGTCGCGACGCATGATGGGTTCTCCGGTCTTGGTAGCCTCGGCCAGGCGATCGAGGAAGGTATTCATTTCTTCCTCAGTCATAATCCTCGGGAAGGGTCTTCTCCTGCTTTAGGAGTCGCGACAACCGTGGAAGGATTCTCCGCCAGCACTCCCTCGCGCCGCAGGAACTTAAAGAACGCCCGCACCGCCGAAAGCTTCGTGGCGATGGAGGATTTCTTTTCCTGCTTCTCGAAAAGAGCTTCCGAGAAAGCCGCGAATGCACAAGGCGTCTACCGAAGCAAGATCAATGGCGACATCGGCGCGGCCCGCCCCAAGTAATCCCGGAACTGGAGAAGGTCGCTGCGGTAGTTGCGCACCGTGTGCGGCGAAGCATTGCGCTCGTACCGGAGGTAGTTGACATACCGCTCGATCAGTTCATCCATGCTGTGCTTCCGTTTCAGGTCTGCCATTCCGAGCGAAGAGAGGAATCTCGCACTGGTCCCCGTTCGACTGAGCAACGAGATTCCTCGCTTGGCTCGGAATGACAACGTTGTCGCACTTCTGTGGGTTGCCAATAGAACGTAACTCAGGGCTTGCCCCTTGGGGGCAATGTTCGCGAAGCCAGGCTCAATCTCAGCCAACGCCTTCTCACATTGCCGCTCACGCCGCGCCCGCCGGTCGCGCGCCACGGCCTTGGGCAAGCCCTCCAGGGCGGAAGCAGGTCGAAAGAGATGTTGGCAGGCTGGTAGTTCCCGGGGTCGGCGTGCGAAACGTAGTGGCTGAGCGAGCCGAGCGCCGTCGCGCGCGGCGGCGGGGCGAAGCCTGCGCCGACGGCCTGCTGAGCTATCGCCACGCCCGCGAGCAAGCCGGTGGCGATGCACTCGACGTAGCCCTCGACACCGCAAAGCTGACCCGCAACGAAGACGTGGGGCGCAGCTCGAAGGCGCAAGTCGGACCCCAGCAGCCGGGGAGCATTGAGGTAAGTGTTGCGATGCATCTGGCCGAAGCGCAGGAACTCGGCCTTCTCGAGGCCGGGGATCATGCGCAGAATACGCGCCTGCTCCGGAAACTTTAGGTGGTTCTGGAACCCCACCAGATTGTAACTCGAAGAACGCAGGTTCTCGGCCCGAAGCTGTACCACCGCGAATGGCTGCCGGTCGGTGCTCGGATCGACCAGGCCCACGGGTTTCATGGGCCCGAAGCGCAACGTGTCGTACCCGCGCCGAGCCAGTTCCTCGATGGGCAGGCAGGCTTCGAAGTAATTCAGGTCCTCGAAATCATGCGTGGCCACGGTCTCCGCGGCTCGTAGCGCATCATAAAAGGCGCGATATTGGGCCTCGTCGAACGGGCAGTTCAGGTAGTCATCGCCAGCGCCCTTCCCGTAACGCGAGGCGGGGAAAATGCGGCCATGGTCGAGCGTTTCGGCATCCACGATGGGGCTGATGGAATCGTAAAACACCAGGTTTTCGGAGCCGGTGATCGACTGGAGGCTCGAAGCTAGAGCGTCCGAAGTGAGCGGGCCGGTGGCGATCAGCACCAGTCCGTCCGAGGGAATCGCTGCGAGTTCTTCCCGGCGCAGGGTGATGAGTGGGTGCTCGGCAAGCGCTTGGGTAACGGCCCCCGAAAATCGCTCGCGGTCCACGGCCAGCGCCGCACCTCCCGGAACCGCGCACTCGCCCGCAAGCTTCATCAGGAGCGAGCTCGCGCGGCGCAATTCTTCCTTCAGCAGCCACGAAGCGGCCCCCGGCGTGTTCGACTTGAGCGAGTTCGAACAAACCAGCTCGGCGAGGCGGTCCGTCTTGTGCGCCGGCGTTGAGCGCACCGGGCGCATTTCGTACAGCGTTACGGGAACGCTCCGCACAGCAAGCTGCCACGCGGCTTCACTGCCCGCCAGCCCGCCCCCCGCGATCGTGACCGCATTCATGAAAGCCCTTTCTGCAGCCCGAGTACGTGCGACGTCTACGTGCCCCGAGGGTTCCCGCCTCCTCGTTCTCTATGTTTAGTCTTTAAAGGCGCAGAGAACACAGAGGAGTTCGCCTTGTAAACGGCCAAGAGCCGCGCTTTGAGGGATTATAGCAGGGACCTTCGACCGCCGAACAAGAGCCGCGGACCTCAAGGACCGAGGCCCGCGCTACGCGCTGCGAATTTCGATTTTCGGCTCGTCTCTACGCCACTGCCTGCTCGTACTTACAGGTTTCATTAGGGCAGTAGCGCAGGGGCGGGCCATCCTTCTTATATTTCTCGAGCAGCAGGGGATGGCCGCAATTGGGGCAGGGTTGGTTGACGGGCTTATCCCAGGCGGTGAATTTGCATTCCGGGTAACGGCTGCAGCCGTAAAACGTCTTGCCTTTGCGTGTGCGGCGAGCCACCAGCTCGCCCGTGCAACCCTTTTCAGGACAGGCAATACCCAGCGTTTGACGTTTCACATATTTGCATTGCGGATAATTGCTACAGGCGGTGAACGGGCCGAAGCGGCCGTGCTTGAGCGCCAGTTGATTGCCGCACTCGGGACACTTCTCATCCAGCAGCGTGTCGCTGACCGCCGTCGCCGCGCCCTCTTTCATCACGATCTTCTTGGTGTTCCGGCAATCGGGATAGCCGGTGCAGGCGAGGAAGAACCCGAAGCGGCCTCGCTTCACAGCCATGGGCTTGCCGCATTTTTCGCAGGTTTGTTCGGGAACTTCCGGCGCGGGCGGCCCCGCGGTGCTGTACTTTGCAGCGAGATCCGGCGGCAAGTCGCTGGTCCCGTCGCATTCCGGATAGCCCGTACAGGATAGGAATGGCCCATTGCGCCCCAGCCGGATCACCATGGGCTTGCCGCACTTATCGCACTTTATCTCGGTCGGGATGCCTTCGCCTTTAATGTCCTCCATCTCGCGTTCGGCCACCCGTAGATCTTTCTTGAACTTCTTGTAAAAATCATTGAGAGCGTCCGTCCAGGTGAGTTTCCCTTCCTCCACTTCATCCAACTCTTCTTCCATGCGGGCGGTGTAAGCCACCTCGAAAATATCGCTGAAATTCTTCACCAGCAGATCGCTGACCACCATGCCGAGCTGGGTAGGGATAAAACCGGCCCTGAAGTTTCTCTACGTACTCGCGGTTCTGAATGACGGGAGAGGATCGTGGCGTAGGTGGAGGGCCTGCCGATGCCCTTTTCCTCGAGCGCCTTCACCAGCGTCGCTTCGTTGAACCGCGGCGGCGGTTCGGTGAAGTGCTGTTCCGGCAGGATCTTTTCGAGCTTCAACCTTTCGCCCTGCTCGACCTAGCGGCAGGCGGAGCTTCAGTTCTTCGTCTTCGTCCATCCTCCGCCTTTTCATCCTTGCCTTCTTCGTAGACGGCGCGGAAGCCGTTGAACTTTTCCACTGAGCCCGTGGCGCGCAGCAGGTAATCGCCGGCGGAGATATCGATGGTCGTCTGGTCGAAAACCGCCGGATTCATCTGCGAAGCCACAAAGCGCTGCCAGATGAGCTTGTACAGCTTGAACTCGTCCGGGCTCGAGGTACTTCCGCATGTGATCAGGCGTTCGCGCCACGTCGGTTGGCCGGATGGCTTCGTGCGCATCCTGTGCGCCCTTCTTGCTCTTGTAGTGTATGGGCGCGGGAGGCAGGTAATGGCTTGCCGAAAGTTTTCAGGATGTGATCGCGCACGGCGCCGAGCGCGGTTTCCGCCACACGGGTGGAGTCCGTGCGCATGTAGGTGATGAGGCCGACCGAGCCTTCGTCGCCAATCTCCAGACCTTCATAAAGGCGCTGGGCGAGCGTCATGGTTTTTCTTGCCGTAAAGTGCAGCTTGCGCACGGCTTCCTGCTGGAGCTTGCTGGTGATGAAGGGCGGCACCGGAAACTTCCGCTTCTCCTTGGTGGCCACCGATTCGACCACCAGATTCGCCGCGCTGATCGCAGCGACGATGCGGTCCGCATGTCGCCTGGTCGGGAATCTCGAGATCTTTGCCCTGGAATTTCACCAGGCGCGCATCAAATGGCGGCGGGTTCTTACCCTCGACGTGGGCGCTGATCGGTCCAGTATTCCTTCTTCTGGAAAGCCTGGATTTCCCGCTCTCGCTCGACGATCAGCCGCAAAGCCACGGTTTGCACGCGCCCTGCGGAGATTCCGCGCTTCACTTTATCCCAGAGCAGAGGGCTGACCTGGTAGCCCACCAGGCGATCCAGAATTCGCCGCGCCTGTTGCGCGTCCACCAGTTTCGAGTCGATTTCGCCCGGCACCTCGAACGCGTCGCGAATGGCGTCGCGAGTGATCTCGTTGAAGAGCACGCGGTGAAATATTCCGCTTCTTGCCGTCCAGCACTTCGCGCAAGTGCGCGCAGATTGCCTCGCCCTCGCGGTCCGGATCGGCCGCCAGGTACACGGCATCGGCCTTCGCCGCCGCGGACTTCAGCTCCGTGATGACAGCTTTCCTGCTCGGAATCGTAATGTAGGTTGGTTTGAAATCATGCGCGACGTCCACGCCCAGATCCTTCTTGGGCAGGTCCATCACGTGTCCCATCGAGGCCTTCACCACGTAATCCGTTCCAAGGTATTTGTTGATAGTTCGCGCCTTGGCCGGCGATTCGACGATCACTAGCGATTTACCCATAAAGACTCTTCCCTACCCTGTTCCCTTCGTCACCCCCGCGCAATTGATGGTCCAGGTCACGAGACCGGCTGGATTCCCCCCAATCGAAGTGACTGCACCTTTGTCTTCGTTGCCCCTGCGAAAGCCGGGGCCCGCGTCACCCGTGAGAGTTGGCTCCGCCCGAATGACGCGACTAGAGCTTACGTATAAAATTCTTTCCTGGCAACTGCCGGATCACTCCGGCCATTTCGAGTTCGAGCAGCGCCGTCATCACGCGCGGTTGCGGGATGGGCACGGAAGTGAGCACCGCATCCACAAAAAGCGGCGCATCGGCCCGCAACACTTCGAACACCACTTTCTGGTCCGGCGTTAGAGATTGTTCGAAGAGCGACCCCGTCTGTGGTTTCGTCGCAGCTTCTTCCGATGCTTCCGCCGGGGGAAGGAGTTGCATGCGAATTTCCGCCGGGAACTCCTCGACCACATCCATCCACTCGTCAACCAGCTTTGCGCCCTGCTTTATCAGATGATTGGGGCCGAAGCTTTGCGGCGAGGTGATGTTGCCCGGCACCGCGAAGACTTCGCGATTCTGCTCGACGGCCAGGCGCGCAGTGATCAAAGACCCACTGTACTCGGCCGCCTCCACTACGACGACGCCCAGGGAAAGCCCGCTGATGATGCGGTTGCGAATCGGAAAATTCTCGGGCGAGGGAGAAGTGCCGGGCGGAAATTCCGAAATCACTGCGCCTGACGCGGCGACTTGTTCAGCCAGCTTCTTGTTTTCGCGCGGATAAATCACATCAATCCCTGAGCCAAGCACCGCCACCGTTTTCCCGGGAGCTTCGAGCGCCCCGCGATGCGCCGCGGAATCGATTCCTCGCGCCAGTCCGCTCACGATAACCAATTGCCTGCCGGCGAGGTCGCGCCCCAGCCGCTCCGCCACCTGAGCGCCGTATGCCGTGGGCCGCCGCGAGCCGACAATGGCCACCGCGAATTGCGAGAGAGCCTTCACCTCCCCGCGTACGTAAAGAACCAAGGGCGGGTCGGGAATCTGCTTGAGCCGCGGCGGGTAATCGTCGCTCGAGTACGCAACCACCTGGCAACCCGATTTTGCCGAGGCCTCGATATCCTTCGCGGCTTCCTGCAATCCCGCTTGCGCAAGAATCGCCTGCGCTACGCGCGCTGGAATGCCGCTGCTCTCGAGCTCCGTGAGCGATGCCATGTAAGCGCCCTGCGCGGAGCCAAAGTGCTCCACTAACCGATGCGCACCACGCGTGCCTAGCCCATCGAGCTTCGTCAGTCCCAGCCAGAATTGCGTGTCCTCCTCGCTCAATGTTTTGCACCGCCATGCAAAGTCGGTAAGGCTACGCCAGAAAGTGCCCCTACGCGCCAATGCCTTTCTAAAATCGCAGAACATGAGATGCTGTGGCAAGCAGAAAGTTTTCACAGCGCACACGGTTGCGATAGAATTCTGTCTTTAGTTTAGGAAGGAATTATTATGCCTGGACTCAAAATCTCCGTGGTTCAGTACCTGAATAGCGTGCCGCTGGTTTGGGGCATGCTGCATGGCCTGCAACAGGGCAAGCACGAACTTGAGTTCGCCACACCCGCCTGTTGCGCGGACGCGGTGCGAGACGGGACAGCAGACATCGGCATTATCCCCGCCATCGAATATCACCGCATCGATGACCTTCAGATTCTTTCCGGCATTTCCATCGCCTCGAAGGCGCGCGTGCGCAGCGTGCTCCTCTTGAGCAAGGTTCCCATCGAAAAGGTCCAGAGCGTTGCCGTGGATACCTCTTCGCGAACTTCCGTTGCCTTCCTCCGCATTCTGCTGGGCACGTTCTATTCCCGCAAGGTCACCTTCATTCCCTTACCTCCGCGCCCGAATGAGATGTTGAGGCAAGCTGAAGCGGCACTTGTGATCGGCGACCCCGCACTTACTTATCGCGGCCCGGCGCTGGTGTATGACCTCGCCGCGGAATGGAGGAAGTTTACGGGGTTGCCCTTTGTCTTCGCTTTTTGGGCTGGCCACGGAAACCAGGACCTCTCCGTGTGCCGCGGCGATTTCGAAAAGTCGCGGGAGTTCGGCCTGGCCCACGTTGACGACATCGCGGCCGAGTATGCCGTGAAACTCAACATGGATCCTGCCGATGTGAAGGTTTACTTGACCGAGAATATCGATTATTCTCTGGATGAGGAGAATTGCAGGGGCTTGCGTCTCTTTTTTGAGCTGGCGCGCGAGGCGGGAATCATTCCGGCCGAAAAGGAATTGCATTTCGTGTAGCATTTTCTGCGGATGGCGCCGACGCGGTGGCGGTCTCCTGGGCTCCAGCAAACTGCGGAGATTCTTCGTTGCGCGCAGAATGACAGCGGACGAGGCGAATCATCACCATGGCTCTTACTCCAACTCAGGCTCTCGACATGCTGAAGTCCGACGATCTGCTTGGACTCGGCCTCGAGGCGGACGCCGTGCGCAAGCGGCTGCATCCGGAAGGCGTGGTCACCTACATCGTTGACCGCAACATTAATTACACGAACGTTTGCACGGAGTACTGCTCGTTCTGCGCTTTCTATCGGCCGGTGGGCTCGCCGGAAGGTTACATCCAACCGCTCGAATCGATTTTCCAGAAGATCGATGAAACCCTCGCGCTCGGCGGCACGGGAGTTCTGATGCAAGGCGGGCTGCATCCTGATCTTAAAATCGATTACTACGAAAATTTGCTCTCGAGCATCAAGCAGCAATACCCGACGCTCCATCTGCATTGCTTTTCGTCCCCGGAAATTCTGAACATCGCCGAAGTCTCCGGCCTCGAGGTTCGCGAAACGATTCAGCGCCTCATGGATGCCGGGCTCGATTCCATCCCCGGCGGCGGGGCGGAAATCCTGGACGACGAAGTGCGCCGGCGCATCGCGCGCCTGAAGTGCACCACGGAGGAGTGGTTCCTGGTGCATCGCACCGCGCACCAGCTTGGCCTGCGCACTACCGCCACCATGATGTTCGGCTGCGGCGAGACCCTCGAGCATCGCATCAACCACTTCGAGCGCGTGCGCCAACTTGCAGGAGGAAACCGGAGGCTTCACGGCTTTCATCCCCTGGCTCTTCCAGCGCGAGAACACCTCGCTCGGCAACTTCGTGAAGGAAGAGGCCACGGCCATCGATTACCTGAAGACGCTTGCCGTTTCCCGTATCTACTTGGATAACATCCTCAACGTCCAGGCCTCGTGGCTCACCCCGGGCCACAAAATCTGCCAGATCGCTCTGCGCTTCGGCGGCAACGACGTGGGCAGCATCCTCATCGAGGAAAACGTCGTACGCGCCGCCGGCGTCACCCGCACCTCCAGCGAAGAGCAGCTCCGCCGCATGATCCAGGAAGCCGGCTTCCGTCCCGTCAAACGCGACACGCTCTACCGCACCTATTTCCTGAACTAAACGCGCAGGAAAGAGCGGTAAGCCTCCACGACCCTTGTTAAATCTCTCAATCTGGACTGTTTAATTGACGACAGTCGTTATAACGCCTACTATCAAGGCATGGCAAGAGGCAAACCTTCCCGAGACCTTCACACTCCCTCGCTCAGCCTGGAACAGGAAGCGTTCGTCAGCCTTCAGCGGACGGCAGACCTTCTAGCGCGCGGCACGGAGGAGGCAATCAAGCCCTTCGGGCTCACGGGCACCCAGTACAACGTGCTGCGAATCCTGCGAGGCGCCGGAGCCCACGGCCTCTGCTGCCGGGAAGCGGCGGAGCGCATGCTCACCCATGACCCGGACATCACCCGCCTGATCGACAGGCTTGAGAAGCGGGGCCTTGTGGCGCGGGCGCGCACGAGCGGCGACCGCCGCGTCATCACAGTGCAGATAACACCCGAAGGCTTGCGATTACTCGCCAAGCTGGATAGACCCGTCGAGGAGTGCCACCGACGGCAATTAGGCCACCTCGGCGATGGCCCTCTCAAGCGGCTGATCGGGCTACTGGATTCCGCCCGCAAGCCTCGCCTTTAGCTCCGCATTTGGGGAGCCACCGCGCCTGCCGGCTAGAGCCGCCGCTAGACAGTCGCAGCCGGGCGGGGTGTAACCTCGGAGTTGTTTGTGCATCCAATAGTCGTGACAACGAATATCGTTATGCTTTATATCGAGGGCCGCCCGCAGCGCTGCGGAAACCCCGACGAGCGTCCAGCAAAGTACAAAAACCAAGGAGGACTTTATGCAAACGATCGAACTCGAACCAGCCGCCCGCGAGGAGCAGAAGGGGATTGAAGCCATCCTGGAGAAACGTTTCAGCCCGTATGCTTTTTCAGCCCGATCCGTGGAGCCTGAAAAGCTGCGCAAGCTGTTTCGAGCCGCGCAGTCGGCGCCTTCGAGCTACAACGAGCAGCCCTGGCGCTTCGTCGTCGCCGCCCGCGATGATCCGGAAGCCTTCGAGCGCCTGCTCGCGCCGCTCATGGAAATGAACCGGGAGTGGGCGCGCCATGCCCCGGTGCTCGTGCTTTCCGTAGCCAAGCGCGATTTCACTCATAATGGCCAGCCTAACCGGCACGCCATGTACGACGTCGGGCAGGCGGCGGCTTATCTCACCCTCCAGGCTACGGAGCTAGGTCTCTATGTCCACCAGATGGCGGGATTCGATGCGGCGAAGGCGCGCCAAGTGCTCGACATCCCAGAGGACTACGAACCGGCGGCGATGATGGCCATGGGATACCCCGGCGATCCTGAGTCCCTGGCGGAAGGCCTACGTCAGCAGGATAAGGCTCGACGCCCGCGCAAGCCGCTGGCCTCGCTCTTCTTCGAGGGGACGTGGGACAAGCCGTTGTCCCAAGCAGCCGGCAACGGATCAACGATGAGCACGCAATAATTGAGGAGGACCCAGAAGGGCGAAGGATTCGAATTCCGCTTGCTGGCTTGAGGCACCTTTCCCTCCGGTCCCTCCGGTGCCTCACCCGGCCGGCCAAGCGATTTTCCTCAGTCTTACCCGCTCGCTCGTCGCGCGCCCGTTGGACGCTACTACTCCCTCGAATCCCGTTTCTCGAATTTTCGAATCCGGTGTTGTTTCATGGGTCGCAATCTGCTATGGTTCGCGAGGTATTTTGTAATCTCGTGAGACTCCGCACGGAGGATACAACCCCATGGCAGAAGAATCGAAGCATTCGACCGATTTGCCACGAAGCAGGACTCTGGACCGGCGCGAGTTCATATCCGGCGCCGGGGCAGCCGCCGCTTTTTCTTTCTCAATTATGCGCCCTGAGCTGGTGCGCGGGTCGCAGGCTAACTCGAAAATTGCTTTGGGCCTGATTGGCTGCGGCGGCCGGGGGACCTGGATTGCCGATCTTTTCAAGCAGCACGGCGGGTATGAAATCGTGGCCGCGATGGATTACTTCCCCGACAAGGTGAACGCCTTTGGCGCGAAGTTCAACCTGGCGTCCGAGCGCCGTTATTCCGGCCTTAAAGGGTACCGCAGAATGCTGGAGGGCAAAGTTGATGCGGTGGCCATCGAAAGCCCGCCCTATTACCATCCTGAGCAGGCCGCCGCAGCCGTGGACGCCGGGGCGCACGTGTATGTCGCGAAGCCGGTGGCGGTGGACGTCCCTGGCTGCCGGAGCATCGAGGAAAGCAGCGCCAAGGCGGCCGCCAAGAACCGCTGCTTTCTGGTGGACTTTCAGACCCGCACCGATCCTTTTTATCAAGAAGCAGTCAAACGCGTGCACAACGGTGATATTGGCCCGATTCTGTGCGGGGAAGCCGCGTACTGGGCAGGGTCGCCTTTTACAAAATTGATCGAGCAGTTGCGGGTTAACCCTGCGGACCCGGAACGCCGCCTGCGCGCCTGGGGCGTGGACCGCGTTCTATCAGGCGATATTATCACCGAACAAAATATCCACTCTATCGACGTCATGCACATGGATCATGGACGCGAATCCGGTGCGCGCCACAGGGACGGGGGGCCTGAAGTCGCGCCCCGAGGGTAGCTGCTGGGATCATTTTTCCGTCATCTTTACTTTCCCCGAGAATATCATTGTGACCTTTGCCTCCAAGCAATTCGGCGAGGGCTTCGACGACATCGTCTGTCGCGCGTTCGGCGCCAAAGGTACGATCGACACGCATTATTCAGGAAATGTGAACATCCGAGGAGCAGTCCCGTACGAAGGCGGGACCTCGGAGGGTTTGTATAAGGCAGGGGCGGTGCGCAACATCGCCGCCTTTTATGACGACATCGCTCAAGGCCGGTTCGCGAATTCAACCACCGCGCCCAGCGTGCGGAGCAACCTGACCACCATACTGGGACGCATGGCTGCCTATCAACATGCCGAAGTGACCTGGGACCAGTTGATGCAATCCACGGAGCGGCTGGACCCGAAGCTTCACGGGCTGAAGGAGTAGAGCGACAATGGACCTTACACGAACGACCCGGCGCGAGATGTTGAAGTCCAGCGCCCGCCTGGGCCTCGCTGGCCTTTCAATAGGGGCGGGATTGCTGAATTCCTCCGCCCTCTCGAGCACACCCGGCCCGCGCGCCCACCAACGCTTCAAGATCGGGGCGTGTGACTGGACGCTTGGAAAGAGGACAAACCCGGAAGCGCTGGACGTTGCCAAGCGCTTGGGTCTCGACGGCGTCATGGTAGATATGGGAGATCCGCGAAAGGGTTTTCCGCTGCTTCAATCCGAACTACGCCACAAGTATTTGGCCAGGGCCAAGGAACTGGATGTGGAGGTGGCATCTTTGGCCCTTGGCATCCTTAACGAACTGCCCTATAAGAGCGAACCCGGCGCGCAACAGTGGGTCGCGGACAGCATCACAGTTTCGCGCGCCTTTGGGACGCATGTGGTGCTGCTGGCTTTCTTCAGCAATGGCGACTTGAAGAACGACAAGAAAGGAACGGATGCCGTCATCGAACGCCTGAAAGAAATAGCTCCGCAGGCTGGAGAAGGCCGGCGTGACTCTGGGTGTGGAGAGCTGGCTCAGCGCGGAGGAGCACATGGCGATATTGGATAAAGTGGGCTCGAGCGCCGTCCAGGTGTACTACGACATGGGCAACTCCCACAAAATGGGCTACGACATTTACAAAGAGATCCGCTTCCTAGGTCCCCACATTTGCGAGTTTCACGCCAAGGATTACGATGGGCTGTTTGGAAAGGGAACGATCAACTTCCCCGAAGCCCGCCGGGCCATGGATGATATCCACTATCATGGATGGATGCACATCGAAAGCGGTACGAACTTGGAAGAGATCGGTTCCAACGGGCGTTATTTGCGGAGTGTATTTCCGAAAAACGCATAGTGTTGTCCCCGGGATACAAGAGGGATTAATCCATTTGAACAGCCGAGAACGCGTCAAGCGTGCCATAGCCTTTAACAATCCCGACCGCGTGCCGATTTCGCATGCCGTGCTTCCGGCGGCGCAGCTCAAGTACGGTGCAGCCCTGGACGAAATCCTGAGGGAATTCCGCGAGGACTTCGGGTGGGACTACATGCCGAACATGGCGCTGGATGATTTCCCCGCCGTGTATAAGAAGGGAAGAAACATTGACGACTTTGGAACAGTGTGGTTTTCGGAATGGCTTGGGGTTTGCGGTATTCCCGTGGAATGGCCAATGGCTGATCTCGGTAGTTACGAGGAGTTCAAATGGCCGGGAGATTTCGGCGTAGGGCCGCCGCGCGGGAGGCTCTACAGCGGGCACATGATGGGCTACGACGAGCGCTGGTATGCTCGCGGCGCGTGGATCACCTACTTCGAGCAGCTCCAGCAATTGCGCGGCATGGAGAACTTCCTGATGGATATTGCCGGCGAGTCGAAGGCTTTTTACCGCCTGCTGGACGACCTGCTGGAATTCAACCTGCGCTGGATTGACTGCTGGACAAAGCTCCAGTACGACGGCCTGCATTTCGCCGACGATTGGGGCGGCCAGATTGGGCTGCTCATCAAGCCCGAAACGTGGCGGCGGATTTTCAAGCCCCGCTACGCGCAGATGTTTCGCCGGGCGCGCGACCGAGGCATGGATGTCTGGTACCATACCGATGGGCAGATAAGAGACATCTTCGGCGACCTCGTCGAGATTGGCGTGCAGGTGATCAATTGCCAGGTGGCGGTGGTGGGCCACGACTGGATTGCCCGCAACGTCCGGGGGCGAGCGGCAATTCGCACCGACATCGATCGGCAGCGCGTCATGCCTATGGGTTCAACCACGGAGGTGAAAGAAGAAGTGCAGCGGACCTTCGAGGCTTGCGGGTCCTCGCGCGGCGGCATTGTCGCCTGCGGGGAAGTCGGCCCGGATGCGCCGCTCGAGAACATTCGCGCCATGTACGAGGCGTTCCTCGAGTATGGGACGTACGCCTGAAATAGCGGCTTTCGCGTCTTCGCGACCGGTTATCCTAACGCCTGTGCCCTCCCCCCCTAACTCATTGGCGCTAACTTAAGGTGTGAGAGCCTCAACAGCCGCGGAGCGGCGGCAGAAAGTAGCCCACGGCTCACGCCGTGGGTTACTTTCTGTCGGCCCTCCGGGCCTGTGCTAGCCGTCATTCGGGCCTACATTGCCACCACTCGAGATGTTAAGTTAGCGCTAATGCCTCCCTGACTTGGGAGTGGCCCCTTGACAAACTATACCCACTAGTATAGGCTAGTAAAGGAAGTTGAGCTTTCATGCCAAAAGCGCCGGCACATACCAAAAGACCCTGCCAGTTGCCTCTTCAGGACGCTAATATGTCACTCCACTGGTCCTTCGCCAACCGCCGTGAAAATTTAAATCACGGAACAAAGCGAGAATGTCTATGAAAACAAAGGGTCAGCGCCGGAATGGAGCTTTTTCGAGCCAAGAGCGTCGGGATAGTGCGGAAGGCCCCCTGTCAGTTGTCTCCTCAGGACGCCAATATGTTACCTGACCGGCGAATCGGCCAACTGCTGCGAGAATCAAAAATACGGAACGAAGCGGGAATGTCTATGAAAACAAAGGATCGGTGCTTGAAGAGACCCGACTTAACCGCCCGCTGCGCGGGCTTTTGCGTCTGCGCGGACGGTTATTCTAGCGCCTGTGCCCCCAAGGGGGGAGAAGCCTAAGACCTTTATGCAGGACCACAATCGCCGCAGTAAAAGGGGAGCCGACCCTATGATTTCCAAAAAGATCGAGGTCGTCGAGGGAGACATTACGAAGCAGCAAGTGGATGCAATCGTGAATGCCGCGAATACGACGCTGCTGGGGGGCGGGGGAGTGGATGGGGCAATCCACCGGGCGGCAGGGCCGCGTCTGCTCGAAGAATGCAGAAAGCTGGGCGGATGTCCCACCGGCCAGGCCAGGATTACAAAAGGTTACAATTTGCCGGCGAATTGGGTGATTCACACTGTGGGGCCGGTTTGGCACGGCGGCGGCCACGGAGAAGACGAGCTACTGGCTAGCTGTTATTGGACGTCGCTCGCGTTGGCCGTAGAGAAGGGTGTTCGCAGTATTGCCTTTCCTGCCATTAGTACAGGCGTGTACGGATACCCGTTTGAGCGTGCCGCGAAGATCGCGGTGAAGGAGGTGAGTGGTTTCCTTGAAAAGCACCCGTCCCTCGAGAAGGCAGTTCTTGTGTGTTTCGGCCGTGAAGCCTATGAATGTTATTTGACTTTCCTTAACCCCTAAGGTAATTTCATGAACGGGACAAACAGTTCTACCGCAGCTTATGACATCTGAACCCAGCGTTGTGGAAGCGACTCTTGAGAGCGATCTCAAGAACCTCGAAGTTGCCGAAGAAATGGTGCGAAGAGTCGCTGGAACAGCGGGGATCGACGAGGAGTTCGAGCATCAGCTTGAAATGGCGGTGCACGAGTCCGATGATCAATGCCATCTGGCATGGCAACAAAAACGATGCGACCAAGCGCGTATGGCTGCGGTTTGAAGTTTACAAGGACCGGATTGAAATTCGCATTCGCGATCAGGGGAGTGGATTCAACGTTGCCGAAGTTCCCGATCCCTGCTCTACCCAAAACCTTCTGAAGGTATCCGGGCGGGGGATATTCTTGATCCGTACTTTTATGGACGAATTCCACGTGAAGTGCCTTCCAGGTTCGGGGACGGAAGTGACCATGGTGAAGCGAATCGATCCGGCACATCAACATAAATGAGGAGGGATCGACCTTGAGCATGAAAGCTACAGTTCGACAAGTTGATTCGGTAATGGTCATAGATATAAGCGGCAGGATTACTCTGGGAGAAGGCTGCGCGCAATTGCGTGAGCTTGTCCGGGACCAGTTGAGCAAGGGGAACAAGAAGGTCTTGATCAACCTCGCGGATGTCACTTACATCGACAGTTCCGGCATCGGCGAACTGGTGAGCGCCTACACGGCGGTTTCAAACCAGGGAGGGCAGTTGAAGCTTTTGAAACTTACCAAGAAAGTTCATGACCTTCTGCAGATTACTAAACTCTATACCGTCTTCGACATCCACGATGACGAGGCCAAGGCTATCGCCAGTTTTGAAAAGTGAGAGGCCCGATAAAGCGAACCCCTCTCCCTCGGTATCTCCGCAGGGTAGGTCCGTCAGTTAACGGGTTGGCCGACCCAGCGACGGACCTGCCTCCCGTCGGCCTCAGGGCGTCACCCCTCATCGGTCTAATAGGCGAAATCTGAAACCCCCTACCCGCCTGGGCGCTTGATCGCGAATTTTTCAAGTCGATATTGCAGCGTACGGAAGGTCATACCCAGCAGTTGGGCGGCGCGGGTGATGTTCCAGTTTGAGCGCTGCAGGGCTTCAAGGATCTTGGCTTTCTCGTGCTCTTCCCAGGAGCCCTCGGGGATGACGGGACCGAAGTCCTCGCCGGCAGGTTGGGCCGGCGCGGCGGAAATCGAGCCGGGGCGCGCTGAAGGACTTCCGGCGGAAGATCGCGAACGTCCACGATATCCGCGTCACCCAGCACCACGGCGCGCTCCATGGCCCATTCGAGTTGCCGGATGTTTCCGGGCCAGGAATAGTTTCCCAGCGCCTGAAGGGCAGCGGGCGAAATCCTCTCGACCTTGCGGCCGGAAACGAAGGCCGCCTTCCTCATAAAATGGTAGGCCAGCGTGTCGATGTCATCGCCCCGCTCGCGCAGGGGTGGACAGAGGATGTGGATGACCTTCAGCCGGTAGTAGAGGTCCTCACGAAATTTGCCATCACGAACGCCTTGCTCGAGGTTCTTGTTGGTGGCGGCAATGATGCGCACATCCGTTTTGATGGACTTCAGTGCCGCCCACCCGCATGAACTCCCGTTCCTGAACCACGCGCAGTATCTTGGCCTGCATGGCGAGGCTGGTGTCGCCGATTTCGTCCAGGAACAGAGTTGATTGGTGCGCTCTTTCGAACAAGCCCTTCTTCTGCTGATGAGCGTCGGTGAAGGCGCCTTTCTCGTGACCGAAGAGTTCGCTTTCCAGAAGCGTTTCGGTGAGCGCGGCACAATTGATAGCCAGGAAGGGGCGATCGGCGCGCGGGCTGTTGCGATGAATCTCGCGCGCCACCAGTTCCTTGCCCGTACCGCTTTCTCCCAGGACCAGCACGGTATGAGCCGTGGGAGCGACTTTCAGGATCAATGCGCATCATGGCCTTGGTGGCGGGCGAGTCACCCAGAATCGTGCGCTTAAGCGTCGCCAGGCGGTCGAAAACCTCCTCCACAACGCGCAGCAGGTCGGCCCGGTCAACAGGTTTCTCGAGATACTGGTAAACGCCCCGGCGCGTGGCTTCGACTGCCGACTCGATGGAGGGATAGCCGGTGATGAGGATGACGGCGACGCTCGGGTCCTCGGCGACGATCTCGCTCAGCAAGTGAATCCCCGTCATGCCGATAAGGTTCAAGTCGGTGATCACGAGGTCGAACCGGCGATGCGCAAGCAACTGGAGAGCCGCTTCGCCACTGGGAGCTGTATCCGTGGCGTAACCCTCGTCCTGCAAGAATGTCGTGATAGATTTCGCGCTGCCGCCGCTCGTCGTCAACTACGAGGATACTTCCGGAAGGCATCGGGTATTGTCCTCACGCTGCGGGGGAGGCAGCAAGCACGGCTTGCTCAGACCGCAGGGGTGGCGGGTAAGGAATCTGGACCACCAGGTCTGTGCCGGGCGAGTCGCTGTTTGCAACGTAGACACGTCCTGCGTGATCCTCAACAATCTTCTTGGCGATGGCCAAGCCCAATCCGAACCCGGTGGCCTTGGTCGAGTAAAACGGCGCAAACACTTTCTCCCGTTCAGCGGCGGGGATGCCGGGCCCGGTGTCGGCGAAATGCAATTCGAGGCACTGGGTGCCGTCAGGGGCCTTGGCGGTGGCCGCAAAAATCCGCACCTCGCCGCCGCCCGGCATGGCCTGGATGGCATTGGTGAGAATATTCAAGAAACACGTCTTCATCTGAGCCGAGTCCAAACGGAACATCGGCAGGTCCGGCGCGAGATCAAGATCGATCCGGATGCCCTGGTTGCTCGCTTGCAGCTCGACCAACGCCATGGCTTCGGTCAGCGTGGCTTTCAGGTCGCAGGGCAGAAGGTTGGGCGGAGCCTGCCGCCCGGCAGCGAGCACGTCATTCACCAGGTGATTCAGGCGGCTGATTTCGTCTTTGATGTTCCCCAGGTTGCGCTGCAACTCGCGCGAAGCACGATCGTCGCCGTTCGATTGCTTGGCGCGGATATGATCGATGGTGAGGTTGATGGAATTCAGCGAATTGCGCACTTCGTGCGCGACGGTGGCCGCGAACCGGCCCAGCAAGGAGAGTTTCTCAGCCTCATTCAGCCGCTCCTGGAGCGCCCGGTTTTCCCGCAGCCGCACCACCATCTGATTGAAGGTCTGCGCCAGGCGTCCGATTTCATCCTGCCCGCTCGAAGGCAGCGCGACATACAGGTTGCCTGCTGCCACCTGCTGCGCGCCTTTTACCAGTTGGTCCATGGGCTTAGTGAACCGATACGCCAGGTAAAGCACCACGCACAAGGCCGCCAGCATCGTTCCTAGAATCAAGGTAAGGCGCTGCCTGTACCACAAGCGCGACAGCGTCGTGACCTGGTCTATTTCACCTTTGATCACGGCGAAACCAATTACCTGGTCGCCAAGCACCAGGGGATACTGAATAGTGAAAGCCGTCTGCTCGGTAGAGGGGTACGGGTCGAGCTCCGGAAAGTCTCCCTGAAGCCGCACCGGGTCCTTCTTGGTTTCGACGTGCTTCTTCGAGAGCCGCTGAAAAAGGGACTTGCTCGACATCTTCAGCGAGATCTTCTTGCCCACCTGGGAAGGATTGGTACTCCCCTTCACTTGTCCTTCCGGAGAGACCGTGGAGACGCTCTTGAGTCCCAGTTCCTGAAGTTTCTCCTGGTAAATCTTGAGCGCATCGTCCACGCTGGTGTTGGGGGGAATCTGCGTCTGTGCAAGCTGGCTGACCGTCAACAGCCGCGAGGCCTCTCCCGACACATAATTCAGGATCTCGCGCCGATGGTTGACATAGTTCCAGGTCAGAATTGCGCTTGTGCAGGTCATGGTAACGAACATTACCAGCGCCAGGCGTGTCCGGAAACGGAGATTAAGGCGTAAAGAGTTCAATGTCGGTCTCTCAATGTCTCCCCTCGCTCTAGCTGGCATTTTATCGAATCGACGGGGCGGCGTCAACGAAGGGGGTCAAGGTGACATTTCTGCTTTGCCCTGACACGAAGGGGATCAAGCCGCCCAACCCCACCCCTTACTCCTTCGGCATCTCAGTTCGCGGGCCTTACTGCAAACTACGGAGAAGCGTGCAATGGGCTGTGGTGGAAATCGCGGGCGGGAAAGGTTTATCCTTTCAGTCAGGGCGTGGTATGCGCAGGCAGTAACGACCCGCAACAGGCCGGGTCCCAAGGCGTGCTCTCGGGTAGGACGCCGCATCCGGCCGTTTCAGTTTCTGAAGGACTCATCGTGTCGGATCATACATTGCGGGTTATACCCCCGGCCTTATTGAATTCTCTCCGATCCGACGCGTTCCCATTCCTCTTCCTCCCGCTGGTCGTCCTTGTGTGCGCTATTCCTTGCAGGGCGGCGGAGATGCTTTCCTCCTCAACGCCGCTCGATTTGGGATTCCATCAAATGTATAATCTCCAGTTCGAGGAGGCCCACAGGACATTCAAAGGGTGGGAGCAATTACACCCCGATGATCCCATGGGACCCGCCTCAGACGCAGCAGCTTACCTATTCGCGGAACTCCACCGGCTGGGCGTCTTGCAGTGGGAGTTGTTTTTGGACGATGAGCGATTTAAGCAGAGCCGGAAGCTGTCTCCTGATCCCGCGACCAGGCAAGCTTTCGACCAGGCGCTGGCTGAAAGTGATCGACTGGCGGATAATATCCTGGCGCGGTCTCCAGAGGACGGGAACGCGTCCTTTGCGAAGATCATGGCCCAGGGGCTTCGCTCGGACTACATCGCCCTCATTGATAAGAGATATTTGGCATCGCTGGCCTATATGAAGAATGCCGGGATTCTTGCCGATAAGTTGCTGGCCAAGGACCCCACTCGCTACGACGCCTACCTGGCCATTGGAGTGGAGAACTACATTCTGGGATTGAAACCTGCGCCGGTGCGCTGGCTTTTGAGAGTGTACGGGGCCGAGACCGACAAGGACCGGGGAATCGAAAAACTCCGGCTAACGGCGGAAGAAGGACACTACCTGCTTCCTTTCGCAAGGCTCTTGCTCGCTGTCGCCGCCCTGCGGGATAAGAACCGGAATGGAGCAAGGGCCCTACTCGCAGGGCTTGTGCGGGAGTTTCCTAAGAACACACTTTATCGAAGAGAACTCGATCGGCTCCATTAGGTCTTTACAGCGCCGACTTTTAAAGCCCGTTCTGAGCGCAGCTAAGTGTCAGCACTCCCTGTCCAGACCTGAAGACCTGTGCTATCTGGTTAAGCAGCGCCAAGGGGCAGTCGAGTCCAGGTGATGAAAATGAGAATCGCGGCCGTGGCAAGTGCATTTCCCCCGCACCATTACCCGCAAAAGGTTCTGGTCGAGGCGCTGCAGAAATACTTTGGGGCGAAGCTCGCCAATCCGCAACGTCTGGAACGAATCTATGCCCACATGGCTGTGGAAGGGCGCTATCTCAGCCTTCCGCTCAGCGCTTATTACGAGATTGCTACCTGGGGCGACGCAAATAACGTTTTCATCGAAACCGCGCAGGCGTTGGGCCAGCAGTCCCTCTGCTGGCGCGCTGACCCTCGCTGGGTTAAGCGCCGGCGAGATCAGCACGCTCATCGTTGTCTCGGTCACGGGCATTGCCAGTCCCTCTGTGGACGCTCGCTTGGTCAATCGCATGGGTCTCTCGCCGAATATCAAGCGCGTGCCGATCTTCGGCCTTGGGTGCGTGGCAGGGGCGGCGGGGATTGCCCGCGCCGCCGATTACGTGCGCGCTTATCCCGGCCAGGTTGCGGCACTGCTTGCCGTGGAGCTGTGCTCGCTCACCATACAGCGGGAAGACCTCTCGATTGCCAACCTGATTTCCGCCGCTTTGTTTGGCGATGGAGCGGCGGCGGTGCTGGTGACCGGATCGGAGCGGGAAGCCGAGGGGCCGGAAATCCTGGCCACGCGCTCCGTGTTCTATCCGCAACACGGAGCACGTGATGGGTTGGGACATTTCTGAAAAGGGTTTCACCATCGTTTTGTCGCCCGAGGTGCCCGCCATGGTGGAGCGACACTGGGCGCATGACGTGGACGAGTTTCTGGGGGACAATGGTTTGTCTCGAAAGGATATCGGGAGCTGGATTCTGCACACGGGCGGCCCCAAGGTGCTGGAAGCGATGGCGGCCACGCTCAATCTTCCCGATGGGGCGCTCGATGCCTCCTGGGATTGCCTGCGCCGGGTGGGCAACATCTCGTCGGTATCGGTCCTCCTGGTGCTGGAAGATGTGATGTATCACCGTCGCCCGGCGCCGGGAACGCTACAGCCTGCTTGGTGCGATGGGGCCGGGTTTCTGCTCGGAACTGGTATTGCTCCGCTGGTCATAAAGGGTCAGATTTGAGATTACGAAACACTCTCCTGTGGGTTGCATCTGTCGTTCTCTTCTTTCTCTTCACCAGTTCCTTGCATGCGCAGGAGGCGGTGTTCGAACTCGATCCCGCTCAGACGCATATTGAATTCACCCTCTCTGAACCTCTTCGCCCCGTGCATGGGACCTTCAAAGTGAAAAGCGGAACTTTCCGCTTCAACCTTGCAACCAGCGCGGCCAGTGGCCTGGTGGTCCTGGACGTAGAGAGCGAGGAGACGGGCAACCCTTCGTTCGACCGCAAAATACACAAGGAAGTTCTCGAGAGCCAGAAGTATCCGGAGGCCATATTCACCCCCGCCCGGGTCGTCGGCCGCCTGGAGGCCCAGGGAGACTCGCCGCTGCAACTTAGCGGAATTCTCAACCTGCACGGTAAAGATCATGAACTCAACCTGGCGATCATGGTGGCCCGCGAGGGCGGTCGGCTGACCGCCTCGACGCACACATTGATTCCTTACGCGGACTGGGGCCTGAAAAATCCCAGCACGCTGTTCCTCCACCTCGGCAACCAGGTTGAGATCTTCATAAAAGCCGCGGGCCGCATCACCCTGCCGCCGGCCAAGTAGAGGCAGCATGGCCGCAGCAGATATGGAAGTGCCCGGCTCAGTCCCACGCAAGCAACCCTTCACCCGTTGTGCACACATTCCACTAACTTTCGTTGACTCCCTGTAGGGGGACGGCTTGCCGTCCCCTGCCTCCCACGCGCCGCCCCTTGCGTCAGGGGTGCCGCTGATTCGGCAACCGCCGCCAGGAATCTTAAAGGAAAATTAATTTGACAAGGACCCTTCGGCTTGCTACTCTCTCCTTTTTGAGTTACTGACTGACTGGTCAGTCAGTATATTAAGGAGCGCAACAGCGGAACACGCGTTTCGGAGAGCAAGGTTCGCAGTTCCTTTCAAGGCGGGTCGAAGCGTGACCAGTACCTCGGAGCATGTTCGATGAAAACCAAGAAATTGAAGCGAAGGGGGCCGAAGCAGGCATTGCGACGCGGACGCCCGCGCAAGGAGCAACGCCCGGAAGAGATCTTGGCAGCCGCCTTCGAGGAATTTGGTGCGAACGGCTTTGCGGACACGCGCCTCGATGATGTGGCCAGGCGCTGTGGAATCGCCAAGGGAACGATCTATCTTTATTTCAGGGACAAGGAGGGTCTGTTTCGGGCGGTCGTCCGCAGTCTGATTCATCCCGTTTTGGGAACACTTGAGGCTCTCGTCGCTGCGTACTCGGGCTCCGCTGAAGAGTTGCTTCGCGAGATGCTGTCGCGGCACTACGCCCAGGTGGTGAAGAACCAAAAGGCTCGCGCCATCCTTCGACTGCTGGTCGCCGAGAGCGGTAAGTTTCCTCAACTCTCCGATATTTTCCATCGCGAGATCATCGAGCCTGGGGTCGCAGCCTTGCGACAGGTGATCGCAAAAGGCGAGGCAGCGGGCGAATTCCGGAAAATGAAAATCAGGGACTTTCCGCAGATGTTGATTGCACCCGGGGTTCTGGCCATCTTTTGGAAGCTGATTCTGGGTGAGCGATATGGGCTCGACCTGGATGGTTACATGAAAGCCCACATGGAGTTCATATTTCACGGCCTGAGGAAGTAGGAGGACGGTCTGCCGCTCCCTTATCTAACAGGTCGCTGATGAAACAGCATGGGCTGTCATCCTGAGTGCAGCGAATGATCTCGGCAGTTCCTCCTGGTTGTAGGATTGAATGCAACTGCAAAGATTCTTCGCTGCTATGAAAAATAGGCCGAGACATCATCAATGGACCCCCGCTTTCGCGGGGATGACGCCTAGTCTGTCATTCCCGCGAAAGCGGGAATCCAGCCTTTTTTCATGCACAGTGGTGAGCCGAAGGATCATGGCATCTTCGCTCAGGATGACAAGTTTCGGGAGTTTTTGAGTAGCGCGCCAAAGGTCGAGAGCAGAGGAGAACACTCATGAGGCAGTATCGGCGGAGGGCCAGGTTGCTGGCGGCGCTCGCGCTTGCTTTCGCGTGGGGAAACACTTTGGGCGCACAACAAGCCGCTCCGCAGCGGCTGACGCTCAAAGATGCCATCGTGCTGGCGCTCAAAAAGAACCTCAGCGTGCGGGTCGCAGGCGCGCAAGTGGACGAACTCGAGGGCACGCGTGAGCGGCGGTTGGCCCCGTTGCTCCCGCACGTTTCCGGGGACGCGTTGGCCAACCGGCAGAACATCAATCTGGCCGCCCTGGGGTTTTCCGGCTCCGCGATCCCTATTCCAATTCCCTCCGTGATCTCAGCGTTCAATCATTACGATTTCCGTGTGGCCGCGAGCCAATCGTTGATCGACCGCCATGCCTACCACAGCTGGAAGGCCAGCGAGAAGCAGGAGCAGGCCGCCAAGCTCAGCTATCAGGACGCGCGCGATTTGGTGATCCGCCAGGCGGCGGGCTTTATCTTGACTCCCAGGCTGCCGCCGCGGAGGTGGAAGCGGCCGAAGCCGCGTGACCACCTCGACAGCCCTTGAGAAACTGGCGCGCGACCAGCATGCGCAGGGTCTCGCAACCGCCGTGGACGAGGTTCGCGCCCAGGTGCAACTGGCGCGCGACCAGCAGAACCTGCTGGTGGCGCGCGACGCTTACCAGACTTCCCTGCTCACTCTCGCCCGCTTTCCTGGGCCTCAGCCCCGGCGACTCCCACTGGAATTGGCCGAGCCATTGAAGTTCCGTCACGTGGACGCCCCGAACGTCGACCAGGCGCTGCACACCGCCCTCGAGGCGCGATCCGATTACCGCTCGCTCTCCAGCAGCGAGACGCGCTGGTCGAGCAGCTGAAGGCCTCGCGGGCGCGCTATTACCCCACCCTGTCGGTCAACGGCGACTACGGAGCGATCGGGCGCGGCTTCGCTCCATGGCGGGGACCGGCGAGATCCAGGGGACGCTCACCGTCACCTTGTTTGACCGGGACCGCGCCGGCGAGAAAAACGGAACTCCAAAGCCGGGTGAAGCGCTTGGACGCGCAGATCGACGACCTTCACGCGAGGAATCGAACAGGAACTGCGCAAGGCGTTGCTGGACCTGGAATCCACCGAGAACCAGGTGACCGTCACCGAGGCGGCCCTCACCTGGCGCGAGCGCGAGCTGAGCCTGGCCCAAGACCGTTTCCGCAACGGCGTGACGGACAACATTGAGGTCGTGACCGCGCAGGCCAGCCTGGCGAGCGCGCAGGATGACCGTATCATGGCGCTGGCACAGCACGCCGACGCCGGCATGGCACTGGTGCGCTCGCTCGGCGGAACCGAAAAGATTTACCAGACCTACCTCGGCGAACCCGTGACGGATTGGCAGACGGCAGTAGCCGTCGGCAGCGATCTGATCGTAGAGTTCTTTGGCAGTTATACGTGATCCAAGAAGGTAATGACGGCCATGAAACGCGTGATTCCGCTCCTGCTGCTGTTGGCGATTGGCGGCGGCGGTGGTCTACTACCATCCCCAATGGTTCCGCAAGCCCGCCTGCATCAAAATGTGCTCAAGCTTTCAGGAAACATTGAAGCGCACGAAAGCCTGGTGAGTTTCAAAGTAACGGGCCGCATCGTCGACCTTGCCCGTGGATGAAGGCATGACCCTCAAAGCCGGGCGATTGCTGGCGCGGCTCGATAACGATGACTACCGGCAACAGGTGGCGGTGGACGATGCCACGACTCGCGTGCGCGACCGGCAGCTCGCCCTGGGCCTGGCGGGCAGCCGGACGCCAGGACATCGAGGCCGCCAAACTGGCGATGCTCGACGCGCAAGGCCGACCTCGAACAGAAGAAGAAGGATTACGCGCGTTACCAGGCGCTCTATCGAAAAGGACGAAATTCCCGGCCAGACGCGCGACCAGGCCGCCACCAACGTCACGCGCGCGCAGGCTACTTATGATCGCGCGCAGCAAATCTACAACGAACTCGCTGGAAGGAACACGCAAGGAAGAGCTGGCCGTCGACCGCGCCAACGTTCACCAGGCGCACCAGAACCTCGAACATGTCTCGCATCCGTCTGACGTACACCGTGCTGCGCGCGCCTTTCAACGGAGTGGTGCTGGTGCGGCAGGCGGAGTTGGGAGAGGTCGTCTCACCCGGCACGCCCATCGTGACCCTTGGCCGACCTGGACCATCTGTGGGTGCGCGTGTATGTGCCGGAGACGGACCTCGGCAAGGTGCACTGGGGCCAGGCCGTTGATGTGCGCACCGATACTTATCCGGGCAAGATTTATCGCGGGCCGGATTTCATTCATTTCTTCGGAGGCGGAATTCACGCCCAAGAGCGTGCAGACGGAAAAGGAGCGCGTCACGTTGGTCTACCGCGTCAAAGTGGACGTGGAAAACCCGAACACGAGCTGAAGCCCGGAATGCCGGCCGACGCGTACATCAAAGTGAAGTAGTGAGCACACACGGCGCGGGTAGCGGGCCGGGCGAGAGGGCCAACTGCGGAGATTCTTCGCTGCTATGAAAAATAGGCCGAGACATCATCAATGCATCCCCGCTTCGCGGGGATGACGCTAGTCTGTCATTCCCGCGAAGCGGGACTCCAGCCTTTTCTCATGCACAGTGGTGAGCCGAATGATCATGGCATCTTCGCTCAGAATGACAGCGGCAGCGATCAGCATGACCTCGAAGGCGTGATGTGATGAGTTCCACTCCTGCCATCATCGTTTCCTCGCTCAGCAAGCACTTCGGCGAAGTGCGCGCCGTCGACGGGCTCAGCTTCGAAGTGCATGCGGGAGAAATCTTTGGCTTGGTCGGTCCGGACGGCGCCGGCAAAACCACCACGCTGCGGATGCTCGCGGGGGTGCTGGGCGCGGATTCCGGCTCGGCGACAGGTGGCCGGCTGCGACGTGGTGCGCGACCCGGAAGGCGCCAAGCTCCAACTTGAGCTACATGTCGCAGCGGTTCGGACTTTACGAGGATCTGACGGTCGACGAAAACATTCGGTTTTATGCGGATTTATTCGGCGTGCGCCGCAAGACAGCGCGAGCCACGCGTCGCAGGAATTGCTGGCGGCCGCGGGTCTGGGCGATTTCCGCAACCGGCTGGCGGGAAATCTTTCCGGCGGGATGAAGCAGAAGCTGGGCCTGGTGTGCGCCTGATTCACACCCCAAGGTGATCCTGCTCGATGAGCCGACCAACGGAGTCGATCCCGTGTCGCGGCGCGATTTCTGGCGCATTCTGTATTCCCTGCTGGCCGAGGGCGTGGCGATTCTCACCTCCACTTCGTACCTCGACGAAGCGGAGCGCTGCCATC
The DNA here is from genome assembly GCA_963770415.1 of uncultured Acidobacteriota bacterium. Lineage (GTDB taxonomy): Bacteria > Acidobacteriota > Terriglobia > UBA7540 > UBA7540 > CAVROP01. Next base: position 53,271 of record CAVYPU010000043.1, read on the forward strand.
GCGTGGGGCTGCTGCACCAGGGGCGCATGCTCTTTTGCGACCGGCCGGAAGAATTGAAGAAGCAATTCCCCGGGGAGATTCTGGCCGTGCATGCCGCCGCAGCCCGCCGGCAGGTGCGCGCGGCGCTATCGAGTGCCCCCGGCGTGCGCAGCGCGCTGCTGGTGGGCGACCGCGTCCACCTGTTTGTGGACGAAGCCGCGCGCCGGTTGCCGGATTTGCGCGCGCGCCTGGAATCCGCCGGCGTCGCTTACGATTCCATCCAGCCCGTCGCGCCGACCATCGAGGACTTGTTTGTATCGGCGGTGGAATGGCACCACGCGGTCGCCGGCGGAAACGAACCTTCATGAGCGAAAACGAAGCATCGGTGGTGGTCGAGGAGCTGACCAAGCGCTTCGGGGCCTTTGTGGCGCGTGGACAGCATCAGCTTCCAGGCGCATCGCGGCGAGATCTTCGGCTTCCTCGGGCCGAACGGCGCGGGCAAATCCACCACCATCCGCATTCTCTGCGGCCTGCTGCGGCCCACTTCCGGCCGCGCGCTGGTGGCAGGAGTTGACGTCGCCAAGCAGCCGGAAGCGGTGCGCCAGCAGATCGGCTACATGTCGCAGAAATTCTCGCTCTACAACGACTTGAAAGTCATCGAGAACCTGCGCTTTTTTGCCGGGTTGTACAGCGTTCCCGCGCAAGGATCTTCCCGAACGCCTGGCGTGGGCGCTGCACATGGCGGGACTGGAAGGCCGCGAGCAATCACCCACCAGCGCCCTGGCCGTGGGATGGAAGCAGCGGCTGGCGCTGGGGTGCGCGGTGCTGCATCGTCCTCCCATTGTTTTTCTCGACGAGCCGACTTCGGGCGTCGATCCCGTCTCGCGCCGGAAATTCTGGGAATTGATTCAGCAGATGGTGGGCGAGGGCATCACGGTGTTCGTCACCACCCACTACATGGACGAGGCGGAATACTGCAATCGCCTGGTGCTGATCGATCGCGGGCGCATCGTGGCCATGGGCACGCCCACGGAACTGAAGAACCGATCCATGAAAGGCCAGCTCGCTGCTGGTCGAATGTGAACCGCTGGGGCCGGCGCTGGAGGCGCTGCGACACGCGCCCGGCGTGCTCGACGCGGCGGTATTTGGAAGCAGCCTGCACGCCGTGGTCGCCGATGCCCAGGCCGCCCTGCCCGAGGATCCGAGCAGGCCCTCGAAGCCGGACAGGTCCACGTGGGGCGACTGGAGCAGATCCCGCCCAGCCTCGAAGACGTCTTCGTCTCGCTGACTGCATCGCGGGAATCGAAGACCGGAGAGAGCCGCATGAGCCTGCGCCGCATCCTGGCCATGATGCGCAAGGAGGTGATTCAGATCCGGCGCGATCCTCTGCAGCCTGCTGATCATCATCGCCATGCCGCTTATCCAGCTTATCATTTACGGCTACGCCGTGAATCTGGATATCAAGCACATTCCGCTTTGCGTGTACGACCGCGACGCGACGCAAACCAGCCAGGACCTGCTGAAGCGCTTTCAGGCTACCGACTACTTCAACATCGTTCGCGTTTCGCCGAGAGCTACCCTGACGTTGTGCGGAACATCGACCACGGCGCCTGCACGGTGGCCGTGGTGGTTCCGCCGCAATTCTCCGAGAAACTTCGCTCCGAGCGGCCAGGCCAGCGTGCAGGCGCTGCTCGATGCCAGCGACAGCAACACCGCCAACATCGGCATGGGCTATGCGCTCAGCATCGTGCAGAGCCTACTCGCAGCCAAGTCCAGCTCGATTGGCAGCGAGCGGCACGGTATGGCCGCAGTGCCGTCCCGTCGGTAACCTTCCAGCCGCGCACCTGGTTCAACGAGGATCTCGAAAGCATGGCGAACATCGTGCCCGGCGTGGTGGCCATGGTGATGGCCGTGGTGGGCGCGTTTCTGACCTCACTGACCATCGCCCGCGAGTGGGAGCGCGGCACGATGGAGCAGCTCATCTCCACGCCCGTCGGCAAACTGGAAATCCAGATCGGAAAGCTGGCCCCCTATTTCGTCATCGGGATGATGGATACGGCCGTCTGTGCGCGGCGTGGCGGTGTGGTGGTTCGGCGTTCCGTTCCGTGGAAGCTGGACGTTCATGTTTGGCTGCTCGATGCTGTTTCTGATGGTGGTGCTGTCGCTCGGCTATCTGATTTCCGTGACCGCCAAGTCCCAGCTCGCGGCCAGCCAATTGGCTTTGCTGGCCACGTTTCTGCCCGCCTTTCTTCTGTCGGGCTTCATCTTTCCCATCGAGCAGATGCCGCTTGTCGTGCAGTGGATCACGCGTGTTCTGCCGGCGCGATATTACGTTTCCATCCTGCGCAACGTCTTCCTGAAAGGTACGGAAATTCGTTTGATGGGCGGACAGCTCACCGCCCTCGCGATCATTGCCGCCGTGCTGATCACTCTCGCCACCCGGGCTTTTCACAAGAGGCTGGAATGAAACTCCTCGCAATCACTCGCGCGCATCGGCCATATGCTGCGGAAGGAGTTTATCCAGACGCTGCGCGACCCGCACACCCGCTTGCTGCTGATTGGCCCGCCCATCATCCAGATGATGGTTTTCGGTTATGCCGCCACGCTGGAGGTGAAGCACGTCCAGTTGGCGGTGCTCGATCTCGACAACACGCAGGAGAGCCGCGAGCTGGTCTCCCATTTTTCCGCCAGCCGGTATTTCGAACTCAAGAAATATGCCTCGACGCGAGACGAACTCCGCGAAGGCATCGACCGTGGGGATTTTCTTCTGGCGCATGGAAATCGATTCCGGTTTTGCCCAGCGCCTGCGCAACGGCCAGGGCGCTTCGGTGCAGGTGCTGGTGGACTGCTCGAACTCGAACACGGCGCTCGTGGCGCTCGGCTACCTCAACCAGATCGGAGCCGAAGTTCGACCGCGATTACGAGATGGATCGCATGCGCCGCGCGGCGCCGCAGCTTGTCTCCTTTGTGCCGCAGGTGGACCTCGAGACCCGGCCGTGGTTCAACGCCGGACTCGACAGCCAGTGGTATCTTCGTTCCCGGCGTCATCGGCAATCTGATGCTGATTATGGTGATGATGCTGACGGCGTTTGCAGTGGTGCGCGAGCGCGAGATCGGCACCCTCGAGCAGGTTATGGTCACGCCCATCCGCCGCTGGGAGTTTATCCTTGGCAAGACCCTGCCTTTCTTCCTCATCGGCTGCTTCGACTGCGACGATGATCTCGCTGGTCGGCACCTTATGGTTCGGCGTGCCTTTTCGTGGGCACGTCGTGGTGTTGGCGGTGGGCCTCGGGACCTTCATCGTCGCGGCGTTGGGCCTGGGGCTTTTCCTGTCAACCATTTCCGCCACCCAGCAACAGGCCATGCTCGCTTCCTTCTTCTTCACCATGCCCATGATCACGCTTTCCGGCTTCGGCACCCCCATCAGCAGCATGCCGCCATTTTTTCAGAAGCTGAGCTACTTGAGCCCCATGAGCCACGTCATGGTGGTGCTGCGCAGCGTTTATCTGAAGGGGGTCGGACTCGACGTGCTCTGGCCCAACGTCGCGGCTATGGCCGCCTTCGCCGTCATCATGCTGTGCATCAGCGTTCTGCGCTTTCACAAGTCACTCGAATAGCCTTATAATTAACTGGGCACTCGTTGAACCATCTTACATTCGTATTGTGACCGGCTCAGTTCCGTGTTTGGGGGAGCCGTTTTCGGCCAAAATGTGGCACGGCCATCTTGGCCGTGTAACACGGGCAGGATGCCCGTGCCACAGCGACGGCGAGGAGGGAGCGCATGGACTTCAAAGGCAAAGTGGTGGTGGTGACTGGGGCGGGTTCGGGAATTGGCGAGGCCTGTGTGCGCGAGTTCGCGCAGCGCCATGCGGCGGTGGCCATGGTGGACTGCAAGCCCGGCGCCGGAGAAAAGACGGTTTCGGACCTTCGGCGAGCGGGCGCTTTGGTTGAACCCTTCCTGGCCGATGTGAGCTCTCGAGCCGACGTCGAGCGGCTGATCCCGGAGATCACGGCGCGCCTGGGCGGAATAGACGTGCTTGTCAACAACGCCGGGATCCAGCGTTACGGCAATGCCACCACGACCAGCGAGGAAGAATGGGACGAGGTGATGGACATCAACCTTAAGAGTGCATTTCTCGTGTCGAAGTACGCCATCCCCGAAATGCTCAAGCGGGGAGGGGGAGCGATCGTCATGACCGGATCAGTGCAGTCCGTCGTGGCGCAGCGCAACTCAGTAGCTTACGTGGTCAGCAAGCATGGCATGCTCGGCCTCGCGCGCTCGATTGCGCTCGACTACGGCAAGCAGAACATTCGCGCCAACTGTGTGCTTCCGGGGGCGGTGGATACGCCTCTGCTGCGCTGGGCGGTCTCCCTCGACCCCGAACCCGAGAAGGTAATGGCGAACTGCGACCGCATGCACATTCGAGGCAAGATGGGGCGCCCGGAAGAGGTTGCGCGGGTGATTGTGTTTCTGGCAAGCGACCTGGCTTCGTTCGTGACCGGCGCCGCTTATGCCGTAGACGGCGGCATGCTCGTGCCTGCCGGTGGCATGGCTTCCCAGGAGTCTGGGACCGGCGCGAAAAAGGCATAGGTGAGTGGCGCGGAGCGATCGGCCCGCGCACGAGGAGGCACGATGTGGAAAACGATTCTCATCTGTCTGGCGGCACTTGTCGGCGGCGCGCCAAGTTGGGCTCAAGAAAGCTCCGGACGAAGTTGTTGGAAAGGGAAGTACGTTGAATACCAGTTTAACTTGGCTGGCGCTGTGGCCGTCGGCGGTGATACCAACGGCAGCGTCGTGCATAGTGGTTCTGATTGGAGGTCCGATTACGACTTATACCAGAACGACAAAGGAGTGGTTCGCTTGGAACTGACCCGCATGAACAGATACCGCTCAGTAGAGGGTCCACTAGACAACAAAATTCTGGATTACAGTCGGGGCGTTGGGTGGATTTGGGACAAAGGGGGCACTACGGCGGTCGAGGGACCGTTCGGCCCCCTAGTGGCGGGGAAGTCCTTGGGAAGGCGCCAGATCTTGGGTTTCACCTGCGGGGGCAAGGAATATGAGTGGAAAACGGGTCAGCAGTCGAGAGTCCAGCTTCAGGCGTGGTCTCCGCAAGACACGAGCTTCAGGTTCCCTGTCCTGCGCGTTCAGTACGTCACTGACAGCGGGGGAGTGCTCTTGGCCCTGATCGTTGACGCTGTCACCCAAGTTGAGGCTGCCTCTGATTTGCCACCGTCTTTGTTCAACGTACCCACTGGCCTTACGGTCCGTCGGGTTCCGTCACTGGAGTGAGATCGCGCGGGCACGCTCCGCCTGTGGCTGCGCCAGGATACGAGTCCGCCGGCTGGCGCGCAGCGAAGCTGCGCGATTTCGAAGGGGGACTCGTGAATCGCGTCGTCTAGGATGTGAAATCCATCAGCGGCGACGAGAAAGGCGTGAGGGATTCCCCTCCTTTATTAAGGAGGGGGCAGAGGGTGGTTGTGGCGCGTGATTGATTCCTCGTTCGCCACTACCCCCAGCCCCTCCTCGACGAGGAGGGGAGTCAGGAAATCATGAAACTTGGACTGGGGCTATACCGCCATATGTTGACTCGCGAGAATTACGCTTTCGCGCGGCAGGCGGGATGCACGCACGTCGTCATTCATCTGGTGGATTACTTCAATCAGGGCTCCGCGAACCCTCGCAGCAATCAGCCTACGGGCGGCAAGCACGAGCCGTGGGGCGTCGCGGGCGACCCCGACAAGCTTTGGACCGTCTGACGAATTGCAGCAAATTCGCCGCGAGATCGAAGACGCCGGGTTAACTCTCTTCGCTATCGAGAACCTCGACCCCGCCCACTGGCACGACATCCTGCTGGACGGACCACAGCGCCCCCGCCACATTGAAAATGTGAAAACGATCGTTCGGCGCATCGGGGAAGTGGGGATTCCGGTCTTGGGATATAACTTCAGCCTGGCTGGGGTTGCAGGCCGCGTCAGCGGGCCTACGGGGCGCGGCGGCGCCATCTCAGTGGGCATGGATGGGGCGATCGACGAACCCATCCCGGCCGGCATGGTGTGGAACATGATTTACGACCGTACGGCGGCGCCGGGCAAGCTCCCGACCGTTTCGAGTGAGGACCTGTGGGGCAGGCTGGGGCGGTTTCTCGAGGAAATTATTCCGGTGGCTGAGCAAGCCGGCGTCCGGCTGGCCGCGCATCCGGACGATCCTCCCTTGGCCACTTTGCGCGGGCAGCCGCGCCTTGTCTATCAGCCCCACCTTTATCAGCGGCTGATCGATCGAGTGCCCAGCATGAACAACGGCCTGGAATTCTGCGTGGGAACCGTGGCGGAGATGACGGAGGGCAGTGTCTACGACGCGGTCGATCGCTACAGCGGGCAGGGCAAGATTGCTTATATCCATCTTCGTAATATCGTCGGCAAGGCGCCCCATTACCGCGAGACCTTCATCGACGAAGGCGACGTCGATATGACTCGCATCCTGTCCACTCTGAAGCGCAACAACTTCCAAGGCGTAGTCATCCCCGACCACACGCCGCAGATGAGTTGCGCGGCACCCTGGCACGCGGGGATGGCGCACACGCTCGGGTTTGTGGCGGCGGTTTTGGCGATGCTCAAATAGGATTCGGGATTCAGGCCATAGGTGTTATCCACGAAGTCCGATATGGTGAGGACCCCCTCACCCGTCCCGCTCCGGCTGAAGAAAACGCCGGCGCGGGCCTCTCCCCCCAAGGGGGCATAGGCGCTAGATTAAGCGTTGCGACGGGGTCCCGAAGGGACTCAACATCATTAGCCGTAGGTGCAACCTACGGTACGCGCCAACCCAAAGTAATGAGTGCAGCCCCGGCGGGGTTGAATTCGACTTCGGGGTCGCGGGCAAACTCAATGTATACCTTCTCGTCCGTAGGTTCCACCTACGGCTAATGACCTTCATGCCCTTCGGGCATGTTGGGCGCCCCACAGGCCCTTAACCTAGCGCCTATGCCCCTAAGGGGTAGAGGGTCAGGTGCGTGTGAGGCCCAGGCGCACCGGCCCGAATCCTGAATCCTGAATCCTCTTCTTCCCCTTTGCCATTTGAATTTTGAGTTTCTTCTCCTATAATCTCGCAGTCGTGATTGGCAAGCCCTGAATCCTGAATCCCGAATCCTGAATCCTAACAAAAGGACGCACGATGCTGAACGAAAACTCGAGCACACCACCCCGAAGAAGCGAACGGGTGCTGCTGAAGATTCGCATCCGGGTTGAGGGCAAGGACACCCTTGATAATCCAATTGACGAAACCACCCATACGCTGGTCGTGAACCGGTCCGGAGGGTTGATTGTGGTCCCGCATTCGTTGCGGCCGGGCTCAGTGATCACAATTACCAACCTGGCCAACAAGATTTCCTGTCCGTTCGAAGTGGTCATGCGTTCTGCGCGGTCGCTGAGCGGCACTCCGGAGTGGGGTGTGAAATGCCTCGAACCGGAGGTTGATATCTGGGGCGTCCACTTTCCGGCCGCGCAGGAGGGTCCCCCGCCGTCGCCACTCGTCCACGTCCTGTTGGAGTGCCCGGAGTGCTTTTCCCGCGAGATGGCCGCGCTCAGCATGGAACGGTATCGCGAGCTCGTGGGGCTGTCGTGGTTGTCGCGCCGCTGCCCGAAATGCAATGTCATCCGAGATTGGAAATTCGCCGACGTCGAAGTTGAACTTGAAGAAGCCATACCGAGCCTTCCGGGTGCAATCGGACCGGCCGGGCCGAGCGAAGACGCGAAAAGGCATGAAAAACGCCGGGCGGTAAAGCTTCCGCTAGGTGTGAGGCTCCCGGGCGGCGGCGAAGCGCCTAGCACGACGGAGAACATCTCCAGCTCAATCCTGTGTTTTGCCTGCGACCTTGAAATGTACGTCGGCCAGAGCGTATATGTGAAGGTGGGGTTGGACAACCCGGCAGACCAACAGGAGATTCCCGCCCGCATCATGTGGCGGCGTCCCGCCGGGGACAAGGGAAGGGCATTCTACGGGGCCAAGCTGGAAGAGGAGTAGGTGGAAGGCAGTAGGCAGAAAGCAGAAGGCAGAAGGCAGAGGGAAACCACGAGAATCGACTCCCCTCCTTGGATAAGGAGTGGTCGGGGGTGGTTGGCCCCCATAGGCGCCGACTTAACGGTCAGGGACGTTCGAAAGCCCGTCAGCGGACGGGCGAAATAATGTGGCCCACGGCGAGCCAGCCGTGGGGTAAGGAAGATGCGAAGATCATTCTTAAGCCCCGGTAGGGGCGACATAATCGCGACGTCCCGCGCGCAGAGCTTATGTCGCCCCTGCCGGGGCTTAAACTGGACTCCGCCCCATCGTCATCCCACGGCTCGGAAGGTGTGAAAAAATCATCTGCCGCCGACAAACCATCAAAGCGCGCGTGTGTCATTCCGAGCGCAGCGAGGAATCTCGCTCTGTTCCTCCTCCATTATCAGTGACTTCCATCGGCAGGGCCAGATTCCTCGCTGCGCTCGGAATGACAGGTTTTTACGTAGGATCGATTTTTTCACACCTTCTCGCGCCGTGGGCCACAATATGCCGCCACTGCCGTGGCTAAAAGCACCCGATTCGTGTTTATCTCAGCGCTCATGGTGGTTGGCCCCGTCGAGTGGCCGCACATCACCCCCCAACCCCTCCTCAATGAGGAGGGGAGTCATTTTTACGTGCCCGCAGGCTGGCGTACTCAAGATTTCTTGGGAAAGGGACTCGGTGTCTCTTGATTTTTGGAAGTAGTAGGCTAGACTTGTAGAAGACCCGTTGAAGGCCCCTTATGATCGATGATGGCCCTGCCCACACTTCCCGACGGTCCGTTTCTGCCCTGCTGGCTCCGGCCGAACTGCGCCGTCGGCCCCCATTGTTCGGGTCGGACAAAATGTCCTAATATTTGAGGACGGACGTGGGTTGAACGCGACATATTTGGCGGAACAAAGCGGGAATGTGTATGAAAACAAAGGAAGAGGTCAAGAAGTCGAGGGGTTACGAAGTTGAAGATTCGAGCGGCGTAAGGCAGGGGCCGACCGAGACCCCAAACCGCGGTCGGGGATGCGGTGGATCGGCATCTTAACTCCTCGACTTCTCGACCCTTCGACACCGGCTTTGGCGGAACAAAGCGAGAATGTATATGAAAACAAAGGATGATCGGTGAGCCAGGTGGACCAGGTGCGGGCGGCGGCGGACATCGTCAAGATCGTGGGCGACTACGTCAAGCTGCGCAAGGCGGGGGTAAACTACGTAGGCCTTTGCCCCTTCCACCAGGAGAAAACTCCCTCGTTTGCCGTCCACCCGACAAAGCAGATTTTCCATTGCTTCGGCTGCGGGGTGGGTGGCGACGTCTTCAAGTTCGTGATGATGATCGACAGCCTTACGTTTCCCGGAGGCGCTGCGGCGGGTGGCGGAGAAAGTGGGCGTCACGATTTCGGAGACCTTCGGCGAAGGCGACCTACGATGCCAACACCGGCTTGCGCGCGGCGCTTTACAAAATGCACGAGGCCGCCGCCAAGTTTTTTGCCGGCCAACTCAGCGGCACGGCGGAAGGGCGCATGGCGCGGGCTTACCTTGAAGATCGAGGGCTGACGGACGAGGTGGTGGGCCGTTTCCGCTTCGGATATGCTCCAGGCGACGGACAGGCCCTGATCCGCCATTTGCAGCGGGACCGGATACGAGTCCGAGGCTGCTCGAAAAGAGCGGGCTTGTGGGTCACGACGCCGAAAGGAACCGGCGCTACGACCGCTTCCGGCGGCGCATCATTTTTCCTATAGCCAATGACAGCGGCAAGGTCGTGGCTTTCGCAGGGCGCGCTTTGGGTGACGAGCAGCCCAAGTACCTGAATTCGCCGGAGACTCCCATCTACACCAAGGGGCGCCTGCTGTACCACCTGGACCGGGCCGCACAAGCCATCCGCAAGCTCGATTACGCGATTCTGGTTGAGGGCTACATGGACTGCATTGCGGTGGCTTCGAGCGGCATCGAGAACGTCGTCGCTTCCTGCGGCACGAGCCTGACAGAGGGCCAGATTCGCTTGCTGGCACGCTACTCGCGCCGCGTGGTGGTGAACTACGATCCGGACTCGGCGGGAGTGGCGGCCACGGAGCGCTCCCTGGCGTTGCTGCTCGAGGAGGGCTTCGAGGCCAAAGTGCTGGCGCTGCCTGGGGGGCTCGACCCGGATTCGTTCATTCGGAAGCAAGGCGCCCACGCGTTACCGTGCAACTACTTGGCGGCTGCGCCCAGCTTACCTTGACTATTTGACCGATCGCGCCGTGGCGACGCACAACGTGGCCAGGCCGGAAGGCAAGGTTGCGGCAGCGAATGCAGTCCTGCCGTACCTCGCCAAGGTTCCCAATCCCATGCTGCGGGCGGAACTGGCGGGGCGGCTCGCCGAGCGGTTGCGCCTGGATGAGCGCCTGCTGAGGGATGAGTTGAAGCGCGTGGCAGGCCCGGCGCGATCGGAGATACGCATCGAGACGGGGTCGGCTGCTCCCAAGGTTATGATCGCCGGAGAAGGAACTTCTGCGAGCTCTCGTAGAAGACCAGGGGCTTGGCAGATGAGCTGCTTCCTCAGATAGTGGAGCAAGGAATGCTCGAGGGTTTAGTGACAGAGCCTATCTTTAAGCATTTTCTGGAGTTACGGCGACAGGGCGAGGAGGCCGCGCCGGCGGCTCTGGAAGAGCCGCTGAGCGAGGAAGGGCGCCGGGTGCTTTATGAAAGCCTGTTTTGGGCGGTGGAGCCGCCGGACCGTGGACGTATTGACCGGCACCTGCGCGTCCCTCAAGGCCCGCAGAGCACGCCGCGAGCTCGACACGCTACGAAGGGCCATCCAGGATGCCATCCAGCTCAACGATTGGGCCAAAGTCCGCCAGCTCAAAAGCCTCCAAGGCCGACCTGGAGAATGAGTTGCGTGGACTCGATGAGGGCAGAAAAATATCCATTCATTAACAAACGAAATCGTGTATATTACATCTAATACGATGGAGCCGGTGCGGTTTGACGGCTTGTCATATCTATGACGCAGTTGCGCTGAAGGCGGCACCGCCAGAGAAGAAGGAGGGGTGTCGCCGTCGTCTTTTTCGCACCGAAATAATCCTTTTTCTCCCATAGGGGGGCCGTTGCTTTGGCGTTCGACGACAAGTTCGACCAAGTCAGTAAGCTGATTTCACTAGGAAAAGAGAAGGGCTACCTCCTCTACGACGAGGTCAACGAACTTCTCCCCTCGGACGTGCATTCGGCCGAAGATCTCGACGACCTCCTCTCGATGTTCGACAATGCCGGCATCGAGGTGCTGGATTCCCCCAAGGTCAAGGCGGCCGAAGGCCTGGGCCTGGAAAAGGTCGACGATCTCAAGGGCGACGAGATTGCCGATGACGTCGAGCTCGATCTGACGCCCTGGCGCTCTGGACAAGACCAACGACCCGGTACGCATGTATCTGCGCGAGATGGGCACCGTCCCTCTGCTCACCCGCGAGGGCGAGGTCGAGATTGCCAAGCGCATCGAGCGCGGGCAACTCAACGTGCTGAAGACGCTTTCGCGCTCGCCCATCGTTATCCAGGCGCTCTTCGCCCTGCGCGAGGAACTGAAGAGCGGCGACAGGACCATCAAGGAAGTGGTGGTTTTTGACGACGATGAACTCACCGAGGAGAAGGTTACCGAGCGTGCCAGGGACGTCATCGGCTGCATCGATGAGGTGGAGCGGCTTTACAAGAAATTGCTGCAGCTTCGCGTCAAGCGGGATGCCATCCCCCGCACCCGCAAGCCCCGGGATTTCCGCCGCTACAACTGGGCGGTGGCCCGCCACCGGGTTCTTGATCTCGGTGCTCTTCCGGACCATCCAGTTCACACACAGCATGCGCAAGGTGCTGATTGAGAAGATTCGCCTTGCCAACGAGGAGCTGCGGCCGCTGGAGCGCGAGCTGAACAAGACGGAAAAAAAAGTCGAGGGCTCGCGCGCCAACGGCAACAAGGACTTGAGGAAGGACCTGCGCCAGCTTGCGGCAGCGCCTGGCGGAATTCGAGCACCGCTCTCAGTCTCAGCGCCGTGGACCTGCGCCGGAGCTGCCAGAACATCCTCAGCGGCGAAGATCTGGCGGAAGCGGCCAAGCGCGACCTGATCGAGGCCAACCTGCGCCTGGTGGTTTCCATCGCCAAGAAGTACACCAATCGTGGTCTTCAGTTTCTTGATCTCATCCAGGAAGGTAATATCGGACTGATGAAGGCGGTGGACAAGTTCGAGTACCGCCGCGGCTACAAGTTTTCCACCTATGCCACCTGGTGGATCCGCCAGGCGATTACGCGCGCCATCGCCGACCAGGCGCGCACCATCCGCATTCCCGTGCACATGATCGAGACCATCAACAAGCTGATCCGCACCTCGCGGCTGCTGGTGCAGGAATACGGGCGGGAGCCGACTTCGGAAGAGATCGCCAAGCGGATGGAAATTCCGGTCATCAAGGTTCGCAAGGTTCTCAAGATCGCCCAGGAACCCATCTCGCTCGAGACCCCCATCGGAGAAGAGGAAGATTCCCATCTTGGGGATTTCATCGAGGACCGGGGCGTGATCTCCCCTGCCGAAGCCGTCATCAGCATCAACCTCAAGGAGCAGACGGAATCGGTGCTGAAGACGCTGACACCGCGCGAAGAGAAGGTGATCAAGATGCGCTTCGGCCTCGATGACGGCAGCGAGCACACGCTCGAGGAAGTGGGCCAGAGTTTCGCGGTGACCCGGGAACGCATCCGCCAGATCGAGGCCAAAGCCCTGCGCAAATTACGCCACCCCTCGCGCAGCCGCAAGCTGCGGGCGTTTCTCGACGCCGAAGTCCGCGAGTAGTTGATGACGATTTACGAAGATCGTCCATGAAGCGCTGCTCCTTTTGTGGGTACTCCAATCCCGATAATGCCACCGAGTGTCGCAAGTGCGACGGACCCTTCCTCAATCGGCCCTCGCCTATCCGTTCCGGGAAGTACTATTGGATTGGGCCGGATAAAGCGCGCCTGTTCAGGAATAGAGCCCTCGCGGTGCTGATCCTGGGCCTGCTGGTCAAGGTGTATTGGGGCGGCCACGGGCCCTGGCCGGTCATCGATTATCCGCCCTGGGCCCAGATCCGCATCTGGCTTGAACCCCTGCTCCTTTACGGCGGGACCGGCGCCTACCTCCTCGGCTGGGTGCTCAAATACATTTAGTCCCTCAAACCACCTGAAGATCAGCCTCAAATACGTCATTCCCGCGCCAGCGGAAATCCATTCAGGCGACATGGACCCCCGCTTTCGCGGGGGTGACCTTGTGAGCGATTTTCGTTCTCTCGGGTGGGCCAAAGGCCCATGGAAGCTCCCCAAGACATCGCACAGCGATGGCCCGCGAGCGAGACACTCGCGCTGCATCGCACCCCAATCCGTCGATAACCTGGTTGTAGGGGGACGGCTTGCCGTCCCCTTCGAGCGGGCCGTTGGCCCGCGGGTAGGGCAAGCCCTGGCCCTGTCAAAATTGCGATCGGTTCCTTCAATGATGATCTACGGCTTCGCCGCCTGCTCCGTGGAAAGGCTCGGCCTTTCCATCTGCCTCCCACCCTCTTGTCTTTCTCACCCGGCGAGGCTGTGCCTCGCCGGGCCATCATCGTGGTCTGCATCATCCAAGGCGGCGCAGACGATCTGCTTCAGGGCGTCCGCGCGAAATACCGGCAGCCGGTCATGCGCCACGCTGGTAATGGAGAAACACGGAGTGTCCCGGGAAATCGTAACCTTGAAAGGATGGGAGGCGCAGCCTCGTCGAAAGAAATAAGTATGCAGAACGCCTTGGAAAGGCCGAGCCTTTCCACAGAGCAGCGGGCGGAGCCCTTCCCGCGCCAGACTAACACAATAGATGCTTCACCCGAAATGTAGAAACTTCAGGGTTGGGCAAGCCCGACCCCTACACCGCCTGGGTCGAGCCACGTGTGGCCTAGGGGCTCTTGCGGCTGTTGTATGCGCGACTGCAACTTGATATGATGCTACGCGTCTTGGGTAGTCCGGTTCGAATTCTCTCAGTAGTTTGTCTCATGGTTGCGCGACGGAAGGGTTTTGACGATCGCTCGTCCTGGCTGTTCATCTTGCGAGGTCGTTCCAACATCTCAGTCATAGGGAGGGGGGAGTCATGGGTGATCCTTTAGTAAGGCCCGCGGAGGCGGAGGCTCCGGCGCTGTCGTTTCCGGAGCGGCTCATGGGTGTCTTTATCTCACCGGGGGAGACTTTTGCCGACGTGACCCGCAAACCGGGTTTCTGGGCGCCGTTGATCACGCTGGTGGTTGCTGCGGCCGCCGTTTCCGAGATCATGGTTTGGAAGATCGGCATGGAGCGCATGGTGCGCATGTCGCTCGAGCAGAGCGGCCGAGCGTCCAAAATGACACCCGAGCAAATGGACCTGGCGGTGCGTCAAGGGGCGCACATTGGAGCGATTTTCGCACACATCGCTCCGTTCGTATTTCTGCCGCTTTATCTGCTCCTTGTTGCCGGCCTGGGAATTCTCGCGGTGAACCTGATTTTCGGAGCGAAGACGAATTTCAAGACGGTTTTCTCCCTGGTTAGTTATGCGAACCTCATCGCGCTTCTAGGGTCCCTGATGTCGATCGCGGTGATCTTCTTTGGAGATCCCGACCATTTCAACTCGCAGAATCCCGTCCCCAGCAACCTCGGCTTCTTCCTTAACCCCACGCAGGTTTCAAAGCCCCTTTACGCTCTTTCGACCTCTGCCGATATTCTCACCATATGGACCGTGATCCTGATGGCGATGGCGCTATCGGAGGGCACGGGCCGCAAGGTCAAAACCTTGCCCATCTTTCTGGTTTACGCAGGCCTTTGGGCGGTTTGGATCCTGGTCAAAATGGGCCTGTCCATGCTGGGTTGACAGGTTCGAAGCGAGTTTGGAGTGCGGCAGCTTGCTGCCGCTTTTTCCCGCGAGCTTGCTCGCGCGTAGGTTTCAACTTTAGCAGAGTGCTGAGACATCCGCAGAAGGTGTCATCCCGAGCCCGTTCGCTGCGAAGGTGTGAAAAAATCGATCCTACGTAAGAACCTGTCATTCCGAGCGCAGCGAGGAATCTGGCCCTGCCGATAGAAGTCACTGATAGTGGAGGAGAAACAGAGCGAGATTCCTCGCTGCGCTCGGAATGACACAGGCGCGCTTTGATGGTCTGTCGGCGGCAGATGATTTTTTCACACCTTCTGCGCTGCGAAGCATCCCTGCAGTTCTTCTGCTTTGAAAAGGTGTAGGGGTAGGGCTTGCCCTACCCTCGTCGGGACGAGCGAAAATGCGGGGACGGCAAGCCGTCCCCCTACAAGGAAGCGACGAGGGGAACCATTTTCATGGTTTCTGGGTGCCCGTCAGCGGACGGGCATGAGCGACTGCTATGAGTAAAGGCCGACGCGGCACCTGTGGATCCCCGCTTTCGCGGGGATGACGCAGTTGTTGTCATTCCCGCGCAAGCGGGAATCCAGGCCTTTTTCATGCACAGTGGTGAGCGCTGCCGCACTCCAAAGGCGCGGACCCCCAAAACATGGCACTGCGATTCGAGATTGTTGCTGAAGATAAAGCCACGGGAGCGCGGGCGGGGCTTCTGCATACGCCCCACGGGGTCATCGAGACGCCGGTTTTCATGCCGGTGGGGACGGCGGGCACCGTCAAGGGAATGACGCAGGCCCAACTCGAAGAGTTGGGAGCGCAGATTCTTCTCGCCAACACCTATCATCTATATCTTCGGCCCGGCCACGAGATCATTCGCGAGCTGGGAGGGTTGCACCGCTTCATGGCCTGGCCTCACCCGATTCTCACCGACAGCGGGGGATTTCAGGTGATGAGCCTGAAGGAGCTTGGCAGGGTTACTGAGGACGGGGTCTGGTTCAAATCGCATCTCGACGGTTCTTCCCACTTCCTCTCCCCCGAGCGCGCTGTGGAAGTCCAGGTGGCGCTCGGTGCGGACATTATCATGACGCTCGACGAGTGCGTCGAGTACCCGGCCAGCCGGGAAGCGCTGCATCGCGCCGTCAAGCTGACGCACCGCTGGGCCGGGCGGGCGAAGCGGCAGCTTTCAGCTTTCAGCTCTCAGCCATCAGCAAGCCCTCGCGCTGAGGACTCGAGGCTAGGGGCTGGGGGAGAGCGGTCAGCTCTCAGCTCTCAGCTTTCAGCGAGCGAAGGCCAGACCGGAGCCCAATCACCCATCACCAATCATCCATCACAAATCTCTAGTCCCCAGCCCCTGGTCCCTTCCTTATTTGGTATCGTGCAAGGCGGCGTAGACAAGGAGCTTCGGCGGGAAAGCGCGGAGGGGTTACTGGAACTGGATTTCGAAGGCTACGCCGTGGGCGGGCTTTCGGTGGGCGAACCGAAAGATGAAATGTACGATATCGCTGAATCGACGGCGCGACTGTTGCCGCGCGACCGCCCGCGCTACCTGATGGGAGTGGGCACACCCGAGGACCTCGAGGAATGCGTAGCGCGAGGTTTCGACATGTTTGATTGCGTCATGCCCACTCGCAATGCTCGCAACGGCGGCATATTCACATCGCAGGGCAGGGTGGTGATCAGGAACGCGAAATATGCGCGCGACGAGTCGCCGCTCGATCCGGCCTGCGAGTGCCCCGTGTGCCGTCGCTACTCGCGAAGTTATATCCGTCATTTATTCCAGGCGGGGGAGATGTTGGGCGCGATATTAGCAACCCAGCATAACCTGCACTTTTACGTTGACAGGATGTATAGAATGAGGCAATCTTTGTTGCTTGGAGCGTTCGCGGAGTTTCATTCGAGGGTGCGCGCCTGACCTTAAGCGCGCAAACCATCCCTGAGACAAATGCGGAAAGCCCGACCCTGCTGATCACGTTCCTCGCGAGCAGGGTGTCACGCTACAAAATCCTTTGCTTATCGGCTCGACCTTGATCGAGTTAATTTTCCGAAATTCATTTCTTTTGGCGGCGGACCCGGGAGCAGGGGGGGCGCTAAGCCAGTTCCTTCTCCTGTTTGCGCCTTTGTTTGCCATCTGGTATTTCCTGGTCATTCGGCCTCAACAGCAGCAACGTCGCAAGACGCAAGACATGCTGTCTGCTCTGAAGACGGGTGACCGCGTGGTGACCAGCGGCGGAATTTACGGGACGATTGTGTCTTTCAAGAACGGCACGGTTCAGCTCCAGATTGCAAGCCAGATAAGGATTGATGTGGCGCGCTCGGCGATCACGGGCATGGTGACGGAAGAGACGGCGGAGGCGAAACAGGATCCAGCCGCCGCCAAGCAGAAGAAGCCGTGAGCGCAAGTAGCGCTGACCTTGAGTTTAGAGCCGCAACGGTCATGATCGGTTCGAGGTGGTCGCCCCGGCGAAAACGGGGGCCCAGGTAAGCCCGGAGGGTCTGGATTCCCGCTGGCGCGGGGATGACGGCCGAAGTTGGAGAGAGTCAAGGCATGGATACGAAGATTAAAGGTCGCGCGATCATTATTGCCGCCCTGATTGTGGTTTGCATTCTGGGGATCATCGGCTTTCCGAAGAATTTTCAGGAACTGAAGGAAAACCTCCGCACCCGCATCCACCTGGGACTTGACCTGAAGGGCGGGACCCACCTGGTGTTGCAGGTCCATGTGGAAGACGCAGTGAACATCACTGCCGACGATGCGCTGGAAAGGATGAAAGACGAGCTGAAGGCCAAGAACGTTCCTTATTCTGACGTTCAAAAAGCCGACGATGTGCAGTCGGACCCGCCCAAGCACCGAATCCAGATCAAGGGGGTTCCGCAGGAGAGAGGCTCCGACCTCCAGACTTTGGCCAGCGAGCAATTCTCGGATTGGGACCTTTCCCACATGCCGGGGGACGTCACAGGTTGGATGCTGAGCTTGAAGACCACCGCCGCGGCCAACATTCGCAACCAAGCGCTGATCCAATCCATGAATACGATCCGCAACCGGGTTGACCAGTTGGGCGTCACGGAGCCGACCATCGCCGAATACGGGGGCGAAGGCGATTTTGAGCTGGTGGTACAACTTCCCGGGGTCAACGATCCCGACCGCGTCAAGGACATTATTCAATCCACAGCTCTTTTGGAGTTGAAGCTGGTTCAGGACGGGCCGCTTCCGAGTCGCGAGGCGCTTCTCGCCAACCACGGAGGAGTGCTTCCTCCCGATACGCAATTGTTGCAGGGTCCCTCGGGATCAAACGGTGAGTCCTGGTACATCGTCAACCGCATAGCGGCAGTAACGGGCCGCGACCTGAGCGGGGCCGAGCCGTCTCACGATTCGAATGGGCGCCCCTCTGTAAATTTCACACTCACGCGTGACGGGGCGGCAAGATTCGGACGTGTGACGGGCTCGAACGTGGGTAAGCTGCTGGCGATCGTACTCGATAATAAGATCAAGTCCGCGCCGGCTATCCAAACCCAGATCACCGACCGAGGGGAAATTACCGGCGGCTCCTTTACCGAGCAGGAGGTGCAGGACTTGGCGCTGGTTCTGCGCTCCGGCGCATTGCCGGCGGGCATCAAGCCCCTTTCTGAGCAGGTCGTTGGCCCCTCCCTCGGGGCTGACTCGATCCGCCACGGGATCGTCGCCTGCATTGTGGGTTTTGTAGCGGTGATTGCGTTCATGCTTATTTACTATCGCGGCGCAGGCGTGAACGCGGACTTGGCGCTCATTTTGAATCTGATTATCCTGGTCGCAGCGCTGGCTTACGTTGAGGCGGCGCTTACTTTGCCCGGCATTGCGGGTGTGATCCTGACGGTCGGCATGGGTGTTGACTCCAATGTGCTGATTTTTGAGCGCATTCGAGAGGAATTGAGGTTAGGGAAAGCGGTGGGAGCGGCGGTCGCCGGCGGCTTCGAGCACGCCTTTGTGACTATCATCGACACGCACGTCACCACGGTGGTCTCGGCGGCCATCCTCTTTACTTTCGGCACCGGCCCCATCCGCGGTTTCGCAGTTACCTTGACGATTGGTCTTTTAGCCAATCTTTTTACTTCCGTTTTTGTTTCCCGTGTGATATTTGATTATGTCCTTTCGAGGCGTGAGAAGGGCGCGGAGCTCAGCATCTAGCCGAGAACCGGGTGCTGTTTTCGGTTTGAACCGGAGGGCTGGCCTTCAGGCCGCCACATGCCGATCCCGCAAAGCCGGATCGGCGATACACCAAACACCGTCATAAATAATGGGAACTTCGGGGAGTTGTTCGGTGTCAAAGAGAGAAGCGAGGTAGGGACAAGGGATGGAGTTTTTTCACGAGCCAAAAATAGATTGGATGGGGATTAAGTGGTACTTCATCGCCATGTCGCTCGCCCTGGCCATCATCGGAGTGGGATCGATAGTGTACAAAAGGGGTTTCGCCTACGGGATCGACTTCCGGGGCGGGACCGTTGTCACCGTAAAGTTCGCCAAGACGCCTAACCTGGATGCCATTCGCAGTGAGCTTGACCGGCTGAAGTTACGCGGCGCAACCATCCAGCGCATTGGCGATCCCGCCGAGCACGAAGTCATCGTCGGGCTGGATCTGAGGACGACCACCCAGAGCGAAGCTCTGGATGAAGGCAAGCGGGACATTATCACAGCGTTATCGGGCCTATTCGGGCAGGGCCAGGCGGGCAAGGTGGATTTCAATAACTCCAGCCCCCAGACGGTTTCCGAGCACCTGCTCACCGCAGACCCGCTGGCTTTGGCGTCGAAGGGCATCGACACCGCGACGAAGACTTATCAGGACCTGGCGCAGGCGGTTGTCAATTTCAGGAACGACCCGCCCCGCAGCGGGCTGATCGGGGACTTCCAGGAATTGAGTTCGGTGCCGGGTGCGAACGCGGGAGTGATCGCCACGCTCAGGAACGATTTTTACCTTTCGAGTTTTGCCGTGAAGAACTCCGAGGTGGTTGGGCCGAAGGTCGGGAAGGACCTTCGCCAACAGGCCCTTTACGTTACCCTCGCGGGGCTGGGAGCAATGCTGGTTTACATCTGGTTCCGCTTTGAGCTATCCTACGGCATCGCTGCGGTGGTCGCCACGTTCCACGATGTCATCATCACGCTGGGTTTCTTCTCGTTGCTCAATAAGGAAATCAGTCTGACGGTAATCGCGGCCTTGCTGACGCTGGTCGGTTATTCCATGAACGATACGATCGTGGTCTTCGATCGCATCCGTGAAAACGTTCGGCTCAACAAGCGCGAAAACATCGTGGACCTGGTGAACCGCAGCATCAACCAGACTTTGAGCCGGACGATTCTGACCTCCGGGCTGACTTTCCTGGCGGTCGTTTCCCTGTTCCTGTTCGGAGGCGAGGTCATCCACGGCTTCTCGTTTGCGCTCGTGGTGGGAGTGATTATCGGGACTTATTCTTCAATTTTCATTGCCAGTCCCATTGTGGTTTACTTTCAGCAAAGGTCGGGTGGAAAGTTGGCAGCGACGAAATCCAAGAGTAACTTCCGCGAGGCTGTTGCTGCGCGTCGCTAGTCATGGTTAAGTTTGTGCCAGGTTCGTTCTCCCTGGCGGTTTTAGGAATTTTAGGAGGCGGTAGCCATGTTTGACGAGACTTTACTTGAATCTTCTCCCTCAAGAGTTTCGGTCCTCAGGCCAAAGCACTGGCTGATCTCCTTGGCGATCGGCGTGGTGGTCTTTTTGGCTCTGTATTTCCTGCTTGCCTGTTTTGTCGTTCGGGGCCGACACGAAGGTGATTACGGCGCAAGCCGTCATCGTTGGGGCGCTGATCACCGGATATTCGCTCATGTTGTGCTACGTGATGGCGGATGCGCGGCTTCAGAAGCTCAGCGCTCCTGTCTGGTTCGTCATCGTCCTGCTTTTCAACATCGTGGGGTTCCTCGCCTATCTGATCTACTCGGCGGCCAAGACCGACAACTGGCGGCGAGCGACAATCCCCATCGCCTACATCTGTGAAGGCATCCTGGTCGGCTTGTTGGTGCTGGTGCCTTTGATTTACACGGAGGCTCTGCCCTCGGCTCAGTTAATGACCTTTTTGGCGGCGCCTCCTCCTCCTCCGCCTCCACCTCCCCCGCCTGCTGCTGCCGCTCCTCGAATCGTCAAGCGGGTGACTGTAGAGGACATCATGAAGGCGCCCACCGTCATCCCCAAGACCGTGAAAATCATCAAGGACGAGCCTGAGCCGGTTTCCAACTCTGCCGTGGGCGTTGTCGGCGGCATACCCGGGAGGTGTTCCGGGCGGCCAGATGGGCGGCGTCTTAGGCGGAGTTCTGGGCGGTGTTCTTACACCCTCTGCTGCCCCCCCACCCCCGCCCCCACCCAAGGCTGTCACACCGAAGCGAATCCGCGTAGGCGGCCAGGTGGAAAGGCGAAACTCATTTTCCAACCGAAGCCTGAATATCCCCAGCTCGGCGAAAATGGCCCGCATTCAGGGCGTACGTCCGCCTAGAGGCCATTATCAGTAAGGACGGCACGATTCAGGACTTGAAAGACGATCAGCGGGCACCCGTTGCTGATCAAAGCAGCCTATGAGGCTGTGCAGCGCTGGCGCTATCAGCCGACCTTGCTGAACGGGGAACCGGTCGAAGTTGTTACCGAGATCGACGTGAACTTTACCTTGTCTGAATAGCTTGTGATTCAGGAAAATCTTCCAGGAGGATACAAAACACTATGTTGCGTAACTCTCTGTTTTTGGCTGTTTCAAGAAGGCGAAGCGACGATCGGATTTGACCTCGTGAGCATGTGGCGCTCGATGGCTTGGCCGGCCCGGTCGGTCGTCATCGTGCTCTTCATCATGTCGTGCTGGTCAATCGGCGTCATGATTGACCGCTATATCGCCTACAACGCGGCCCGCAAGCAATCCCGGCTGTTTGCTCCCGCAGTAGCAGGCGCTTTGAAGGATGGCAAGATCGACGAAGCCATCTCCATTGCCGAGCAGAACAAGCGGAGCCACTTGGCCAAGGTCGTGACGGCGGGTCTGCAGGAGTTCCAGGCTCATCAGGTATCGGCGGAGATTTCCGGCGAGACCATCGAAGCTTCCAAGCGAGCCCTCGAGCGGGCTGCGGCCATCGTGCATGCCGAACTGAAGCGCGGCGTCTCCTCACTGGCCACCACCGGCTCCACGGCCCCCTTCGTCGGGCTGTTCGGGACCGTGCTGGGCATCATCAACGCGTTCAAAGGAATTGCCGGCGCGAAGTCCACCGGTCTGGCTGCGGTAGCAGGCGGTATTTCCGAAGCCCTGGTCACCACCGCAGTCGGTCTGTTTGTGGCCGTCCCTGCGGTGTGGGCGTACAACTACTTCACCGGCAAGATCGAGTCTTTCGACGTGGAAATGGATAACTCCTCGTCCGAGTTGATTGACTACTTCATTAAGAGGTCGTCGCGGGGGAAGAAATAATGGCTCTCTCAAAGGCAATCGTCCGGAGCTGTCTCGGACATCAATGTGACGCCACTGGTCGACGTGATGCTGGTGCTGCTGATCATCTTTATGGTGATCACTCCCATGCTGCAAAAAGGTGTCAGCGTTGACATGGCCCGTGTCAACAACCCACGCCCGATGCAGGCCGCAGACAAGGAAGATGCTACGGTCCTGGCTATTACCCGGGACGGTAAGATCTACCTGGGCTCGGACAGCATCACCGTTGACAAGATCACCGGCAAGGTGAAAGATCGCGATCGCGGACAAGCTCGACAAGACCGTTTACATCAAGAGCGATGCAACGCGCCAAGTACGGTGATGTGGTCGCGGTCGTGGACGCAGTGCGGGCGGCAGGAGTGGATTCCGTCGGGCTTTTGACCGAAAAGGTTCAGGCCCGAGGAGCGCTGCTGCTGCCGCGGCTGCCGAAGCTACTCAGTAAGGTCGAATTCAGTTCGCTAAAGTAGAAGGAGGGTACCACTATGGCTATGGCCGTAGGGGGGAACAAGAAAGGTCCCATGGTGGACATGAATGTGACCCCGTTGATTGACGTCTTGCTGGTGCTGCTGATCATCTTCATGGTGATCACGCCCTTGACGCCGAAGGGCTTGGACGCGCTCGTGCCTCAACCCGGCCCCAAGGACGCAAAAGGTCGATCCCGACGTCCTGGCTCATACGATCGTGGTGTCTATCGATGCCAGCCGTCAGGTAAAGATCAACCAGGACGCAGTAGACATCCGCCAGCTCGGTTCGCGCCTGGAAGACATCTTCAAGACGCGCAGCGACCGGGTGATGTTCGTAAAAGGTGATCCGACACTGTCATTTCTGGGATGTGGCTGAGATCATCGACATCGCCAAAGGGCGCGGGACTTGACAAGATCGGTCTCGTGACCAAGGCCTTGGAAGAAGGCCAATAGTCCCCCACCTATGCTCAAGTCGAGGGAGGAATTCCAATGAAGGTGTATAAGTTTGCCCTGCTGGGGGCTTTGCTGCTGTTGCTACCTTTCAGCAGCGGATGCAAGAAGCTCAGGGCGCGCGACCAGCTCAACAAGGGAGTCGGGGCGTTCCGCAACGCGCAGTTCCAGGCCGCCATCATGCATTTCAAGGAAGCCGTCGGTTTGGACCCCACCCTGTTGAATGCCAGGCTCTACCTGGCCACCGCGTATTTCAATCAGTACATCCCCGAGCGGTGAATCGCCGGAAAACGTGAAGATCGCGCAACCAGGCGATCGGGGCCTTCGAGGATGTTCTGAAGGCGGATCCCAACAACTCCAACGCCATTGCCAGTATCGCCAGACCTCTACTACTACATGAAGGAGTCTCGACAGGGCGAAGGAATATCAGCGGCATCTGGCTCCAGGTTGAGCCCAATAACCCTGACCCCTTATTATTGGATCGGGATGCTTGACTGGGCCATCGTTTTCCCGCACACGCAGCAGATGAGGAAGGATCTGAAGATCGAGTTTCCGAAGGATCCCAAAGAACCCCAGCAGCTTGCCGCCCTTCCCCGAAAAGGCCCGTGCCAAGCTGGAAGAACAGAACGGTCCGCTGGTCAAGGAAGCGGTCGAGACTCTGGAGAAGGCGATTCAGCTTAAGCCCGAACGACTTCAATACCATGTCTTACCTGAATCTAATCTATCGGCAGAAAGCTGACTTGGAGCCTAGATCCTTCGGCTCGCGAGGCTGATTTGAAAACGGCTGACGACTGGGTCACCAAAGCGATAGCTATCAGGAAGGCTGGAGGTTCGTAGGAAGGCGCCCCGCTCTGTTCGTTGTTCCAGTGGGAAAGATTGGAAAGTCGTCTATCAGTAACCCCGGCCCCTTTTAGGGGCCGGGGTGTCTCCACCCGGTCCATTAATAAGTAACCCGGGAGTCGTTCCTTCCCAAAATAGGCGCCCCGCTACGGTTCCCCATGGGTCAATGCTATGGGGCCGGAGGCCGTTGTGTAGGTGGGAGGAAATCGGAACTCTGTCATGCTGAGCCCGTTCGCTGCGCTCAGGGTAAACTCCGCGAAGCATCCCTGCAGTTCTCCTAGTTCATTGAATTGAAAGCAACTGCAGAGATCCTTCGCTGCTTTGAAAATGTCGATTATCCACAACCACAAACGTCGTCCCCGCGAAAGCGGGGACCCACCGTCCGTGGATTCCCGCTTTCGCGGGAATGACGTGTGTTAAGGGAAATGGGGAATCACATTTTCATGGTTCCAGGGTGCCGCTGGCGGCAGTGCGGACTGCTATGAAAATAGGCCGACGCGGCACCAGTGGATCCCCGCTTTCGCGGGGATGACGCAGTTGTTGTCATTCCCGCGAAACTTGTCCTCCGCGAAAGCGGGGGAGCGGGAATCCAGGCCTTTTTCATGCACAGTGGTGAGCCGAAGGATCATGGCATCTGCGCTCAGGATGACAGCGCTTGATTTTTCCCACACCTCCAGCGCTTTGAGATTGAAACTTTGGGGCGACACCGCTAGAATGGAATGTTGTGCGCCTGCACCCGAGGAGTTCCATGAAGAACGCAATTCATCCCAACTATCACCCCGTGACCGTAGTATGCGCGTGCGGAAATACCTTCAAAACGCGCTCTACTTATAAGGGCGACGTACTGCACCTGGAAATCTGCTCCAAGTGCCATCCCTTCTTTACGGGGAAGCAGAGGATAATGGACAGCGCCGGACGCGTCGAACGATTCCAGCGCAAGTATGCCGACTTCAAGAAGGCTGCTGCTGCGACCGCGGAAGCAAAAGCGGCAGCCCAGAGCAAGTAGGCAGCGCAAGCTTCAGTCTGTCATCCCTGATTCGGAAGCGCGGACCCTCGGTTTGGGGTCCGCGGTTTTTTCTCTGGCCCTGTGGATGAGCGGCGGGCCCCAAAACTGGGGGCTATTCTACGGGGGCACACAGAACCCAAGCGGAAACGGCGGACCCGGCACAATGGCGGACTCCTATATCACTAAGCCAAAAGTCTACGTCGTGGGTCGCCAGACCGTAGTCGGCGACGAGGTGGCCCGTTTCCTTCAGGATGAGGGCCTGCTCTTTACAACCGACGCGCCAGCCCCTGCCGAGGCGCTTGCCGAAATGGCCGGGCGTACCTGCTACATGTCTTTCGGCAAAGGGCGGAAATCCAACCAGGAATACATTGACAATATTCTGGTTTCGAAGCACGGCAGCGTCCTCGAGCACGCTGTCTGGTGCCTGCTGTTTACCGGCGTGAGCCGCGCCCTCACCCACGAACTGGTTCGCCACCGTGCTGGTTTCAGCTACTCACAGCTCTCGCAGCGGTATGTGGACGAGAGTGACGCTTGTTATGTGGTTCCGCCGCTATTTCAGGAAAGCGAGGAGTTGCTCCACAAGTGGCGGCAGACCATTGAAACGATCCGGAAAGCCTACGTTGACCTCGCGGAAGCTACCTCGCAATACGTCCAGCACAAGCACCCGAACATGCCGGCGCGCGACCGCCGCAAGTGGGCGCGGCAGGCAGCGCGCTCCATCCTGCCCAACGCCTGTGAGACAAAGATCTTCGTTACCGGCAACAGCCGCGCCTGGCGGCACTTCCTGGAACTTCGCGGCAGCCCGCACGCCGATACCGAAATCCGCCTGCTGGCCGTCGAGGTTTGCCGCGTCCTCAAGCAGGAGAGCCCCAACATCTTCCGCGACGTCGAAGTCATCGCAGACTCCGACGGCATGCCCGCCGTACGCGTCAGTCATTCCAAAGTGTGATAAGGATGTACGGGGACGGCTTGCCGTCCCCTGATGGGAACATTGCGCTGTTCATCGACTGAGGCAGGGTAAGCCCTCATAGGCGCCAAGATAAGCACCGAATCGGATGCTTTTAGCCACGGCAGTGGCGGCATAATGTGGCCCACGGCGCGAGAAGCTGTGAAAAAATCATCTGCCGCCGACAAACCATCAAAGCGCGCGTGTGTCATTCCGAGCGCAGCGAGGAATCTCGCTCTGTTTCTCCTCCACTATCAGTGAATTCCATCGGCAGGGCCAGATTCCTCGCTGCGCTCGGAATGACGGGTTTTTACGTAGGATCGATTTTTCGCACCTTCCCAGCCGTGGGATGACGATGGGGCGGAGTCGAGTTTAAGCCCCGCCAGGGGCGACACAAGCTCTGCGCGCGGGCCGCCGCGATTTTGTCGCCCCTACCGGGGCTTAAGAATAATCTTCACATCTTCCTTACCCCACGGCTGGCTCGCCGTGGGCCACATTATTTCGCCCGTCGGCTGACGGGCTTTCGAACGTTCCTGACCGTTAAGTTAGCGCTTATGATGGCAAGACCTCCCCTACGCACCGAGAACTTCGTCCAGAGCTTCTTCCAGAACCTGAATGGACTCTCGCAAGGCGTCCTCAGTGATGCACAGCGGGGGAGCGATCTTGACGCACTCTCCCTGACCGCCCACGGGGGCAAACATCAGCAGGCCCTTTTGGAAGCTGGCGATGTTAATCTTCAAAGCCGTCTCGGGGTCGGGAGTCTTCGTCCCCGGCTTCACGACCTGAATCCCTCCCACCAGGCCCTTGCCGTGCACGCAGCCGAGCGCCTGCGGATACTTGCGCCTTAGCCGATGCAGTTCCGGAATGAGGATTTCCCCCAAGCAGGCCGAGCGCTCGACCAGCTTTTCCCTCTGAATAATCTCCAGACTTGCGATGGCTGCGGCGACCGGCAGGGGGGACCCGGAATGCGTCGAAGTCATCGAGCCGGGAGGATACTGGCCCATAATATCTTCGCGCCCGATCACCGCAGAGAGGGGCAATGAGGATGAGATGCCCTTGCCGCAGGCGATCAGGTCAGGCCGCACGCCGTAATGCTCAAACCCGAACATCTTACCGGTGCGTCCGAAGCCTGCCTGAACTTCGTCATAGCACATCACAACGTCGTATTCGCGGCACCAAGCTTCGAGTTTCTGCGCGTACTCTACGGGCAGGAAATCCGGTCCGCCGCCCTGGTAGGTTTCCGTCATCACGCCGGCGACGTTCCGCCCCTCGACGCCTTTTTCCCGCAGCGTCTTAAGGAACAGGTCGAATGAAAGGTCCTCATTCTTGTAGCCGTCGGGAAATGGCACTTGCACGAAAGTGGCGTCGCGATCGACCATCCACTTCTTCTGCCTCTCCCACCCTCCAGCAAGCTGGGCGCCCATCGTGCGCCCGTGGAACGCATTTTCAAACGTGACGAAATACTTCTTGCGCGGACCCTGTTTTTCGAGAGCGTAGGTTTTCGACAACTTGATGCAGTTCTCCGTCGCCTCGCTGCCCGTGCTCATCAGGAAGACGCGGTAATTCGCCGGATCTGGCGAAAGCTCACGCAGCATTTGCGTCAGGCGCGCGCGCCGCTCATGCACGAACACGTAAGAAGCCAGCAGGCCCCGGTCAATCACTTCCCGCAGCGCGTCGCGAATTTCCTTCCGTCCGTGCCCGGCATTGGTGATGAGCACACCCGACGACCAGTCAATCCAGCGGTTCCCCCAGGGGTCGCTCACAATAAAGCCTTCCGCCTTGTCCCATATGATCGGCGGCTGCCCCATCATGGAGCGCGGCTCCGAATGCTCGAGCGATTCGAAGATGGGGAGCGATTCCGGCACGGGCAGCTTGGTCTTGATGGATCGGTATTTCGTTTCCACTTTAGGCACTTCGACAGGTGTTAGATCGTAGACAGCCATGGTTCTCCTTTGCTTATCCGCCTCCGCGGGAATGACGCGTCACATGAAAGTTGCACCCTTACCCTCCGCTCCCGCGGACGGCAACCTTCGTGTGAATGCCACGCTACTCAACATGCGGATGGTCGCCGTAAACGATGCGGACCGGCGCGGCGCCATGCAGGATCGACTTGCGCGTGGCCTCAACCACAAGTTCATTAATGAAACTGTTGGCGGGCGTGGCGATCAGTCCCTGCGCGTCCACTTCGCGAAGCAGTTCGCGCCGCCGCGCCAGCGCTGCCTCCGGGGCCAGTCCCGCCGTCTCGTTCGTGATGCGATGAATTGTTCCCGTAATGCCGGCCACGGAATCGCAACCGTAACCCATCGGCTTGTAGCCCGGTCCCTCCCAGGGAACAAAGCGGAAGAAATCGGGGCTGACGTAATTGTACTTCGAGCCGCCCGGACCAATGCCCTCGAGGTAGGAATAGGCCACACCTCGATTGTGGTCATCGTGGAAGATGAGTCCCGTTTGACCGTTCCCTTCGCAATACATGATCAGACCTTGATCGTTGCTCCCGGCTGCCGCGTCGGGATAACCAAGGCCATTGACCACGGAGAGCAGCGCGCCGTTTTCCCAAATTACGCGGCCGTGCGACCACATGTAAGCATCGTTCCCGTTGGGGAACTTGCCTTTCACTCCGTACACGGAGACTTCCACCGGCTTAAGCCCGGTGATGAAGTAGACCAGGTCCACGTAATGGCAGCCGATGTAGGTGAAGGGGTCAGTGTTATTGCAGGTGAACCAGTTCTGAAAATTCGAGAAGCGGTAATAGTAGGGCTCGATGAGCTTGGCCTCGCCCATTACGAAACTCCCGAACTGGCCCAGGCCGTACGCGCGCCGCGCCACGAGCGACCGGCGATCGAATCGCTTGTGGTACTCCACCCCGACCACACGTCCTTTCTCGGTCGCCAACTTCTCGATTTCAAGCGCATGTTCGTACTTCAGCACCAGCGGCTTCACGCACAGCACGTTCTGATCATGGCGCAAGGCCAGCTTGACCACCTCGAAGTGGAGATGGTCGGGCATCGCGGCCACGACCATGTTCCCCGGCGCCATCGTTGCGATGACCTCTTTATATAGCTCGGGGAACTTCTTCTCGGGCGGCTCGCCGAGCGATGGGTGCGGCGTGAAACTCTGCTCTGGAAAAGCTTCCAGTAGATCGCGACCCTCCGCCAAGGCCTTCAAAGGTGAACTGTCCAAGGCGCAGACATCGATTTTGCGGACGATGCCCGTCCTTTGCAGGTGGAATAAGGAAGGAAGGAGTAGATCATAGGTGATCATTCCCCCGCCCACGATCGTGACGTCCAGACTTCCAGGTTTTGAGACCACTTGAGAGTTCTCCCTTCGGAGCGGCTGCGAGAGGCGCAATATTCATTGACAAAAAATTCTACGTTCCACGGGCCGCGCTGTCAAGGAAGGAGCGACGCTGCCCGCCATGACTCCGCCGGTAGTGGTACGGTTTGAAGCGCCACGGGCGTCCCGCTCGTACACTGACACGGCCAGGATGGCCGTGCCACGCCAAACCGTACCACTACCCTCCCTCCATGCGCCTGCCATGCGCCTTGTCGCAATGTCCCGACGGGTCTATACTTTCGCATGGGTTTGAATGTGCCCGCGGTCGGGGCACATTGTGAGTGAGCATTGACGCGCTGGGACTGGCGGGCACGAGCGTCACCGGCACGAACCACCGCCAAGTCGGGAGAAGGGTAGGAGGAATGTTTCGTAAAATCCTGGTAGCCAACCGTGGCGAGATCGCAGTCCGCGTGATGCGTGCCTGCCGCGAAATGGGAATCGGCACGGTGGCCGTCTATTCCGAGGTGGACCGCAAATCCCTGCACGTGCGCTACGGCGACCAGGCATTTTTCATCGGGCCGGCTCCCTCGAGTGAAAGCTATTTGCGCATCGATCGCATTTTGGAGGTAGCCAAGCAGACCGGCGCAGACGGAATACACCCCGGCTACGGTTTTCTGGCGGAAAACCCGGAGTTCGCCCGAGCTTGCGCGGATGCCGGCGTGGTGTTCATCGGACCGCCGGTGGCGGCGATGGAGTTAATGGGGTCGAAGATCACATCACGCCGCACCCTTGCCCAGGCCGGCCTGCCCGTGGTGCCGGGGACTGACCGCCCCCTCGAAAGCCTCGAGGAGGCGCGCCGCGTTGCAGATGATATCGGCTACCCTTTGATGCTGAAAGCCTCGGCGGGAGGTGGCGGCAAGGGGTTGCGCTTGGTGCGTTCTCCTGCCGAGCTTGAATCCGCTTACAGTACGGCGAGCTCGGAAGCCCAAAACGCTTTCGGTGATCCCTCGCTTTACCTCGAGAAATACCTCGACCGTCCCCGCCACATCGAAATCCAGATTCTGGGCGACCAGCATGGGAACTTGATTCACCTTGGCGAGCGGGAGTGTTCTCTGCAACGAAGGCACCAGAAGGTGCTGGAAGAAAGCCCGTCTCCTTTCGTCCAGGACGAGTTGCGCCAGCGCATGGGTGAAGCCGCAATACGCATCGGGAAGCTGGCAGGTTACTGGAACGCCGGCACCGTGGAATTCCTCGTTGAGCCGAGCGGCCATTTCCATTTCCTGGAAGTGAACGCGCGCCTGCAAGTCGAGCATCCGGTAACCGAACTGGTGATCGGAATTGACCTGGTGAAGGAGCAGATTCGGATTGCGGCGGGGGAGCGGTTGACGTGGCGGCAGGAAAATGTGCAGATGCGAGGCGCCGCGATAGAGTGCCGCATTTATGCGGAGGACCCCACCAACAACTTTTTCCCTTCTCCCGGCTACATCAGCAGGCTCCAGGTGCCCGCCGGCCCGGGCGTGCGACGGGACAGCGGCGTCTACGAAGGTTGGACCGTGCCGCTCGAATATGATCCCCTGCTGTCGAAATTGTCGGTCTGGGGGATGGATCGCACGGAAGCTATCGCGCGCATGCGGCGGGCGCTTCGCGAGTACGAAATTTTCGGCGTCAAAACCAACGTCCCGTTTTTCCGGCGTTTGGTCGAGCACCCCGAGTTCGTGGCGGGCCGCCTGGACACGAGCCTCATTGACCGCTTGCTGGCAGCCGGCATGATGCAGGAGATGCCGCCTCCGCCCGAGGAAGAGCGAGTGGCCGTGCTGGCGGCAGCCCTCCACGCGCGAGGGCCGAAGGAGAAGAAGACCCAGGCCTCCTTGCGCGACAGCACCTGGAAGAACGCAGGTAGAGACTCGCTGCTGAATCAGCGGCCACGACGGTGAAACTGGAGAATCGGATGAAACTTGAAATCAAAATTCATTCCGGCGCGAAGACTACGAATCACGAATGTGAGTCTCCCGCGACGGCGAGCGCCCAGGAGGGCGTGACGGGAGCCGGGCCGGCAGGAGTGAAGATGCGCGTCGACGGCGATACGGTGCTCGCGGACGGAGAAGAAATCACGCCGGGCATCTATTCCATACTGATTGACGGCCGGTCGTATGAAGCCCAGGTCGGCAAGAGGTCCGGCGATGCCGAGGGTTATCTTAGCCCATACGTGGTCACCGTGGGTCTGCGGCAGTACCTGGTGGAAATCCGCGATCCGAGAAGACGGAAGCACGAAGGCCCTCGCGGCCGGGAGCAAGGCCCGGAAGAAATCGTAGCTCCCATGCCGGGAAAAATCGTGAAAGTGCTGGTCGCCGAGAACCAGGAGGTGGTCCGGGACCAAGGCCTGATTGTTATCGAAGCGATGAAGATGCAAAACGAAATCCGCGCTCCCCGCGCGGGCCGCGTGGAGCGCATCTACGCGCAGGAAGAAGCAGGCGTGGAAGCCGGGTTCCGCCTGATGCGCATGGTCTGAAGCGGGGGGACGGCTCGCCGTCTCCGGCGCCCAACATCCTTCAGCGACCAGGGTAAATTTAGATCTACCCCTGCCACTTTCACTTGGATGGCGGAGGGCTCAACTCCCCTTTGACGATTTCCTGTGCCAGGTAGTTTTCGACTTTTGAGCGGTCGCGCAGCGTCTCGATATACGCCGCTTTCAGAAGCTGCTCCCTTTCGTTCTTGAGTGTCTGGCGGATGGCATTCTGCACCCGCACCTCGGAAAGAGTGTGGGTCGCGGCCGGTTCCATGCCGAGCAATTTGATGATGTGATAGGCGCCGCTGGTGCGAATGACCCCCGTGTACTGGTTTACTTGGAGCCCAAGCACCGCCTGCTTGAGTTGCGGGGTGGTGGCCAATGCTGAAACCGGAATAAACCCCATGTCGCCGCCGCCCGAGGCGGTGCGCGCATCTTCCGAGTATTCCTGCGCCACGGTGGCAAAGTCGTCCCCGGCGTGAAGGCGGGCGTAGAGCGCCTGGATCTTTCGTTCGGCGTCGGCGGGGGTCTTGGCGTCGTCGTTCTTGAGATTGCGCACCTCGGGGTCGGCGCCGGGAGTGACTTCGATCTGCGCCAGGTGGTACGCCGTTTCAGGAACATTGAAGTTGGCCTTGTTGCGTTCGTAGTAAGCCGCGATGTCGGCGTCAGATACCTTTATGTTTGAGACGATTTCTTTATTCAGCAGTTTCGTAATAGTTAGCGTCTGCCGTAACTCTTTGCGCAATTCGTCCATTTCCATGCCCTGGTCCCGAATGCGTTTGCGGAACTCGTCCGCCGAATAAGGAGTTTGAAGTTCGGCCACCTTGTTATCTACTTCGGCTTCCGAAATGGTGATGCCGGCGTGCGACGCGTGCTCGACCAGTATCTGATTGTTAATCAACTCATCCAGAACATTCAGTTTAAAGCTTAGGGCTTCTTCCTGACTGCTCGAGTCCGGCCCGGCGCTCTGACGGCTTCGATACACCCGCTCGACTTGATCGCGGTAGATAGGCTGGCCATTCACCTTGGCTACCACGGCGCGGTCCGAACCGCTTCGCGTCTGGCAGGAATCAAGGACCACCATGCCAGCAAGCAGTGCGAAGATGATCAGCCCGGTAAAGCTGCGGAAAAAGGGTTCATTTTTCATGCAGGTATTGTAACCCTACCGGCGAAAGCGCAGGGTTCTTATTTCCGGGAAGGGAAGCGGTCAGGAATTTTGAAGTGCACAATTCGGCGGAAATGAGCCAAGTTCTTGCACTGCAGTAAGCGGGGTAGCGCAGCGCAGCCTGAAGGCCGCGCTGCGCTACCGCTTGCTCGAGCGGCAGAGCCGCACTCGTGCGCGCCAACCCAAAGTAATGAGTCCAACCCCGGAGGGGTTGAATTCGACACCTGCGGGGTCGCGGGCAAACTCAATGTATGCCTTCTCGCCCGTAGGTCCCACCTACGGCTAATGACCTTCATGCCCTTCGGGCATGTTGGGCCGTCCTCGAGACCGTCGCTGCTATGAAAATAGGCCGACGCGGCACCGGTGGATCCCCGCTTTCGCGGGGATGACGCAGTTGTTGTCATTCCCGCGAAACTTGTCCTCCGCGAAAGCGGGGGAGCGGGAATCCAGGCCATTTTCATGCACAGTGGTGAGCCGAAGGATCATGAGGTCTGCGCTCAAATCAGGATACTACTGCGCGAACAAATGAGTAGGTGATTTTAGGGCTGCTCTGCTAGAATGGGGGATTGTGTAAGAGAAGCGATTGTCCACTTAACGAGGTGATGCTATGGCTTTGGCTTGTGAAATTTGCGGGAAAGGTCCCAAATACGGAAACAGGATAAGCCACGCCCACAACGTCACCCGGCGCCGCTGGAACCCCAACTTGCGGCGGGTTCATGCCGTCCTCGAGGGCGTTCACAAGACCGTGCGCGTCTGCACATCCTGCATTCGTTCCGGCAAGGTTACGAAAGCGAAGTAGACGCACGCCAGGGCGCGCCCGCGCTTGAATTCAATGGGCCATCCGTTCGACCTGATAAACCCCCTCAACTTTTCGTAACGAAGCGACGATTTTCTCCAGGTGCTCCAAATCCACGATATCCAGCGTCACGTCGATGTGCGCCTGGCTGTCAGCGGTGCGCACCTCGATGTCTTGAATGTTGGAATGGACATCCGCAATCGCGCCGGTCACATCGGCCAGAAGGCCCTGACGGTCGCGCGTGAAGAGCGTGAGCTTGACGGGATAGAGACTGTACTTCGGCCCCACCCACTTGACCTCAATCCGCCGGTCGGCGTCGTAGAGGAGATTCTGCACGTTGGGGCAGCTCTTGGCGTGGACTGCGATCCCTTTCCCGCGCGTGACGTAGCCGGTAATTTCCTCGCCCCGAATGGGATTGCAACACTTGGCGCGATAGACCATCAGGTCGCCGTGCCCGTGCACCTGGATGGCGGTATCCCCGGAGAGGCCCAGGGCGCGCTTCATGCCGCCCAGGCGGGACGGGTGGGCCGTTTCGAGCTGAGCCGAGGGGACTAGCTTGGCAAGCACCTGGCGCGCCGAGAATTTGCCGTATCCGATCCCCGCGTACAGGTCGTCCGCTTGCGTGCAGCCGTTGTCGCGCGCCACGCGCTGGTAGTCTTCCTCGCCGACCTTCTTCAGCGTCACATCGTATTTTCGCGCTTCCTTCTCGAGCAGGCGCTGGCCGATTTCCACCGCCTGCCCCCTTTGCGCGACGTTTACCCAGTGTTTGATCTTGTTGCGCGCCCGCGACGTCTTGACGATTCCCAGCCAGTCCCGGCTCGGCGTGTGATGCGTCTGGGTCACGATTTCCACGATGTCGCCGTTCCGCAATTTGTATTTGAGCGGAACGATGCGCCCATTCACTTTAGCGCCCACGCAATGGTGGCCTACTTCGCTATGAATGGCATAGGCGAAATCGATGGGAGTGGCTTCGCGGGGCAGCACGATCACTTTGCCTTTAGGGGTGAAGGTGTAAACTTCCTCCGGGTAAAGATCGATTTTGAGGGTGGAAAGGAATTCGCCCGGGTCCCCCATATCCTGCTGCCATTCCACCAGGTGCCGCAACCACGCAAAGCGCTCCTCGTCCTTCGGCTCGAGAGGGTTGCCATCTTTGTATTTCCAATGCGCGGCAATACCTTCCTCGGCAACACGGTGCATCTCCTCCGTGCGAATCTGCACCTCAAACGGCTGGCCGTGAGGCCCGATGACGGAAGTGTGCAAAGACTGATAAAGATTGGGCCGGGGAATGGCGATGAAGTCTTTAATGCGGCCCGGCACCGGCCTCCAGGTGTTGTGGATGACTCCCAGCGCCGCGTAGCAGTTCTTCACGCTATCCGTGACGACGCGCACGGCGAGAAGGTCATAGACCTGTTCGAGTGGAACGTGCTGCCGCAGAAGTTTTTGCCAGATGCTGTAGAGGCGCTTGATGCGGCCTTCGACGCGGGCCGGGATGGAGTGCTCCCGCATCTTTGCGGTCACCTGGTCGCGCACCTCGGCAAGAAAATGTTCGCTCACTTTGCGGCGGCTTTCCACCGACTTCTTAAGCTCGAGATAGTTCGCAGGTTCGAGAAACTTGAAAGCCAGGTCCTCGAGTTCGCCTCGTACTTTTCCCATTCCCAGGCGATGCGCGATCGGCGCATAGATATCGAGCGTTTCTCGTGCTATGCGTTCCTGCTTTTCGGCGGGCACAAACTCGAGAGTGCGCATGTTGTGCAGGCGGTCGGCGAGCTTCACCAGCACGACCCGAATGTCATCGACCATGGCCAGGACCATCTTGCGGTAGTTTTCGGCCTGCTGTTCTTCCCGGCTCATGAACTTGATGCGGCCGATCTTGGTCACTCCGTCGACGATGCGCGCCACTTCCGGCCCGAACTCGGCCTCGATGGCTTCGCTCGAGGTGCCCGTGTCTTCTACAACATCGTGCAGCATGCCGGCGGCAAGACACACGAGGTCCAGCTTCATCTCCGCCAGGATCTGGACCACCTCGAGCGGATGCGTGATAAAAGGCTCCCCGGACAGGCGCTTCTGGTCGGAATGGCGCAGCGCGCAGAAGTCATAAGCCCTGCGCAGCATCGACAGGTCTTCTCCAGGACGATAGGCCCGCACCGAACCGGCGATGTCTTCAAAATTCAGCATAACCCCAGTTAACATTTTAGGGCATGCGATGTGTCTGGTTCAAGCGCCTCACGTCGCGTGGCAGGGTCGCGTCAAAGCCGGACGAATTTGGAGTGCGGGAGCTTGCTCCCGCTTTCCGGGCCGGAAGCTTGCTTCCGCCTCCTGGCGCGCCTGCCAGCAGGCTCGCCCAAAGCGGCAGCAAGCTGCCACACTCCACACACGGTTCCCATGGAGCGTGTCCTGTTTTCTCATGGTTCGAGGACTTTGATGCGACCCTGCGTCGCGTGGCAGGGTCGCGTCAAAGTCGGACGAATTTGGAGTGCGGGAGCTTGCTCCCGCTTTCCGGGCCGGAAGCTTGCTTCCGCCTCCTGGCGCGCCTGCCAGCAGGCTCGCCCAAAGCGGCAGCAAGCTGCCGCACTCCACACACGGTTCCCATGGAGCGTGTCCTGTTTTCTTATGGTTCGAGGAGTTTGACGCGACCATCGTGACTATCGAAAGCGCTCTTCCCGCTATTTAAATTTTGTGATAGGCTTCATGAATCCTTCTAGGATAGGTTAAAACCGACCTGCCGGGGCGGCGCGAGCGAGCCGCCACGGGCGAAGCAAAGGAGTGCATATGAAACAAGCAACATGGAAGGTCCTGGCGATTGTGCTGCTTTCCTCAGTTGGACTCTTGACCTCGTGTGAGAAATCATTTCACGAGGAAACCGAACGCTATATCTTTGTTGCAGCCAATACAAGCCTTCCCTACTGGCAGGAAGCCAAAGCCGGATTCATGGATGCCGCGCGTGGACTTAGGGTGAAGGCCGAATTTACCGGGTCGGATACTTACTCTCCGCAGGATGAGTTCACTGCCTTTCAGAAGGCGGTCGACATGCACCCCGCCGGCATCGCGGTTTCGCCCGCGCGGCCGGAGCTTTTCAACGACGCCATCGACGCGGCTGTCAAGGCCGGGATCCCAGTTATCTGCGTGGATTCGGACGCGCCGGAATCGCATCGCATCTCATTCATCGGCACGGATAATTATCAGGCCGGGCTCATCAGCGGAAAGCGCATAGGCGATCTGATGCATGGCAAGGGTGAGCTCGTGGTGATTACCATTCCCGGCCAGCACAACCAGGAAGAGCGGCTTCGTGGGCTTTCCGAAGAGCTCAAGAAATATTCGGGAATCAAAGTAACCCACACACTGGACGACAAGGGTGATCCCCGCTCGGCCAATGATCAGATCTCATCGCTGCTATCTGCCAAGACTCAAATTGACGGCATCGTCTGCCTCGAGGCTTCGGGCGGCCCGGGCGTGGCGGAAGCACTGCACCGATTGAATATGGGCGGCAAGATCCCCGTCGTGGCTATGGATAAGACTCCGGAAACTCTCGACTTTATCGCTGATGGTGTGATCGCCGCGACCGTCTCTCAGAAACCCTACACCATGGCATTCTACAGCCTGCGGTTCCTCGATGACCTGCACCACAATGTCGTGCACGAGTTCAAGGATTGGCAGACGGCGCCCGTTCCGCCCCTGCCGGCACGCGTTGACACAGGGACCGCAGTTATTGATTCAAGCAACCTCGCCGTGTTCAGGGCCGCTGAGGCGGAGCGCAGGCAGGGAATCTAATCCGGACAAGAATTGGCGGCGCGGTTTCGGCAGGGCTGAAGACTCCGTGTGAATACCCCGCCCTCTCCCCCTTGGGGGCATAGGCGCTAGATCAAGCGTTGGGACGGGGTCCCGAAGGGGCCCAACGTCATTAGCCGTAGGTGAAACCTGCGGTAAACGTCGTCCCAAAGTATTCTATTCAACCCCGGAGGGGTTGAATTCGACCCCTTCGGGGTCGCTCAGATACTCAACGTATGCCTTCTCGTCCGTAGGTTTCACCTACGGCTAATGACCTTCCTGCCCTTCGGGCATGTTCGGCGGCCCCCACCAGCCCTTAATCTAGCGCCCATGCCCCTTGGGGGAGAGGGTTCCATCGCGACTTGCGGCTCTGCCCATGGGACGCAAATGTAGAAACTCCAGGGAAGGGTTCCGCCCTGAATCAGCCGAGTACGGGTACCACCACGGACCGCACGCTGCGAGCCTGACCGCTGACCAGGAAGTGGACCAGGCGCGCCACTTCTTCAGTCTTGACCCATTTCGAGAAGTCAGCCTTGGGCATGGCGAGTCGATTGGCCTCTGTATCCATGGTTCCCGGCAGGATGCAATGCACGTGGATATCGTAAGCCTTCAGCTCGTCGGCCAGAATTTCACTGAGCTGGCGAACCGCGCCTTTGGAAACAGCGTAGGCGGCGATTCCCGCGCCCCCGCCGCGCAGGATTGACCCGCTCGATATGGTGACGATCCTGCCGAAGTTCTGGCGAATCATAACCGGAACCACGGAACGCAAACAGAGGATGAGAGAGCGCAGGTTCAGGTTGAGCATGTGTTCCCAGGTTTCGTCATCCGTTTCGTAACTCTTGCCTGCCGCGAAGCCCCCCGCCACTGCTATCAGATAGTCGATGCGCTGCCACTTGGCGAGGATACTCTCCACCAGGCGTTCCACCTCAGAGGCCTTCGTCAGATCGACTTTCGCGCCCGTCAGGTTCCCACGTTGATCCCGCGCGCGGGCTTCGAGCGTGGCCCATTCCTTTTCAGACTGGTACGTAACCGCCACGCTGGCGCCGGCTTCGAGGAGGTCCAGAGTCACGGAACTGCCTAGCGCCCCGGTTCCACCTGTCACAATTGCGACCTGATGCTCAAACTCCATGGGGCCTCCTCTTGTGTTTTGAAAATGACGATTATCCAAGACCACAAACGTCGTCGTCCCCGCGAAAGCGGGGACCCACTTCGGTGGATTCCCGCTTTCGCGGGAATGACGTGAGTTTAGGCAACTGCTTTCGAACTCGGGGAGTATCCCGTCAGTTGCTTTCGGTCTTACCGAATGACACCCGTACCAATTGGATTCGTGTTTTGCTTTCAGCGGGTTCGAGCGCCACCACCTTCTCTTGTCCGCTGGTTTTGATCTCGAAAGAAGTCTCCCCGCTTGAGCCGTGTTCGGTGAATTTGGTGACTTCGCTTCCCAGACGCGCTTTGTAGAAGGCTTTGACTTTCTCCAGGGGGTCGGTAGTTTCGAATTTCGCAGCCAGAATGCGCACGCCTGCCTCCCCTCCAAACCCGAGATCGACGGCGGCAGAGTCCTTGTCATTCACCCGGGTGGCCCCGGGGTATATGGGCAAACCCAGGCTATCTTCGTTAACATCATGTTGAACTTTGAAGGAGCCGAGACTGCCGCCCGGGACGTCGATGGAAACTGCCTTACTCCCGCCTTTTCCATCCTCCACCTGCACTCGGAGGTTGTGGGAAAGAAAACGGAGGCCGGTCCAAACGGCCATTCCACTGACCAGAACGATTAGTGCCAGGACCAATAGGACTATCGCCACAACGTTGCTGCCTGAACGTGGCGGTTGCGGCGGAACAGGGGGACGCGGTGGTTGAGGGCTTGTGCTCATGGAACACTCCTCCCTTAGTATCTAATAGAGCATACGCAATCGCACTCTGGCAAGTTCCCGGAGCTGGCTGAAGTGGCATGGCCATCTTGGCCATGCCCCAGCACGGGCAGGATGCCCGTGCCACTCCAAAGCTGGCCGCTTGAGCAAAATCCGCTGTCGATGGTATTGTTGGTCTTCCGGGCAATTTTACAACTTCAGGGGGAAAATGCTGATGCGCAATCGAAAATTGGGCAATAGTTCGCTAACTGTCTCTGCCATTGGCCTCGGATGCATGGGCATGTCGGAGTTTTACGGACCTCGGAACGACGAGGAGTCACTAGCCACAATCCATCTGGCGCTTGACCGGGGAGTGAACTTCCTGGACACAGCGGACGCCTACGGCACTGGCCGCAACGAAGAACTGGTCGGCAAGGCCATCCATGGCCGTCGCAACGAGGTAGTCCTCGCCACCAAGTTCGCCAATGTACGGGGAGCCGACGGGAGCTTCCAGGGAATTAGCGGCCGGCCCGAGTACGTGCGTGCGGCCTCGGAGGCGAGCCTGCGGCGCCTGGGGGTCGAGACAATCGACCTTTATTATCAGCACCGCGTCGATGCCCAGGTTCCCATCGAGGAGACCGTGGGGGCTATGGCGCGGCTCGTCGAGGAGGGCAAGGTAAGGTTTCTGGGCCTATCTGAAGCCGCTCCGGGAACCATTCGCCGCGCCCATCGCATACACCCCATCAGCGCTTTGCAAACCGAGTATTCGCTCTGGAGCCGTGATCCCGAGGGCGAGATTCTTTCTACCTGCCGGGAACTGGGAATTTCATTTGTAGCCTACAGCCCTTTGGGACGCGGCTTTTTGACCGGCCGTTTCAAGAGCCTGGAGGACCTGGCGCCCGACGACTGGCGCCGCAATCAACCCCGCTTCCAAGGGGAGAATTTCACGCTCAATCTGGAGCTTGTCCGGCGGGTCGAGCAACTGGCGACGGAAAAGGGCTGCAAAACCTCACATGTAGCCCTGGCCTGGGTGCTGGCCCAGGGCGAGGATATTGTGCCCATTCCCGGCACTACGCGGCGCACGCATCTCGAAGAGAACATTGCAGCCCTTGAGATAAGTCTCACACCCAAAGACCTTGCGTGGCTCGACGAGGTTGCGCCGAAGGGAGTTGCCGCCGGAGAGCGGTATCCCGAGCGGGCCATGAAGGTCGTCAATCTGTGATCGACCACAGGGGTTTTTGATGCCTTCCTATGATTACGACATGCTGGTGATTGGCTCGGGGCCGGCCGGGCAACGGGCGGCGATTCAGTCCGCGAAGCTCGGAAAGCGCACCGCCATTGTGGAACGCAAGGCAGTTGTAGGTGGAGTCTGCATCAATACCGGCACGATCCCAAGCAAAACCTTGCGCGAGGCGGTGCTCTATCTCTCCGGGTATCGCGAACGGGAAATCTACGGAGAGTCTTACTCGGTCAAGCAGAATATCTCCATGGAAGATCTGCTGCTACGGACCGAATACGTGGTCAAGCACGAAATAGACGTTATCCGAAACCAATTGCAGCGGAACGGTGTCGAATTGTTTGCCGCAGAAGCTGCGTTTTCCGATCCGCATACGCTGCGGTTGAAATTAGCGGGCGCGACCGGCGAGCGCACGGTGAGCGGCGCCAATATCGTGATCGCGGCCGGAACCGAGGCGACACGCGACCCGAAGATTCCATTCGACGGCCAGAACATCTTCGTCAGCGACGATATTCTGGGCTTGAAGCGGCTTCCGCGCACCCTTGCCGTGCTCGGTGCAGGGGTGATCGGCTGCGAATACGCCAGCATCTTTTCGGCGCTTGGAGTCCGCGTTACGCTCGTGGACAAACTGCGGCGCCTGCTGCCTTTTGTGGATGAGGAAATCGTTGACGCCTTGAACTACCACTTGCGGGAAAGACGCATCACGCTCTGGTTGGGCGAAGCGGTGAGCGGCGTTGAACACATCGAAAACGGGTCCGGGGATCAGGTGCGAATTCATCTTAACACCGGCAAGCAGATTGTTGCCGAAAAGGCCCTCTACAGCATCGGTAGGACCGGCGCCACGAGCAATCTCAACCTCCCGGCCGCGGGACTCGCGACGGACGAGAGGGGACGTCTTAAGGTGGATGAGCTGTACAGGACGCCGGTGCCCCATATCTACGCCGCCGGTGACGTGATCGGGTTCCCCAGCTTGGCTTCTACCTCCATGGAACAAGGTCGCCTGGCCGCTTGCCACGCCTTTGGAGTCGAAACGAGCAGCGTTCCCGCCTTGTTCCCATACGGTATCTACACCATCCCGGAAATCTCTTACGTGGGACGCAATGAAGAGCAGCTAAGCCAGGACAATGTTCCCTACGAAGTAGGCAAGGCAAACTATCGCGAGATCGCGCGGGGCCAGATTATCGGCGATAGGATCGGAATGCTGAAACTGATCTTTCATCGCGAAACTCGCGAACTGCTGGGAGTTCACATCCTGGGCGAGAGCGCCAGCGAGATCGTCCACATTGGCCAGGTAGTGCTGACCTATGGCGGCAAGATCGACTACTTCATCAATAACGTTTTCAACTACCCTACCTTGGCAGAGTGCTATAAAACCGCGGCATTCGACGGAATCAACCGGCTGGGGCGATGAATCGCCAGCCCGCGCGGCTTCCACCACCCCTGTCCCCTCCTCAGAGAGGAGTGGAATCATACAACCCGCCCGTTTGGAGGAAGTGGCCCCGCCTCTCAAGAAATCACTCTGACCGCCGATAAGACACTGGGAGAGACACAAAGCCATGAAGAGGTGTCTCCGGAGACTGCAAAACCAATCCGAAGCGGACCTTTTAGGCCTGCAACTCGGGTGGGGATTTGAAGTTCATCGGCAACATTCCGAGCCTCAAGTTGAAGTGATTGGGGGCCCGCCGCCCCGGCATCCGTCTACCTATTCCAGCCAATTGATTCTGAGCCAAGTCAGTTCTAAGGGCGGCTTTGCAAACCATCCGATCAGACCGCTGATTCTACTCCTGTTGCTGATAGGGTGGGTGCTAAGTCCTGCAGTTATCCGGGGCCAAGCGTCGCCGGGGCAAGACCTGCCAATCCTTACGCACATCCGGCAGATCAGGGAAATGAGTACTGCGGAGCTAGGGAGAGGCTATCCGGTTCGCATTCGAGGAGTGGTGACCTATTACAACTGGGAAGAGCAGGACCTTTTCGTTCAGGATTCAACGGCCGGGATATGGGTTCACCCCGGGAAAGCCAAGCTCGCGCTGCGTCAAGGTGAATTCGTTGAAGTCGAGGGAATTAGCGGCGTAGGTTACCTGGCGCCGGTGATCGAGCGGGCAAGTTTTCGAATCCTAGGTGAGGCTCCCATGCCCAAGCCCCTGCGGCCCTCGAGCGACGAGCTCGCCTTCGGCAAGCCGGATTCACAATGGATCGAGCTCGAAGGTGTGGTACGGTCGGCGGCTGCGCGCGATGGCGGGCTCACACTCAACATCACCTCGGGGGCGTTCGATTGCAGCGTATTTGTTCTTGACCGCTCCTCAAGTCCGACCAGCATCGTCGATGGCAAAGTGCGCGTCCGGGGCGTCTTCGGCGGACTTTACTACCCAAACAGCACCCGGTACATTGGATTCCAGGTACTAACGACAAGTTGGAAAGACATCGAGGTTTTGGAGAGGCCTACTCGGTCACTCTGGTCGGCACCGGTGCGTCCGATCAGTCAGATTCTGCGATTGACTCCTGAGGGCGCCTTTAACCACCGCGTGCACATTCGGGGTGTGGTGATTTTCCAGCAGTTGGGTCGGCTTCTTTGTATTCGCGACAGTGAGGGATCTTTGCTGGTGGATACAAACCAGCTAACTCCTGTAAACGTTGGGGATCTAATTGACGCGACAGGCTATCCCGCCATGGGGCAATACTCGGAAATCATGCGCGACGCGGTCTTCCAGAAGATCGGTGCTGGACCCGCGCCCGACCCGGTTGTCCTAAACTCCGAGAAACTTGAATCAGGTCGCCACAATGCGGAATTAGTTCGCCTCACGGCGCGGCTGCTGAATCGCACGACCCATCCCGGCGAGGAAGTATTGGACCTGCAGACTGGGGAAGCCGTATTCAGAGCGAAGTTGAGCACCGGGGCAAACAGTTTACCCTTACGTACGCTGCGCCTAGGAAGTCTCTTGCAATTGACCGGAGTCATGACCGTGGAAGCGGACAAGAACCGCGGGCCGAAGGGTTTCGAGATCCTTCTCCGCTCACCCGCAGACATCGTCGTCCTCGAACTGCCATCATGGTGGACAATTCGGCGGGCGCTGCTGGTTCTAAGCCTCTTCGCTGTGGCCGTGACCCTGTCGCTAGGTTGGATTGCCGCTTTGAAGCGGCGGGTACGCCGGCAGACAGGAGCCCTCCGCCTGAAATACGAGCGGGAGCTCGCCCTGGAAGAGCGATACCGCGATCTGTTCGAGAATGCCAACGACCTGATTCAAGTCGTGGACATAAACGGCCGGCTCCTGCACGTCAATCCCGCCTGGCGAAAGACCCTAGGCTACAGCGAAGAGGAAGTCGCCGGCCTGCGTATCTTCGACGTCGTCCACCCCAGGGACCAAGAGCACTGTCGCGATCTCTTCCAGCGATTGCTAAGGGGAGAGAAGATCGTCTGGGTCGAGATGGAGTTTGTCACCAAGAGCGGGGAGACGGTTGCACTCGAGGGCAACGCCGATTGCCGGCGCGTGGATGGGACACCCGTGTCCACTCGTGGCATCTACCGCAACGTGACCGAGCGAAAGCGGGCGGAAGAATCGCTCCGGCAGAGCGAGCAGTTCAACCGAGAGGTCATTGCCAGCGCGCGAGACGGAGTCATCGTC
Organism: uncultured Acidobacteriota bacterium; assembly: GCA_963770415.1. GTDB lineage: Bacteria > Acidobacteriota > Terriglobia > UBA7540 > UBA7540 > CAVROP01. The sequence goes on from CAVYPU010000043.1 coordinate 97,488, forward strand.
TACGACCGCGAATTTCGCTACCAGGTCTGGAACCATTTCATGGAGGAATTGACCGGCGTGCCAGGCTTCACAAGTGCTGGGCAAAAAGGGATCCCGACATGTTCCCGCACTTCCGTGAGCAGGAAGTGGAGAGACTCCTCCAGCGCGCTCTAAAAAGCGAAGTTGTTTACTCCCCCGATATGCCCTTCCGTGTGCCCCAGACAGGAAAATCGGGTTGGATTTCGACCGTTTTCAACCCACATTATGCTCCCCATGGAGAGATTGTGGGTGTTATCGGCGTCATCAGGGATATAACGGAACGGAAGCGCGAGGAGGAAGCGCGCAAATTCCTGGCTTGCATCGTGGAGTCTTCGGACTACGCCATTTTCGGTACGGATCGCAGCGGAACTATCGTCAGTTGGAACGCGGCAGCGGAAGCGCTCTTCGGCTATAGCGCGAAGGAGGCTCTGGGAAAGCACGTCTCTCTGCTTGTCCCACCCGAGCGGGGAAAAGAAGTGCCGAGGGTGCTGGAGGGCTTGGCACAGGGGGAGAGAATCTCCCATCTTGAGACCACGCCGATGAGGAAAGACGGCACCCGCGTTGACGTGTCCCTCACGATATCTCCCATCAGAGCCGCGGACGGGGGAGTAATCGGCGCAGCCACGATCGCCCATGACATCAGCGAACGCAAGCGGGCGGCGCTGGAGCTACGGAGAGCCAAGGAGGGCGCCGAGGCCGCCAACCGGGCCAAAAGTCAGTTTCTGGCCAATATGAGTCACGAGATCCGCACGCCCATGAACGGCGTGCTCGGCATGACTGACCTCGCGCTCAATACCGATTTGACGACCGAGCAGCGGGAATACCTGGAGCTGGCCAAGACATCAGCCGACAGGTTGTTGGCCGTAATCAATGACATCTTGGATTTCTCGAAGATCGAAGCGGGCAAGCTCGACCTCGACGTCACACCCTTCGACTTGCACGACAACTTAGCCAAAATCGTGACGCCGCTGGCCCTGCGGGCCCAACAGAAGGGTCTGGAGCTCATTTGTGATTTGCGCCCGGAAGTGCCGCAGCAGATTATCGCCGATCCCACTCGCCTTGCACAGGTGGTCGGTAACTTGCTCGAGAATGCCATCAAATTCACAAGCCGCGGTGAGGTGGAATTGCGGGTGGCGCTCGAAAGGCAGCACGCCAACCGCGCCACCTTGCACTTCAGCGTTCGCGACACGGGGATCGGCATTCCGCAGGAAAAGCAGAAATCTATCTTCGAGGCGTTTGCACAGGCTGATGGCTCTACCAGCCGCAGGTATGGAGGCACGGGACTAGGCTTGACGATCTCGGCTAGGCTGGTGGAGATGATGGGGGGGCAAATCTGGGTGGATAGCCATCCCGAGAAAGGAAGTTGCTTCCACTTCACGGCGCGCGTAGGAGCGATCGACAGCCAACCTCCGGTTGAGTCCCGTAACCTCGCACGCTTGCACGGCCTGTCCGTTCTGGTTGCGGACGATAACGCCACCAGCCGGCGCATCCTGGGCGGCCTTCTGGAGCGTTGCGGAATGAAGCCTGCGCTGACCGCAAGCGGCGCCGAAGCCCTGACTCGGCTCACACTGGCCGAGGAGGCCGGCACGCCATTTGATCTCGCCATCCTCGACAGTCACATGCCGAAAATGGACGGCTTCGAAGTTGTAGAGGCCATCCGGCGCCGGACGAAGCCGGCGGAGACTCCCGTTCTCATGCTGATTTCCACCGGAGAACGAAGCGATATTGTACGGACGCAGGAGATGGGGATTGCAGCCTATCTCACCAAACCGGTCAGTCATCCTCGGTTCGTGGAGTCCATCCAAACGGCCCTGGGACACCCCCCTGATCCGCGTGTTGCGCCTGCCCGAGCTAACTCCTTGAGTCCGGTGGGTGCGGATTCCAAGTTGAAGGTACTGTTCGCCGAAGATAACCACGTCAATCAAAGGCTAGCCCAAGTTCGTCACGAAGAGAGGCCAAGAGCCAGTTAAGTGCTTTTGAATCAGCTCAGGCTATGGCCGAGTCTACACTACATTCGAAGTTCAAATTGAAGCGGTCAGGTAACGAGATGCTAAGTTCCGTCAGGAGTTTTTGTTGTTCAGCGGTGAGGGCCGCCACACGCCGCAGGCGAATCTCCCGTCCGTCGGTGGTCGGGAGAACGATATCCGCACTCTGAATGGTGGCGAGCAGCGCCAGGGCTTGGCTCGGCGAACAATCGGAATTTTTCCGTCGCAGCAGATGCTTCAGCGTGACCCATAACGAGTAGCCCAGAAAGGCCACCAGGATGTGGGCCTTCACGCGAGGCTCCAGTTGATGAAACAAGGGTCGGATCGACAACTCGCTCTTCAGCGCCCGGAAAGCCGCCTCGGCTTCGGTGAGCTGGATATACTTGGTCCAGAGTTCTTCCACCGCGGCTCCCTCCAGGTTGGTGCGCAGCAAGTAGGCGCCTTCTCGCGCCTCACGCCAGGCTCGACGCTCCTCGATCAGGTTCCAGGTCAAGGTCCAGCGCCCCTCCGCTTGACCGAGGTCCGCTTCATACAGGTCGGCCACTTGCCCATAGCGTTCCTGAATCTTCCCCAACCGCCGCTCAATCTTCGACCGGTCCTTCAATTGGCCTTTCTCTACCCGCTGAGCCAGATTCGTCAGCGCTCGTTCCATGCGGCCCGAGAAGCGGCGGCGGATGGCCCGTTCTTTTTCCCGCCGTGCCGTGGAGCGGCACAGCACGTAGGTTTCGCTGCCGCCCGGCATCGCCACCAACTGGGCTTCCACTTCCTCGCGCACTTGCGTCCAGGTGCCCTCCAGAAGCTGGCGTTCCATCCCCTTCAGCTTGGAACGCGGCGTGCCCACCAAGTACTGCCCGCCCCGGTTGCGCAGCGCCGTCAGATTCGCTTCGCTCACAATGCCCCGGTCAAATACCCAGATCCGCCGCGCCCGCCCGTACTTGCGTTCCACCATGCGCATGACCGTTTCCAAGGTGGTGACATCCGTACGGTTGCCATCGAAGGTTTCATAGCTCAAGGGAAAACCTTCGGCGTTGACGATCAGTGCGATCACCACCTGCTTGCAGTCGGGCCGATGATCGCGCGAGTAACCGCGCTGCAGCATCGGGTTTTTCTCGGCCTGGCCTTCCACGTAGGTACTGGTCAGATCGTAAAGCAACACGTCGAATTCGGCGCCAAACAATTCGCCGTAGCGTTCCTTCAGGTGTCGCTCCAGTTTCGTCTTGTGAGGCAGCAGACGATCCAGGCAGCGATACAAGCGGCTGTCGTTGATCTTGCCTTCCCCAATCCCCAGCAGATCATCCAGCGCCGTGCTGGGATACCAGCGCTCCTCGATGCCCAACTCGCTCGAGGGAGCAGACAAGCGGTTAATCGCCAGCAGCGCGGCCACGCGCGACCAGGGCACGTCAGCAACTTCGCCGTCCAGCAGGTTTGCCCAGAATCGATCCAGCTCCAAACGCTTCCACAGTTCCAGACCCAAACAAGAAGTTCCGAACTGCCGCACCCGCTCGAAGCGAACTTGGCTCACCCGCACTCGCGCCACGTCGGGATCGTTCTCCGGCAGTTCGGCATCGGAAGGAAACAGTTTCAACTGCCGGCGCTTGCCCTGCTCGTTGAAAACCTCGATCACCTTCAGCCAACGCGCCTGCGCCGAGTTGTTCAGTTCGCCCAGGTAACACAAGGTCCGCTGGCGCGGACCGTCGGGTGTGCGGACGGTTTCGACCAACGACCAGTAGCTGTGGTCCTTGCCATCCTTGTCCCGATGATTCGGTCGCAAGAACATCGGGGCGATGGTGTCACGTTGAGTACCCCAGCCGCAAGAGGGTTGGTCTACACTACATCGACTTTTCAGAAAGGTCGGGCTGAAAACAAAAACCTTAACCAATCACCGGAGCCAAAAATAATCAAAAAACGCCTCTCCGTGACGAACTTGGGCTAGTGGTGCGACTGCTCGAGAAGCAAGGCCATTCGACGGTCGTTGTGAACACGGGATGCGCGGCCATCGAAGCCCTCAAACAACAAGAGTTCGACCTGGTGCTGATGGATATTCAGATGCCCGAAATGGACGGACTGGAGGCGACGGCGGTGATTCGCGAAAAGGAGAAGGGGAATGGAGGACACCACATGCCGATCATCGCCATGACGGGAGATCAGGAGCGCTGTCTCGCGGCCGGCATGGACGGTTACGTCTCGAAACCAGTATCCAGAAGCGCCTTGGCCGCCGAAATCGACCGGGTTCGAAAGAGCCTCGGCAAAGCTGTCTCGACCCATTCCACTTCTTGATCAGGGCATGCCTGAGATTCCTCCGGATATCCCCCATGGATTCTCGGTTATGGACTCTCAAAGGCGCCACCCCTTAATCCCCTCCTCAGAGATCTGAGCGTGTCCCACATTCTTTGCTGGACACGGGGGTGGCAGTGAGAACTGAAGCCCCAAAGGGGCGAAATAACGAAGCCCAGGCCGACGGCCTGGGTCAGAAAACACGGCTTGCCCGGAAGCCCTGAAAGGGCGAGATACCAAGCGCGGGCGACCAGTTATTGGAGCGCTCGTGGGAGCGCCGGAGAATTATCGCGCCCTTTCAGGGCTGGAGAGACCAAATGGAGGCGCATAGACCCAGGCCTTCTGGGCTTCGTTATTTCGCCCCGTTGGGGCTGAAGGCGTGCACCCCCGTGTCCAACCAAAGATATGGATAAAGATCAGCTGAGTTCAGGAGGGGCCGGAGGTGGTCGTCGGATTCATCAGGTTGCTTTTGATCGCGATCACAACTCCGTCAGGATGCTCGAAAACGGCGCGGTTTTCGAATCGGAGCACACGCACGTTGTATCGGCTCATGAACTGGTTGCGACGCAGGTTGTACTCGGCACGCCTTCTCATGCCTGGGCGTGCTGGGAGGTGCGAGGAGCGTGGTACCGCACGTCAATCTGAGGTGTTTCGAGCCGCTCGTGATTCTGGATGCGCGAGGTCAAGCACGCTTCCAGGATCCCGCTCACCGTTAGCGTGCGCTCCACTGGGTAAGGCGCTTTCCCGGTCTCAAACATCTCCTCGGCCTTGCTCATGAGGCAAGCAGAGTACGTCACGTTGGGAGTAGGTGACAGGAAAAACTGATTGGATACCAGCCCTTGCATGCCGCGCAGGCGCGCGGCGAAGTTGTAGTCCCGGACCGCGCCGTCGAGCATCAGCAGCGTGGCGTGCAGACCGTCGCGGTATTCGATGAAATAGGCGGCGGGATTCTTGACCAGTTCGGGGAGCACGCCGCTGCCCACCAAATCCTGAGTTCGGCCGTCCTCGGCGGACTTGCCGAGTGGCGTGTCGCTGCGCGAAAGCGCCGCGGTGAGCAACTGCTTCGACCACCGACCATCGTCGCCGGCTTTCCAGACGTCGTCGCCTTCGATCATCTGGACTGCCTTTACGCCGGTCTCCCCTCCCTTGCGCCGCTCGACCATGCACTGCATGGCCTCGAGCGCGTGGTAGTCCATGGCGTCAGAGCCCCTTCCCACACCTGCCATCAGGGCGCTGTCGATCTCGCACTCGAGGGGCAATTCCAGATTGGGCAGCCGCCAGGTGACCGGCAGTGAAGAGCCCGCCAGCATGGGAAAGTTCAGGCGCTTCGAGGCATCGACCATCCACTTCGCCTTCTCGAAGCTGTAGGAGAGGTTCTTGTCGTTGTAGACCGGCACGGACCGGCCATCTTTCTCGAATACCTCCACGACCTGCTTGAAGAACTCATAGCGCGGGTAGAGGATCTGCCCCTTCTCGTTCTGGGGATAGTCGCCGTGCTCGCCGATGGTCAAGACGGCATCCACCGCCAGTTTGTCGCCACCACAACGCAGGGCCTCCGCGATGGTGGGATACACCTTGAAGCCGAACTCCTGCGCCCGCTCGGCGCTCTGGTCGCCTTGCGGGCTTCTGGTCCACGTAGAGCGATACCACTTTCATGTCCGGCCGGTGCCAGGCTCCATTGTGGGGATATCCCACCAGGAACCGGTCTGCCATATGTTGCGCGTGAGAGAGATAGCGATATACGGTGGTGATGACTGCGATTCTTTTCATGGTCACTCCAGAAAATCAGCTTCTGATGTTTGTACAAAGCTGTCAGGCATCAGCCCTCAGCGAGCGAGTGGTTTGTGCTGAGAGCGGACGGCTGACTGCTGCGTTCACCTGACACCCGGCACCCGACACCTGGTTAGGTTCTCCAATAAGTGGATTCCCGAGTGGGTTGGTACTGTATAGCAAGATGCGGGGTCTCAACGCGGACTTGATTGCGGTAGAGGCTGTCCACTCCCGCCGCCGTCAGCCCCGTGGTCAGCAGCGTGCGCTCCACCGGATAAGTGGCCTTGCCCGACAGAAACATTTTCTCGACGTTGTTGCACAAGGGGGCTGAAGAAGTTGGCCAGCGTGCATGCGGTCGGGCGGCATGGGCAGGTACATTTGCGTTGAGAAGGGCTCCTTGCGGCCCTCGAGGCGGGCGGCGAAGTTGAAGTCCTGCAACATCCCGTTCAGCATCACCAAGGTGCACTTCAAGCCGTCGGCGTGTTCGTACTGGTAAGCGAACGGGTCTTTGCACAGGCGGCGCATGTCGTCCACGGTCGGGAAAATGTCGTTGAAGCCCGCCCGCGCCGGCGTGAGCGTGTGGCTTCGGCATAGGGCAGACTCGAACAGGTCGCGCGGCCACACGCCGTCCTGCATGGCTTTCCAGAAGTTCTCGCCCCGGTAAGCCTGGAGCCACTTCACGCCGCTTTCGCCTCCCTTGCGGCGCTCCACCATGCACTGAATGGTTTCGAGGCCGTGGAAATCGTAGCTGTCCACGCCCCCGTAGCGCTACGCACACCGCCTCGCGGATTTGCGAACCCAAAGGCATTTCGAGCGAGGGCGTCCGCCAAGTTACCGGCAGGCTCGACCCGGCCATGAGCGGAAAGCCCATGCTGCGCGAGGTGTCGTACATCTCCTTGGCCCAATCCCAGTTCCAGGAGAGGTGCTTGTCGTTGAACACCGGCACCGAGCGCCCGCTGGAGCGGAACACGCTCACGATCTGCTTGAAGAACTCGTAGCGCGGGTACTTCATCTGCCCCTTCTCGTTCTTGGGATAATTGCCGTGCTCGCCGATCAGCAGCACGGCGTCCACGCCCAGCTTGCTGCGTACCGAGCGTCAGCGCCTCGGCAATGGTGGGATAGGACTTCATGATGGGGAAGCGCGCCAAGCGCGTCGCGGCTGAGATCGTCCTGCCCGACCTGCTCGCACGTACAGCGCCACCAGGTCCATGGGAGGCTTGTGCCACGTGCTGTTCCAGCCGTAGCCTACCAGGAAGCGGTCCACGAAGTGCTCCGAATGCGCGTACTTGAACATCGTGCCGGTTACGAGCGCAACCTTCATCCGCGCCGGCGCCGCCAGCCGTTTCGTAGGAAGTAAAGCGAGGTAGCTCCCCGCCGCGCTTGCTAATAGTTCTCGTCTTGTTATCTTCATGATGCGGGGACTCTAACACCTTCCTGAAGTGAGGTCAAGGCGGAAAGTGCAAGAAAGTGCAGGCCGAATGGCGGAGGATCGCGTGCCTGATCTGTTGGCCTCTGTGGTATAATCCCCGCGCTATGATAAAACACCCATTTGTCTATTTTTGTTTAGTTCTAGGTTTGGTAACCAGCTTTGCCGTTGGGGCAGTTGGAGCACAGAAGAAGCAAGATTCTGCTTGCAGCGCCCCACCTGAGTTTGTTTCGAAACGCCCTCTCCCCAAGGCGGAGCAGGAAAGGGCCAAGAAGCTCAAGCCGCAGGGTTCCGTTTCAATTGTAGTCAATGCGGCGGGAGAAGTCGTGGACGCCAAAGTTGCGCATGCGGATTCAGACGAAGCCGGCAAGTTGATGGTCAACCTGGCGAAGGGAATGGTCTTCAAGCCACGTCCATCCTGCGGTCTAATCAAGACCATCGTGAACTTCGGTCCGAACAAGTAAAGCAGCGAAAGCTGACCCTCCTTCTCGGAGTTCAGCGCCGACAACGCTAGCCATGAAAAGGCCGCTCAACGCGGGCTGGCGCCGATCTCTGCCCGTTGACGTCCGCGCCTCAGGGACTAGCCGAGAGACTAACCCGTCGGGAAAACTGAGAATCCAAGACGCCAAAGGCCGTTGTCTGCGCCTGCCGGCCTTTTCGCCGAATGCAAGTTCAGAGTCCAATTTGCTTACTCTCCCGGCCAAACGAAAGTATTATTGAAAGGCAGCCTAGCGAATACAGAGTGAAGCTAAGATATGCAAACAGATCAGTCGTTCGGCGGACGGTGGACAGAGGAAAAGCTCGGGATTCTCACAAAATATCTGAAGGCGTACATTAAGATATTCACTAGAAACCCGTGGGCACGACGCTTCCGCACGGTATACGTTGATGCATTTGCAGGCGCGGGCTACATTTGGCAACGACAGAGCGAGATGAGCCAACTCGACTTGATTGAAGATCTGACTGCCGACGATGCCCAAGGCTACATCAAGGGAAGCGCGTTGCGGGCGGTTGAACTGAACCCCGGTTTTCGAGAATATCTCTTTATCGAGAAGGATCCAGACCGTTTTGCCGAACTGAAGAAGCTGACTGACAAGTATTCGGGGAAAAAGATCTCGATTGAGAACGTTGAGGCAAATAAATATCTGCGCAAGTGGTGCGCCAGTACGGATTGGAAAACTACTCGTGCCCTGATTTTCCTTGATCCCTTTGGCATGCAAGTTGACTGGACGCTGTTGGAGGAAATTGCCAAGACTGAAGCCATCGACTTGTGGCTGCTTTTTCCGCTGGGGGCTGCGGTAATGCGCCTGCTTCAGAAAAAGCAGTCTCCCCCGAAAGCTTGGGCGGACCGTGTGACTGCTGTTTTGGGAACTGACGCTTGGCAAGACGAGTTCTACAAGCCGCAGACGCAGGACACCTTGTTCGGACGCACGGAGTCGGAGGAGAGAGACGCCGATTACGACGCCGTTGCCGCCTTCTTTATTCGGCGGCTTGAAGGGATTTTCGCGGGGGTCGCGCGCAACCCTCGAGCGCTCAGGAACTCCCGAAACTGTCCGCTCTACCTGTTCTGCTTTGCGGCAGGCAACTTGAGGGCGGCTCCGACCGCGGTGAAAATCGCGCAGGACATCCTGAGAGGGTTTTGATGGCGGCAAATTCTGCAATTGAGTGGACGGAATCCACCTGGAACCCGCTGACGGGCTGCACGAAGATCAGTCCGGGATGCAAGCACTGTTATGCCGAACGGATGGCTCTTCGACTCCGAGCCATGGGTCAGCCGAACTATGCGCGCGGATTCGAATTGACCCTCCACGAGAGTGCGCTGGAACTGCCGCTGAAATGGAAAAAACCTCAGACGATATTTGTAAACTCAATGAGCGACTTGTTCCACAAAGACGTGCCCGTGGAATTCATTCTCAAGACGTTCGATGTCATGCGCCGCGCCGACTGGCATCAGTTCCAAGTCCTCACCAAACGGTCGGAGCGCCTCCTTGAGATCTCTCCGAAACTTCCGTGGAAGCCGCACATCTGGATGGGCGTGAGCGTGGAGTCGCTTCCTTACGCTTTCCGCATTGATCACCTTCGCAACACAGGCGCTTTGGTGAAATTCCTTTCCCTCGAACCGCTGCTGGGACCGCTGCCGGGTCTGAATCTTGAAGGAATCGATTGGGTGATCGCGGGCGGCGAGTCCGGCCCCGGCGCCCGCCCCATGGACCCCGCCTGGGTGCTGGATATCCGCGACCAGTGCCTCAACGCCCGCGTCCCCTTTTTCTTCAAGCAGTGGGGTGGAGCCAGAAAGAAAAAATCCGGACGAGAACTCGAAGGCAGAACCTGGGACGAGATGCCGGCGTTGGTCGCTATTCAGGGGTTGTAGGTGTTTCGAATGCCGAGCCGTGCGAATCACGCCTAGGCGGTCCCTGGCCATTGACTCAACCGATCGCAGAGCTACGCTCTGCGCCAGCCTGCACCTAATCTAAAAACATATCATACTTGCTGACGCTGTATAGCCCCCCCACTTGCTGCTCAAAAAGAATCACAACGCGGCGGAGACCTCCTCCACCTGCCCAGAACCATCGGGTGATGACGTCAGCCTTTGGAGTGAACTCTTTTGAGTACTCCAAGGCCAACGAAGTGGGTATCCTCCCTCCTGCAGCCTGCGAAATCCGATTCACCGCCTCTGCGATTCCTCCGGCAACAAGGTCGGCGACCGCAGTAATATCCTCTTCCCACCGGTCTCCCTCATCCAGCGCTGTGGTTCCGATGCCCAACTCGCCTAAAGCATGGTGCGTGTAATGGCTAGAGAACGAAGACAGAAGGCGCGCAACATCATGTGCTTGATTCTCGTTTCCAAAGAGGTTGTCCTCATCTGAAATCCAATAGATGTTCTGACTGAGCTGAGACAGTCCTCCAACGAGACATGCAACAACCTGGGTCATCCGCAGTGCTTCTTCTAGTTCTCGGTTCTTCCATCGGGCTCTAAGGCCAGTTATATCACGGAACTTGTCGTAATCTCCGGGTTTCAGACATAAATGGCCGAACTCGCGGTTGACTACTGTTGCGACACACAGGCCGCGAATCGAACCGGCAGCCGAAAGAAACGGGACGAGTGCCTCCGCCCGCTGGCGATCCGCCAGATTCTTGTATGACATTCGTCTCCCGTCTGGCAAAAACCTCCTCCGGAGTTCCGTTCTTGCAAATTCCCATGCATGTGAGAACTCCAGATCGACACAAAGGAATACATCGACACGGTAGTGGCTGCGCTTGTCAGTTCCACCGGAGTCAGAAGCGATGATCATCGTGGGGCCCCGCATGCTAGGTAGGTCCAGTGATCCGAGAATCCGGTCAACCGTCTTGACCCATGGATAGATTGGGTGTTGTATGTTGTTCCAACCCACTTGTCACCGTCCTAGGTCCATTCCTCTGGCCCTCATGCGTAGCGCGCGCGTGACCCCAGGCTGCGAACATGCGCGCTTTGGCCTTTCTATTACCGCAATTGTGCAGGATGGCACAGACACGCTGTTTAGTGTCTGCGATGGGCTTCGATGCCGGCCTCCACATCCTTGGCGAAGTCCGCATCGAGCGTTGCAGTCGAGACGTGCTCGCGCGCGAGTCGAAGGGATTCCGAGAGCCGACGAGTGGGGGGTTCGGCGGGGCGCACGACGGCGATGGGCTGTGAACCGTCCTTGATGACGACTTCAGCCCCGGCGCGCACTCGCATCAGAAGGGACCCGAAGTCACGGGTCGCCTCCGCTTCCGAGATGTCAATCACAAGCTTGGCCACAACCTTCCCATTATACACCTTGGATGGCGCGGGCATGCCGTTCTGTGGCTCGTTGGCGATTCGCCCGGTTGGCAAGGGCGCATACATCCCGGCAAGAGGTGCCTGGACGTATGAGCCACCCCGGCCTTCGCTCTTTGATCCTCCGCGTCTCGGCGCATCTGCGGTGCTGAGATTCGCTTGACGGCCCTTTGCCGTGGGAATTATGATGAAAGGTTGGCCTTTCCTCAAAATTCCCCACTGTAGGGCGCAGGGCGAATGATCGAACGGATTACAGTTCGTGGCGCGCGGCAGCACAACCTGAAGAACATCGACGTGGAGATTCCGCGCCAGTCACTGACTGTGGTCACGGGCTTGAGCGGCTCGGGCAAGTCCAGCCTGGCGTTCGACGTGATTTACGCCGAAGGCCAGCGCCGCTACGTTCAAACCCTTTCCGCCTACGCCCGGCAATTTCTCGACCAGGCGGAGCGCCCGGACGTGGACACGGTCGAGGGCCTGAGCCCGGCCATCTCCATCGAGCAGAAGACCACCAGCCGCAGCCCGCGCTCGACGGTGGGCACGATCACGGAAATCTACGACTACCTCCGCCTGCTCTACTCCTCCATCGGCGAGCCGCATTGCCACCAGTGCGGCCGCCCGATTTCCCGCCAGACCACGGAGCAGATCGTCTCCGCCATCATGGCCCAGTACCAGGAGGGCGGCGCCGGAGGAAACGGCGACGGCCAGCGCATCATGATCCTGGCGCCCGTGGTGCGCGGGCGCAAAGGCGAGTTCCGCAAGCTTTTCGAGCAATTCGCCCAGCAAGGCTTCGTGCGCGTGCGGGTGGATAAGCAACTCCGCCAGGTGGATGAGGACATTCGCCTCGACCGCCGCCGCAACCACACCATTGAAGTCGTGGTGGACCGCCTGCTGCTCAAGGCGGGGATCGAAAGCCGCCTCGGCGCAATCCATCGAAACCGCGATGAAGCTGCGCCAAGGGCATCGTGCAGGTGGCGGTGGTGAACGGCGAGGAGCAGCTCTATTCGCAGGAATGGGCGTGCGTGGACTGCGGCATCAGCGTTCCGTCGCTCGAGCCTCGGTCTTTCTCCTTCAACAGCGTTTATGGGGCGTGCCCGGCCTGCCGGGGCCTGGGCAGCCAATACACTTTCGACCCTGCTAAGGTGATCGTCGATTGGACACGCCCGCTGCTCGAAGGCGGCCTCGGGCCGGGCGGTGGCTCGTCGGCCATACAGCGCGGCCTCATGCGCGCCGCCGAACAATATGGATTCGACTTGCAAGACGCCTTTCGAACGCCTACCCGTTGAAGATTCAGAACCTCGTGCTCTACGGGCGCAACCCGGAGCGGTCCAAAGCCCCTGCGGCGTTTCCGGGCGTGCTGCCGCTGCTCGAGCGCTGGTATGGGGAGGCGAAGTCTGAAAGTTATCGTGACTGGTACTCTCAGTACATGTCCGCGGTACCCTGCCCCAAATGCCAGGGCAAGCGTCTGCGGCCGGAAAGCCTCGCGGTGAAGGTGGTCGGCCTCTCGATTGCCGACCTCACGGCGCTGGCGGTGAGCCGCGTGCGGACCGTTTTGCGGGAACTTCAAATGACGGCCCGCCAGGCATTGATCGCCCAGCGCATTTTGAACGCCATCTTCGAGCGCCTCGAATTCCTCGACGACGTGGGGCTAGGCTATCTGAGCCTCGACCGCTCCGCCGCCACGCTTTCGAGCGGCGAGAGCCAGCGCATTCGCCTGGCCACGCAGATCGGCTCGAAGCTGCGCGGCGTGCTCTACGTGCTCGACGAACCGAGCATCGGCCTGCACCCGCGCGACAACCAGCGGCTGCTCGAAACCCTGGAGCGTTTGCGCGACCTGAAGAATACCGTGCTGGTGGTCGAGCACGATGAGGAAACCATACGCCGCGCGGATTACGTGGTCGATCTCGGGCCGGGGGCGGGCAAGCAAGGCGGATTCGTGGTGGCTGCCGGGCTGCCCAGCCAGATCGCAGGCTGCCGAAGATTCCCTGACCGGCCAATACCTTTCGGGCAAGCTGCGTATTCACGGTTCCGGCGCAGCGGCGCTCTCGCCAACGGAAAATGCCTCGCCGTGCTGGGCGCGCGCGCCAACAACTTGAAGAATATCGACGTGCAGTTTCCGCTGGGCCTGCTCACGGTGGTGACGGGCGTCTCGGGATCCGGCAAGTCAACCCTGGTGAACGACATCCTCTACCACGCCATCGCCAAGAAGCTCTATCGGGCCGTGGCGGAGCCGGGCGCGCACAAGACCATCCAGGGGCTCGATCACCTGGATAAGGTTACGGTGGTGGACCAGTCGCCTATCGGGCGCACGCCGCGCTCGAACCCGGCAACCTATACCGGCGTGTTCACGCCCATCCGCGAGCTCTTCGCCATGCTGCCCGAATCACGCGAGCGCGGCTATCGCGCCGGGCGCTTCAGCTTCAACGTCAAGGGCGGCCGCTGCGAGGCCTGCCAGGGCGAAGGCTTGCGCCGCATCGAGATGAATTTCCTGCCGGACGTTTTCGTGACCTGCGAGGTGTGCCGCGGCCGCCGCTATAACTCCGAGACGCTGGCGAGTGAAGTACAAGGGCTATTCCATCGCCGACCTGCTGGAAACGACGGTTCGCGATGCCCTGCCCATCCTCGAGAATATTCCCGCAAATCAAGCTGCGGCTTCAGACCTTGCTCGACGTCGGCCTGGGCTACGTTCACCTGGGCCAGCCCGCCACCACGCTTTCCGGCGGGGAAGCCCAGCGCATCAAGCTGGGGCGCGAGTTGAGCCGCCGGCAGACCGGACGCACTCTGTATATACTTGATGAGCCCACCACCGGCCTGCATTTCGACGACGTGAAACAGCTTCTCGAAGTGCTCAACCGCCTGACGGACCTCGGCAACACCGTCATCATCATCGAGCATCATCTGGATGTGGTGAAGCAGGCCGATTGGGTCATCGACCTCGGACCCGAGGGCGGCGACGAGGGAGGCCGGATCGTCGCCCAAGGCACCCCGGAAGACGTGGCGCGCGTGAAGAAATCCTTCACCGGCCAAGCCCTCGCGGCCGTGCTCAATAATGGCCGGCAGTAATGGTTTTCTTTGCGTCCTTGGCGTCCTGTGCGCCTTTGCGTGAAACAGTTGTTGTTTGATCACTCGACCAGCCCGTTCACCACCCGCGCGATCCCGTTCTTGATCAAGTCGACATCGAAATTGATCAGAATCCCGAGGCGCTTATTGGCAAGGCGCAGGTAAGTCAGCAACTGCTTTCTGTGTACAGGCGCGATCGCCTCTACGGACTTGATCTCCACGATAACCTTATTCTCAACCATCAGGTCAACCCGGAAGCCGGCTTCTAAGTGGACATCCTCCCAAATCACGGGAAGCGCTTTTTGTCTTTCCGTGAATAGTCCACGCCGGGTCAACTCCTGTGCCATGACGGCTTCGTAGACGGATTCAAGCAGTCCAGGGCCAAGACTGGTATGAATCCTGAAGGCGGCGTCAACTATATGCTTGGCAATCTCGTTCTCGGTCATAGTCGCATTCGCCAAAACTCAAACCAGGGTTTCACGCAAAGGCGCAAAGAGCGCAAAGGGCGCCAAGGAGTCTCGGTCACAATGGCATTCTCGCGTAAATAGTGCAAAACCTCAAACTAGGGTTTCACGCAAAGAGCGCAAAGGGCGCCAAGGAGTGATTTGATTTGACTCCAAGGTGCCGTCAAGGTACAATTTGTCTATCTAACAGGGCTGAATAGGACAATTTGGCAGTACGCCGCCTCGGCACAGGATGATGCAGAGTGATTCTGCGCTTGGGTGTCGCTGATTCTAGCGCTGGCTAGGCGTTCAGGCTTTGCCGGGAGGGGGAGTCCATGAGGGGTGGGCACTCGGTGATGGCGGGTAAAGGTTGGTTGCTTGTGTGTCTGGCGGTTGGGCTGGCATTGCCCGCTACCGCGCAGCTACGGCAGGGAATCGATTCAGGGGACTCCGAGGCCCGGCTCCAGGGCACGCTGGGGGTTGAAGGGGGCAGAGGTTATGCCCCGAACGCGGCCGTGCGCCTGGAAGATAGCCAAGGGCGGGTGGTCGCTGAACAATCGGTCGGCGCAAGCGGGCAATTCAGTTTCGCCGATCTTCCACGATACGGATACACGCTCGTTGCCACCGCCGACGGCTACGAGTCCTACGTCCAGCATCTGGATTTGACAGGCGGAGCGGGCATGGAGATCGTCAACATCGTCCTAAGGCCCGCCCGGAATGCGGCAATCGTCACGCCCATCGACTTCGCCCGCACCGACGCCACGGTACCCAATAAGGCGCGCAAGGAATTCGAGAAGGGCGAGCGGGCCGGCAAGGAAGGGAAGCTCGCTCAGGCGCAGGCGCATTTCGCCGAGGCCGTCAGTCTCTCCCCCTGCTATGCCCGGGCCCAAGTGGAGCTTGGGTTGACGCGCATGCGGGAGCGCGACCTGGCGCATGCCGAAGCGCCGCTCCGCAAGGCCGCCCAGTGCGATCCCGATTTCGTCGAGCCCTATCTCCATCTGGGGCGGCTCCTTAATGCTGAACACCGCTACGTCGAGAGCCGCAGCGTGCTGGCGGAAGGAGTGCGCCGCGCGCCCAGTTCTTGGCTGATGTACTATTACCTCGGGCAGGCCGACGAAGGCCTGAAGAAGTACGCGCTGGCCGAACAGGAATTTCTGCGCGCCTTGTCGTTTGGCGCCGGTGTTGACGCTTCAGTTCATGCTAACCTAGCTGATGTTTACTTGCGGGAGAATGCCTACGATAAGGCTTACACGGAGATGAATACCTACCTCCGTACAGCTCCCGGCGGACCCTTTGCCGCCCAGGTCCGGGCCATCAAGCAGCAACTGGAATCAGCCGGCCGCGTTCATCCCATGCAGAGTCAACTCGCCCCCGAATCGCCGAAGTCGTAGTCGAGTGTCGAGTGGCAAGCGTGCCGATGTAAGATTGTGCGCAATCCTCTCTTCGGAGCGGCTCCCCGCTTGCAAGGGGATGACCGCTTCATGGGTACCAGCTCTCCCCCCAACTCGACCCCCTTAATGCCCACTTTTGCAGTTTGACAACTGCTGAAGGACACGGGTATGCTTCCATTATGGTTCCGTTTTGGAGCCTCGAGGTCCTAAGATGGCGACACTGACCATCAAAAATATCCCCGAGAAGCTGCGAGTACGGCTCAAGGAAAGCGCGGCGCAGCATCGCCGCAGCATCAATGGAGAAGCCATTTCCTGTCTCGAAAAGGCTCTCGTCGGCGAGCGCTTCGATCCGGATGAATTCCTGGCTCATGCACGCGCGCTGCGTGCGCGCATGCCCAGGGTTTTTGTTACGCAGCGGGACCTCCAGGCCGCCAAGAAACAAGGACGCCCGTGATTATCGCGGATACCAACCTCATTGTTTATCTGCTGATCCGGGGACAATACACGGCAGAAGCGGAGGCAGTCTATCGAAAGGATCCGCAGTGGAGTGCGCCGCTTCTCTGGCGCTCTGAATTTCGCAACGTGCTGGTACTTTACTTGCGCCGGAAACTGATAGAAATGGAGGAGGCGTTCGAGACCATG
Organism: uncultured Acidobacteriota bacterium; assembly: GCA_963770415.1. GTDB lineage: Bacteria > Acidobacteriota > Terriglobia > UBA7540 > UBA7540 > CAVROP01. The sequence goes on from CAVYPU010000043.1 coordinate 114,290, forward strand.
GAGCAGGCTGAACGGTTAATGAAGGGGCAGGAATTCGACGTGGAGTCTTCACGCGTTCTCCGGCTGGCGACTGCATCAGGGTGCTCGGCTTACGATTGCGAGTTTGTGGCCCTGGCGCAGAATCTCGGAGTGCACCTGGTCACTTTGGACAGCGCCTTGGTCTCGAGATTTAAGCCCACCGCTGTTTCCATGCGGGCCTTCTGCTCCTGACCCTGCGCCCCAAACCATGACGATCTACTCACAAAAGCCGCTCAATCTCGATAAAGTCAGCACGTATCCGCTGGCTTCGAGGTCCGGCAAAGTTGCGGTTCGGGATTTCGCGAAAGTCCCGCGGCCCCGCGCGGGCGTGCGCCAGTGGCTCGATTCGTTGCCGCATCTGCTGGCTGCGGAGAGCTTGCGCGCAGTGGTGAGCGCGATTGAAAGGGCGCGAGCACAGGGCAAACCGATCATTTGGGGGATTGGCGGGCATGTGATCAAGTGCGGCCTGGCTCCCATTCTGATTGATCTTATGAAGCGAGGCTACCTGTCTGCCGTGGCGATGGCAGGCGCGGGGATGATCCACGATTTCGAGATTGCCTTGGCGGGCGCCACTTCCGAGGACGTCCCGGCAGTCCTCGCCCGCGGCGAGTTCGGCATGGCGGAGGAAACCGGCAGGATTCTTAATGACACCATCGCCGCGGGCGACCGGGAAGAGTTGGGCATTGGAGAAGCCGTGGGCCGCTTTCTGGCCGGAAGTCCCCAAGCGCGATACCGGCGCTTCAGCCTGTTGGCCCAGGCTTATCGCCGGCGGGTGCCTGTAACCGTCCACGTCGCGGTGGGGACAGACGTTATCCACAATCATCCGGCCGTGGATCCACGGGCGCTCGGGGCCGCTTCGCACCGCGATTTCCTGCTGCTGGCCTCGCTGGTTAAGGCGCTGGACCGTGGCGGCGTTTACTTGAACGTCGGTTCGGCTGTGGTGTTGCCCGAGGTGTTCTTGAAAGCCCTGAGCCTGGCCGCCAACCTCAGTCGAGCGCCGCGCGGCATTACCACCGTGAACATGGATTTCATCCAGCATTACCGCCCGATGCAAAACGTGCTTTTGCGGCCGACCGCGGGTGCGGGAAAAGGCCGGGACCGCAGCCACGGTTACATGCTTGTCGGCCACCACGAGTTGCTGGTTCCCTTGCTCGCGGCAGCTCTGAAAAGCAGGTGACGGAAGGCTGATGGCTGAGAGCTACGGTGTCAGCGAGCTTTCAGCCGTCAGCTATCAGCTTTCAGCGAGAACTGCTTGTTTCCTGATAGCTGAAGGCTGATAGCTCAGAGCTACCGTCGAGCTACTTTGCAATGGGGACGCTTCGAGACTTGAGAATCCGCCGGTCGCGGGTCAGTAGAGGAATGTTCTCGACGGCGCTCGTGGCCGCAATGATCTCGTCGGCAGGATCAGAAGAGAAATCGAGCTCGGTGCTGGCGCGCGCGATTTCGAGGGTGATGGGGAACACGGAGATTTGCCGAAGGCACTGGCGGAACTCGGCGCTATTCAAATCCATTTCGAGCCGCCCGAGTTGAATCAGCTTGGCAAGCTCCCAAAGCACCACGTCCGATATGGCGAGTTGGTTCTTCAGCACGAGTTCCCGTTCGCGAGGGGAGAGGTCGTCGTTAAGGATCGAGACGAGGATATGCGTGTCAAGATTGAGCATGCCATTTCACACGGGTTGAGAAGATGTCGCCTTTGACAACAATCTTCCCCTTCATCAGGCCTATCAGGTCTGCGTTTCGGCGTTTGGAGAGGGACGTAAGCTTGGCCACGGGGCGGCCCCGTTTGAGGATGACAATGCCCTGCGGTCCTAGGTCATCCAGAATACGCAAGCACTTGGCCTTGAATTCGGTGGCGGTGAATGTTTTTGCCTTGGTTTTCATAACACACTCAGTGTATCAAATGACTGGTTACATGACCAGTCATAAGGAGCGGAGCCGAGAAAGAAGCCATCAGCCGTCAGCTCTCGAAGGTGTGGAAAGATCGAGCGCTGTCATCCTGAGCGCAGACTTCATGATCCTTCGGCTTACCACTGTGCATGAAGAAGGCCTGGATTCCCGCTTTCGCGGGAATGACAACAACTGCGTCATCCCCGCGAAAGCGGGGATCCGCTGGTGCCGCGTCAGCCTATTTTCATAGCAGCGAAGGATCTCTGCAGTTGCTTTTAATCCAACGCCGGGGTGGCGCAGACATTGCTCTGTATGTCTGCGCTCTGCGTCGCCGACATAGAAAACAATGTCGGCGCCACCCACGAGAACCGCTTGTTTGCTGATAGCTGACGGCTGACAGCTGATAGCTGATAGCTGAGGCCTGACGGCTCTCGAGGACTTTAATGGACGAACCTGAACCTGAACAGCAAGTACCTTCGCAGGATCTGCCACCGCCCCAGGAGATCGCGGTCGCGGACGTGCCGAAGTCCCCGCCGGGGGCGTGGGCGCTGCGCGACCTTTTCCTGTTTCTGGTCTTTCTTCCCATAGCCTTTTTTATCGCCAATATTCTTGTCGTGGTTGTTTACGCGCTGATCCAGCCCTCGTCTCACTTGCACATGTCGAGGGAAAAGCTCGCCACCGATCCCTTCTTCCTGTTGGCGCTGCAGACGGTTTTCTACGCCCTGGTGCTCGCTTATAGCTATGTTCTTGTAGCGCTCAGCCACGCGCAGCCTTTCTGGCAAATGCTTCGCTGGCGCCACATAACGGCGGGGAGGGTGCTTGCATGCCTCGGGGGCGGAGCGTTGCTGACCTTGGCTATTGCTCTTTTTCCCGCAATTCTTCCGGACACCAATCAGTTCCCCCTTGAAAACCTGTTCAACTCTCGCGCCGCGGCCTTTGCCATAGGAGCCTTCGCGATTCTGGTGGCTCCCTTCATGGAGGAGATGATTTTCCGCGGCATCCTCTTCGGCATTTTCGAGTCGCAAGTCGGCTTGCGCTTCGCCATTTTCATGACCGCCATCCTGTTCGGGGGATTGCACGTGCCGGAGTACTGGGGCGCCTGGAACCACATGCTCCTGATTTTCTTTGTGGGCCTGGTGTTTTCGCTGGCGCGCGGCCGGAGCGGTTCGCTCGCCCCCAGCGTCTTTCTTCATATCGGATACAACGGCAGCATGATGCTCGCTTTTTTCCTATCCACTCAGCACTTCCGAAATTTGAACCCGTTGCCCGGCCCTTGACGTGAAGGCGCGCAAGCGAGCTCGCGGCGGGTAAAGCTCCGATAGTTTCGACAATCCACCATGGATGCCAACGCGGCCTCGAGGACTGGAATAATGCCCGGCGGAGGGCATATAAGGGAAGCCAGAAACAGTCCATCACCACCCGTCAGACCTGGTTTAAGCCCACCGCCAAGGAGCGTGCATCGCTAGGTATCCGGGCGCGGACATTGCCGGTAGACACTTCGCCGTTGATCGTAGGTACTCGCCCGCTCGGCACTTCTCATGTTAGGGCGTTTACCGGAAACTTGACCGCCCCTGTCCAACTTCCGGGTAGTGCGTGATCCGCCCGGGACCGCGCCCGCAGGACCGACATCCACACACAACTGACTAGAAACCGCCGAACTGAGCGCCTCGGCCTGCATTGTGGTCCCATGGAGGTGCTCTAGCGAGATCGAGCGGGGGCGTTTCAACGAAGCTAATAGATTCTGTTGCATGATCAGGAAACTAGGCATACTATACATTTGTTTAGTATGTCGAGCGACCTGACAGATGCGCAGCGGGAAATATGGCTCTTCCTCAACGAACGATTGGATGCAGGCGACCCGTCTCCAACTTACCGTGAGATATGTAAGCGCTTCGACTATTCCAGTCCCAGGGCTGCGTTTGACCACGTTTTGGCGCTTGAAAAGAAGGGCTACCTGATGAGGGGGAAGGGTGCTCGCAACCTGCGTTTACTGCGAAGGAGCACGGGGATACCATTACTCGCCCGTATCCCTGCGGGGTCGCCGGACGAGACGTTGACAACAACGGACGTGCGCATTAATGTTGACCCTCAGTTCTGTGGTATCCGTGATCGCTCGCGGGCTTTTGCGTTACGCGTGACAGGCACCTCGATGATTGGCCGTCACATCTTCGATGGCGATATTGCGCTACTCGACAATCCGGCTGACGCCCGGGACGGCGATATCGTGGCCGCGCTGATCGATAATCAATCCACCCTGAAGACTCTGGTGCGTAGAGAGGGAAAGGCGTGGCTTCGGGCCGAAAATCCCGATTACCCCGATTTGATTCCTTTATTGGACCTACAGGTCCAGGGCGTCGTTCGCTCGGTAATTCGGCGGATGAAACAATGAGGGCTAGGCGTCTGGGTGACAAGTGCTAGCCTTACCGACGCAGAGTGCGGGTTTGGAGAAAACAACATTTCTACGGTTCCGCTGACACCAACTTCAATCGCTGGTCCGCTCCGAGAATGCGGATATCGAAACGACCTGCTTCGAAGCGATTTTCTTTTGGAGAAGGACGGGTCGTGCCGCTCGTGGGGTTTGCCCAGAGTCCTGCCGATTCGCGCTCGGCCTGCGTGGCCGTCGTTTCAACATCTAATGGCGCCCGTCTGGCGGTAGAGGAGTGCAAGCCTCTTGCGGCGCCTCTCGTCTTCGTCTGCGCTCAGAATGCGCTTCAATGGTGGAAGCAGCGGGCCGACTCTCCGGAGCTCTTAGAGAGCATCCCAGCAGACGACGTCATCCAGTTCTTCCGAGCACATCGAGCAGATTTCTCCCCAGAAGCAGTCTACCGAGCAAAGACATGGGGCCGGTTTCAGAAGGCGTATCAGCTCAGCTTCGTGGACTTGGGGCTAATGCCCCTTGTCGAAGAGGAAGTGGGCAGGTTCCTCGGGGATCGCATCGAGCGAAACGTATCAGATCTGAAAGACCGTCTGGGTTGGGCCAAGGTTACCGAGGATCAGGGGCGATGGCTGCTGCAAACTGTCTTCTGGATTGTTTCAGGGAAAATCCTACGCGATAAGAAGGTTGCAGGGTTTGAAGATCTCAACCTGAGCGACGTCGAGGAGGTCTTTCAACGCGTTGCGAACCACTATGGCACTAAGCCGCTGGAAGCCGCATCAGCAAGAAACCTCGACGCCCTTGGCGAATCGGCCAGACTAATAAGCCAATTCAGCAGTTTGGCGCTGACGACCACCGAATCGCTCGCCTATGTTTACGAGAACACGCTCATTTCCGGGGAGACGCGGTTGTCCCTCAGCACGCACAGGACGCCATCATTTCTCGTTGACTACGTGTTGGGAAATTTGGCCGAATGGATAAAAGAGATTCCTCTCGACCGCAGAAGTGTATTCGAACCTGCTTGCGGTCACGCTGCGTTCCTCGTGTCCGCCATGCGACTGCTCACAGAAATGCTGCCTCCCGGACGAGAAGTACCAACCCGTCGCGGGCCGTATCTGCGAAGCCGCCTACATGGTAACGACATTGATGCATTTGCTCTTGAACTGGCTAGGTTGTCGCTGACGCTCACAGACATTCCCAATCCAGACCATTGGGATCTGAAGGTTCACGACATGTTTGTCGATGATCATCTGGGTGAGCAAGCGAAGCGAAATACAGTTCTACTTGCCAACCCCCCTTTCCACAACTTCACGCCTGAGGAGCAGAGGTCCTATCGAAGTCGGGGATATGCGGTTCACTTTACCAACAAGTGCGCCGAAATGCTGTGGCGGACTTTGCCACATCTTCCCACGGGAGCCGTCTTCGGAGTAGTTGTTCCCCAAACTCTCTTGCATGGCGACAACGCCAGGGATCTTCGTGAGTTCATCCTCCGGGAGTACGAACTGAGGGAGCTGTGCCTTTTTCCGGACGGAGTGTTTTCGTTTTCGGACGCCGAGTCGGCGGTGGTCATTGGGCGCCGTAATGCAGTCGCCGGCCAAAATCAGGTTCGCTATCGCCATGTTCGCGAACGCGAGCTCGAATCCTTCAGATTAGATTGCTCTGCCGGCACCACGCGGGCGGTCCCCCAACTGCGATTCTCAAGTAATGAAGCACTCTCATTGCGGGTTCCCGACTTGGAAGAGGTCTGGATTGCCTGTGCGAGCCACGCGACGCTTGCAGATATTGCCGTGCTCGGGCAAGGGTTTACATATCATGGACAGCATCTGCCGCGAAACGCTACCAGATATTCGTCGGAACGATTCCCTGGAGCTAAACGCGGTTTTGTCTTTTTTGACCGCGGCATTCAGTTACATCGGTTACCGAACTCATATTGGATGAACCTCGACAATTCGGTGATACTGTACCCTCGGGCCGGCACCACAGTCGGCGTTCCTCAAGTCCTGCTCAACTATGCTCCTGCGAGCCGCGGCCCTTGGCGGCTGAAGGCACTTATAGACAAAGAGGGGCATCCGGTCACAAGCCGATTCATTCCGGTGCGTCCGAGGGCGCCTGAGTATACGGTTGAAACGCTTTGGGCGCTGCTTAACTCGCCACTCGCAAACGGCTACGTGTTTTCGCACCTGGGCAAGCGCGACAACACGGTCGGCGACATTAGAAAGATTCCGATCCCGCAAGGCGGGACCTTTGAGGGCGTTCACCGTGCCGCAACCACATACCTTGAAGCCGCATGGTCAGGAGAGCCGCCGGCAGAGCTTCAGAAACTCCTGCTGAGCGTTGACTGCGAAGTCTTGACACTGTATTCGCTGCCGGTCCAATTAGAGCAATCCCTACTTGCCATATTTAGAGATTGGGAGCGCGTTGGCGTGCCGTTCAAGCAGACCAGATACTTACCGAGGGAACTCGAGAATTCGGTGCGGTTTCCCGATTTTCTGCAGTTTGAACACGATTGGCCAACGACAAATCGCGAACGCGGCATCCTCATCGACAAGGAAATAGCAGGGACGATCAGCGCAGAGGAGCAAATGCGTCTGGATGCATTGCAGGCTTACGCCGATTATCACATCGACCAGGTTGCACCGGAGCCCACATACGTTATTGATGAGCTCGAGAAGCGGCTATATTCCGGCCTTCCAAAGAAAGACGGGGCTGCTTGATGGTCGGATTTGAATATCCAACTCAGCCCCACATCCGGCGGCACGGTCCTGCGGGGTACGAAGGCTATGAAAGCTATCGCGACTGGCTCCGCGATGAGTTTATGTTTCGATGTGTCTACTGCTTGCGCCGCGAAAAGTGGTACGGGCGTGACGCAGCATTCCACCTCGACCATTTCCTCCCGGTAAAGCATAACCCGGAAGAAAAATCTGAGTACTCGAATCTTCTTTATGCCTGCGCGGCGTGTAACGAAGCAAAGAAGGCTGTGCTCGACGTTCCCAGCCCGTGCATAGTGGCATTCCACGACTGCCTCCGCTTCATAGCGGATGGTAGCGTGAAGGCCTTAAACGACAATGGGAAGAAGCTCGAAAAAGCGCTGCGGCTGAACAGTCCCACTAAGGTCGAATGCCGCTCACTTTGGATGCGAATGCTTGTGACGCTAAAAGCGAGCAATCCCGATCTCTACCGGGAATTCATGGCATTCCCTGGGGACCTGCCCGACCTGCGGAAGAAGCAGGTCCCGAGCAACACCAAGCCAGCGGGGGCAGAAAACTGCTATTTCGCTCTTCGCGAGCGCGGCAAGCTTCCCCAGACGTACTAGGAATCCATTCCGGATCAGTGTGCTACCGCCTGGGTCCCCTACGCGGGACCGGCTTCTCTGGTGGGTGAGCTCGGTAGGCGGCGCTAGCCGTGACAATGAACTCCGGCATTCCTCGACACAGGTCCTCTCGGCGAGCGGAGCGCTGAACCAATTCCTGCAGGACGACAGCATTGATGAAGGGTTCCCGTTTGGCAAGGTCAACATGGGACTCGTCTGGGATTATGGACGTTTCGTGAAAGCAGGGTGCAAGCTCCTTGAACCAGCGGCGGGACTGCTTGGACTTCTTTTCACGAAGTGTCCAAGCCACGGTCGCTGCCAATACATCCGCGATTTGGACGCCAGGGTGTTGCCGGGAGTCGACCAGTTCTATAGGGCGGGCTAGATTGAACGTGACGAGCCTCTCGTCTTGGCCCGGCCATCCAAAGCGGATTCGGTCCTGGCGGCCCACCATTGGATTTAGAAATGGCGCCTCCGCTTTCAACGGCTTCGAGCTATCGCAGAACACGTCAAGAACTTGGTGTTGTTCGGCCCACGCGCAGAGGAGGGTATACAAAGACGTCATCGTTAGGTCCAGCACCCAGTTCTGTATGCCCTCCATGCCCCGAATGGAGGTCACCTCCTTATCGATGTGATGTCGATTTAAGAAGGCAAACGTCGTAATCATGCTTATCACATCGTCAACCTCCACTAGCACGACCTCCTTGCGGGAAAGCGAACCCATCTTCGCTGGGTCCAGTTCACGCATCATTTGAGAGAACTCCACAAGAAGCTGTTCGGCGGACTGGGGCCTTGCCACAGACCAGATGTACAAAATCATGCTGATGAACCGGTGGAAGTTGATCTGGTAGTAAATTGAATTGCAATCCGAAAAGCAAGGCTCGAAAATGTATTCAAAGAACTTGGAAGCGGGTAGCGCAGAGGTAGCCGCATTTTGGCTTCCTCTGCGGTTCTTAACATGGGAACATCAACCATGATGTTAGCATCCAAATATGAAATCTCATGGACGGACGAAGAACCGCAGACGAACGCAAAGAACGCGTACGTCTGCGCTACCTATAAATGCGTCGCCGCGGCATGAAGATTCACGCCTCGTCCCAGGGGTTGATAAGAACGACGCCGAGGCTGGCGAAGTCCTTGACGTTCCGCGTCACGAGGGTAAGCCCGTGTTCAAGGGCCGTGGCGGCGATGACGGCGTCCACCACCGTAACCGCGATGCCCTGTTGTTTGGCGCGCGCGGCCAAATGCCCCCACCGCTCGGCGACGGACTCGGTGACCGGGAGAATCCGGCCCGCGTACCAGGAACGCACGTCAACCTCGAGCCAGTCTTGCAGCGCGTCCCGTTTCTGGCTGGCCGGAAGCAGGTCGATGCCCTTACAGATTTCGCCGAGGGTCATGACGCTCAAGAAGAGGCTCTCTTTCCCGGCCTGGCGGAGAAAAGCCACCACTCGCGCGTCCGGGGTTTCGCGGGTCAACTCAGACGGGACGTTGGTGTCAACCAGATAGCCCTTCACAGGTTGATATCCCGGCCGGTATCCCTGTCGCGCTCAAAATCCAGATTAAGGCCGCGCAGCGGAGCGAAGAGTTCAACCATGTCCTTAGCGGGCGACTTCGGAGGCGCGGCGGCGGGATGGACCGCCTGTTCGAGCAGACTGGCGGCATAGGACTCGACCTCACGGCCCTGAGCGGCAGCCTGGCGCGCCAGCGCCGCCTTAACCTCGGGGGTGATGTCAATGGTGATCGTCATGGGTGCTCCTTTCCGCGCCATCCCCACCGTACCGCGCCGCACACCCCTCCGTCAAGCGCCATGGTCAGGCTGGCTCTTCGAGGTCAGGGGGTTCGGCAACCCTTTTCCATTGGACCGGGGAAACGCCCACTTGCAGAAGCGCAACCCCTAGCTCCCCGAGTCCGCTTCGAGGAAGTTACCGTTCCTGCTTGCGATCACTTGGCTGTGTGGTCGGCATCTCAGAGACTGACCTCGCACCGCATGCAGGCCTCGAGGAGAAAATAGGTCCTACCTGGCCGTCCAGTGTTTATCGTGCGTGGCGCATGCATCGCTTTTGGTGTATGCGCGAAATTGGCCCACCAGGTCAATTCTGGCGTATACAAAAGAACCAATATATGCGCCTCCCGCGCATCGCGTAGCGGTTGATCGCGGCGATGGCCTCCGGGAAGCCCCGCAGGCGCTCTGCGACGTCTCTCCTACTGGGACCGCCTCCGTTTGGACCTGCACCGCCCCGCGCCCCGGATCCCGAGACGCGCACATTGCAAGCTCCGCACTGGGCGTCCAGCCTTCTGAACCTCTATTTATACTTGAGCAATGATAATAGAGATATTACTACTACACTAAACAGAATTTCTCGCCACGGATTCGGAAGGGCGGGGCTGAAGAAGCTGCGGAAAAACGCCAGCGAGTTGTCATTCTGAGCGAAGCGAAGAATCTCGGCAGTTGTGAAATCAAGGGACTGCGGAGATCCTCCCTTCGTTTCACTCAGGACCGCCTGCGGCTCCTCAGGTTAGCTAGCGAGACCTGCCAGCGGAAGCTTTCACTTCGTCTCGACCAAGGCGGATTGCGTGCAGCTTATGACAAAGAGCCAATCTGTGTTTGCTTGAAGACAGCGTTAAGCTTGACACAAGGCAAGGATTTCTGATATAAGCACTTCGTCAGTTGAACCAATCCATTGCGAAAGGAAACACTATGGCACCCCCCAAGAGAAACATCAGCGCAATGACTATTGACTGGTATGCGGTTCTCGTCGCGAAAATATGTCCTGGTCTGTTGGAACTTATCGGTGGCGGACCGGGCGGGGGAATCCTTGAGCAGGCAACGCTGGCCCAGAAGAAGGCGATTTTGGGTGGTGTACAAAAGATCGCGGCGCAAGCCGCTAGAATTCAAGCCCAATTCCGGTAACCAGAACGCCGGCACCGGTGCACAACGCGCCGCGCTCTGTCATAACTAACTTGCAGATACTGATTGCCTCGAGGGGCAAGCGTGTTTTCTTGTGTTGCTCTTGCTCTGTGGGCGCGAATCAGTTCGGGCCGGAATTGTGCCTAGACGTGTAAGGCAGAGGGACGGCTCTTACACTCACGCTGTTAATCTGTTCGTCCGCCTTCAAATCAAGCATCAAGCGATCAAACTGCTTCTGGTAGGCGTCATCGTTCTTTCATTGAAGTCGCCAATGTGGAGATCCGCTTACCACCCAGGCGCTCATTGCTATTCCTTGCATCCTAAGCGTATCGTCGGCCACTCGGACGATATCCGGGCGGTCAGTTGACGGTAAGCCGGCATATCAGAGACTGACCTCACACCGTATACAAGCCGGGATTCCTGGGTCTGCACAGCCCCGCGCCACGGGGCCCGATACGCGCCCATTGTACGTTCCGCACTTGGCGTCCAGCCTTCTGAATCTCAATCTATAGTTAAGCAATTCAAGTAAAGATATTACTAAAAAACTAACCGTTCAGGCCAGGCGCTGGGCTTGGCTGCGCCGATGCGGACATTATGTCGCTGCTGGTTGCTCTTGGTTGCTCATTCAACTGCAGGGGAACGAGCTATCACGGAATTCGGCTTCGACACTTCCGGCAAAGGTCAGGGTTAGGCTTCTAGCCCTCCCCGCGGCGTTTGACGTCGATTTGGAGGCGCTTGATCTTTTGATTGAGGGTGGAAAGTGGGATCTTGAAGCGTTCGGCGGCGTCGGTCTGGCTCCAGTTGGTGCGAGCCAGCATTTCGAGAATGACCTTGCGCTCGCAGGCTTCCATGATTTCAAAAAGCGAGCGGCCGGCGAGGTCCTGGGATGGCACCGCCCGGCTCGCCGTGCGAGCCGTTTTGGAAGAGCTGTTCCGGCAGGATGATCGGGCCCCAGCGTGGGCCCGGAGGCGAGGACTACGGCCCGCTCGACGGCGTTCTCCAGTTCGCGCACGTTGCCCGGCCAGTCGTAGTCCATCAAGGCCTTCATGCGCTGCCGGTCGAGAAATGGAGCCCGGCGCGGCCATTCTCTTCGCCGAACTTCTTCAAGAAGTGCTCGGCGAGGTGAGGGATGTCCTCCTTGCGCTCGCGCAGAGGGGGAAGGCAGATGCTGATGACATTCAAGCGGTAAAAGAGGTCTTCGCGGAAGTGCCCGCTCACGACCAGCTTGCGCAAGTCGGCGTTGGTGGCGGCGAGGATGCGCACATCCACCTTGATGGTTTCCGTCCCGCCCAGGCGCATGAACTCCCGTTCCTGGATCACGCGCAGCAGCTTGGTCTGGGTTTCGACCCCCACCGTGCCGATTTCGTCGAAGAAGATGGTTCCCTGATCGGCCATTTCGAACAGTCCGCGTTTGGTGGCGATGGCGGAAGTGAAGGCGCCCTTCACATGGCCAAACAGCGTACTCTCCAGCAGGTCCACGGGCATGGAGCCGGTGTTGACGGGAACGAAAGCCGTGGTCGGCGCGCGGGCTCATGGCATGAATGGTCTTGGCGACGAGTTCCTTGCCGGTTCCGCTTTCGCCGGTAATCAGCACCGTGGCGCGGCTGGCGGCCACCTGGGTGATGAGGTCCATCACCTTCTGCATCTTGTCGCTCTTGCCCACCAGGTTGGGAAGGGCAAAGCGCTTGAGGGCGCGGCGAAGCTGCAGGTTCTCAGCCTGAAGGCGCGACTTGTCCAGCAGGTTGCGGACTTCGAGCAGCAGCTTGTCGTTATCCCAGGGCTTGGTGATGTAGCTCTCGGCGCCTTCGCTGGAGGCCTGGAAGGCCATCTGGCTGGAGTCGTACGCGGTAATCATGATCACGCCGACTTCCGGCGAGTCATGTTTGATGACTTTCAGCAGATCCAGGCCGTTGCGGTCAGGAAGATTAATATCGAGCAGCACGAGGTCGAACACGCCGCCTTCGATTCTCTTCAGGCCTTCTTCCGCCGGTGGAAGCGGAGTCGGCCTTATAGCCTTCCATCCGGAGTAGCTGCTCCAGGCTTTCGCGGATTTCCTGCTCGTCATCAATAACGAGAATCGATCCCTTAGGCGACATTTACAACTTTCCTTGTCACGGGCAACTCCACACGGAACGTGGTGCCGTGTCCCACGCGTGCTCTCGACGTCGATCTTCCCCAGATGTTCACGAATGATGCCATAGGTAACCGCCAGGCCAAGACCGGTTCCGCGGCTGGTGGATTTTGTGGTAAAGAAGGGATCAAAAATCTTGCTGAGATGCTCCGGAGATATCCCCACGCCGTTATCCGAGACCTCGACGCGCACGGAGGAGTCTTCGCAATCCGGTGGCGATGGTTAGTTCGCCGCCGCGCGGCATGGCGTCGCGCGCGTTCATGATGAGATTCATGAAGACCTGCTGGAGCTTGCCGGAGTTGGCGTAAACCAGAGGCAGTGAGGAGCATAACTGCGCGTTGACGGTGATCTTCGCAGCGCGCAGCATCGGTTCGACGAGCGACATGGTCTCCCGCACCAGCTTGTTCAAATCCAGGTCGGAATACTCACTGCCGCTGACCCGCGAAAACTTCAGGAGGTTGTTGACAATCTCGGAGGCGCGGAAGGCCTGCTTGATAATTTTGTCGAGGGTGGGGGACCGGAGATCATCGGGCGGCAACTGCCTCATCAGCATCTGGGCCTGCGAGGTGATCACGGCGAGCGGCGTATTCACTTCATGCGCGACACCTGCCGCGAGCAGACCGATCGAGGAGAGCTTCTCCGCCTGAACCAACTGGTCCTCGAGATTGACGCGCTCGGTCAGGTCGTTGAAGATCAGCAGGCGGCCAAGGACGTGCCCGTCTTTACCCACCAGCGGGACCGCCGAGAGGTTCACAATCAGCGCCTTGCCCGCCGGGGTTTGCATGCGAAACTTGTACAGACTGATGTCGCTCTGCGCATCCGAGGGGCCCGGCAATTCCGCCAGCAGTTCGGGAGGGAAAACAGCCTCGAGCGATTTTCCCACCGCTTCTTGCCGCGTGAGCCCGTAAAGTCTCTCCATGGCGGAGTTCCATGACCCTACTTTTCCTTCCAGGTCACAGGCGAGGACGCCGGCATTGATCGATTCGATGATGTTCTCACTGAAATCGGTCAGAGCCTGATATTCAAGCGCTCGCTTTTCGAGAGATTCGTAGAGCTGCGCATTCTCGAGCGCCACGGAGACATACCCGGTGAGGGTTTGAAGCAGGTCAATATCCTCGCTGGCAAGGAAGTCGCCTTCGCGCGTTTTGCCGAGACCCAGATAACCCAGGGTGCGTTCCTTTACCTTGAAGGGCAGGTAGTAATGCAGGTCAAACTGCTCGATCGTCTTCTGCGCAGAGGGAGCGAAGCCGTACGGGTGCCTGACACTGTCGAAAAACAGATACTCCTTGCCCTGCGGCATATGAGATGGGTCCAGAAAGCTCGTATCCGGGCCCTTTGAATAGCTCACGCCACGCGACTTCACCACACGGAACTCGCCCGATTCCGTCGCCCAAAAAACCGCCAGGCGATCGACGCCAATCGTCTCGGTCAGCTTTACGGTCACCCGTTCCAAGAGGCGGTCCACGTGCAACTCGGAGCTTAGTTCGCGCGCGAATTCCAGCAAGGTGCGGCGATAGTCATAGCGCTCGCGGTTGAAAAACCTGTCCAGCCGCAACTGGATCCAATTCACCATGGGCTGGAAAATCAGCGCGGTGATCACCACCGCCAAAATCCAACCGCCGCGGCTGGTAATCGGAATCGAGGAGCGGAAATAATCAGCGAACAGTCCGATGGCGCCGAAGTAGACGGCCACAATCGTGGCGGTGGCGAGCGTATAGGCGATGCCCCGGCGGAAAATGACGTCCACGTCCATCAGGCGATAACGCACGATGGCATAACCGAAAGTGACGGGCAGAAAAACCAGGGACAAAGCCGAGAGGTTCATCCAGGCGTTGGGGATGAAACCCAGGAAATAAGGGATCGCATAAAACGCCGCAAAGGGAGCGATCGCCAGCCACGTTCCGCGCGTCACCCATTTCAGTTGCTGTTTGAGCAGGGGTACTTGCGCCCGCGCGTAGGCGTGTTGCAGGACTACGGCCCCGGCCAGGAAAAAAATGGCCAGGTATACGAATTCTACGCGGTCAAGGAGCCAGCGGACATGGAGTAACGGCAGGGGGAGTACGACAAGCTCCATGGCCACAAGAGCATGAACCGCCGCCAAAAGTGCCCCCGGCGCGTAAATAGAAGGAATCACATAACGACGCCCGCGCAGGAGGGTGTTTTGCTCGGGGAAGCCCAGGCAGAAATGCAGGAAGAGCGCCGGCTGAAGGATCAAGGCCAAAACCTGGAGCCAGTACACAGTCCAATCGAAAAGATTCAGCTTCCCGGTGTAGGAGAACGTGTAGAGAATAAAGGAAGCAAGACAAAAGATATAAAAATGGAGTGACTTGGGGGCCGTCCAGCGCCGGAAGAGAATAAAAGTTCCAACCACCAGGTAGATCAGTCCCACCAGGCTGAGATAGTATCGCACCGTGGCGGCAGCTTTTTGTGGAACAAGAATCAGCGTGGTCTGGAACTTCTCGCCATCTCGCTCGAGAGTGTAATTTACCTGGGACCAGACTTCCGCGCCGAAGATTTCGCGCCCCGCATCAGCCGCCGTGTTTACGGTCTTCTTGTTGATTGCCTCCAGGGAATCGCCCTCCCGGATGCCTGCCCGGTCGCCCGGGCCATCGGGGGTGACAAGCCAAGCTTTCACTCTGCCCTGAGAGTCAATCCAGGATATCCCGTCTTCCGGCAGCCGATAACGCACGCGTTGTTGAAGATTGAGAACGGCAAAGACGATTAGCGTCAGGCTGAGGATAGCCAGAGAAAGGGTAGTAAACCGGTAAGTCGGAGCTTTCGTCATCTGGAGGAAAACACCTGCGATGTGCTTTTAGGCTACCATTTTAATGCAAGAGCAATTTAACTTCCAGAAATTGGAATCCGATAAGCAAATAAGGTACGTATTTTCAACGCGATACAATGTTAATAACCGAAGAGTTAAGACTATTACAAAATTATGGATTTAGTCTACGCTTTTTTGTATATCCACCGCCTAAATGTCGCTGTGATGGTATGGCTTCCGCTGCGCTCGCTGATGAGCAAAGAACACTCTTCGTGGCGGTAAGCCGTCCCCATTGGGCGTCAGAATTCTACGGAAAAGCCCCCGCGGATGGACTTGTAGGTCGAGCCCAGCAGCAAAGTGGATTCGCCGGATTGGGTGACGGGCGAGTGGCCTTGGGACAGGCAGTCGCGGAAATCCGCGATAGCCTCGATGTGGACTGGCAGGAAAGCAAGGGGAGGAATGGGTTGGCGGACCTGGAAATCCAAATACGGTGAAACCTGCAGATCTGCTTGCCCGCGGGGATCTGCCATGGTTACGACGCGGCGTCCGACCCATTCGTAGGAACTCGTCACCTTTGTCTTAGTGACGGGAATGCGGGCGGAGACTTTTCCTGCCAATGCAGGACAGCGGACGAGCTTGAGGGCGCCTTGCAGGTCTCCCCCCGGGGAACGGTTGATGGTGCTTTGCGCAGAAAGAGCATCGCCGTCTATGTAGGCAACGAGCGCATCGACGTGGCTTCCCAGGCGTTGTTCGTAGGCTACGTGATAACCGTTCGAACGATAGTCGCCCACGTTTACAAAAACCCCGTTCACAGCCGGGTTGATCAGATAATTGCCGGCAAGCCAACCGGCGCTCGCGGGATGACCCGATGCCCAAACCGCGGCGTTATCTATCCCGTCATGGAAAGCGGCGATCTCGAGCCGGCCGGAGCCTTGCACACGGCGATCGTACGAGACTTCAGAGTGATTGAGCTGCTCGATCTCCGGCCGGTAGGCCCGGAGCGTCACCAGCGGGAAGGAATTGACACTGTTGATCCGGTCCAGCGGAGTCTCCAAACCGTCAGAAGATTCCCTTCCCACCACGAAGGCGAGGTCGGTGGAACCGTCGAGACGGTAAGCCAACTTGATTCGCGGCTGGGCGATCAGCACATCACGCGTCGCATTCAGGTAATCAATATCGGCGCCCACAGTCAGAGTCAGGCGAGGATTGAGAAGGAAGGTATGCGTGGAGCTGGCTGCCAATCCCCGCGCGGAAGAATCAGAAAGTTGGCCACCCACGCCTGGAGTTGTCGCGCCCAGGGCGTAGCCCAATTGGTGAACGACCAGAGAAAATTCCTCGGAATCGCCCGTATCGAAGGCCTTTCGATAAACAGCCCCCACCGACGTAGCCAAGGTGCCATCGGCGGCGGCTGACCCTATTGCCAGAAGATCAGATCCCGGAGACAGCGCTCGGAGGTAAGCTACAACGCTCTCCATGCCCGAGTCAGCAGCCGTGGGGTCAGACGAAGAAGATCGCGGCGCCACACCCACCAGATGCCGCTTGACGGGTTGAGCGTGCTCACCGGTTTGAGACGTGCTCGCGGCAGCTTGTTGCCGATAGCGGAGGATGGGGCGAGTCGCTGCCGACGTCCGCAGCACCCATTTCCAATCGTCGCCCAAAGAGCCCCCGCCGCTGGCGGGAATCTGGAAGCGTAAGGGCGCGAAAGCGTCACCCAGAACGAATTTTAGAGAGGAGGTTTGCCCGGCTTCCACTTTAATCCCGTTCCGATGAGCCGGCAACCTTGTAGGAGAAATAATCTGCAGGGCGTACCACCCCGGGACGAGGTTTCCTATGGCAAACTTGCCTTTGGCGTCGGTGATGACGCGCTCAACCGCGTCTCCGGTGCTCGCGGTGGAGATCAACAACGGTCCCATGACGAGAACCGAGGCGCCCATCAGCGGGTTGCCTCGGTCATCTGAAACCACACCCGCCAGCCGCCCGAATCCTGCCGCCAAGCTCCTCACCGGGCCAAGCAAAGAAGTCAGCAGGCCACCCGCTACGAGAATGGCCGAAAGTTTGAATCCAATTTTTGAGGACTGCATGTGAATGGTCGTGCTCTCCCGAAAACTCTCCCACTTTCAACGGGCGACTGCGAGCATCGCTTACTTTAACTCAAAACTGGCGGTAGGTGAAACTGTTTGTTTCTTCAAGTTGTCTGTGACCGTAATGTGCACCGTATATTTGCCAGGCTGGAGAATGCTCAAAGGCAACTGCTTTTCCAAGGTAAATTGCTGCGAGGCCTCCTTCAGTTTGGCTGCGTCCTCGGGTTGCGACAGGAGGGATCGGCCGTCTTTGAGCAATTCATATTGCACATCCAGTGAAGGCTTGTGCGTCTTCGGGTCCACGCCCAGGTTGTACACCTGCATATAGATACCAAGTTTCTGATCGCGAGTAAAGGTCTGAGTGACGCTGGGCCGAACTTTCGTCCCGCCGATTACAAAAGGTCCGGTCCCCACTTGGCTGGTAGGCAGTGGCTGGATCAGGTCCGCAAGTATCAACGTACTATTCGAGAGTTTGCTGTCATCGAATTGCGGAACCACCAAACCCATATCCATCGAACCCATGTGGCCGCTCTGGTCATCCTTCAAGACCAGGCTCAGCTTGTAGCGCCCCGGACGCAGCGGAACGGCTTCCTGGTAAACTGCCTTGCGGTCCATGTAACTCTGAAATTCATGTTCGGGAACATCCACGATCATGGTTCTTTCGAAGGTATTGACGTTCCTTCCGCTCAGGCTGCTCAACTGGCCATAAATATCCATAACGCCGTGCATCACACCGCCCTTGTTCTGGAATTGCATGTCGCGGTAGGCTACCTGAACTGTGACAGGGGTGAGCACGGTCTCATCGGTGACACGGATAAAGTCAGTGCGAATATCAAAGGGCAGCATCTGGGAGGATATCTTCGAGGTTACGACCGCCTTAAGATCCTTGAACTTGACCTCCGGCGGGGTGAATATCTTGGCGTACAAGTCAAGGCGCGTAAACTCATTATATTGATCGCCTTGCTGCGCAGTGCTGTTGCCCATGGTGGTGCCGTCGGTACGCTGGAAACGCTGCGCCTTGCTCGCCATGCCCATGGATTCCATGTCTGTCAACCCGGCGTTGGGCACGTGAAGCAATGCATCTTTCTCGCCTGGGTCAATAGTAAGGTGGAATTCACCGGTCATCGTCGGATCGACGAACTCCAGTATCTATATTGGTTCCGATACCATCAATGTAGCGGTACCGCCAGGTTTCAAAGGGGTAAGTGGAGGTCGTACCGCCGCCCTCCTGGTAGGGTCGTTCGTAGGTCCCACCGGCGTCGTGATCGTCGAGTTCGTCCGGCGGGCCGTACATAATATAAATCCGCCCGCGATCCGTCCTCCAACCCTCGAGGCCCGAAGCATAGTGCTCGTTGGCATAGGCAATGCGCCGGTAGTATTCCTCTTTAAACTCATTCTCAGGGCTGCCTGGTTTTGGATTCCGCCGCTCCCAGAACGCTTCGATGAACTGTTCCCGTTCATCGTCCGTTGCCGAGCTTCTTGAAAGCCCCTCTTTCTTCGTTGGTTATAATGTAGGGGACTTCTTCCTCGAGCCACTTCTTATAGGGGCTCTCCAACTCTTTCTGGATCGCTTTCTGACGACGCTTTTCGGCCTTGCTCGGCTTATCACTCTCTTGAGGCGCCGCTTTGAGCACGGGACATACCAACCCCAGCGTCAATCCCGCAAACAGCACCCAAAGACTGACATGCCACATCCGGTGGCTGATAACATCGACCCGCCTAAATGCCAACACTTCTCCCTCCCCGCTAACTTTGCCGATTGTATTGATTGAGGTGTGAAAAGTCAAGGTCCTACACTTCCTTGACAGACTTCCCTTGCTCCCCAGTTGACGGACAGCAATACGATGCAGATCGAGCCTCAAGGGTGGCCTGGCCTTGAATATAAAGTCGGCTCTTTGAAAACCCATACATACATTCTCGCCTTTCATGCGTCTTATAAGCGTGGCGGCAAAAGCCCTCCTTACATGGGGGGGCTACATTAGGGCCTTTCTAACGCAGCTTCGGGCAATGGCTCGGCCCCATGGCCTGCTGAGAGCGGACGGCAAGTGGGCATAATGTCGCTGTTGCCTCCGAAGACACCGCGACCGCCAGACTGAGCTGCCAGATTTGGCTGCTGGATTTAGCTTTGCTTACTCGGAGTGCAGCGTTAGAATAGGCGGGACGGCCCGGGAGAACCCATAGGGAGTCGGCGCAGAAATCGATTTGCCTTAATTCTTCCTTCTTCCCCTCGCCGGGCAGGAAACGCGATAGTGAGCAGCACCTGCCTTGATGGAAGCCCCCGATTTCTGCCGACGTGGATGTACCGTCTTTTGAAGAAACTTTCCGGGTCGAGTTACCGTAGTATATTCAGAAGCCGCAAGTGACGTGGCCGGGCTGCCGTGTCGGACGGAAGCGACAGGTGGATTCGAAGCGGCGCACGCCCCTTAGGATGACGTGGGAAAGCACTATGTCTCCACCCACTGTCGAAGAAAAGGATAAAACAGCCGTGGCTCAAGTATCTGAATTGGAACTCGGTCGAATCGCTTACCCGGAAGGCGCGAACGCAACAAGCCCGTCCTCCCCTGGACCTCGCGACGGGAAGGGCAAGAAGTCGAAAAAGCGGAAGATGATCCTGGCGCTCGTGGGGGCGGTGCTGCTGGTGGCGCTGGTGACGGGCGGGATCATATGGAGCAAAGGCGGCACGGTCACAGTTCAAACCACCAAAGTGGCGCGGCAGGATTTGTCCGCCATCGTAACCGCCTCGGGAGAGATCAAGCCGCCTCCGGCGGATCTTGCCAACGTGAATGCGAGTTCCATCGGCAAGATTACGGAGATCTACGTCAAGGAAGGCGACACGGTCAAGAAAGGCCAGCTCCTGCTGAAGACCGAAGCGGTCCAGGCGAATGCCAGCGTTGATGCGCAGAAGGCCACCGTCGCCAGCGCCAAGTCGGACGTCGAGGAGCTTGCAGCGGCCGTGCAATCGCAGGAAGCGGCTTTAAACACCGCCCAGGCAAACGTCCAAACCGCTCAGGCCAACCTCGCCCGCGCCCAGCAGGAGTTCAAACGCGGCGAAGACCTGCTCCGCGATCGTCTGATCGCCCAAAACGAGTTCGATACGCGCCTGAACAACGTGAAGGTGATGCAGGCTACTCTAGAGGGGAATCAGGCGACTGTCGTCCAGGTCAAAGCCCAACTCCAGCAGGCCAGGTTCAATCTGGATAGTTCTCGCGCCAAGGTGTCCATGCAGGAAGCCCAACTGGTCAGCGCCGTAGATGCCCGTGACAAGACCATCTATACGGCTCCGCTTGACGGCATCGTAACCTCCTTGCCTGTCCACGTGGGTGAGAACGTCGTGCCTGGGATTCAAAATACGGTGGGCAGCCTGCTGTATCAGATTTCCGATTTGGCGGTGATCACGGCGGAAGTCAAGGTTGACGAGAC
This sequence comes from uncultured Acidobacteriota bacterium, assembly GCA_963770415.1. Lineage (GTDB taxonomy): Bacteria > Acidobacteriota > Terriglobia > UBA7540 > UBA7540 > CAVROP01. The sequence continues at coordinate 135,183 of CAVYPU010000043.1, forward strand.
GGACATCGTCAACGTGAGGCTGGACCAGCCGGCGGAAGTAACGATTGACGCCATTCCGAACAAGACGTTCAAAGGCAAGGTCACGGAAATCGGCCAGAGCGCTGTGGGCCGCACCTCCGGGACGACCTCTGGAACGAGCATCAACGACGACGGAAGAAGCCAAGGACTTCAAGGTTGTGGTGACACTTGATGACCCGCCGCCGGGGATGCGACCCGGGCTATCCGCCACGGCCAAGATCACCACCGCGACCCGCCAGAATGCGGTGACGATTCCCATACAAGCGCTGACTGTGCGCACTCGGCGGCAACTCGAGGAAGAAGAACTTGCGAGCAAGGGTGGAAAAGGCAAAGCGCAGTCCGTGAGCCCGCAGGCCGCGCCAACCGCCAAGGATAAAGACAAGGGAAAAGAAGAAGTACAGGGAGTCTTTCTGCTGAAGGAAGGCCGTGCGGTCTTCACACCCCTCGATTCCGGCATTATGGGCCAGTCCGATATGGAAGTGGTCAAAGGCATTCAACCGAACGACGAGATCATTTCCGGTCCCTTCAGCGTGCTGCGGACGCTGAAGAACCACACCAAGGTGAAAGTGGATAACACCGCCCTTAAGCCGCCGGGGGCGACGTCCTAGGGGACCTGCTGTATACGGCACGCTGACCGATGCGAACCAAAAACGTCATTCCCGCGCAAGCGGGAATCCAGTTTGCTTTCGTGACGTGGGTCCCCGCTTACGCGGGGACGACGAGGGCTACCGTCATTCCCGCACAAGCGGGAATCCAGTTTGCTTTCGTGACGTGGGTCCCCGCCTACGCGGGGACGACGATGGCTTCGGTTTTAATGTGATGGATGGCCGCTGGCCCTGCCCGCTCACGATTGGCATGCGAAACGGGCCGAACCAAGCGGAAAGGAAGAAGGCAGAGCGATGGGAACACAACTGATGCCGTCTCAGGAAACCCTGGCCCCGGCCGCCGGGGTCATGATACAGACGGAAGACCTCTGGAAGACTTACGACATGGGCGAAGCCATCGCGGTGCACGCGCTCAGCGGCATTACGTTCGAAATCGACCGGGGTGAGTACGTGGCGATCATGGGACCGTCGGGCTCCGGCAAGTCCACCTTGATGAACTTGATCGGCTGCCTGGACACCCCCACAAGCGGCAAGTACTGGTTGAACGGCCAGTTGGTCAGCGAACTGTCCGACGACGAGTTGGCCTACATCCGCAACAAGGAAATCGGATTCGTTTTCCAGACCTTCAACCTTCTCTCCCGCGCCAGCGCCTTGCACAACGTGGAGCTGCCGCTGATTTACAGTGGAGTGCCCGCCCATGAGCGCTTGGAGAAAGCCCAGGAAGCCCTCAGCAAGGTCGACCTGATGGAGCGCATGAACCACAAGCCCAACGAGCTGTCCGGCGGCCAGCGACAGCGCGTGGCCATCGCCCGCGCCCTGGTGAACAACCCTTCCATCATTCTGGCCGACGAACCCACCGGCAACCTTGACTCCGCCACCGGCGAGGAGATCATGGGCGTGTTCGAGAAACTCTACGAGGGCGGGAACACTATCGTGCTGGTCACGCATGAGCACGATATTGCCGCGCACGCGCATCGGATCATCCACGTTCGCGACGGAAAGATCGAGCGCGATGAAGCCGTGGCTTAAGCGCGACTTGCGGCTCCGCCGCCCTGACTTGCGGAAAGGCTTGCCTTTCCCTGGGGTTTCTACATTTCGGGTGAGGCATCTGTAGTGTTAATCTGGCGCGGGAAGGGCTCCGCCCGCTGCTCTGTGGAAAGGCTCGGCCTTTCCAGGGCGTTCTCCGTACTTATTTCTTTCGAGGAGGCTGCGCCTCCCATCCTTATGGTTACGATTTCCCGGGACACTCCGTGTTTGTCCATTACCAGCGTGGCGCATGACCGGCTGCCGGTATTTCGCACGGACGCCCTGAAGCAGACCGTCTGCGCCGCCTCGGATGAAGCCCGTCACTCGGGGGAGTTCGCGATTTTTGCCTATGTCATCATGCCCGATCATCTGCATGTCATCACCAGCGGCCCGCTTAAGCCTTCTGCCACCTTGCGTTTTTTGAACGGAATCTCCAGCCATCGGGTGATTGGCTATCTCAAGAAAGGCAACCACACCTCCTCGCTGGCGAAGCTGCGGGATGCGCAGAAAGCACGCGGCCACGCGCATTCTTTGTGGGACGGCCACTCGCAGGCCCTGCCCATTTACAGCGAGAACTTTTTCATGCAGCGGGTCGATTACCTTCATCAGAATCCCGTGCGAGCGGGGTTGGTGGAACGAGCGGGGGATTATCGTTGGTCCAGTGTCCGATGCTGGAAGGGATGGCCGCGCGAGGATGAACCCCTGCTGCCGGACCTGGACGAGATCGTGTGGCGCAGACCACGATGAGGGCCCGGCGAGGCACAGCCTCGCCGGGTGAAAAAGATAAGAGGGTGGGAGGCAGATGGAAAGGCCGAGCCTTTCCACAGAGCAGGCGGCGAAGCCGAAAGAGGTGAGGGCGTTGACAGCTGGAGAAGCCGAAAGTGATAGGAGCGTTAACAATCGGCTGACCTCCATGTGAAATGTATAAACTCCAGGGGAAGGCTGCGCCTTCCCCTCCCTTCGCCCTATCTTGTCCGGTGATGAACCGGCACAGGTTGTCTTTATTGATGAGCATTGCGAAGCCTCAGTCGAGGCACAGCCTCGACTGAAGTGTGATAGTGCGAAGCTGCGGAAAGGCAAGCCTTTCCGCAAGTCGGCGCGGCAGAGCCGCACTCTGCCCATGGGACACGAATGTAGAAACTCCAGACCCAGGCCGTTGGCCAGGGCTGTGATGAATCGCCCCTTTGGGGCTTAAGACGGACAAAGATGAGAGCTTTGTGCCTCCACCTGGCCGGGAACGGCCACGCCGCGAACGAGTGCTACGAAAATGTGCAAACTCCAGTGAGTAGCGCAGACCGCCGGGTTTGCGGTCTGCGGCTTTTCGTAGCATGGCGCGAGTCCTGGGAGGGTGGTGGCCGAAAAGACGCGGACCGCAAAGTCGGCGGTCCGCGCTACGCCTCTCAGTTGCAGTGTTCACCTATGAAGCGTTCTCTGATTAGGGTAGGGCGAGCCCTACCCCTACACCATGCGAGCAGGACCTAGCCAGGTGACAGCCCTCAGCCAACCGCAAGTGCCTTACTCCCTGCTGAGACCCGAAGCTCGAGGGAAGAGCGGTTTCTGGGTCACCTCACGGGAGGCCTTCTGGATTGCGCTCGAGACACTGCGCACGCACAAGCTGCGTTCTTTCCTCACCCTTCTTGGCGTGGTCATCGCCACCACCACGCTGATTGTCGTGATGTCCGTCATCAATGGCATGAACCTCTACATTGCCGACCACATCGCGAATCTCGGGGCGAACGTTTTTATCCTCTCCAAATTCGACTGGACGATGACCGGCGAGGACTGGCTGAAAGCGCAGCGCCGGAACAAACCCATTCGCATCGAAGACTTCGAATTTCTTCGCGACAGCATCAAGGGGTATAAGAATATCGGCGCGGAAACCGGTTTGGGGGGTGGGGCCGACGTCAGGTACAAAGCGCGCATCCTGCACGAAGTGGAGGTCGGCGGCGAGACCTCCAACATGATCGATATCGGGCAGGCGAAAGTGGAGTCGGGACGCTACCTCAATGACACCGACTACGCGCACGAATCCATGGTGTGCTTCATCGGCCAGGATCTGGTCACGGAGTTTTTCCCCAGCCTCGATCCTATCGGCAAGGACATCACCGTTAGCGGCATCCCGTTCCGGGTGATCGGCGTGGCGGCTGGCATCGGGTCAGACGTTCGGCCAGAGCCAGGACAAGTTCGTTCAAATACCTCTCACCACCTTTCGCAAAGTCTTCGGCGCGCGCCCGGCCTCTCCATAAACGTGCAGGCCTGGGATGCTGCAGCAGATGACTGGTCCTCGAGGACGAAGTCCGGGCCCTGATGCGCGCCCGGCGGCACATTCCGTACAACGAGGACGACAATTTCGGCATTAACGCCTCCGACACCATCATGGGCATTTGGCATCAATTGACCGGCGTCCATCTTCGCCGTCACGGTGGGGATCGTGGCAGTTTTTATGGTGGTGGGCGGGATCGTGATCATGAACATCATGCTGGCCAGCGTGACCGAGCGCACGCACGAGATCGGCATCCGCAAGTCCCTGGGCGCCCGGCGGCGCGATATCCTGATGCAATTCGTCATTGAGGCCAGCGTGATGGCGCTGGCCGGGGGCGCCGCCGGCGTCTTGCTCTCTCTCGTGATCAGCAAGCTCGTGAATATCTTTTTCACCTCCAGCGTGCCTTTGAGCGCCGTGCTGGTTGGGCTGTTCCTCTCCACCGCGGTGGGGCTTTTCTTCGGCATCTATCCCGCCAGCAAGGCCGCAAATCTCGAACCCATTGAAGCCCTGCGGACGGAGGCCTGAGCATGACTCAGCGACGTCAACCCGTTCGTGAAAATCTGATGCTGGCGCTGGACACGCTCCGCACGCATAAGTTCCGCGCTTTCCTGACCATCCTGGGCGTGCTGATCGGAACCGCCACGGTGATCGGAGTGGCTTCGATCTTCGAAGGCCTCGACCAGCAGGTGGTCGACATGATGGAAGGCTTCGGCACTCGCACCCTGTTCATCTTCAAGTTCGATCCCGGGATCCACACCACGGCCTGACCCACGAAGAAGCCATGCGCAAGCCCCTGACTTACGAAGACGCCATGGCCATCCGGGAGCATGTGCCCATCGGTGCGAAACCGTGGCGGTCGAAACTTTCCGCATGGGGGGCCTCCGAGTCACTGCAAAGTACAAGGGCGTGGAGATGGTGGACGCCAATTTCTCCGGCCCATACGCCCGAGGCGTTCCAGACCATGAACGCCGACCTGAAGGATGGCCGCCTCTACACGGACGTTGACGATCTCCACCGGCGGGACGTCGCCGTGCTGGGGGCCGACGTCGTCAAGCGATTTTTCCCGAACGAAGACCCCATCGGCAAGACCATCAACGTCGATGGCCACAGTTTCGAGGTCATCGGCACGCTCGACAAACGCAAGCAATTCCTCGGGGACAATGGCAACGATCGCGTCATTTATATTCCCTATTTCACGTTCAGAAAATACTACCCCGAGCTCGAAGGAGAACTTCATCACAGCGATGGCCTATCCCGGCAAGCTCGACCAGGCCAAGGACGAAGTGACGGGCCTGCTGCGCCGCCGGCGAAACGTGAAGTGGTCCGATCCCGACAACTTTGGCATCTCCTCGGCCGACGCCATCATCCAACAGTTCCGTGACATCATGGGAACCGTGGTGCTGGTGACCGTCGTGATTTCCTCCATCGGCTTGATGGTGGGCGGCATCGGCGTGATGAACATCATGCTGGTTTCGGTGACCGAGCGGACGCGGGAGATCGGCGTGCGCAAAGCCATCGGCGCGCGCCGCAGCGATATCACCTGGCAATTCCTGCTCGAAGCCATGAGTCTTACAGGGGCAGGCGGCGTGATCGGGCATCCTGGCCGGCTATACGCTGAGTTTCCTGATCCGAACCCTCGTTCCCGTCTCTGCCTTCTACCGTTCCGCTATGGTCGGCCGATCGCGGGCTTTATTGTTTCGGTCAGCATCGGCCTCTTCTTCGGCCTGTGGCCCGCCATGAAAGCGTCCCGCCTCGACCCTATCGTGGCATTGCGGTACGAATGACTGGAGTTCTTCGTCTGAACAAATGGCGACTTAAGTTCCGTAAATTCAATGTAGGGGGACGGCTTCCGCCCGCCGCCCTATGACGTCGCGCGCACCGGCCAGGGTAGGGCAAGCTCTCCCTACGCGAGTTGATCAGGAGAAGATCTCGTGGCTGAACTCAGCCAGACACAGGCGCTTCTTAACAAGCAGAGCCCGCGCCCGGAGCGATCGACCGGGCTCTGGGTTACCTCGCGCGAGGCGTTTTGGATTGCGCTCGAGGCCCTGCGTACGCACAAGCTTCGATCCTTTCTAACCGTGCTCGGCGTGGTGATTGCCACCACGACGCTGATCGTCGTCATGTCCGTTATCAATGGCATGAACCTTTACATCGCCGATCACATCGCGAACCTCGGCGCCAATGTTTTCGTCGTCCACCAATACAAATGGGCCCAGGGATACGAAGCGTGGCTGAAGGCGCGCCGCCGGAATCAGCCCATTCGCATTGAGGATTTCGAATTTCTGCGAGATAACCTGAAGGGTTACAAGAACATTGGCGCCGAAGCCTGGATGAACAATTCCGGTAACAACGAGGCGCGTTACAAAGGGAAGACTGTTTACGAGGTCCAGATCACCGGCGAAACACCCAACATGATCGACATCGGCCAGACCAAGGTCGAATTCCGGCCGATATATCAACGATACGGATTACAGCCACGAGTCGATGGTCTGCTTCGTCGGCCAGGATGTGGCCAATGCGTTCTTCCCCAATGTCGATCCCCTCGACAAAGAAATTCAGATCAATGGCATTCCATTCCGGATCATCGGGACCGCCGAGAAACTCGGCTCGATGTTCGGCGAGAGCCAGGATAACTTCGTTCAAATCCCGCTGACGGCTTTCCAGAAGGTATTTCAAAACCGCCCTTCGCTGGCCGTGAACGTCCAAGCCTCGAACTCCCACCAGATGGCCAGTGCTCGAGGACGAGGTCAGGGCCCTGATGCGAGCGCGGCGGCATACTCCCTACAAGGAGGACGATACGTTTGGCATTAATGCCTCAGAGACTATTATGGACTCATGGCACCAACTGACCGCCTCGGTCTTCGCGGTCACCATCGGGATCGTGGCGGTGTTCATGGTGGTGGGCGGCATCGTGATTATGAACATCATGCTGGCCAGCGTGACCGAGCGCACGCACGAAATCGGCATCCGCAAGTCACTGGGCGCTCGGCGTCGCGATATCCTGATGCAGTTCGTGATTGAATCCGCCGTGATGGCGGGCTCCGGGAGGGGCCATCGGCATCCTCCTGGCGCTAATCGTCAGCAAGATTGTCGATGCGTTCTTCACCGCCTCCGTGCCCCTGAGCGCCGTACTTGGTCGGACTGTTCCTTTCCACGGCGGTGGGACTGTTCTTTGGAATCTACCCCGCCAACAAGGCTGCCAACCTCGAACCCATCGAAGCCCTGCGGACGGAGGCCTGAGGCATGACCAAGCGGCGGCAACCCATTCGCGAAAACCTTCTTCTGGCCCTGGACACACTGCGCACCCACAAGTTCCGCGCCTTCCTGACCATCCTGGGCGTGCTGATCGGAACCGCCACGGTGATCGGCGTGGCCTCGATCTTCAAGGGACTCGACCAGCAATTGGTGGAGATGGCGCAGGGCTTACGGCACACGCACCTTTATGTCTACAAGTTCCAGCCCGGAATCCATTTCAATCTTACCCGCGAAGAACGCATGCGCAAGCCGCTCACCTACGAGCAGGGCATGGCCATCCAGGAGCTTTGCCCTGCGGTGGAATCCGTAGCGGTCGAGATCACGCAGTGGGGACCCGCGATAACCGCAAAGTACAAGGGCTTGGAAATGGTGGATGCCCAGCTTCAGGGCAATACGGCTGAGGACTTCCGGATCACCAACGCGGTCTTGAAGGATGGCCGCTTGTTCACGAATATCGACGACATCCACCGCCGCGACGTCGCGGTGATCGGCGCGGATGTCGTCGAAAGGCTCTTCCTTAACGAAGACCCCATCGGCAAAGATATTAATGTTGACGGTAATACCTTTTATGTGATCGGAACTCTCGAAAAACGCAAGGCGTTCCTGGGCGACAACGGAGACGACAAGGTTATCTTCGTCCCTTACTTCACCTATAAGAATATTTACCCGAACGCCAAGGAGAATTTCATCGCAGCCCTGGCCTACCCGGGGAGGGTGAATCAAGCGATTGACGAAATCACCGGCTTGCTCAGGCGGCTGCGCAACGACAAGCCCTCCGATCCTGACAGCTTTGGCCTCGCCACGGCCGACACCTTCATTAAGCAGTTCCGCGACATGATGGGAACGGTCGTCCTGGTCACCATCGTGATTTCCTCCATCGGCTTGATGGTAGGCGGTATCGGCGTCATGAATATCATGCTGGTTTCCGTGACGGAGCGAACGCGCGAAATCGGCGTGCGCAAAGCCATCGGCGCCCGCCGCAGTGATATCGCCTGGCAATTCCTGCTCGAGGCGATGAGCCTTACGGGAACCGGCGGAGTCCTGGGAATCCTGGCGGGATATACGCTCAGTTTCACCATCCGATCCCTCGTTCCCACGCTGCCGTCCACCGTTCCCCTCTGGTCGGCTGTGGCGGGTTTCGTGGTTTCCGTCGCCATCGGCCTCTTCTTTGGTATGTGGCCTGCCGTAAAAGCCTCCCGCCTCGATCCCATCGTGGCATTGCGTTATGAGTGAGGTCTCAGGCTCCACCCCCTGCCTCAGTTTGCCAGACGTGCCCAAAAGCCCGCCTTGGCGGGCGATATAGTGTGGAGTTTCTACATTTATCAAACGGCGACTGCCCGCGTCTGCGCTTTCTGAAAGCCCGGGCGTTCGATCCATGACCTCAAGGCAGTTCCATCGCGGCTTGCGGCTCTGCCGCCGTGACTTGCGGAAAGGCTTGCCTTTCCGCAAACCAGCACCCCACTTTCTTATTGGGGAAGGCTGCGCCTTCGCCTCCCTTCGTCCTATCTTGTCGATGGATTCCCGCTTGCGCGGGAATGACGTATTTGGTGATGAACACGCACAGGTTGTCTTTATTGATGAGCCTTGCGAAGACTCAGTCGAGGCACAGCCTCGACTGAAGTGTGAGTGTGATAGTGCGAAGCTGCGGAAAGGCAAGCCTTTCCGCAAGTCAGGGCGGCAGAGCCGCGCTCTGCCCACGGGACACAAATGTAGAAACTCCGGGGCGCCGACATTGCTTTCTATGTCGGCGGCACAGGGCCGAGACATATAGGGCAACGTCGGCGCCACCCCAGTGATGGCTATGCCTACTGCACAGGAATGGTGTCGCCGTGCCACGGGAAGGCGTAGGTGGGCTGGTTAGCAAATCGCTTCATTCCCATATCCAGCGTAAGTCCTGTCCCCGGCGGCAGTCGGACAGCGAAGAATTTGCGGTTGACGTCCACGGCGCGGTCCGCGAGGCGGATGGCCGGGCGGGCGAAATGGTCCGGCTGCAGAGGCTCGGGGTCCGTGCGCACCTGGTACTTCACGCGCGTGAATTCGTGTTCCCCGAAGGCGCCCGCCTGCACGATGACTTCGCGGGTATCAAACGGATTGAGATTAACCAGTTGAAGAACCGCGCGGTCCGCCTCGACCTTGGTCACAAGCGCCGCCACATCCGGCGGAAGGCCCGGGCCGACTTCCGCACCGGATCGAAATAGCGCAAGCGTGGCAGTGGAGCAGCCCGCCGTTGTACATCAGTTGCGGCGCACCCAGCGTCAGCTGCACCAGCGCTTCCGTGGTCACGGGATTGATGGTTTGCCAGTGGTGCTCATGCACGTTGGTCAGCTTCGCCTGGCTCGGGATCAATTTTGGTCGGTTCCGCGGAGTGTCATACTCCAGCAGCAGTACGTTCCGGCGGATCTCGTCCATCTTCCAAGCCGATCTGGCCGAAGCTTTCCGTCATGATTTTCTCAGGGTAGTCAGGGTTCGCTCCCGCGAGAAACCGCAGCCAAGGGCCTTCGTGGCTGCGATCTTCCTTGTCGCGGATGTTGGCTACAACGTTCCAGTCGGCCAGGCCATCACGTCGCAGTTCCAGCAATCCTCGCGCGGTTGAGGGAGCACCTCGTATCCCAAGTTCGGGTAGGCGAATGGGTGGCGACGTTCCAATCTACAGTGCTGGCCAAGCGCAGCTTTTCGAGGCGCTGCCAGTCCGCGTGGTCATGCGAAAGGAACCATAAGGAGGCCGGCAATGAAAGGTCAATAGGTTGAAAATCGAACCAGCCCCGGTCGCCTTTTTTGTAGGGCACCAGGAACGAGCCGTTCACGGTCTTGCCCATGGCAATCAGGTGATCCATATTCGAGCGCGGGAGTTCCAGGTAATGGCGGTCTCCGCCGGAGACCAGCATTGCCGAGGCCGCGCCGATCTGCAGCGCCATTCCCACGCTGTAGTACCCGTGTGGATAGTGCCAGCCATAGAATCCGCCCCACCATTTGCCATTTTGGTACTCGCCGACTTTCCCGTCGAGTCCGACATTATCCGGTGTGATGCCGCCGTTCTCGCGGGTGCGCTTCAGCCAGCCGTCCACATACCCTTTGACCCAATCCGCGTATTTCTGCTCGCCCGTTAAAATATAGGCATTGGCTACCAGTCCGGTGGCCGCCAGGTTGCACCGGTCGTCTCCGCGGTACATCCTTTCGGCCATCGCGCGGCCCATGCTGAGGGCTTTCCCTGCGATCCTTCAGGTCCTCCACAGTCGTTATGCCCGGCACGTCCTCCAGACGGGAGGCCATAGGTGGCCATTCCCTTCGACCATTCATAGGGAGGGGCTTTCGCGGGATCGCCAAACAGCGGGCCCAGGCTGCCGGTTTCGGGTGAGACGATAAGCTTCAATTTCGGATCGTAATTCGGCGGCTCCTGTTCATGTACAGGTCGGCGAAACGCTTGGCGCTGCGTCACGGTCTCATGGTTGGTGGGGTCCACGAGCGCCAGCAAGTCAAATAACTGCATGCCCTCGCCGAGGTGGAACCAGTCGCCATGGGTGCCAAACCCGTTGTCCAGAATGTGAAAGTCATAGGTGAGCTGCCGCGCACGGTGGCGTTATACTCCCGAAACGAAAGCTCACGCAGGCGTTCATCGCCGCCCAGGTCATACAGCAGAGGAAAGTTGTAGAAACTTTCCGGCAGGTCGTCGAGCGAAGCAGTCCCGGTGGTCTTCCAGATGAGAGTGCCTGCGCTGCGTGGTATACCGGTTCGTATACTCGATGGCGGCTTCACTGAGGGTGTCGATCAAGCGCCGTTCGAGGGCCGCCCACTGCGGAACGGGCACCGGCACGTTGGAGTCGATGCGCGTGATGCCCGGCATCTCGGCGCACTGGCGGTCCTGAGAACGGGCTGGAAAAGCAATCAGAAGAATTGCGCAAGTGAGAAACAGTAAGGGAAGTTGGAGCACTCGACATCTCATGCGGGCCACGCCTCCATGGTTGATGGTCGATTGACGATTGCCGATTGAGAGTCGCCGACGCCGCGAATCGCCAAACGGCGGGTACAATCTACATCGGGCAGCTTGCGATGCGCAATGCTCAATCGAAATTGCCCGGTCGCCAGTCGGCCATCAACTCGCCCAGCCCTTAGCCCGCTCAAGGGCGCGTCGCCAGCCTCGGCAAAGTTCCTCGCGACGAGACGCATCGATTTGAGGCTCGAAGCGTCGTTCCACCTTCAAGTGCGGTTTCAATTCCAATTCACCCTTCCAAAAACCCGTCGCCAAGCCGGCCAGGTAGGCCGCCCCGAGTGCCGTCGTTTCGGTGGTTGCGAGGCGCTCGACGGGAATTCCCAGGATGTCAGCCTGGAACTGGCAGAGGAAGTTGTTGCGCGTAGCACCGCCATCTACCGCGAGCATCTCGGGCTCGATTCCGGAATCGCGCGTCATGGCGTCAACCACTTCGCGCGTCTGATAGGCAATGGATTCAAGCGCCGCGCGGACCAGGTGCTTTCGGTTTGCCCCGCGAGTCAGGCCCACAATGGCGCCCCTCGCGTAGGCGTCCCAGTGGGGCGCTCCCAGGCCCACGAAGGCGGGAACGAAATATACGCCGTGCGTGTCCGGCACCGAGAGGGCAATCTCCTCCGTCTCGGCGGCATTCCGAATCAACCCCATTTCGTCGCGCAGCCATTGGATGGCCGCACCAGCCACAAACACGCTGCCTTCGAGCGCGTACGTTACCTGGCCATCCCTCTCCCAGCCAATGGTGGCCAGCAGCCCCGAATGCGGAATAGGGAATAGCGTGCCCGGTATTCATCAGCAGGAAACTGCCGGTCCCGTAAGTATTCTTCAGCGGCGCCCGGCTTGAAGCACTGGTGGCCAAACAGCGATGCCTGCTGGTCGCCGATCACGCCGGCAATGGGAACGCTGGATCCAAATAAATCCGTCTGGGCCAAGACTTCGCTCGAAGACTTCACGGCGGGAAGTAAGGACTCAGGAATGTGAAAGTAGTTGAGAATTTCCTTGTCCCAGGCGAGCGTGGCAATGTTGAAGAGCATGGTGCGCGAGGCATTGGTAAAATCCGTGGCGTGGACCTTGCCGCCCGAAAGGCGCCAGATCAGCCAGGAATCGATGGTTCCGCAAGCGAGTTCGCCGCGCTCCGCCCTCTCGCGCGCGGAGGGCACATTTTCCAGCAGCCAGGCAATCTTCGTGCCGGAAAAATAGGCGTCCGTCACGAGGCCGGTTTTCTCTCGAATAACCTTGTCGAAGCCCCGTTGCCGGATGCGGTCGCACACTTCCGCCGTGCGGCGGCACTGCCAGACAATGGCAGGATGAAGGGGCTTGCCGGTCGAGCGGTCCCAGAGAACCACGGTCTCGCGCTGGTTGGTGATGCCGATGGCTGCAAGGTCCTCGGCGCTTACCCGAGCCTCCGCCAAGGCCGCCTTCGCCACATCGAACTGCGATTGCCATATCTCCTCCGCGTCGTGCTCAACCCATCCGGCGCGCGGGTAGTGCTGCTTGATCTCCCGGCTGGTCGTGGCACAGGGCGCGCCCTCGCGGTCAAACAATATGGCGCGCGAACTCGTTGTGCCCTGGTCGAGTGCTAACACGTACTTTGGCATGTCGATCCTTTCGCGGCGGCGGATTTGGGGAGGATGCGGGCGATTTCCTTATCGAAGGCCAACCCCGGGCGCGGACTCAGCCGCCGCTGTTGCCATAGCTCTTGTTTCGTGACCAGTTTCCCTGAGTTTCATTTTAACGCCAGGGTGCATTTGCGTCTCCTCTTTCTCACTGTCGAACCCCTGCCGACAAGGTCCCACGGGGCTGCACTCAGGCGGTGTAAGGGTGGGGCTTGCCCCATAAGCGTTTACATAAGGGTTTCGCCATTGTCTGAAGCTGCGTTAGCAGCGTCATAATGTGGCCCACGGCGAGCCAGCCGTGGGAAAAACGCAGTGGAAGGAGTCCTAAGCCCCGTAGGGGCGACATAATCCCAATGGATCGGGGAAGATTCTTCTGTCGCCACTACCGTGGCTCAAGGGTGACCGCGCATCTCGGGTCCCACGGCTGGCTCGCCGTGGGCCACAATATGTCGCCGCTACGCGGCTCGACCCGGGCGGTGTAGGGGTAGGGCTTGCCCTACCCTTGCCGGGGCCTGCAGAAATGCGGGGACGGCAAGCCGTCCCCCTACAGCAGCGAGGTTATCGACGGATTGGGGATCCCAAAACCGCTTGAACTGTTTATCTGAAGATGCGATACTAAATTGGTTCACTGCTCAAAGCGGACTATTTCGGGTTTGAAACCTAATTGTCAGATTTAGCGTCATAGAAAAGGCAGGGTGCCGCTTCTTAAAGCGGCTCGAATCCCAGTCCAGACAGGAGTTTGTATGGCAGATAGGACACCTGGTCCCGGTACGATGTTTGGTTTGAACCAGCCGACCCAGAGCGCCGAGCCCCAAGCCACGCCCAACGCCCCACAGGTGGTGTATGTGCAGGGGCCGCCTCCCGTGCCCGGCGCTTCGGGTTCGAGCACCGGCATGCGCTGGTTGGTAGGCATATTGCTGGCGCTCGCGGTGGTTAACCTGGCTTTGGTGCTTTACTCCCGGAGCGACCTCAAAACCATCGCCGCGAAACAGGCCGATCAGTTGGATTTGCTGACCCGGCGTATGGACACGAGCGACGAGCGCTACGCGCAGTTGCGCGGGCAGTTCCAGGTGACGTCGGAAAAACTCGGTCTGACCGAGCAGGAGCTTACCCGCGCCCATGCCCTGGCCGAAGATATTCAAAAGAAGCAGCAGAACGCCGTTCAGCAGCTCAATGCCGCCATCGCCCAGAAAGCCAGCGCCGATGACGTGAACAAGCTCCAAACGGACTCGAACGCCAAGATCGGCGGGCTTTCCACGGACCTTGCGGGCACGAGGAAGGACCTCGAAAGCACCAAGTCCGAATTCGCCAATGCGCTGACCGGCACCAAGGGCGAGCTGAACGGCGCGATCGCGCGCACGCATGATGAGCTGGTGGCGCTGGCCCACAAGACTGACCGGGACTATTTCGAGTTCAATGTTGCCAAGAAGCGCTCCCAGAAAGTCGGCACCGTGACCTTGCAACTGCAGAAGACGGACCCCAAGAAGAACGTCTTCACCGTCAACCTGGTGTTCGACGACAAGCCGCACGTGCATCGGGACAAGGCCGTGGCCGAGCCCGTGTACTTCTACGTGCAAGGGGCTACGAGCGCCCTCGAGCTGGTCGTGAACAAGATGGGCAAGGATACCATCGCCGGATATATCAGCACGCCCAAAGGCTTTTTCCCTAATGCGACGAGCGTTTTGGCCGCTCGTCCCGGAGCGTAAGACGTCGCAAACGGGAGCTGGCTAGCGACAGCCGGCATCGATTCCCTCTCGGGCTCGCGCTTCGCCGCTGCGGGGCGCGAGCCTTTTTGTTTGTCTGCTGGCCATCCTCTTCTTCCTGCTCCATTTTGAATGACGAGTATGTGTCGTGCGCCGCCCCCGGTTTTGGGGTCGTCGCTTGACCGCCTATGAACCGTACACTTAGATCGCGTTCATTGCTAGAATGACGCCTTGCAGTACCTGCCATCGGATTCGCCGCTACGTTGGTGGCGTGGGATTCATACTCGCATAGGGGGGCGTTATGTTCGCATTTCACGGCGTCGATTACATGGAGATTGATTCGCTTCTGAGCGATCAGGAAAAGCTGGTGCGCCAGACGGTGCGCGAGTTTGTTGATAAGGAAGTCATACCCGGCATCGAGGAGTGGAACCGGGAGGGAAAGTTTCCGCGCCACCTTGTGCCGCTCATGGCGGAGTTGGGATTTTACGGCGCGAATCTGGAAGGCTACGGCTGCGCGGGAATGTCGAACGTCGAGTACGGCCTGATCATGCAGGAGCTCGAGCGCGGCGATAGCGGCTTGCGAAGCTTCGTCTCCGTGCAGGGCGCGCTTGTGATGTACCCCATTAGAGAGTATGGCTCCGAGGAGCAGAAGCAGCGCTGGCTGCCGGCGCTCCAGCAGGGCGCGGCCATCGGATGCTTCGGCCTCACGGAACCTGACTTCGGCTCGAACCCCGCCGGCATGAGGACGCGCGCCGTGAAAGACGGCGACCATTACGTTCTGAACGGCGAGAAGGCCTGGATCACCTCGGGCACCATTGCGGATGTGGCGCTCGTGTGGGCGCGAGCGCCCGAAGGCATTCGCGGTTTCCTCGTCGAGAAAGGAACGCCGGGCTTCTCCTCGAAGGACATCAAGGGGAAATGGTCATTGCGCGCTTCGGTGACCTCGAGCCTTTCTCTCCAGGACGTTCGCGTGCCCGCGTGCAATATGCTTCCCGGTGCGCAAGGTTTGAAAGGGCCGCTGGGCTGTTTGACTCAAGCCCGCTACGGCATCGGTTGGGGAGCCATCGGAGCGGCCATGGCCTGCTACAACGAGGCGCTTGAGTACGCCAAGATCCGAAAGCAATTTGATGACAAGCCCATTGCTTCTCACCAACTCGTGCAGGAGAAGTTTGCCGATATGATCACCGAGATCACCAAGGCGCAGTTGCTCGCCTTGCAGGTGGGGCGTCTGAAGGATCAAGGGCGGGCTGATTTCGCGCACGTCTCCATGCTCAAGCGGAATAACGTCAAGATGGCGCTCGAGGTGGCCCGCGAGGGCCGCGACATCCTGGGCGCCAACGGCGTCGCCGATGAATATCCGATTTTCCGCCACATGTGCAACCTGGAATCAGTCTTCACGTATGAAGGCACGCACAGTATCCACACGCTGATCATCGGCGAGCGCGTGACGGGCGTTCCAGCATATAAGTAGTCCTTCGACTCCCGCCTGTGCTCGAGAAACAAGTTTCGCGGGGATGACCTGCAGTCGAGGTCTTCGATTTCGGGTGACTCTAATTTTCCGGTGGACTGCATTACTAACATCAGTTACGATTCGCCCAAGTTGGGCTGACAACATAAAAGGGACGGAGGGTTACAAGTTTATGAACTGGCAGGAGCTAAAATCGTCTGAAATCGGCGCGCTCTCGCGGGAGACGCCGGTGGTTGTGCCCATGGGATCGATCGAACAGCACGGTCCCCACCTTCCCGTGGCCACAGACAGTTTGATAGGCGAGGCGGTTGCCTCCGCGCTCGACCGTGAATTCAAGGGAAAGCTTCTCGTCCTGCCCATGCAGCGTTTCGGCGTCAGCGAGCACCACATGGCGTATCCCGGAACGCTCAGTCTGCAGCACGAGACCTTTGGAGCGGTGATCCTCGAGGTACTCGAATCGATGGCGCGTCATGGGTTCCGGCGCTTCCTGCTTTTGAACAGCCACGGCGGGAATCAGGCCATCGGAGGGGTCATCGCCGAGAAAGCCGCTTTCCGCTGGCCCGACGCGCAGGTTATTTTCACTTCCTGGTGGCGGCCTGGGGCAGAACGGCTGAAGGCTCTTGAGCAAGGCGCTTTCCCCAGCGTCGGTCACGCTTGCGAATTTGAAACCAGCCTGATGCTTGCCCTCCACCCGGCCCTTGTGAATATGGCGCTGGCAGTGGATGACGGCCTGCCCTCTCCCGCCAAGGCGCTTCAACACGATTTGCTGCGCGGGGCCGCCGCCACGCTCGCGACTCCCATGCATCAGCTTACACGCCACGGCGTTTATGGCCGCCCCAGCCTGGCGAGCGCCGAAAAGGGAAGGCGAATAATCGAAGAGGTCGTCGCCGCGCTACGCGAATTGATTGTGGATTGCTGGCCAGGTGCTTGAACAACTCGCAACAGACTTTCACTGACCTTGACTGCCGCATGGCGTCATTTACTGGTTTTGTTGGCCCGCCGATCTGAGCTCTTCTCTATGAACCGACAAAGCAACGCCTCACCTGGGCTTGACGCGGTTCCCATCGCCCCGCGGGAAATCTCGAGCGCGCGCCGCTGGGTGATTGTCGGCTTGATTGCGCTTGCCGCGCTGATCAACTATCTCGACCGCGCCACGCTATCAGTGGCCCTGCCGCTGATTTCGACCGACCTCTCGCTTAACCCCACGGCCAAAGGCCTGGTGCTTTCGGCCTTTTTCTGGTCTTACGCGCTGCTGCAAATTCCGGCTGGCATCTTAGTGGACAGGTGGAACCTACGTTGGCTTTACGCGGGTGCATTTGCACTGTGGTCCGTAGCCTGCGGCCTGACGGGCGCGGTGGGCGGCCTCGCGACGCTGCTCCTGGTGCGCATCGTCCTCGGCGCGGGTGAGTCCGTATATCTTCCCACCGGCATCAAGCTTGTCAGCTCGCTCTTTACGTCTCGGGACCGCGGGTTACCGACCGGGGTTTTCGATTCCGGCACGCGGCTCGGGCTGGCTCTGGGCGCGCCGCTGGTTGCCTGGCTGACGGTGCGCTACGGTTGGCGCCCCATGTTTTATCTGGTCGGTTTCCTGGCTCTCCTGTGGCTGATCCCCTGGCTCCTGGCGATGCCATCAAAATATCCGCACTCCGTCGTCAACTCGAACCAGGAAGAAAGCGCACCATCAAGGCATCGCTCCGGGCGGCTCACCCTGGATCGCAACCTGGTCGGGTGTTGCCTGGGTTTCTTCTGCTACGGTTATTATCAGTATCTCCTGGTCACCTGGCTTCCCGACTATTTTGTGCGAGTGCGACACTTCAGTCTTCTCCAGGCCGGCTTCTCCGCTTCTCTTACTTATCTGGTGTGGGCCGTGGGCGCGCCTGTGGGAGGCTGGATCTCCGACCGCCTCATCCGCCGGGGGTGGAATGAAACGCGCGTGCGGAAGGGTGTTCTCACTGCTGCCTTCTCAACCGGGCTCTTGCTGATTCCGGCGGCGCTCGTCGCCAAGGCATCCTCAGCGGTCCCTCTCGTAACCGCAGCCTCGCTCGTGGGACTTGCCACCGCGAACCTCCTGGTGATTTTCCAGTGCTGCGCTCCACCTCGGCAGGTAGGTGCATGGGTGGGGGTGGGGAACTTCATCGGCAATATCGGCGGCGTCCTCTCGCCACTCGTCACGGGGATTCTGATCAGTCGCACGGGGTCGTACGTCCCCGGCTTCGCGCTCGCCCCGATCGTCCTCGTTGCCGGTTTGCTTTCCTTTTGGTTTATCGTCGGAGAATTGAAGCCGCTGGAGCACGGCGCGCAGCAGACCTCGTCTTGACCACGATTTTCCCTGCGCGTTTCATAAGCATGTCACTCCAACTGCCAGGGCGGCTTCCCGCTGAATCTTATCCAGGGTCGCCAGAGGACTCCGCGACCGCATGGCCAGCTCGACATAAAGCGCATCGTAGGCAGCCAAGCCATATTGGCGACAAAGGGCGTGATTATCTTGGAACACCCGCTCGAGGGAAGCGTCGTCAAGCGTGGGTTGCAAGGCGCCAAGATCTTCGAGGAATGCACGTGTTTGGCTCGCTGAAATCCGCCCTCTCCGTTCGCCCACCAACAATGAATTGAGGATCTCCGAGCACCAGAAGGCAGGAACCAGGAGTTGCTCTCCCGCCTTTAGCAGGTCCAAGACAGCTACGGCGGAGGCAGTTTGCTCATCGGGAAAACACCAGGAAAGGGCTACGGATGCATCCAAGACAATCCAGCTCACGGACGGGCCTCGTCGCGGAGTTGCTGGATGGTCATGTCGCCCAGGGAAAGCCGGTGTGTCTTGCCGAAGGTCTTGAGCCGCTCAATGGCCGCTTCCCTTTCTACAGCGTTTGATTGCGCCGTCGTCTGCTGCGCGCGCCAGGCAGTGACGGCGGCAGAGACTACGTCTTCGGGCGAGCGGTACTGGCCCGAGTTGACGGCATCATTGACAATGCGCTCGATCCGAGGAGAAAGACGGATAGTCATCAGAATGCTCCTTGAATAACTCCCACGATATCGGAGAGGTTGGGGCATGTCAAGCAAAGGCGTCTCGCGCGCGCAAGACGAGTTTAAAGTCGGACCTCGTTGTGCGATGCCTCAGGCCTTGTGAATTCGCGAGGAGGCCACGAACGCCGCGATGCCTACAAGGACGCCGGCGATAGCGTCCGCGGTGTAATGGTAGCGGCCATAGACGGTAGCGGCGGCGACGCTAAGGGCGCCAATGCAGAAAAGAATTCCGAGGCGCGGCATATAAGCGCGGACGGCCAGCGCTGTCGCGGTGACAGACGCCGCGTGCGCGCTTGGGAAGACGCAGACCTGGACGCTCAAGCGGTTCAGAATCCAGAGATTCACGTGTCGCAGCAGGGGCGGAACCGGCGGGCCGGGAATATCGTTAAACAGCAGGCGCGGCGGCGTGAGCGGGAAGACGGGATAAATCGCGTAGCAAAACAGCGTGGCGAGGACCACCGTCGTCCAGAAACGGTCGAACATGGGCTCGAGGGTAGCTTGCGGATGAGGAATCTTCACCTCACAGCTCTTGCCGCCAAGCCCGCGCTCGGACGCGACCGAGGGCCGCGCCCAATAAAGAGCCGCGAATCCGAGCGGCACCAGGGGGTAACAGAGAAGGTAGCAAAGTTCGAGATAATGCTCGGGCCAGGGCTTGCACGCCTCGAGCACCCCTTCAACCCACCGGCTGTGCAATAGCCATCGGTCCCACACGATGAACAAGTGATCGAGCCGATGCGCCGGGTCGGTCTTGATGAACAGTCCCGACTCACGATAGGCCAGCAATATTAGGAGCGCCGGGAGCCAATCGCGGAGGGTTGCGGCCGCCCGGTTTCTTCCAGTCAGGTTATCATTGCCCAACACGGCGAGAAGGCCGCCGACCAGTACATTCACAGTCGCCAGAATCATGCGGCTGGTGCAAGGCAAAGGCAGCAGGAAAGAAGCAAAAAGCAACGCAGCGAAGAAGGCCAGAAGAGTCTTTTCCGCGAAGCGTAATCGCAAACTCGCCTGCCTGTTTGAGAATGTGTGTGCCATCGCTAGTCCTAACTCGTTGTATTTAAACATGTTATATAGCCTTCTTGGTTCTTACTTGCCGAGGGCAGGGCAATC
Source organism: uncultured Acidobacteriota bacterium (assembly GCA_963770415.1). Classification (GTDB taxonomy): domain Bacteria; phylum Acidobacteriota; class Terriglobia; order UBA7540; family UBA7540; genus CAVROP01. Next base: position 155,241 of record CAVYPU010000043.1, read on the forward strand.
CCCACTCCTACAATTCGTCGGGGAACAGCTTGCCGTGCCCTGACCGCAGCACACTCGCCTCCTATTGCTGGGCAACGCAATTACCAACAAGGATCGCGATGAAATACCAAACAGAAGAAACATTCCTGTAACATGGGAGGTGCTATACTTCCTGCCGTGCGACCACGAGTGGTGATCATTGAAGACGAGAAAGACATCGTTGAGCTAGTCCGCTACAACTTTCGCAAGGAAGGGTTCGAGGTCGAGAGTTTCGGGCGTGGGCGCGAAGGGCTGGACTATCTTCGCCGCAGCCCCGCCGACGTTGTGCTTCTGGATATTCTTCTTCCTGACGACGACGGTTTTAGTATTTGCAAGCGGCTGCGGGCCGACGACCATTTGCGAACCCTGCCCGTCATCTTCCTTACGGCCAAGGGTGAGGAAGTAGATCGAGTGCTTGGACTCGAGATCGGCGGAGACGACTACGTCGTCAAGCCCTTCAGCCCGCGCGAGTTAGTGGCGCGCGTCAAGGCGGTTTTGCGCCGGCAGGAGCGCGTGGCGGAAAAACGAGAGGTCGTGGAGGTCGGAACCGTTCGGCTCGATACGCGGACTCAGGAAGTGACTGTGGAGGGTCGCTCGGTGGAGTTGAGCACGCTGGAATTCAAGCTCTTGTACTACCTGGCTTCCCATCCCCGCCACGTTTTCAACCGCGACCGCCTGCTCGACGAAGTCTGGGGCCGCGACCGCTTCGTCACTCCCCGTACCGTGGACGTCCACATCCGTCGCTTGCGCGAGAAGATCGAAGCCGTTCCCAATCGCCCGCAGTTCCTGCAAACGGTGCGCGGCAGTGGTTATCGGTTCGCACCGCAGCCGCACGAATTAGGCGACTAGGGTTGACCCCGATCGTCAAACCTCCGAGACATGCAAGCTGCTGAAGGGATTCCCGCTTTCGCGGGAATGACACGTGCCATGGAAGTGATCCTATGCCCAATGTGCCCCGCCACTGCGCGCTGGTTGATTTCTCTTCCGTGATATAATCCGGCCGCTGTAAATTCTCTTACTCCAGGCAGACATGGTTTTCCGCAGCCCGATTTTCCGCAAGCTCCTCGGCAGCGCATTTCTTCTGATCGCGCTGACCTTGGCCCTGCTGGACTTGAACCTGGCACGATACACTTCCAAGCATGAAGTTCAGGAAGTGGAACAGCGCCTGACCGCCGTGGCGACGGTGCTGACTGCCGATCTGCCGAACCTCCCCCAAGACCGAATGGAAGATTGGGCCAAATCCACTTCGGCGCTCGTGCATTGCCGCGTGACCGTCATAGACCCCCAGGGCGCCGTGCTGGCTGAGTCCGATCAGGACCCGACGACCATGGAGAACCACGCCAATCGGCCGGAAATTCAAACTGCCTACCAGAACCGCGTAGGCAGCGCGATCCGCCGAAGTGGCACTTTGGCCCGCGATCTGTGTTACGTGGCCGTCCCGCTCGAATACCAGGGCCGCTCCGGGTATGTGCTCCGCGTGGCAGTGCCGCTCGATAACCTCGACGCGGCGATTGTGGCGATCCGCTGGCGAATCCTTACCGCCTCGCTGGTGGCTGCCTTAGTCGTGCTCTTTATTGCCTATTTCTTCTCCCGGTCTTTCACGCGCCGGATCAACAGGCTGCGCGCTTTCGCCGAAATTCTGGTGAAAGCGAACTTCACCGAGCGCCCCTTGCAGGAAGCTGACGATGAGCTGGGGTCTCTGACGCGCTCCCTCAACTCGATGGCTTCGCAGTTGCGCGATCTTGTAGAACGTCTGGGTCTCGAGTCGGCGCGCCGTGAGGCGATCCTGGCCAGTATGCTCGAGGGCGTCCTGGCGGTGGATCAGGACTTGAGAATCACCTTCTACAATGCCTCGTTTGCCCGCGCCGTCGGCTTGCGCGCCGAGGTCCCGGAAAAGGCCCATTTGGTGGATGTGGTTCGCGATCCCGTGCTGCGCGATATTCTCTCGCGCGTGGTGACCGCCGGGGAAACCCTGAAGCAGCGGCTGCAGTTGCCCGCCGCCGATAGCCGCGCCTTTGAAGTCCAGGCTGCACCGATGCGGGTGGCGGGCGGCCGCGGCGCCATTGCCATCCTTCACGACATTACTGATCTCGAACGGCTGGAACGCGTGCGGAAGGACTTCGTCGCCAACGTCTCACACGAATTGCGCACCCCGCTCACCGCGATTCGCGGTTACACGGAAACACTGCTCGAGGGAGCGCTCGAAGACCAGGAGAACAACCGCAAGTTTCTCGAGATCATCAAGAATCATTCCATCCGCTTGAACAGTATTGCCTCGGACCTCCTGGCCTTGTCCGAGCTCGAATCCGGCAAGGCTTCCGCTGAGCAAGTGCGCGTTTCGGTCCGGGCGGCTGTCGACGCCGCTCTGCGAGCTGTGGAAGCAGAGGCGGTCGGCCGCAGGGTCAAGCTGGTTCGCGGCCGGGTGGAGGACGTGGAGATCTTCGGCGACCGGGTGCGGCTCGAGCAGGCGCTTGTAAATCTCCTCACCAACGCCGTGAAATTCAACCGCCCCGAGGGCGAAGCGCGCGTCGAGGTCACGCGCACGACCGACGACGAGGTGTGCGTCACCATTGCCGACAACGGGATTGGGATTCCATCGGCGGATTTGCCGCGCCTCTTCGAACGCTTTTATCGGGTTGACAAAGCGCGCTCCCGGGAGGTAGGCGGAACCGGCCTCGGGCTCTCCATTGTCAGACACGTCATAGAGCGCATGCATGGCCGGGTAACCGTAGAAAGCCAACTGGGTAAAGGTTCGGTTTTCACCATTCTTCTGCCGAGCGTCTAGGGAACGGGCTGCCGTCCCCACGACTGCTCCGTCCGCACGCCGCAATAGCCCGCAGCAATACAGGGTAAAATCCCGCCTCTTCCTATTTGGACGCAATCCTGTCTTTGATGAGCGGCGGCTCTGCCGTACGACCCCGGCATGGCCTGCCATCGCAGATGCGATGCGGCAAGCCCTGCCTCCGCAACGCATGGCGATCCTTCGCTTAAACTTAAATCACTCTTCATATTGGCGTAACAGCATGGCGCGAAGCTGGGGCAAAGGGGATTTGCTATGCAGGAGAGAATCACCGCGTTGTTAGTCCATGATCTTCCGGAACCCATGGGATTTTTCAAGCGCGCCCTGGAATGCCAGTTCATCGAGACCCGAAGCGTGCGGACCTGTCGTGAAGCCCATCAAGCCCTGTGGGCGGAAGAGCCGCCTCATATAGTGCTTGCTGACCCGTGGCTTCCCGATGGCTCCTGGGAAGACGTCGTCGTTTGGGCTGCCACGGCTCCGGCGCCTGTCAACGTCATCCTGGTCTCGGAGGTGGTTGATATCGCCCTCTACCTCGAGGCCATCCAGCGCGGCGCCTTCGATTTTCTCGTACCTCCCATGTCCCTGCCGGACCTCACCCATGTCGTGCGTTCTGCTATCGACAACACGCTGCGGCGTAGAGAAGAACAGTTGGTCAACGCCGCGCGGGCCTAGTAACAAGGAAGGAAACCGTCCCGTCACCATCCTCTGCACCTTGCCCCGTTAAGGCTTATAATAGAGGCGCGGCTTGGCAGCCGTAATCGCAATCAGCCGCATCTAATTAGGTACGGCCCGGAGTTTGCGTGGGTATAGAATTGCACACCGGAATACAAAGCGTGCCAGTTTGGGCAAGGACGCTACTGTGCCTGTGATAACCGTTGAGGCGGGGCCGCGTCAAACCTAACTGAGGAGGACATGAGTCCTCCGTGCGACGAAGTGGGGCAATGGGCGGCCCGTGGGAATTCATGCTTGGGATGCAGGTCCGAAATTTGCGGATCAGCTCTTCCTGCGGGTTTTGAAAAGGTCTTTCCCTTGCCCGCGACCCGGAATAAAAGGGGTCCATTGGACAAAGGAGGAAAAGTTCCATGCGCGCCAACACAAAGCAGTTTCTGCGCGAGAATTTGTTTGGATTAAGTCTAACGTTCATTGGTGTAGTTTGTCTGGCCCTTTCGGGCTTGCTCTACGAAGGCCATCGTGCCTTCCCGCAATTCGCCATGGCCAGCGGCGGGGGATTGGACGGACCGGAGATTGATACGCTGGAGCGCCAGAACAAGGCATACGAGCGAATCGCTCAGACCGTTACCCCGTCGATTGTGGCCATCCAATCGACGCAGGTTATCAAAGTGCAGCAGTCGCCATTCATGATGGATCCCTTCTTCCGCCAATTCTTCGGCGGAACGATGCCGCAGATGGGCGTCCCCCGTGAGCAGCGCGAGCACGCGCTGGGGAGCGGCGTCATCGTTTCAGGCGAAGGCTACATCGTGACTAACGAACACGTGGTTTCGAAGGCGACGCAGATCGAGGTCATCCTTTCGGACCATCGAAGTTTCAAAGGCAAGGTGGTGGGATCAGACCCGCAGACGGACATCGCGGTAGTCAAAGTAGACGGAAAGGACCTGCCCGTGGCGCCCTTCGGTGATTCCGAGCAGATGAAGGTCGGCGACACCGTGATGGCGTTCGGGAATCCCTTCGGGCAGTACTTCACGGTCACCCGTGGGAGCGTGAGCGCTCTCGGCAGGTCCCTTCGTGACCCTGACAAGTTTGAAGATTTCATTCAAACCGACGCCGCCATCAATCCCGGCAATTCCGGCGGGGGGCTGGTGAACGTGCGCGGTCAGGTGATCGGGATCAATACGGCGATCCTGAGCGGTAACTCCGGCCCGGGTGGCGAAGGCAGCTTTATCGGAATTGGTTTTGCCATCCCCTCCAACACCGTTAAACATGTAATGGAAGACCTGATCAAATCCGGCAAGGTGTCGAGAGGGTATCTGGGCGTCAGCATCGGACCTTTGTCGGATGAGTTGGCCAAGCAATTTAAGGCCCCGGATACCTCGGGGGCGCTCGTGGATGACGTGACTGCGGGCGGACCTGCCGACAAAGCTGGTTTGAAGAATGGAGACGTGATCCGCAAGTTGAACGGCCAAACCGTCGAGGGCAATAGCCAATTGACGGCCATGATCACGAATTTCAACCCCGGGACCCAGGTGAAATTGGACATAATCCGGGACGGCCAGCCCATGACCCTCAACGTCACGCTGGGTGAGCGCCCTGCCAATCTGGGCGTCACCGCTGGTATCGGCAAAGCCCCCACGGAGGGAACGCTGCGCGGAATCGCGGTGCAGAACCTCACACCAGAAATCCGCGATCAGTTAAGCTTGCCCGCGAGCGTTCGGGGCGTGGTGATTACGCAGGTTGACCCTAACAGCCCTGCGGCCCAGTACGGCCTGCAGCAAGGTGATGTCATCGAAAGCATCAATCGTCATGCGGTGAATTCCGTTAATGACTTCAATCGCCTGGCGGCTGAGGCGAAGGGGCAAACGCTGCTGCGCATTAATCGACAAGGCAGTGGAGGCTATATTGTGATCTCCCCCGACGGCGAAGGCGGTGGTGACGACAACAATCAGTGAGTCGACACGGTGACAGCACGAGCACGAGTGGGGGGGACGGATTGCCGCCCCCCTTTTCGTGTCGTGACAGGTAGGCTATCCTCGCACAGGATCGTAAAAACGTGGGTACGCTCGGGAAGAGGATTGCCATGACCCTGGCTATTGGAGTCGCTGCCACACTTCTCTTGGCCGTCGCTGCATTCCGCCTCTTCGAGAACTCCTTTATCTTTGCCCCGCCTCGTTTCCCGGAAGGATTCCCCCCGCCGGAAGAATTTGCGCGCCAGGTTGAGGAAGTCTGGCTGACGACTTCTGACAACGTCAGGGTGAATGCCTGGTATCTCGCGAACGCGACCTCGCAAAAAGCCCTCTTGTGGTTTCACGGCAACGCGGAGAACATCGGCATTGGGCTGGAACACCTGGGCTTCTACTCTCAGGTCGGCGTCAACGTGCTGGCCGTGGAGTATCGTGGGTACGGAAAGAGCGAAGGCTCGCCGACCGAGGCCGGCGTCTATCGTGATGCCGACGCAGCTTACGACTACCTGCTTGAAGTGCGGCACATCCAGCCCAAGAACATCTTCGTCTACGGGCATTCGCTGGGCGGCGCGGTAGCGGTGGACCTCGCCTCGCGGCGCGAATGCGGCGGGCTGATCGTGCAAAGCTCCTTCACTTCCGTCCGCGACATGGCGCGGCGCACGTTTCGTATCCCCCTCCTCGAGTACATTCCGAAGAGCCAATTCAACTCGCTCGCCAAGATTCGGCATGTGCGGGCGCCTATCTTGATTTTCCACGGCACCCGCGACGAAACTGTTCCGTTTTTCATGGGACAGCAGCTTTTCGCCGCCGCGCCCGAACCCAAGTTTTTCTTTCGCATCGAAGGCGCGGGGCACAATGACGTAATAGAAGCCGGCGGGGAGAGGCTCTTTGAACGGTTCAAAACGTTCTTGGATGACGCGATGTGATAAAATGTGCTTATGGCGAACACTCGAAGTGCAACGTTCAGCATCCGCTTGAAACCGGGAGTCAAGAAGCGCCTGGCGAGACTTGCGAGGGCCACGGGACGGAGTTCCAATTTCCTGATTTCCGATGCCGTGGAATCCTACGTTCTCGACCAGGAAAGGCTGCGGGCTGAAATCCGCCAAGCTGACCGCCAAGTGCGCGCCGGCCACTTTATCAAGCACGAAGACATGAAGGCCTGGCTTCTGTCCTGGGGTACCGATCACGAGTTGTCCCCGCCGAAATGCGCATGCGGCAAAGTGCACCAGGATGAAGCCCTGTGCCGGTAGAGATTACGTGGTCCGCGTTGGCCCGGGTACGTCTGCAAGAGTTTCGCGCCTATGTAGCGCTCGACCACCCTGATGCCGCCGGGCGATTGGCTGCACGCATCGTCGCAGTAGTTGAAGCATTAAGAGACTACCCCTGCTTGGGCCGGGCGGGAACCGAGCCGGGAATCCGAGAGCTGGTCATCGGCGGGACGCCCTACGTCGTTCATTACCGCGTGCGGGGCAAGCAAGTTACGATCGACACAATTTGGCATGGAGCGCAGCGGAAGGAAGTCTGAGACAAGCCTTCGCTAGGCTCCGATCACCTAGCCCAAAATCCCGTCGTAGCAATGGCCAAACCAACAAGCCCGGCCAGGCCTCCCAGTTGCCAGAACAGTTTTCGTCGAGTGAGCAAAGTGAGCGAGGTCAGGACGATTCCCAACTCCAGACAGACTTCACCCAGATCAAAGCGGTTGGCCTTGTGGCGTTCGGTCTCGACTTCCCTTTCGAGTTGTCGAGCTTCGGATTGGACGTCGCCCTGCTCGTCTTTGTAGCGGGCGATTTCACTGGTGTATTCTTCCTTCAGCTTTTCGGCAACCGCAGCGTCTTTTGGATTCGAGATCGAAAGTAGGTCGAGGAAGAGTTCATAGGTGTGGCGGCGGATGTTCTTGGCCTGAAAATACGACCACTGATCCGTTGCCTTGTTTTGCAGCAGCAGTTCCTCGGTGTGCGCGCGATGGCCAAGCAGCGAGATGGCGGCGAGCACCACGGCGAGTATAGCCATCGATAACGTGACAGGAACAAGACTCGGGTCGTGACGGCCTTCTTCCGCACTCTCGTGCAGTTCTCGAATCTCTTCGGCCATGGCGCATCCCCTCGGCTCAGGCTGTTTTGTGATTTGATGAACTGTATAAACACCGAGGATAGCAGAAAGACCAGAGGCCTGTCTTCAGCGCCCTTCAAGTTCGCTCGACTTCAGCAAGCACAATATCGGCGATATCGGCGAGCTTGATCAATTCGCCTTCAGGAATTACAATTAGAGGCTGGAATATGACAAACTTACTCGAGCAAGCCATCTCCGAGATCGAGAAGCTCCCCGCCGACGGCCAGGATGCGATCGCCGCGCGCATAATGGCTGAGCTGGCCGACGAGCAGGCATGGAACGCCCGTTTCAATGCCACGACCGACGACCAATGGAATCGTTTAGCTCAAGCGGCTCGTCGCGAGATCGCTGCCGGTGAGACTGCGCCCCTTGACGATGTCTTTTCACCGGATGCCCCTAAACCTTGACCTCACGTGTAACCAAGGACTTCCGGAGGCGGCTTGACCGGCTGGCCGCTCCCGCTCGCGAACAGGCCGACCGAGCTTACGCGCTATGGCGCTCCGATCCCTTTCATCCCGGTCTGCAATTCAAACAGGTTAGCCCGCGGGAGCCGATTTATTCCGTCAGGGTTGGAATAGGCTATAGGGCGCTCGGCTTGTGGGAAGCGGATCACGTCTGCTGGTTCTGGATTGGGTCACACGCCGAATATGATGACCTTCTAAAACGCCTTTGATCGAATGGAGTGTGTGGCCCGGAGCCTCCCGTTATGACCCTGGAGGCGGCCCGGTGGGTTTTCCGGAGCTGTCGGCCTTCTGGCCCCCGCCGGCAGGCGGAACCGGCGCGCCGTGGCACTTCTTGTACTTCTTGCCGCTCCCGCATGGGCAGGGGTCGTTGCGCCCAATTTTCTCGCGGCGAATCACCTGCTGAGGCTTCTCGGTAACGCCACCGCCCACCATCTGCATTTCGGCCTGCTCGCGCCGCTTGCGCCGCTGGTACTGCACGATCATCTCTTCCTGTTCTTCGGGGGTTCTCATCAGGAAGAGAAAGCGCAGCGTCTCGTCCTCGATCCTGTCCATCAATTCCGCGAAAATATCGTAGGACTCGCGTTTGTATTCCACCAGGGGATCACGCTGCCCGTAGCCGCGCAGGCCGATGCCTTCCTTGAGGTGATCCATGGTCAGAAGGTGGTCTTTCCACTGCGCGTCCACGATCTGGAGCATGATCATGCGTTCGTGGAAGCGCATGCGCTCTGCGCCCCAGACCGCCTCGCGCTCGTCATACCGGGCGTGGGCCAGGCCCTTCAAATCCTCGGCGAGTTGATCGACCGTCTTGGGATCATACTTTTTGAAATCGTACTGGCGGAGATCGATTCCCAGCCGGGTCCAGAACTCCGTGCGCAGGCCGTTCAGGTTCCACTGGTCGGCATGCTGCGTCTTGGGGCAGGAGTCGCCGACCAGCCAATCCACCATGCGGTCGCAGATCCCCAGCACGTATTCCTTCTGGTCTTGCCCCTCCAGTTCTTTCCCTTCGAGTAGTTGCCGGCGCAGCCCGTAGATGGTCTCGCGCTGCTTGTTCATCACGTCGTCGTACTCGAGCAGGTGCTTGCGGGACTCGAAGTTCTGCGCCTCCACGGCCTTTTGCGCGGCCTCGATGCGCTTGCTGATCATGCGCGACTCGATGGCGACGCCTTCTTCCATGCCCAAGCGCTCCATGAACTTCGAGACCCAGTCCTTGGCGAAGATGCGCATCAGGTCGTCTTCGAGCGAGAGATAAAAGCGCGACGAGCCCGGGATCGCCCTGCCGGCCGGCGCGGCCGCGCAACTGGTTGTCGATGCGCCGCGCTTCGTGCCGCTCGGTGCCCAGGATGTGCAGCCCGCCCAGTTCGACCACGCGCTCGTGCTCGGCATCGGTCACGGCCTTGAAGCGGCTGATAAGGCGTTCCACTGCTCCCGCCACTTCGAATATTCTTCGACGTAGGCCCGATAGATTTCATCCGGCGAGCCTTCCGGGGGCCGGTCCGGCGGCTCGGGGTTGATTCCCTGTTCGCGGTACTTCTCCGGCGACTTGCGGAATTCCTCGCGCGCCATGGCCTCCGGGTTGCCGCCCAGCAGGATGTCCGTGCCGCGTCCGGCCATGTTGGTGGAGACGGTCACCGCGCCCTCGCGCCCGGCCTGGGCCACGATCTGCGCCTCGCGCTCGTGCTGCTTGGCATTCAGGATGTTGTGCCTTTATTTCCTTCATGCCCAGCACTTCCACGAAGCGCGCGAGCGGGCTCCGGACCTCAATCAAGTAAGTCCAGAATCGCCAAGTGTTTTTCTTCGGCGTTCTTGAGGAGCGCCACGATGCCTTCGCGTGACCATCATCCACGGGCGGGAAGCTGGTGGGCGTGATAATCCTTGGGCGCGCGCTTCAGGATGGCCTCGAGGAAAGCGCGTGCGCGTTCCGTTCACGCCTGTCAGCATCGATTTGTAGCGGTCGTCCTTGAGGAGCTTCTGAACCGCCGTGGCCGGCACTCCTGCGCGCACCAGCCACTCCACCGCCGGCCCGTGCGACTCGACCAGCCGCTCCGCCCAGATGCGCAGCTTGGGGCCTTCCAGTCCCGCCTCGCGCGCCAGCTCCTGAAGCCGTGTCGGCACGACGCCGGACTTCTTGAAGCGCCGCGCTCAGCCGCTCCGATTTCTCAATGGCGATGCTGCCCACCAGCACCGGCTGGCCGCGCAGGTGATACTCCTTGATCTCCTCGATGGAGGCGTTGAACTTCTCCCGCTCGGTGCGGTAAACCACGTCCGGAAATTCGTGCCGGATGAGCGTCTTGTTGGTGGGTACCACGACGATTTCGAGATTGTAGATCTTCTCGAATTCCGCCGCCTCGGTTTCCGCCGTACCGGTCATCCCGGCCAGCTTCTTGTACATGCGGAAGTAGTTCTGGAAGGTGATGGTGGCCAGCGTCTGGTTTTCCTTTTCGATCTTGACGCCTTCCTTGGCCTCAATCGCCTGATGAAGCCCATCACTCCAGCGCCGGCCCGGCATCAGGCGGCCGGTGAACTCATCCACGATAATGACCTCGTCGTCTTTCACCACGTAATCGCGGTCGAGCTTGAAGAGCGTGTGCGCCTTGAGCGCCTGCTGCAAGTGGTGGACGTACTCCATGTTGGCCGGGTCATAGAGGTTCTCGAGACCCAGCAGCTTTTCCGCCTTGGCGTTGCCGGAGTCGGTAAAGGTGGCCTGGTGCGATCTTCTCATCCACCTCGAAATCCGCGCCCTCCTTCAGGTGCGGTATGACTTTGTCGATCTTGTAGTACTTGTCGGTGGACTCGTCGGAGGAGCCCGAAATAATGAGCGGGGTGCGCGCCTCGTCAATCAGGATGGAATCGACTTCGTCCACGATGGCGTAGTGGTGCACGCGCTGCACGTAGTCCGCGAGGTCGAACTTCATATTGTCGCGCAGGTAGTCGAAACCGAATTCGTTGTTGGTGCCGTAGGTGACGTCGCTCCCGTAGGCGGCGCGTCGCTCGTCGTCTTCCAGGTCGTGAACGATCACGCCCACGCTCAGCCCCAACAGCCGGTAGATCGGCCCCATCCAGCCTGCGTCGCGCTTGGCCAGGTAATCGTTCACCGTCACCACGTGGACGCCCTTGCCCTCGAGCGCGTTCAGATAGACGGGCAGCGTGGCCACCAGCGTCTTGCCTTCGCCCGTCTTCATTTCGGCGATCTTGCCCTCGTGCAGCACCATGCCGCCGATCAACTGCACGTCGAAGTGGCGCATGTTGAGGGTGCGCCGCCCCGCCTCGCGGCAGATCGCAAAAGCCTCCGGCAGAAGGTTGTCCAAGGGCTCGCCGTCGGCCATCCGCTCCTTGAACTGCTGCGTGCGCAGGGGGAAGTCGGAGTCCTTCAGCTTCTGCATCTCGGCTTCGAGCGCGTTGATTTCCCCCACGCGCTCGCTCAGGCGCTTCAATTCGCGCTCGTTCTTGGTGCCGATGACCTTGCCTAATGCGAGTTGTAAGAAGGTTCCCATAGTTCTGGCGCCGCTTACCCCGGCTTCGAAATCGGGGGCGTCGCGGCGCGTTCCTCGTAGCGGCCAATCCGCTAACGCCACTGGCGAGGCGAACAGTGCTCATATTGCACACTGCACCCGCTGCCTAACCTATCTATTCTAAGGCCGCAGCGCCTCATTGACAAGAAAGGTTCGCACTGATGTAGGGGCTGGGCTTGCCCTGCCCTGTGCACTGGGGATGGCAAGCCGTCCCCCTACAAGGGGCGTTATTTCTTCAAGTCCTCGGGTTTGTCCACGAGCCGGCCCAGCATTTCGTAAATGCGTATCAACGCCTGATCCAGCATGCGCTCGCCGGCTCCCACGGCAACGTAGGTGTCGGAGTCGCCGCCGCCGTAGCCGCCCTCCGCGGCGGCTCGAATCGTGGGAAAATAATCCAGGTAGCCGTTCGCGTATCCCACAAAGAACGCGTCGCGTACAGGGCAGCGCGCGCGCCAGTTAACCTGGAAATCGACGAAGGGCTCGCCCGGCATGCCCACCAGCGCAATCTTTTTGTTGATGAGCACCGAACTCACCGGCAGTGACAACTCGCGAGGGGGATTATCGCCGCCCAGCAGGTCGGCGTGGTCGGAATACACTTTCGGTCCGTAGGTTGCCAGCATGCCTTGCCGAAATTTCAGCGCATCCCAGCGCACCGGAAAGGTCATCGAGTCCTCTCGAAACTCCAAGCTGGGCTCGGAGACCGGGAGCGTGTTGATCGCCATCGCCACGCGCGCCGCCTCCCCGCCCAGTTCCTCGCCGGTCCAATCCCGCTTCTTGACAGCGCCATCTGCCAGCGTGGTCGTAGCGTAGTAGGGATTGATGTCGCCGTCTCCGCCCTGCACGAAGAGGCAAAGCGGAGAGCCGTCGGCCACACTGCCCAGGGAGTTCTCGACCGTCTTGGCCATGACGCCCACGTAGTCAGCGGAGTACTCGAGATTGTCAGGACCGAAAACGACCGGATGGCAGGCGTAGTTGACTAGCACCGCGAGGGGCCTGCCCGGCAGCCGTGTCGACGCGCAGAACAGAGACCGTGGGATCGACGGGAGAGGTGGGCACCTTGTCGGGATTCGTCCAGAACATGCTCACTGTGCCGTCAGGATAAACGCGGCGGCGGTTGTAGCCGATATACGCCCGCCCGTATCCTGTGCCGAGCCGGACTTCCGTAAGATGCGCGCAGGCCTCGGCCACGGCGCGCGCGATCTTGTCCAGGCAGGCAACCTCCCAGGCCGGCGCGCGGCCGGAAGGATATTCATCGACGATGAGCGGTCCCGAGTGCGTGTGCGAAGCTGTGATGATGAGGAAAGAAATCCCGCTGGACTTGGCCACTTGCTCTCGCAAGCCCGCGAGAGAGCGCGCACCGAAGACGCGGCCCAGGTCGAGCGTGACCAGCGCCAGGCGCTTTCCCTCGACCTCGAACACAAGGACGCGCGCATAAAGCGGGTCAAGCGTCCCCTGCGCAGGCTGCGTGCGAGCGAAGTACCCATACATGGGCAGTTCCGCCGGAGGGGTGATATCTACTTTGGCAACGCCTGCTTTGAAGGTCGCGCCACAAAGCGGGCCTGCCGCCAGTAATAACAAAAGGAATGCGTTTAGCGCCAGTCTCACAATTCGGGGCATAAGTGCTCCTTGTTTAGAAGACCTAATGAAGTCTGAAACGGTGTCCGTTTCGTGGGTGGCGCCGAGATTGCTGTCTATGTCGGCGACACAGGGCGCAGACATACAGGGCAATGTCTGCGCCACCCCAGCGGTTCTGGCGAAGGCTGAAGACCCCCGCACCCGGCCCGCCCCGCTCAAGAAATCGTCGGCGCACTGCTTTGAAAAAGTGTAGGGGTAGGGCTTGCCCTACCCTGTGCACTGGGGACGGCAAGCCGTCCCCCTACAACGGGCATCGCTTTCATAGTTTCCGGGTGCCCGTCCGCAGACGGGCATGAGGGACCGCTTCCTCATTGTACATGCTCTCGTCAAACCCTCCGGAAGGAAATTGATTTGACGCGCAGGCATTCGCGGTTAGAATTCCAACCGGGCGAAGGCCCTCGACGAGGCGACAACATGGTAACCACTGAGCAAGTCTACGAAGTCCTACGCAACTGTTACGACCCGGAGCTTCCGGTCAACCTTGTGGATCTGGGATTAATTTACGACGTCAAGGTTAATGACGACAACGTGAACGTGGTGATGACCCTGACCGCAAGGGGTTGCCCCGCTCACAGCTTCATCAGCGAGCAGGTGCGGCAGGAAGTAGCAAAGATCTCCGGAGTGAAATCTGCGAGCGTCCAGGTGGTGTGGGACCCGCCCTGGAACATCAGCCGGTTGAGCGATGCGGCGCGGCAGCGGCTTGGGATGAAGTAGGTGGCGGGTTTCAGGTGTCAGGTGCCGGGATGAGTCGAAGAGACGGATTCATAGCGACTGACCACTGAGCACTGACAGCTTGCCTCACTCGCGAAAGAGATTCCGCATCAGGAACAGCACGTTCGCAGGTCTTTCGGCCAGGCGCCGCATGAAGTACGGGTACCACTCGCGGCCATAGGGGACGTAGAGGCGCACGCGCTCGCCCTGGCGGACGAGTTCGCGCTGCAGATCGCGGCGGATTCCATACAACAGTTGAAACTCGTAGCGTTCCGAGGGAATGCCGTGCTGGCGCGCGTACTGCCGGGTTGCGGCGATCAGGCGCTCGTCGTGCGTGGCGATGGCATGATAGACGCCGCTCGAGAGCATCCTTGCCATCAATCGCTCGAAGCCGCGGTCAACGTCCTTCTTGCGCTGATAGGCGATTTCGCGCGGTTCGTCGTAGGCTCCCTTGACCAGGCGGATGCGCGCTCCGCGCTCGATCAACTCTTCCACATCCTTGTCGCTGCGATAGAGGTATGACTGGATAACGATTCCCGCCACATCGCGCGGCGCATCCACGGCGCGGAAGACCCGCAGCGTGGCTTCCGTAAAGGCCGAGCCCTCCATATCCACGCGCACGAAATTGCCGTGCCGCGCGGCGCGTTCGCAGATCATGCGCAAATGACGGCAGGCCAGACCTTCCTCAATCGCCAGGCCCAGTTGAGTGAGCTTCAGGGATACGTGAGAATTCAAGCCCTCCGCCGCGAGGCGATCGAGCAAGTGGACGTAAACCTCGGCGGCAGCTTCCGCTTCCGCAGCTTCCTTCACGCTCTCGCCCAGATGATCGAGCGTCACCATAAGGCCGTCAGCGTTCAGCCGCCGAATCACCTTAAACGCGTCCTCGGGCTCTTCGCCGGCAATGAACCGCGCCGCCATGCGCCGGCCCAACGCGTGGCTGGTAAGCAGTTTCCTGGCTGTCTGTTTTTCCGCAAGGTAGAGGAGGCTTGAACGGAGCATGGCTTCAGGTTCCGGATGTCAGGTGCCAGGTGCCGGGTATCGGTTGCGAACGAGGCAGGGAATTATGAATTGTAAATTATAAATAGTAAATTCTGTACCTGCGTCCTGCGGCTGTCCTCGCACCACCGGGCCGTTACAATGGCTTAATTCATAATTTATGATTTACTATTCACGACTCATAACATCCCTGACACCTGGAACCTGACCCCTGACACCCGCTTCAGTGTTCCGCTTCCAAAAACCGTTCCGCGTCAATAGCCGCCATGCAGCCGGAGCCGGCTGCGGTGATGGCTTGTCGATAAACGTGGTCCTGGACGTCGCCGGCGGCGAAGACGCCGGGCACGTTGGTCTTACTTCCCTCATGAGTAATCAGGTAGCCCACTTCGTTCATGTCGATTTGCCCGCGAAACAACGCGGTGTTGGGCGTATGACCGATCCCCATGAACACCCCGTCACTCTTCTTGAAGGTTTCATCCCCGGTCTTGGTGTTCTTGAGCTTGACGCCAGTCACTTCGCCCTGGTTTACATCCAGCACGTCCGACACCACGGAGTCCCAGATGAACTTCACCTTATCGTTCGCGAGGAGCCGCTCCTGCATAATTTTGGAGGCGCGCAACTGGTCGCGGCGGTGAACGATATTCACTTGCGTGGCGTAGCGCGTGAGGAACAACGCTTCTTCCGCCGCCGTATCGCCGCCGCCCACCACTACCACTTCTTTCCCGCGATAAAAATAGCCGTCGCAAGTCGCGCAGGTGGAGACGCCGTGGCCGAGCAGTTTGCGCTCCGATTCGAGTCCCAGCATTTTGGCCGAAGCGCCGGAGGCGATGATCAGCGTGCGCGTCTCGATCGTCTGGCCCTCGGCTTCGATGACGAAAGGACGGCGTGACAGATCAGCGCGCGTGACGTGGCCGTCGATGAACTCGGCGCCAAATTCCGCCGCCTGGTTCTGCATGCGCTCGATCAGCTCGGGGCCTTGCACGCCTTTGGGGAAGCCCGGGAAATTCTCCACCAGAGTGGTCAAGGTCAATTGCCCGCCGGCTTCGAGGCCACGAATCACTACGGGCTTCAAGTTGGCGCGTGCGGCGTAGATCGCCGCCGTCAATCCCGCGCATCCTGAACCAATAATCACCACATTTCGCATGGCGTACGATTCTCCAGTTGGGGGCGGTTAATCAGTCGCCGCTTATCTTACTCCCAGTTTGCGGTTGCCCCCAATAGATTTTGATGCTACAAAATTACATCCGCTTCGCTGCACAATGACGAAGTCACGACAAAGGAGTCGCCCCGGGAAAGCGGGGACCCAGGCCATAAGTTGGTAGCGCAGACCGCCGGGTTTGCGGTCTGCGGCTTTCCGTGAAATGGCGAGAGTCCCGGGTAGTGGCCGAAAAGACGCGGACCGCAAAGTCGGCGGTCCGCGCTACCACTGCTCACAAAACAAGTTCCGCAGCGTTTAGCAGACAGGACGGGTTCATCGATGGACGCAGTGGTTCTCGAAGGAGTCACCAAGCGCTTCGACACGCTGACGGCGGTCAGCAAGCTCAGTTTGAAGATCAAGGAAGGCGCCATCTTCGGCCTGTTGGGGCCCAACGGCGCCGGCAAAACCACCTCGCTGCGCATGATCATGCGCATCCTGATTCCTGACGAGGGCTCAATTCAGGTGCTGGGCGAGCCGGTCAGCGACCGCACCCAGGACCGCGTCGGCTACCTTCCCGAGGAGCGCGGCCTCTACAACAAAATGAAGGTGCGGGACATCCTGCGGTTCATGGGCGCACTGAAAGGTCTTTCCGAAGCGGAGGCGACCGCACGCGCCCAAACCTGGCTCGAGCGCCTGGATCTCGCGGAGTGGTCGGAAAAGAAAGTCCAGGATCTATCGAAAGGAATGCAACAGAAGGTTCAGTTCGTGGCCACGGTAATTCACAAGCCCCCTTTGCTGATTCTCGACGAGCCGTTCACCGGCCTCGACCCGGTGAATGCCAACCTGATCAAAGACATCATGCTGGAACTACGCGAGCAGGGCTCTACCATTATCCTTTCCACGCACCGCATGGAGCAGGTGGAAATGATGTGCGACTCCATTTGCCTTGTGAACAAGGGACGCAGCGTGCTCGACGGGGACCTGCGCGCCATCAAGCGGTCCTACGGGAAGAACACCCTGCGCATCGAGTATTCCGGCGACGGGGATTTCCTTGAAGCCACGGGACTGGTCGAAAAACTGAACCGGTTTGGCGCCGTGGTGGAAGCAAGGCTAAAGCCGGACGCCGACCCCCAGGAAATCCTCAAGAGCGCCGTCGCGCGCGGCGTACGCATCAGCCGCTTCGAACTGGTCGAGCCGCCTTTGAACGACATCTTCATCGAGAAAGTCGGGGGCGCCTCGGCGTGAGTCATTTTAAATTCGAAACCTGCTTGGCGACTGCGGCTTGACACTCCTGGCCGCGCTGCGCCATTCTGGTGGCGATGCGGCTTTCCCCGATTTCCATTGCCTGTCCTCAGTGCGGCTCGAGCGATGTGCTCTACTCCTGCCAGCCTTCCTGCTGTTTCAATCATGTCTGCAACAACTGCTACACGACCTTCGAGCTCGAAACGACGAGGGTGGGCGAAGTGCAGGAATCATTCGCGGCGCCGCCCGACCCCGAGCCTTCGAATCCGACCGCGCCTTGCGCGCGCTGCGGCGAAGCAAAAGTCTTCGCCATCGCCGATAGCCAGGACCCGCGCTACCTCTGCGTGGCTTGCAAGGCCCTACTCACGCTAAGTTTCACGGAAATTTCGCCAGGATGATGGGATTGCTGATTTTCGATTGAGGACGGCGAAGGCGTTCGATCGAAACTCGGGTCGGTACCGGCAAGCGCCGCCCTTTCTCAAAGGGCATAGGCGCTAGAATAACACCGTCACCCCACGTCAAGCCGCATCAGCGGCGCAAGAATGTGGCCCACGGCGATAGCCGTGGGATGACGGCACACACAGAGAGAGCACGCTGAGCCACGTAGTGGCGACAGAAGATCTACGGTTATCAAGACGGCTCTGTCGCCCCTCCCGGGGCTTTTTCAGGAGCATCGGCCCTGCCTTTTCCCCACGGCTCTCGCCGTGGGCCACATTCTTGCGCCCGCTCTGGCGGGCTCTGAAACCCGATCGAGACTATTCTGGCGCCTATGCCTCCAAAGCGAGAGCCCCGTTTCACCGCGCTGCCGTTAGGCCGCGTCAGCCTGCGGGCGCGAGGTCAGCTTATGGAAAGCGTCCTCGAAGGCCTTGAGCGTCGCGTCGTCGTAAAGGACGAAGCAGATTTTCTCGAGACTGGTGCGCACCTTGATGTGGTCGAGGACCGCCTTCAGCATAATCTCCGCGCACTCCTGGGCCGGGAAACCTGCCGCGCCGGTTCCGAGCGCCGCCATGGCGAGGCTCTTGATGGTTTTCTCTTCGGCGCGAAACAGAATTTGCCGCGTCGCAAGGCGGATGGATTCCGCCGTGGCTTTCTCACCGGGCCGCATGGTGGCGGCGTGAATCACGAAAAGCGGCCGGAGGTTGCCGGCGGTGGTGACGACGGCGGCGCCGAGGCGTATAGGGGCAAGGCGTTCGCACTCTTCCTGGATGTGCTCCCCTCCCTTGCGCCGTATGGCGGCCGCGACACCGGAGGACATGACCAGGTCCGTGTTGGCCGGGTTGACGATCGCCTCGACGGCCTGGTCGGTGATGTCGCCTTTCGAGATCAGGATTTTGGTTGGCATGTCCGAACCTTCCTGCCAAGCGCAGACCTTGGAAGGCAAACCTGCGCCTCGCGTTCAGCGCCGCGCGATCTGGTGGACCCGCGGCGGCCTGACTGAACAATTTACATCAGGATGCCCCTGGGTGGAAGCGCCTTTGGAGTGCGGCAGCTTGCTGCCGCTTTTGCGCCGGCGGATGCTTATTTCCGCGAGCGACTCCCCTCCTCATTAAGGAGGGGTTGGGGGTGGTGGGGCGGACATCAACCAACCACCCCCTGCCCCCTCCTTAGCTAAGGAGGGGAGTCATTTGGCTTGCGTGGCCGATGGGAAGATGTCGCTTGACTTTCGCTTTTTATTCGTCTATGATCGGGGCTGTTGGAAATGGCCTGTCCACCTGTAACCGCTCCGGGTGGGGGGTAGGGAAAACCCCCATGGGCGCTAGATTAAGGGCTGGTGGGGGCCGCCGAACATGCCCGAAGGGCATGAAGATCATTAGCCGTAGGTGAAACCTACGGACGAGCAGGCATACGTTGAGTATCTCCGCGACCCCAAAGGGGTCGAATTCAACCCCCTCCGGGGTTGAATAGAATACTTTGGGACGACGTTTACCGTAGGTTTCACCTACGGCTAATGACGTTGGGTCCCTTCGGGACCCCGTCGCAACGCTTAATCTAGCGCTTATAGGGAAAACCCCTCCCCCTATTGTAGGGGATGGCGACCGATCGAGGGGCTTGGACCTGGAGGCTGCGATGGCAAAGGACAGATTGGCATCGACGGAATCGTCACTCCCTCAGCCGTGGACGCTGCCGCCGCAAGGTCTCGCGCTCTTCCATGGCGATAAGGATGCCGCGCGGCTCAGCCACTACGCGAAACAGCTCGAGCGGGCGGGCGTCAAGCTGCGTCCCGGAGAAACCCTGCAATACATCATCACCGGCGCGGAGGCCGAGTTGCCGGATGAGCGGGTGCGCGCCTGGACGCTCTGGGAAGGATGGCACGGCTATGATGTGAAGAAATACCAACAAGCGTTGCGGGAGGCTTTCGAGGCCTTCGAGCACTTTGCTTGTCGCGCGGACAGCCTGCCCAGACCTGTCGCGGTTTCGCCCCCTGCACCTACTCGCTCATCAACGAGGGTAGAGCGAGCCCGGGGGCAATCCCTCCCCCTACACGCCAATATTGCAGGGGGACGCAGGCGAGACGCCCGCACCTCTCCTAGTACCTTCGTGCTACCCCTGTTACTTGACTTCCAATAACCTGTTTTCTACACTTGCCGCGTAGATGGGGATTCGCCTGCCGGCGGGCCGCGTCCCTTTTGGTTGTAGGGTTGGTCCAGAAAGAGCGGGACCAGCGCTTGCCGACCTTTCGCTGCCCCCATGTAGCCTCTAAAGGTCGGCGCGACTATCCAAGGGGACAACGCCCGCCTGCGCCAGGATTGAAGGGGAGGGAACTGTGAGGACAAGAACTCTAAGTGTGGCTGTCGCCTGCTTGATCTTACCGGTGTCGTTTGCGCTAGGCCAGCAAACACCTGCGCCTTCTTCCATCCCTGCCGCCTCGCCCTCCCAGGCGGACTGCACCGGGTTTATTACCTCGAATGTGCCCACAAATATCATCGTCTCAGCCGGCGCCGATAACGATCTGGAATCGTCGATCCGCCAGTTCAAGCCTGGCGAGTCGCTCTATCTGCATAACCGCAGCAAGGCCAAATTCTCAGTAGGCGAGCAATTCTCGCTTGTCAGGCAGGCGAAGGAACTCTTCCGCACCACGCGTTATGACGGCGAGCATTGGGCCATCCACGGCCTCGGCAAGCCTTATGAAGACGTGGGAAGAGTTGAAGTGACTCACGTAACGCCGGAGGGTGCAATCGCCCAAGTGCTCTTCACCTGCGTGGAGATTTATCCTGGCGATATCGCCGTACCGTATCAGGCCCGCGGCATTCCGCCGTACGAACCCGAGCAGCTTGACCCCTTCGCGCCCCCTAACGGCAAAATACATGGAACCATCGTGGCGGCCCGCAACAACTATGCGTCCGTTTCGAACGGAGACATCGTCTATCTAAACTTTGGACAAAAGAGCGGGGCGGCGGCGGGTCAACGCTATCGCGTCTATTTCACCCTTCCTCGCCCAAGAGGATGGACCGTGCCCGGCTATTACTCGCAGCCTCGCGAGAGCGTGGGAGAGGTTGTGGTCCTTTCCACGCAGGAAAAGTCCGCGGCGGCGATCGTCGTGAACTCCACGCGGGACATCACCGTCGGCTACGGAGTGGAATTAGAGTAAGACTTGGTTTCGGAGGCTTCTTCCAGAATTTGCGCCGTGAAGGCCTGGACTCTTGCCCCGTGCTGCCAGGCATCCGGGGGCAAGCCCGCTTTGAGGCAGGTTTCTTCGAGAAACTGTTCGCGGTTCCATTTCCATTCCACAGCTACCTGAGGCAACAGCAGGCCGCGCCGCGCGCCACGCGTAATCAGCAGGCCGTGGCGGCCTACTTCGACCTCTTGCGGAGCAATGTCCTCCATGGGAGATAAGATGGAAATCTCGAGTTGCATGGAGGGCAGCTCAGCGGGCGCCACGGGCTCGAAGCGCGGATCGTCGAGAGCCGCGGCGCGGGCGCACTCGCGGACCGTGGCGTAGAGCGGTTGGCGCGCTTCAATATGGCCGATGCATCCCCGCAGGCGATCCCCCTTCGAGAGCGTGACGAAAGCGCCGCAAGGTGTGCGCAGAGCCTCTGAAGATTCAACCACCTCTGACAATCTCCCGCAGCGTACGACTTCTTCAAGCGCCGTTCTTGCCAGTTCGAGCAAGCGGTGTTTTTCAGCGTCACTGAGCTGCAACATCCTTCTCTTCCCGTTCTTTTTCGTTTGGGCTGAGAACCACGCGGTGAGTCGAGGCCCGCTGCTTGAGACGTACGTCCAATCTTTTCCAAAAGGAAACGAAGTACTGTCCTGCGGAGGCGAGCGCAAACAGAACTACCACCCACAAGAGAATATCACCCACGGCATGCAGAAAGCGGGTGCCGCCTTTCCAGCATGATGACCGTGATCGCCACGACCTGGGAGACCATCTTCGTCTTCCCCAGTTCGGACGCTTCCATAATGAATCCTTCCGCAGATGCGATAGCGCGCAGACCGGACACTGCGAACTCCCTTCCGATAATTATGGCCGCCATCCACGCCGCCACCAGGTGGAGGTAGACGAGCGAAATGAAGGCGGCGGAGGTCAACAGCTTATCGGCGATGGGGTCGAGCAGTATTCCAAGCGTCGTCACTTGCGCGCGTTTGCGGGCCAGATATCCATCCAGAAGATCCGTGGTGGCGGCGAGCAGAAAAACTCCCACGGCCCAGAGATCCATGTTGCGACCCGAGGTTAGCAAGCAGCACCACCACCAGGGGCACGAAAAAAATGCGAAGCAAGGTTAACGACGTGGGGAGATTCATGCGCCTTTGAGAACTGCCCTTAGCTGAGGAGTGATCGGAAGGGCACCCTTACTGCGGGTCCGTGACACCGCGCTGGGACCAGCCACGCAGTCCCACCTAACTATATCGGACCTCCAACAAGGTGTCAACGAAATGGCGGTTGTTGATTATCGATGGACGATGGATGGCCAGAGAGGTTTCGCTCCACGCTGACGCTCGACAATCAACAATCGACAATCGACCATCGGCCTTCGACAATCCGTTGGCCGACGCATGTCGAGTCAACACGCGTCGAGCCTAGCCTGAATTGAGCCTGATTTCATGCGGAGGTGAGGAGGCATCGGGGCTACGCGACGCGCCTCCGAATGCCTTAACTTTGTGCAAAACTCACAGCGTTTGTGACGATTTTGGGCCGCCCACGGTTGGTCGAGACGTCAATTCGAATCGGAGGGTGTGCCGCTTGTAAGTTATTGAAACTAAATAATTAATTAGCCTCATTGCGATAGGAGCCGCATTTTTGGCGGGTGCGAAAGGGGTCAGGGCTTCGCAGTTGCGTCAGAATTTTCCACAGAATTTTCCACAAGCGTTTTTAGGCCGAAAATGCTGGGTTTTATGGGCGCGAGGCGCTCTTTTCTTCCCTGCTTCTCAGTCGTTCCCAAACGGATTCGCGCACGCGCGCGCGGACTCTGACCCGGTCGTCTTCATACTGGGTGGACAGCACAACGCCGGAGCGATGGAGCAGGGCCAAGCTCTCGCCATCAGCCGGCGAGAGTTCGAGGTCGGCCTCAACCACCGGATCCTGGGTCAACGATTGATCGATTCGTTGCAGCAGGACATCGAGACCTTCACCGGTTCGGGCGGAGACCCAGACATCGCGAGGACCTACGGGAAGCCGTTTTCTCCCCGTCGCGTCCACAAGATCGATCTTGTTCCAAACGTGAAGTCGCGGCGCATTGGCCGACGCCCAGGGATTCCAGCAAGGCCTCTACGGCGGCGTCCTGGGACTCGTACCGCGAATCGGAGGCGTCGGTAACATGCAGCAAGAGGCTGGCGTCCTCCAAGCTCTTCCAGTGTGGCGCGGAAAGCGGCGACCAGGTGTGAGGGCAGCTTCTGAATAAATCCCACCGTGTCGGAGAGCAGCACGGGTCTTCGCGATTCGACCGGCAAGGCGCGCACGGTGGGGTCGAGCGTGGCAAAGAGGCGCGAAGAAGTGAACACGCTCGCGGACGTCAAGCGCATTGAAGAGGGTGGATTTTCCCGCGTTGGTGTAGCCTACCAGCGCCACCGTGAGAAATTGGTTGATCCCGCCGCCGCGCCCGATGCAAGGCGCGTTGCAGAGCGGACCTTTTCGATGGCCGTGCGCAGGGAGCGGATGCGGGCGCGAATGCGCCGCCGGTCGTACTCCAACTGCTGCTCGCCAGGGCCGCGCGTGCCGATGCCGCCGCCCAGCCGCGAGAGCTCGACTGCCGCGTCCGCCCAGCCGCGGCAGCAGGTAGTTCAACTGGGCCAATTCCACTTGCAATTGTCCTTCGCGGCTCCGGGCGCGGCCGGCAAAAATATCCAGAATCAGTTGGGTCCGGTCGATCACCCTCAGGTCCAGCTCGCGCTCGAGGTTGCGCAATTGGGAGGGCGTGAGGTCGTGGTCGATGATGACCAGATCGGCGGCGGCGGCGTGGGCGGAGCTCCGTACCTCGTTCAGTTTGCCTCTCCCCAGCAGGGTCGCCGGGTCGGGTTGCGGAGACCTTTGGAGCAGGGACCCCACGATGCGCGCCCCCGCCCCCACCGCCAGCTCGCGCAGTTCGCCCAGGCGAATCCTCGGCCTCCGGCCTGCCGGGAAACCGCCCCGGACTGAGCGAGGGTTCCCAGCCTGCCAGAAAAACCTTCTCGGTTGTTTGTGCGCGGCGAATCCTCTTACCCCTCCGACGGAGCTGACCCGGGCGCACTTCCGGCGCGCGGCATCACCACGGTAGCGATAGCGTGCTTGAACACCAACTGTTCCTGGCTGTTGCTCTCCAGGATCAGGGAATACTTGTCAAAACTGCGAATGCGGCCCGTGAGTTTGACGCCACTCAACAGATACACAGTGACCATAAGCTTCTCCTTGCGCACCGTATTTAAGAATCCGTCCTGAATATTCTGCGGTGGCTTATCCATTTTTTCTCTCTTGTCCTGAACCAATCCCGCTGCTATTTGTCCTGACTTCGAATCTGAATGTGGAGCGCCGGATTCCGCCATAGGGGTCCTCTACCTCCGTCCCGTGATACCCATTTCCTCGAGGAATCTGATGACTTGATTTTGGACCAGCAAGTCGTCGCCAAAACCGCCAAACCAATTGATATCCGCCTCGTGCCGAAACCAGGTCATCTGCCGTTTGGCGTATCGGCGGGTGGCGATTTGAGTTTGAACAATGGCCTCCGGCAAACTCAGTTGACCCTGCGCCACTGCCGACGCCTGGCGGTAGCCCAGGGCCCCGAGCGCTTTGAGGCGGCTCGAGTCCTGTCGCGCCAGCAGCGCGCGCGTTTCCTCCACCAAGCCCCGAGCGAACATCCATTCCACGCGCCGGTTAATGCGCTGCATAAAGTTCGCTTCTTTCGGGAAGCAATCCCACCTTTACAACTCGGTAACCTTCCAGGCCCGTCCGTCCTCGCGCCTGCATTTTGGAGATAGGAGTCCGGGCCAGAATGCACACTTCCAGCGCTCGCACTGTTTTGTGCGTGTCCCGAGGCTCAATCCTGGATGCTGCATCGGGGTCGAGCCGGTTGAGAAGCCGGTGCAGGAACTCGCGGCCCTTGCGCTCTGCCATGGCACGGAACCGGTCTCTTAATGCTTCTGAGCGCGGCGGGCCATCGAATAGCCCCATGAAGACTGCCCGCAGGTAGAGCCCAGTGCCCCCGACAAAGATCGGCAGTCTTGACCGCGCTTTGATTTCAGCCAATGCCCGCAATGCTTCGCGGCGGTAATCTCCTGCCGTAAATTGCGCTTCGGGTTCGAGGCAATCCAGGAGGTGGTGCGGCACGCTGCGGCGCTCTTCGGTTGGGAGCTTTCCCGAGCCAATGTCAAATCCTCGGTAAAGCTGAACCGAGTCGTAATTCACAATTTCTCCGCACAGGGACTCCGCCAGGGCCAACGCCAGGGCCGATTTCCCAGCCGCCGTGGGGCCGACGATGGCGACCAGCGGCGCACCCGCTTCTAACGGGACCACCATACCAGACGAAGTTCCCGCAGCAACAGGATTCCCAGAATCACTGCAAGCAGCAGATAACAGGCTAGAAGTTGATTGCGAGAAAAACGAGGCACTGCCGCCCTCCTCGGGGGAGGGTCGAGCGCCGAGGGCAAAGCTCGGGGGATTAGGATGTGAAATGTGTGCGCGCAATTGCCCGGGGAGCCACTCCTCAAGAGACTGATTCTAACACATCGGAATCTTGGCCGTAGCGTCAGCGCTTGCCCTACCCTCCCGATAACCGCGAACCCCAACAGGGGACGGAAAGCCGTCCCCTTGCCGCGCTTGGTACAGCGCGCTATTTAGTTGCCCCCCTACTGCCCCGGCGCAACGTTGTAAAGGAAGAGAAATTGAAGCACCAAATGTTTGCCGGTGAATTCCTGCGGCAGGGGTGGGAAGGGGATCGACTCGCGAATGCCTGCCAGGGCCGCGCGGTCGAGCGGATCGGATCCTGAGGACGCGACGAGCCTAAGTTGTGGGACGGAACCGTCCTTCAGAATCTCGAACACGATACCCACCCGGCCTTTCTCACCTAGCCGTGCAGACTCAGGAATTACCGAGTACCAATTCCTGCGCACGATGAAAATAATGCGCGAGAGGTAGGGTCCGAAATCTACACCAAGCGTATCGGAGAGGATAATCGGACCTTCTGTGGAGAAGTTCGGTCGCAAGTTGCCAAACTGCCCGATGCCATCTCCGTAGCCACCACTCCCGGCTCCACTTCCGGCTCCGCTGCCGCTCGGGTAGCGCCCGGCCCGCGCCGCTGACTGCAACGACTGCTGAATAGACTGGCCCGGCGTCGGGCTGGGCAGGTTCAAACCTGAGCCGCCCCCTCCCGTGCTGGGTTTAACGTCTTGAAGCCGCAAGGCCTCTTCGTTCTGCGCTTCTTGAGAGGGCTGGTTCGACGCTTGGTTCGAAGGCTGATTCGACGGTTGATTCGAGGCCGGACCGGCAGGCGCAGGCTTGGGAGCAGCAGGTGCAGGAACGGGAGCAGCGGCAGGAGGTTTGCCGCCGCCGGCAATTTCCGGCAAAGGCGTGTTGCCCTTCGAGTAAGGCATGTGGAGGCCGCGCGGGTCGATGAGTGGCGAGCGGCCTTGGGCGCGACGATTCTGGTCCGACAGCGGCGCGTTCTCCGGCGGCTCAGTCAACCGGCGCAATACTTCAGGCGGAAGCACGAGGTAGGAGTACTGTTTCTGGGGCGCAACTTCGACCGGCAGCCCAATCATCTGCCTTCCGCGGCGAAGCAAATCGGGCGAGAACACGAGAATGAGCAACAAGATTCCGTGCAGAATCAACGAAGACAGGTACATCGTCCGGCGCCGCCACTTGATGGCCTCCGGATCCACATCCAGCAGCACATGGGAGTCGCGCCAGCCCTCCGGCATGGCAATGGGCTTTTTGCCCGTCGAGAATGCGGGAAACCCTGGCTGCTCGAAGAGGTCGAGCTGATTGGGGTCCACGTACGGAGGTGGAGTGTCCGTTGCGGTTGTGGCGCCTGTTCGATACTTTTCCGGGATGGTAATCTTCGGTTCGTGGAGAATTTGCGCGACCTGCCGGAAAAGTGACACAGGTGGAAGACTGGATTCCACGAAGATGGGGTGGAACTCAGCTCCAGGCACGGCGGAACTTCCCGCAGAGGTTGATTCACCAGTGCCCAAGCTCTGTTTATATTTTTCGGGGACAACGTACTTTGGTTCGTGGCGCCCTTGCCAGATCTGCCGGAATAACGAAACGGGTGGAAGGGTGGTATCCACAAATGTGGCATGAAACTCAGGCCGGGGCTCGGCAGAACCTCCGGGAGCGGTTCTATCCCCACTGGTGTTTCCGGGCAAGTACTTTTCCGGGATCTTGAACTTCGGTTCGCGGAACCCTTGCAAGATCTGCCGGAAAAGGGAAATGGGTGGAAGCGTGGAACTTACGAAGGTATAGTGCCACTCCGGCTGGGGTGTAGCGGGACTCGTTGTCGGCGTAGCTCCCGCGCTATTCTCGGACTTGATGTCATCTTTCGACATAAAAGCAAAAATCAAATACTGGAAAATGGAAACGTGAAAATCGAGAACTGGTCATCCCCGTGAAAGCGGGAATCCACTCGAATTCACAGAGCGCCAAAGCTCAGCGAAGCACGGTCCTGCGGCAAAAGCACCCAGACAACTTACCCATTGACCACGGGCGACGGACGCATGATTCAGCTTACGTCTCCCCGCTTTGGCCTACCGGCCGATCCAGCCGGACGTTCACCTTGCCCGCATGTTCTTCGATGCAATTCATTACCCGTTCGGCCAATGCAAGCGCGCGCTGGCCCTCCGCACCTCCTACTAGAGGCGCGCACCGGGTTCGAACCGACTCCACAAAGGCTGCGAGCTCGGATTGAAGGGGATCCGCCGGGTTGGTTTCGAGTTTATGAAACGCAATGTGGGGCGCGGGGCCCTCGTGGTCCACCCTCATAAGACTTGCATCGCGGCGCGTAAAATCAATGGAAACATAATCATAGGGTTGGAAAAAACGAAACTTGCGAATCCGTTCGGTGCTGACGCGGCTGGCGGTGAAATTCGCCACGGCGCCGCACTCGAACTCCACGCGGGCATTGGCAATGTCAACTTTATTGGAAAGCACCGGCAACCCCACGGCGCGCACTTCGCTGACTGGCGAATCTACCATCCACAGCACCAGGTCGAGGTCGTGAATCATCAAGTCGAACACCACGTCCACATCCAGGCTGCGCGCGCTAAAAACCCCCATGCGGTGAATCTCAAAAAACAGCGGCCGGAGGGTTATTGCCTTGGCGGCCAGCACCCCGGGGTTGAACCGTTCAAGGTGTCCTACTTGCAAAATGCGGCCACGGCTCTTGGCGAGCTCCGTGACCTCCTCGGCCTCTTCCAGGGTTCGCGTAATCGGTTTCTCGAGAAGCACATCCACGCCGTGAGCGATGGCCTGGCGCGCCACCTCGGCATGGCTGGCCGTAGGTATCACGACGCTTACGCCGCGAGCCGCACTCCAGACCTCGTCGAGGCTCGCGAAGGCCCGAATTCCCAACTCGGCTGCTAATTCATTTGCCCGTTCGGAACGCAGGTCGTAGACCCCCACAAGGTCCGCACCCTCGACCTGCTTCAATGCCCGGGCGTGCTTCTTACCGTGTTCGCCCGCCCCAACTACAGCGACAGCAACTTTTTCGCTCAAATCCTCGTTCAATCTTTCATCCCAAAAATAGCAATGCTGGCCTCGTCCGCCTCCGTGACGATGGCCCGGCGCTCAAAGAGCAGGGTCTTCCCCGCGTCCACAGCCAACACGCTGGCGTTCGATCGTCGCATCACCTGAATAGTCTTCAGCCCTACCACGGGGACATCAAAGCGCATGTCCTGGCAGGGCTTACTTACTTTGACGACGACCAGCCTCCGTCCGTTACTCAAACTCGCCGCGCGCTCGATGGTGGCGTCCGTTCCTTCCATGGCCTCAACGGCCACGCACGCCCGGCCGGACACCACGATCGTCTGGCCGATGTCCAGCCCTGCCAACTTCTTCGCGATCTCTCGCCCGTAAGCGATGTCGGATTGATCCTCAGCATCGGGCACGCGGCGGGTAAGAGGCCCGGCCTCCGAAAGCAGCGGCTTCAGAAAAAGCGTCGAATCCACCACATGGATTCCCCGCTTTTCGAGCATGCCGACAAATATTCCAATGAGCGCGTTGGTATTTTTCCTAGGCAGGCTTCGCAAGGCACGGCTCACCAGCCCGTCAGGTTTGATGGAACTGAAGAGTTGCGCGTGCTTCACCTGGCCGGCCAGCACTACTTTGCCGACCCCCTCGGCGACGAGCATATCCAGCAGTTTCGAGACTTCACCCAAGCTCAGCCAGTGAATGGCGCTCGCCAAGGCCGCGAGCTCCGGCGATGCTTCTTCCTTGATGCCGACCACCAAGGGATCAATGCCTTGCTCGCGCGCCGCTTCCAGTACCAGGAAGGGGAAGCGACCGTTCCCTGCAATAATCGCGTAACGACCCGTGGCAGTCATAGGGTAATCAAATCCGAAAACTCGAAACTCGAAATTCGAGAACGCGTGCCCTAGCCGCTTGCGGGCGCCTTCGAATTTCGATTTGCGTATTGCGAGGTTCGATCATTTGGCAACACCGCGCTCAGACGTTCGGATAAACTCCACCAGGGCCCGCACGTGATCGGATTTGAAGGCGGCAGCTTCCATGGCCTCGAGAGCCTGGGTGGTGTTGAGCTTGGAGCGGGTAAGCAGGCGGAACGCCTTTTCCAGTTCCTTCAGGTCGTCGGCGCTCAGGCCGCGCCGCTCGAGGCCGAGGCGGTTGGCTCCCAGCACGGTCAGAGGGCGCGGGGCGGAGGTCTTCGAATAAGGGAGGATGTCCTGGTTCACGACGCTGTAGCTTCCCAGGAAACTGTATGCGCCGATGCGGCAGAACTGGTGAATGCCGCAAAACGCACCCACCGAGGCGTGATCTTGAATTTCAACGTGGCCGGCCAGCGAGGCCCCGTTGGCCATGATGATGTGGCTTCCCAGCCGGCAATTGTGCGCGATGTGGACGTAGGCCATCAATAGGTTATGGCTGCCGATTCGCGTCGTCCAATCATCGGCTTCCGTGCCGCGATGGATGGTGACGCACTCGCGGATAGCGTTGCCGTCCCCGATCTCCACACGGGTCGCTTCGCCGCGATATTTCAGATCCTGAGGAATCAGCCCAATCGAGGCGTAGGGAAAGATGCGGTTGGCCTTGCCGAGGCGGGTGTTTCCCTCGATGACAACATGGGTCATCACTTCGCAGTCTTCACCGAGCTCGACGCCTTCACCAATTACGGAATATGGCCCCACCGTCACGCTACAGGCAACTTTGGCGTTGGGATGAACGATGGCCGTGGGATGAGCTTTCATTGGCTTAACTGACCCGATTGACCCGGACGGTCCGAGATGGCAAACGTCACAATCGCTTCCGCAGCCAATTTCCCTTCCACGGTGGCTTGACCGTTCATTTTGCCGAAATTGGTTCGCCGGTTAAGCAATTGCATTTCGATCCGAAGCTGGTCGCCTGGCAGCACGGGGCGGCGAAACTTGGCGTTTTCGATGCCGGTGAAATAAATCAGTTTCTTTTCCTTGTCCGGCATGTCGCGATAGATCATCACACCCGCCACCTGGGCCATGCTTTCGATGATCAACACGCCCGGCATGACAGGAGCGCCGGGGAAATGGCCCTGGAAAAAGGGCTCGTTGATGGTCACGTTTTTGAGCCCGACGATGCGTTTGTCGCCCTCGATTTCCACGATACGGTCAACCAACAGGAACGGATATCGATGGGGAAGAAAACTCATGATATCCAGGATGTTGTACACAAATGCGTTCTCAGTCTTGGGGACTGTCGAAGGATCAGCCACGCTTCACCATCCGTTTCGATTTCGGCCCTTGCAGACGCCCAGCAAGCCTTTCTTTTCAGCCTTCGCAGCATGTGGCGACGGCTGCCAACGACCGTCCCGACATTATAAACGAAACCCGCGCCCCTTCCAATCTGCACCGCGCAGGCATGTCACACATTAGTCATTCCCCACGAAGTCCTGTTTGATAATTCGGCCTTCTCCCCTTTGGGGGAGGGAGTGGCCCACGCCGGCGCAGTTACCGGCCGCGGGACCAGTGAGGGAGCGCTTCCCCGCCATTCGGAACCAACCCCTCGGGCTGCCGCGCCCGGCGAGGTGTTCACAAGACTGTTATACTCTAACTATGCATCGCAGCTTTGGTTTAACAGGGGGAATCGCCTCCGGCAAGAGCACCGTGGCGCGCTTTCTCGAGGCGCTCGGCGCCAAAGTGGTTGACGCTGACCGAGTCGGCCACGAGTTACTCCGGCCCTCCAACCCCGTTCATCATAAAGTGGTCGCGCACTTTGGGCAGGATATTTTGAAACCGAGTGGCGATATCGATCGCGAGCGGCTCGGATCCATTGTGTTTGGCGACCCGGAGAAGCTCGGGGAACTCAACTCGATCGTACATCCCGCTTTGACCGCCCGCGTGCGCGAACTGACCAGGGAGTTGCACGAGCGATACCCTCAAGAGGTGATCATTGTTGATGCCGCGCTGATCTATGAGGCCGGTGTGGAAGGCCGCTTCGCCAAGATCATCGTGGCATGGTGCACGCCTGAACAACAGATCGAACGCCTGATGGCGAAGGCTGGACTCTCCAGGGATGATGCCCTCCACCGCCTGGCTGCGCAGATCCCCCCTGCGGAAAAGCGCCGCCGCGCCGATTACGAGATCGATTGTTCGGGAAGCCTCGAGGAAACGCAGCGCCAGGCGGAGTCACTTTACCCGGAACTCAAGCGCCAGGCGGGGTCCGAAAATGGAAAATAGAAAATGGAAGTTTCGTGGGTGGCGCCGACATTGCCTTTTATGTCGGCGACGCAGGGCGCAGATATACAGGGCGATGTCTGAGGCACCCCGACCTACCCTCGCGCTGTCCACTCCTCGCCGCGCCGCCGCAGTTCATCCAATGCGGCCTGCATTTCCTTGAGCTTGTTTGCCTGTTCCTCGTTGCTTGCCTGCGGCGAGACGACGATGGGCGGTGCGATGAACATCGCGGCCTGCGAGAAGGGGTGCGGGAACTGCGTCAAATCCCATGAGCGGCGGAAGATGTAAGCGTTGCGCAGGGCGACGTGAAAACAAACGATCGCGGCGCCAGTGGCTTTCGAAAGCATTACCGACCCGCCTTTGGCCACATAGCGCGGACCGCGTGGACCGTCGATGGTGAATGCCGCGTCTCTTCCTTTTTTAAGACATTCGATCATCTCCATCAGGGCAGGTGATGCTCCGCGGGTGCTCGAACCGCGCGCCGCGCCATAACCGTGCATCCGGATAATCCTGGCGATGTACTCACCATCGAAGTTCCTGCTGGTCATCACCACGATTCCACGCTTTCTCCAGAACCAGCAGGCAGAAAAAATCTCGCGATGCCAGAAAGTATAAATCAGGCCCTTGTCCCTCTTGCCGGCTTCCTCCCAGTTTTCCCAACCGTAAACCTCCCAGCGGAGGCTCCGCCCGACCAGCAGCACGGCAAGATAACCCACACAACTCGCCAGCCAGATTTGGATGCGCTGCCCAAGACTAAACACGCGGGGATTCCCGCGCAATCGCACTTCGTGCTTGGTTGGTGGAGCTGTTTTGCGGACTGCATCAGTGCTCGTCTTGAGAAACGTGTCGGGCATAGGTGGTAAGGTTTTAGTTGGATCGGACCCCGTGAAGATTCAATCCCGGAATTCGGCCGAAGTCGCGGTCGAGAGTAAAGAGCCTGCAGCGTTCCCGGAGGGCTATGGCCGCAAGCAGGCAATCGCCCACCTCGAGTTTATATCCGCGCGCATCTGCTTGTGCTGCTATCTCTCCTGCCTTCAGCCAGCTCGATCGATCGATCTCCAGATACGACAAAGGCTCCATAGCCTCCAACATCAGAGTCACTTGGCTTGGTGTTCGACAGCCTCGGCGAAGCTCCGCTAAAACCAGGCCGGCGGTCGCCACCTCGCCACTTCGCAAGAGGCCGTCCATTTCCCTCTCGATGAGTTGGTCCTTTCGACGGAAGTATTCGATCCAAACCGAAGTGTCAACGAGAACGAGCAAAATTTCGGGTCCACCCTTTCCTGAGCGTTTTCCAGTCTAAATCAAACTTGACCTTTCCCTTAAGGGCAATGAGCTTCTCGATTTTTTTCCTCCGCACGTAATCCTCCAACGCTTGCCGCACACCCTCGGTCTTGGTGGAGGCGCCAGTTTCCTTCATCACCGACGCCAGAGTGTCGTCGTCAATATTCAAAGTGGTACGCATCGCCAGTCCTTTACACAGCTACACAGCATTAACCCGCGTCGATATGCCTGTCATAGCATACGTACCAACGCAAATCATATGCTATATAGAGAATACGCTGAGAGGTTGGAGCTGTCAAACGAAGCCCCTCGTTGCTTTGAAATTGCCTGTCATTCCGAGCGGAGCGAGGAATCTCGCCCTGGTCCTTGTTCAGTGAACACTCGACGCAGAGCGAGATTCCTCGCTCCGCTCGGAATGACATTTCATGGTGTCCAGGAGTCCGTCAGCAGATGGGCATGAGTGAATCCCTGTTCTGCCTTCCCATCGCGGAGTCATCAAGGAGTTACCTTAGGCATCCAGCCCTCACTGTCATTCAACGGTTCAATTTATCGGGAGGGAGGCATGGAATCCCCCGTGACCTCAGAAAACAAGGGGGAGTAAGCGAGAGCGTGCAGAGTTGGTTACTGCGGCAGTTCAGCTATCTGCTGCCTCAGAGCTTCAGCAACGGAGGCGTCGGACCCGTATTCCTTCTGAACTTGATCGTAAATCTTCCGAGCGCGCGCCGGGTCGGAATCTTTGAAGGCGTCTGCGAGCGCCAATAGCGCGCCGGCCTTCGGCACTGCCAGGCTGGGATGATCGGCGAGGTTCTGATAGATCTTGACAGCTTCCTGCTGCTTGCCGGCCTTGAGGAATTCTCCTGCCAGCGCGAATTGGGCGAGGGCGGCAATCTCCCGGTCGCTATCCCGGCTGGCCTCTTGCAGTGTATTGATGGCCGCAGACGAGTTTCCAAGCAGAGACTCGCAGATCCCCACGTGGTAGCGCGCGATGCCCACGGCTTTCGGCCGGGGGAACATCCGGTACTTCAGGACGATGGCGTTGAATTGATCCCGCGCCTTCTGGTATTTCTCAGCGGAGGTCGAGTAGGTTTCCGCCCCGGCGCCCAGTGTCTCCGGTGAGGCATTTCCAACATAGGCCTGGAAGGTCTTGAGCGCTAGAGCGAGTTCCATATTGGCGCTGGCCCCCTGCTCAGAAAGGTAATACTTCAGGCCCACCGCCGCGCCCACCGCCACGATAACCAGGATGGCAGTCGTCAGAATTTCCTTAAGATGGGTCTTCACATAGTCGTCGAGTGTGTCCAGAGTCTCGCGAAACTCGTCCTGCTTCAATTCGTGGCGGGTCAATCGGTCCATTACGCAGTCTCCTTGACGCGGCTAAGTCCAACCCATCTTAACAACCCTGTCGCGAGGCGTCAATCGCCGCTGTCCATCGGTCAGGGTCGCGTCAAAGTCCTCGAACCATAAGAAAACAGGACACGCCCCATGGGAATCGTTTGTGGAGTGCGGCAGCTTGCTGCCGCTTTGGGTGAGCATGCTGGCAGGCGCGCCAGGAGGCGGAAGCAAGCTTCCGGCCCGGAAAGCGGGAGCAAGCTCCCGCACTCCAAATTCGTCCGACTTTGACGCGACCCTGGTCCATCGGTTATTTGCCCAGGCAACTGCAGCGCGCAAGGGACGGAACGGACGTCCTGTCATGGGCTCGAAGCGAAGCCGGACAACGCCCTATGCGTCTCATCCGACCCGGTCCGACAAAGTAGATTGCAGGTCCGTCGCGGCCTACGTACCACGAGCCAGCGTTATTTCCTGGTCCTTATATTGAAGCTGGTAAAGTTTGAAGTAAATGCCCTGCTTCTGGAGCAGTTCCTGGTGAGTGCCCACTTCGCGGACGCGGCCTTTATGCATCACCACGATCTTGCTGGCGTTCTGAATGGTGGACAGGCGATGGGCGATGACAAGAGATGTGCGGTTTTGGATTAAACAGCGAAGGCCTTCGCGCAGCAAGTGCTCCGTTTCGGGATCGACGCTGGAGGTGGCCTCGTCGAGTATCAGGATCCGCGGATTGTGGGCGAGGGCGCGAGCAAAGGAGAGCAGTTGCTTCTGGCCCACGGAAAGCGTGGCGCCGCGCTCCTTCACGGGTTCCGCGAAACCGCCCGGCAGGCCCTCGATGAATTCCAGCAGGTTCACCTGGCGCGCCGCTTCACGGATTTGCCGGTCGGTGATCCATTCGCTTCCCAGACGAATGTTGCTGGCGATGGTTCCCGAAAACAGGAAGGGGTCCTGCAGAACGATGCCGAAATTGCGACGCAAATCTCGCAGCCGCAGTTGGCGAATGTCTGCGCCGTCAAACAGCACCTGCCCTTCCTGCACATCGTAGAAACGGAGCAATAGATTAGTAAGCGTCGTCTTGCCTGCCCCGGTGTGGCCCACCACTGCCACGGTTTCACCCTGGTGGACCGAGAATGAGACATTGTCCAGCACACGGTGGTCGCCTGTGTAAGCGAAGCCGGCCTGGCGGAATTCCACGAGGGGACGGGCTTGCCCGTCGTTCGTTGCCAGTTGCCCGTGGTCGGCGGCTTGCGGCCCGGCCTGCGTCGTCACGTGTCCATGGTCCGTTCCCGTGGAGGTGTCATTCTGAGCCCATTCGCTGCGCTCAGGGTAAACTCCGCGAAGAATCTCCGCAGTTGCCTGCTTCGGGGCGACAGCGGACGACGGACCATGGACCACTGATGGGTCTGCAATGGTCACGGGCGTATCGAGCAGCTTGAAAATGCGCTCTGAGCTCGCCATGGCCGCTTGCAAGAGGTTGTATTTATCGCTCAGGTCCTGAATGGGCCGAAAGAACCGCTGAGAGTATTGGATGAAGGCGATGGCAGTGCCCACGGTCACGAGGCCTCGCAGCGCCATGCCGCCGCCCATATATATGATGATGCCCACCGCAACCGTGCCCAGAAGATCGACCGCAGGAAGGAACAGGCCGTAAGCCAGGATCGAATCCTTGTAAGCTTCCATGTGGGTGCGATTGATCTTTTCGAATTCCTGGTAACTGCGTTCCTCGCGGTTGAAGACCTGCAACACCACCATGCCGGTAATGTGTTCCTGTAGATAAGCGTTGATGCGCGCAATGGCCACGCGAATGCGCCGGTAGGACTCTCGCACCGCCCTTCGGAATGCGGCAGTGACAATAATGATGACCGGAAGCACGGAGAACGTCAGCAACGCCAGCTTCCAGTCCATTTTCAGCATCACGATGACAATCGTAACCAGCGAGAAAACATCGCCGATGATGGCCACGACACCGGAAGCGAACAGGTCGTTCAGCACATCCACGTCGGTGGTCACACGGGTCACCAGGCGACCCACGGGGTTGCGGTCAAAGAAGCTCATTTGCAATCGCTGCAGTTTCGCGAAGAGCTGCTTGCGCAAGTCGTACATCACCTGCTGGCCCACCAGTTGCATCGCAAACGACTGGCTGAACTGCAGGCCGAAGGTCAGGATAATGGCGGGAAGAAAAAGCACCAGGGCGATCTCAGTGATGCCGACCAGCGGATTGGGGCTGAGAAAGTCCGTAAGGATTTTCGGAAGCCGCGCGTGCGCCGTCGGGTCGAGATAACGGTCTACCTCCACCTTCAATAAATACGGCGGGACGGCCTGCAACATCCCAAAGAACAGGATCGCCACCATAGCAAATAGCGCCACGCGCCAATACGGACGCAGATAGGCGAGCAGCCGCCGCATCAGGTGCGCGTCGTACGCTTTGCCGAGAATTTCTTCTTCGTGAAAAGAATCAGCCATTGTTAAACACAGGATTCAGGAGTCAGGATTCAGGCGTCGCACACCGAGATTGCAAGCTGCGCCTCAGACCCGCTAACATCCGTCCCACTTCCCCGGCTTGATTGATAACTGATTCGTTGCCCGTCGTGACATAGCCCAACCGCCGGGCGATTTCGAGTTGAGTTTCTAGCTCAGTCAGCGATCCGTTGGCAATCGCCAGATGCCTCGCATAGGCCTGCGTCTGCTTAAGCCCGTGACCTTCCGCGATATTCGACGGAACTGAAACTGCCGCCCTTTGCATCTGACTCGCCAACCCATAAATCTCAGTCTTTGGGAAGGAATTCGTGAGTTTGTATACGGCCTCAACCAAGTTCATGGCTTTCTGCCAAACGATGAGCTCCTTGTGCCCCTGCATGCCGCCCCCTGAATCCCGAATCCTGAATCCTGAATCCTTGGAACCTAGCCTTCCCTCTCCAACTCCTCCTCAATCAGTTGCTTGTTATAGAGCTCCGCATAATGGCCGTTGAGGGCGAGCAACTGTTCGTGGGTGCCGCGCTCCACGATTTCGCCTTCGTGGAGCACCACGATTTCGTCGGCGTTCTGGATGGTCGATACCCGGTGCGAGATCAGGATGGTGGTGCGTCCGGCCATCACGCCCGTGAGGTGGCGCAGGATCTTTTCCTCCGTGTAGGTATCGACGCTTGAAAGCGCGTCGTCGAGAATCAGAATGCGCGGATCGCGGATGACGGCGCGCGAAATTGCGGTGCGTTGTTTTTGCCCTCCTGAAAGCGTCAGCCCGCGCTCGCCCACCATGGTGTCAAAGCCCTTGGGGAAACTCTGAATTTCCGGCAGGATGTTGGAAATCTCCGCAGCGCGCTCGACCTCGGCGTCGGGCGCTTCCGGGCGCCAAACTTGATGTTCTCGCGGATGCTTTCGCTGAACAGGAAAGTTTCCTGCGGCACAAATCCAATGTGCTCCGCGCAGCGTGTGGAGCGGAATCTGCCGGATGGGAACGCCATCCACAAGCAGCGACCCCTCCGGAGCCTCGTACAGCCGCGGAATCAGCCCCACCAGCGTGGACTTGCCCGAACCCGTCGCGCCCACAATGGCCACAGTTTTTCCTGCAGGTATTAGCAGGTTCAGGTTCTTCAAGACCTGCGTGCCGTTGTAACTAAAAGTGAGGTTGCGAAACTCGATTTCGCCTCGTAGCGTGGTGAGGGGCGGCGCGGCAACCGCGCGGTCATCAATGTCGGGCTTCGCCTCGAAGATGAGCATCAGGCGTCCCAGCGAGGCCAGGCCGCGCTGCACGAGGTTGGTCACCCAACCCAGAGCAATCATGGGCCAGATCAGGTAAACAAGGTAGACATTGAATGCCGCGAAAGTCCCCAGCGTGATCTTGTGTTCGAGCACATGATGGCCGCCCACGACCATGACCAGCAGGAAAGCCGCGGCAAACAGCAGTTCCATGCCCGGCCAAAGGAAACTGGTGATCCAGATCAGGCGCTTGTTCTTCGCCACGAAGTCCAGATTCATCTTGTCGAACTGCGCCATTTCCGCGTCTTCCTGGCAGAAGGCGCGGATGACGCGCACGCCGGAGAGGTTCTCGCGCACGCGCTCGGTGAGGTCCGAATAGAGCGCCTGGATCTTTTCGAAGCGTTCGTGGATCTGCTGGCCGAAGTATTTGACGCCGTAGGACACGAACGGCATGGGAATTAGTGCGTAAAGGGTCAGCCGCCAGTCGAGATGGA
This sequence comes from uncultured Acidobacteriota bacterium, assembly GCA_963770415.1. Taxonomy (GTDB): domain Bacteria; phylum Acidobacteriota; class Terriglobia; order UBA7540; family UBA7540; genus CAVROP01. The sequence goes on from CAVYPU010000043.1 coordinate 193,576, forward strand.
GCATCAGGGCAACGGTGGCTATGCCTGCCACAAGCGTGTTGGCGGAATACATGATGCCCGGCCCCACCATGTTTCGCACCGCGTTCAGGTCGTTGGTGAGCTTCGACATCAGGTCGCCGGTGCGATTCTCCGTGTAGTAACGCGGGGAGAGGCGCATCAGGTGCGCGAAAGAGTCGTTGCGCAAGTCGTATTCAACATCCCGCGATATCCCGATGAGAATCCATCGCATCCAGAACTGCAGCACGGCCTTGGTCGAGGCCGCGGCCAGGAGCAGGCCAGCCACGCCGAGCAGTCTTCGCGGCCGCGCTTCCATGCGTCAAATCGTCAATGCCCGCCTTAATGATGAGGGGAACGAGCACCCCCGCCGACTGGGAGACCAGGAGACAGAGAAAGCCCGCTACATAACGAGCTTTGTAGCGGGCTAGGTAAGGTCGGAGTGGCCGGAAAGGACTCAACATCAATTAGCTCTAACAGCGCGGACTCGCCCGTCGGGCCAGGCAGCGCGGAAATCTCCTCTTCCAATAAACTCCGCAGAACCTGTCAGCAACCCTGCATCCGTTGCTTTACGGGAATAAGACGGAGCCCAGATAGTCATTATAGAGGACGCGGAATGAGTGCGGCAAGGCCAACAGCAGGAGTCAGGATCCGGGATTCAGGATTCAGTAAGCGTTGACACTGCTTTCGCCGCCCGGTATAAAGGGGCGTGCCAATAACCGCGCGCAGCTGGAATCCAGCCAGGCCGAGAACTCTCGATGCCATGCCAGGCTCGAAGCCAGGGGAGATTGTCCTCTACACGGAGGTGACGACTACCTGTTCCCACCGCTGCGATTTCTGCCCCATTCACCTGGTTGAAAGGCACGGCAATATTCAACCGGATGTTCAGCGCGCCGTGGTCAATCTGATTTCATCCTATCCTGACCACAAGTTTGTGGTCTACCCCCATCTGGTGGGCGAGCCGCTCCTTTTCCCGGGGCTCGTGGAGTATCTGCGCAACCTTGCGGCGTTGCCCAACGTGGAGCTGTGGCTATGCACGAACGGAGTGTTTCTTGATGAGTCTCGATTGCAAGAGTTTGAGGCTGCAGGACTCAAGAACATTTGGTTCTCCATGTTCTACGCCATGCCGGACGGCTATCGCCGACACACTGGTTCCGACCGCTTCGAAACGGCGCGACGTAATCTCCGTGGGCTCCTAGAGCATCATTCAAAATTCGACAAAATCCACGTCGTTCTCTTTTCCCCGGCGACCGAAGGAATTGAAGCGCAAATCCGGGAGAAATCGAATGTGACGCTTCAGATCCGGCGGCCTGTTCATCCTTGGCAGAGTGAAGGCCGATGGTACGACCGCAAGGTCGTTCGATTTCTTTTTTCGACCATGGCAAAATTCCGGACCAAATACATCACGGTGTCCATTGACGGCGAAGTCGGTTTTGATTGGCGGGATTATAACCTCAGGAATTCTCTGGGAAACATCAGAAACTTGGATCGGGCGAGGATCATGCGCCAGGTTGATGCCGGGGTCATTGATGTTTTGAGGCGCGGGATATATGATCTGCGGCGTCGGTTCGGCGGGGCCCGAAGGAAAGGCCATCTCTCGCCGAAGGTATAGTCCATGCCGAGGCCGAACATTCCGACTCCCTGGTCCCGAATCGTCCGCGAAGTCCTGCGCGCCAACCTTGCTTATGTGCTGCCGGGGATCCTTCCACAAGTCGGCGTCAAGCCGCTCTATGCGAATTTCTGGGTGACGACGCGGTGTTCCGGACGATGCCAAACGTGCAATCAGTGGCGGGAAGTAGTCCACGACGAGATGGATACGAAAGAAACGAAGGAAGTGATCCTCCGCCTGAAGCAAGCCGGAATTGCGATTATCTATTTTGTGGGCGGGGACATCTTCCTGCGGAGCGACATCTTCGAATTGATTCGCTTCTCCGCAGAGCTCGGGTTGCGCAGCCATCTCACCATCAATGCCTACACGGTGACCGAGGAGATTGCCAAAGCGTTGTCGGCCTCGAAAATCGCCACCCTGCACCTTTCTCTTGACGCGCTTACGGAAGAGTTTGACAAGATCCGCGGCATCAAAGACGCTTCGGGCAAAGTCCTGCGCACCCTGCGCCTCCTTCGGCAGGGAGGCAATTCTGACCTCCGGCTGGGGATCACGACCACGATCATGAAGCGAACGATTCCGACCGTTCCTGACGTCGTCCGGTTCGCGCTGGCCAATAACCTCACTGTTTATTTCAATCTGATCAATTTTACGCACCATTTCTTCGCTACTAACTTCTCGTGGGAGCAATACGACCTCAATCCTGAAGATAAAAGGGCGCTGGCAGCTCTGGTTTCGTGGTTGAAACAGAAGCGCATCGAGTTTCCCCACTTGATGCCCAGGCTCGACCAGCTTGATTGGATCACCGCATACTTCCACGACCGCTGGCAGAAGACCACTCCGTGTTTTCAAACCATGCTGAAGATTTGCGTTCTGCCTAACGGCGACGTTCGTCCCTGCTGCTCCATGGAGACCGCGGGGAATCTGCGGAAGCAACCGGTCCAAGACATCCTGAGGTCAGACCTGTACGTCGATTTGATTCGCAGAGCGCTCGCGAAAGATTGCCCCGGCTGCAGTTGCCGCTTCCCGCTCAGCCTGGATGCGAACCCAAGCTCCTGGATGCGCGAATTCCGGGTGCGGATGAACTGGCGGGGCCGACGTTCAGCCTTACTCAAAGGGGGGGAGGCGGCAATGTAGCCCGGGCCTCTCGCCCGCTGTGCCGCGGCCATGCTGTCCGTGCGGGAGCGAGACGTTCCCGCCGCAGCAGGCGAGACGCCCATGCCAAAAGTGGAGACTGCCGGCGAGGCCGGGGAGAACAGAGAATTGACCATGAGCGGTCCGTCCTCGCGCATCTATCATGACGGCACATATCTCGAAAAGCATCCCACCTGGCACGCGGAGGATGCTTGCTACAAGGCTAAGGACGTCATGGCCCTTCTTGCCAGGCGCGAGCTTCGGCCTTCGACCGTCTGCGAGGTGGGCTGCGGCTCAGGGGCACTTTTGGAGGAGTTAACCCATGCGCTGGGGATTGCCGCATCGTTCACCGGTTATGAGATTTCCGAACAGGCTCTTGCCTTGTGCCAGCCTAAGGGAAGCGCCAACCTTCGTTTCGTTAGGGGCAGCCTCCCGGAAGAGGGCGCGCGGTACGACCTTGTGCTGGCCATCGACGTTTTCGAGCATGTCGAAGATTACATAGGTTTCCTGGCAGAACTGCGGTCTAAAGGCACGTACAAGATTTTCCGCATTCCGTTGGACATCTCGATTCAGTCCGTGCTCTTCAAGAGTCTTCCCATCCTCAAGGCCCGCGAAGCTTACGGCCATCTTCATTACTTCACCCGCGAGACCGTCTTGGCCACACTCCGCGACACGGGCTATCGCATCATTGACTCGTTTCTTACCTTCTCGCCGATCTCCGCCGCGAGATTTGGCTGGAAAAGAGCGCTGCTGAAACACTTGAAGGAGGCATGTTTATCCCTGTCCCCGGAACTGTGTGCCCGGATGCTTGACGGGTTTTCATTGATGGTTCTGGCAGAATGACGGACCTATGAACGGTAACGCGCGCCCGCTCCGTTTCTGTTTCATCACCACGTTCTATCCCCCTTATCACTTCGGCGGGGATGCGATTCACGTCTACCGGCTGGCAAATGAACTCGCGCGGCGCGGCCACCACGTGGAGGTCGTTCACTGCCTCGATTCTTACTACGCGCTGGGCGGCGGGCCGCCACTTCGCGCCTTCGAGAATCATCCCAACGTCACTCTTCACAGCTTGCGGAGCGGGTGGGGATTTCTTTCGCCGCTGAGCACCCTCGAAACTGGAGTCCCCTTCTTCAAGCGCCGCCGCATCCGGCAAATTCTCTCCGCAGGCTTCGATGTCATCCACTTTCATAATATTTCTCTAGTGGGCGGTCCAAAGATCCTCGAATACGGCCAGGGCATCAAGCTATATACTCCTCATGAATATTGGCTGGTCTGTCCGACGCACATGCTATTTCGCTTCAATCGCGAGCCCTGCCGGCGGACCACTTGCTTCGCCTGCACGCTCTATCATCGCCGGCCGCCCCAGTGGTGGCGCTACTCGGGAATGCTTAGCCGGGCGCTCAAACATGTCGATGCCTTCCTCGACTTGACTACATTCTCCCGCGCCGTCCATGAGAGCCGGGGGCTCTCGCTTCCCTTCGTCCACCTACCCGTCTTTCCGCCCGAGCAGTTGGCGGATGTTTCGGCAAATGACCAAGCAGGTCGCGGATCAAGTGCCCAAGCCTACTTCCTCTTCGTCGGTCGCCTGGAAAAGTTGAAAGGCGTTCAAACACTGATCCCCCTGTTCCGGCGCTACAGACGCGCGCAGCTCTGGATTGCCGGCGGGAAATTACGATACCCGATTGCGACGGATGGCGCAGGGATCGCCTAATATTCGTTTCCTGGGAAATCTCCCTTACTCGGGATTGCATGCACTCTATAGAAACGCAGTGGCGCTGATCGTTCCTTCGTTGTCGTTCGAGATCTCACCTCTCGTCATCATCGAAGCTGCGGCGGCCAGGACGCCGGTCATCGCCCGGGACCTTGGAGGCGCACGCGAGCTCGCGACCGAGCTCGGCGGTGGGATCGTCTATGCAACGGAAGAAGAACTCATCGCCGCCATGGATCGGCTGTTCTTTGATCCGAACTTAAGGGACGAGTTGGGCCGGCGCGGCTATGCGGCGGGTCAAGAGAAGTACAGTTTAGAAGCCCACCTGGAGCAATACTTCAACCTGATCGCCGACATCGCGGCGAAACGCGGGATCACTTTCGCGTGACTCGAAGGCGTCAGGAACGGTTGAAAACTCCCCTCTGCGTGGTCAGAGGAATAATAGGCGGAGGGGTTTTCGCCCCAGACGCAAGGGCCTTCTCCCTTGCTTACTCGGGTGGGGCGGTCGCTACGATCACACCGTGTGTCTCGCCACGGAGCTTGCCAAAGCTGTAACGTGCGAGCACCACGATAAACGCCACTCCGCTGTATACGAAGTAAAGGAGATGAAGCGGAATGGCGGCCAAGGCGAATAGCACACCCTTGGTGCCGGCGAGGAACATGTAGAACTGGCCGTTCAGGGCCACGAGGGTCGAAAGAAGGGCAAGCAACATCAACTGCGGACCGAGCCAGGGGAGATGCGGTGTCAGCATGGGCGCTCGCCAGCGAGCGGCCTGGTAGATCGCGAGCAAGGGCAGCATTAAAGCCAGCGCCACGCTGATCCGCTGGCTGGTTCGCAGGTTCAGGTCGTTCGGCATGCGGCCCGAGCGAAGGATCAGGTCGGACCAGGGCAGGGCGCGCCGGAAGATATCCGTGGCGATCATGCTGCGGAGATTCCAACGCTTCAGATGCTTCACTTGGATATCGGCGTTGAGCGCCAGCTTTCGTTTGGATTGACGCAGGCGGTAACCCAACTCGATGTCTTCGATGGCCGGAGCAGAAGGGTGATTTTCGGCGAAGCCGCCGGAATCGACGAAGACCTGCCGTCGAATGGCCCCGCAACCGGTCCAGAAAGTGGCTGCTTCACGGTTGGCTCGTTGGTGCACGTAACTGTGCATCAGATTCCGAAATTGTGAAACGAAGTTCTGGGCGGCGGGCGAGTCGTCATAGGACCCCATCACTGCATCGAGATCAGGGTCCTGAGCGAATTCTTTGACTATCTTGGATATCGTATCGGGAGCGACGCAAACGTCGGCGTCGAGGAAGACCACAATATCTCCGCCGGCGGCGATTGCCCCGAGGTTGCGGGCCCGCGCCGGTCCGTATCGGCCCCCTGTTGACAGCACGCGGACCCCATATCGGGCAGCCACTTGGAGCGAATCATCACTCGACCCATCATCCACGACAATGCTTTCGAAAGGAGCCATCGTCGAGCGGGCCAAGCTTGCCAGGCACTGCTCGAGTTCACTCGCCGCGTTGTAAACAGGAATAACCACCGACACGCGAAGGTTCATAGTTCCTCGCGCCATTGGCCAGCCAAGGCCCGACTACCTTAATACAGCATTGCGCGCCTTTCAATATCCAAGTTAATACGTGACTTGAACTAGCAGCTTGATTCTTAGACAAGCTAGGCAGACAATCTGGGTTAATCTTGAACTAGCAGCTTGATTCTTAGACAAGCTAGGCAGACAATCTGGGTTAATTAGGAGGAATAGGATGATAACCACGACGCGGTCGCCTTACCGTTGGCCAAGTCAAAACCCTGACGACCGACCTCGAAGAACTCGCGATGGGCGCCGAAGTGGAATCTGCGGGCGTAGGGACCTCGGCCTTGATTGAGACGGCGCGGCGGACGAACTTGACCGTTTACGATGCTGCGTATCTCGAGTTGGCCGCCCGGCGCAGGCTGCCCTTGGCCACACTCGGCGATAAGCTGCGTGAAGCGGCACGACAGTCCGGGCTGGAATTGATATAGCAAAGTGACCGTGCTTCACATGGGGAATTGCCAATGAAACGCAGAGAATTACTTGCCACTTTAAGCGGCACTGCAGCATTGAGCTTGGGAGGCGTCACCGCCAAGCCCTCTTTGCAGCCGCCGCTCGCGGTATCGCGCGGGGTCCAAGGAGAATGGCCTTTTGTGGTACCGGAGGTCGTGAATGATTGGACCGCCGTGCGGGTGGGTGGCTTCTCCGCTCCCATTCCCGCCTGCGTCTACGAAGGCACCCAGCTTCGAGGAGGTGTGCCTCTGGGTGGATTGGGCACGGGCTACGTCACTTTGGAGGGAGACGGCAAGCTGGGTTTTTGCTCGATCTTCAACGAACTGGTTCCGCCCGCAAAGGTATTCCGCGACTGGCTGGTCGTCGAGAGCGGCACCAGGCGCGTGCCCTTGTCTACCGCGCGGACCTGGTACCTGGGCCATTGTCCGGTCGCGGATCTCCAAGCGGCTTTGCCTGAATTGCCGCTTGAAATAGGGATCAGGGCGTTTTCCCCTTACATCGTAGGGGATTCTTCGGTCTCAAACACTCCGCTGGCGCTGTTCGAAGTCGAGCTTCGTAACACGTCGAGTCAGCCTTTGTCTCTCAAGTTGAATTTGAGCTTCCCGCCCGCTTCTGAGGGGGCAGGGCTGGCGGTTCGCGGAGAGGGAATCTCCCAGGCAGCGGAGAAAGGCCACTATTCGCTCGAGGTCAATATTCCCGGTCATGACCAGCGGCGCGTGACATTCGCAGTGGGCTGGTATGCTCCTTCGTGGCGCGATAGCGGAGGCGACCTGCGCCACAACCGTTACTCACAGCGTTTTCGGAGCGCCGAGGATGTGGCGGAATTCGGCCAGCAAAACCATGAAGCGCTTCTCATGCGCGTGCTGGCCTGGCAGCAGGAAGTTTATCGCTCTTCGCTTCCGGGCTGGCTTCAGGACGCACTCGTACAAGGACTGTACAGTCACGCCAAAAACTCCGTATGGATAGCCCACACACGGCACGATGACTGGTGGGGCGAGAATGGATGGCTCACGCACAGCGAAAGTCATACCGGCTGCCCCATTGTTGAGACCATGGTCTGCCGCATACACGGCCACTTCGCCCTGCTTCACTTCTTCCCGGAACTCGAAAGCACCACGCTCGAAGCCTTCCGTCACTATCAAGTCTCCGACGGCGAGATTCCTTTTTGCTTCGGAATGCCCACCAGCATGCGCGACCCGCGGCTGCAATGCCAGCACCCCTTGAACTCCGGCCAGTACGCGCAGATGGTTTATCGCCTCTTCCTCAGGACAGGAAATAAAGAACAGCTCTTGCACTTCTATGACTCCGCCAGGCGCGCCATCCGCTACCAGTACTCTCTCGACGATGACAACTGCGGGCTGGTGCATGATCAACCGCACACTCGTCCGGGCGAAGCCTGGCCGGCGAATCAGTTTTACGACTGCTGGCCCTGGGAGGGCGTGTTAACCTACGTGGCGGGGACCTGGCTCGCGACGCTTCAAACCGGAAGGCAACTTGCAGGCCTCGCGGGCGACGGTGCATTTGCGGCGGAGTGTTCGGAAAAGCTCGTCAAGGCGCAGCACAGTTTCGAGCAGTGCCTGTGGAACGGTTCCTATTACCGCCTGTGGAGCAACCGGCAAGCGGAAACAACCAGTGAAGTTTCGCTCGCCAATCAGTTGATGGGCGTTTGGTGCAGCCGCGTGCTGGGCCTCGAAACTCCGTTACCCGAGGAGCGAATTACCAAAGCGCTGGAGGCGATCGAGCGGCTGAACATGGGCGCCACGTCCTACGGATTGATCAACGGCGTCACCCCAGACGGCAGACCTTTTGATACCCGTGTTCACCCCGACGGCGACTTCGGCCTCAACATTTTCGTGGGCGAGAACCTTTGCGCCGCCATGACCTTTATGTACGAGGGGAGAAAGGATATCGGGCTCGAAGATTGCGCGCCGTCTATACCATGCCTTAGCCATTAAGACGCGCTCCCCCTGGAATCAGCGCTGTTTGTTGAGCGGCGAATCCGGCTTGCCGGTGTGGGGGGATGACTATTACTCGAACCTCGCCATCTGGGCAGTGCCGATGGCACTCGAAGGAGCGTCTGTGAAAGAGTTTGCGAATTCGGGACTCGTAAAGGGCATGCTCAGCGGCGGTGGTTGAACTCGCGCAGGTGCTGCACGACGCGGATTCAAAGCAGCTTCTCGAGGTCTTCAAGGCTTAGATCAGCATCGCGCAGGATACTTCTCAGTACCTTTGGGTGAAGGATTTTCGCGGCGTGAAATGGAATAGTGGCCCTTTTGCCAGCGGCGTTCCTGTAAATCTGATGGCTTCCGCTCTGCCGCGTTAGGAGAAACCCAGACTTCTCTAGTACGCTGGCCATCTGGCGGGCTGTAACGCGGGGCAACCTCGGCATTAGACTGAAACTTCGACGGTGGAAAGGCTCACGGATACAGCTTCGGGAATTTCCTCCCTATTCGCCAGCCGATCTTCGATATGCAATCGTACGGCGTCCCTGATATTCGCAATGGCTTCCTCGTAAGTCTCCCCTTGGCTGTAACAGCCCTGGAGCGCTGGGCAGGATACAAAATATCCGTCTTCGTCTCTCTCAAGAACCACTGGAAACATAAGGCGCTGCATGAAAGGAGTATAATCCCATCGTCAAAAAATTAACAACTGATCTTCGAAGTGAGGGCGTAGTGATCCTCTATCCAATCGGTACACATGAGATGGGCAGCTGCACTTGTGATCCTATGGCGTTTTGGCGGTGCCGGGACTTAGGAACTGAAGAAGAAAGTCGAGCAGCTTTTCGGAGTGGAAAAACTCAGGCACTTCCTCATGGCCCTTGCCGTGGATGACTTCGACCTCTGCGTCTCCGCCCATGGCCTTGTAGCGGCGCGCCAGCTCAAGGGTGTTCGGCTCGAGCGGGACGACTTTATCAGCGTCGCCGTGGATGTGGAAAATAGGGACCTTGGCGCGGGCAAGCGGCGCCAGGCGATCGATGGGATCATTTTTACGAAGGTGCTTTCGCATTTGCTCTTCATTCATGCCATAGGCCTGGAGAATCTTTTCGCCCCCCAGGTGTGGCCATGCCGCCAGGTTGGTGACTGGATAAATCCCTACGATGCATCCGACGTCATGCGCGTGCTCCACCGCCCAGTTATACTGCATTATCCCTCCGCGACTCTGCCCGATAAGGCAGGGCCGCGGAGAAAGTCCGTATTTCTTCCTAACATATTTATAAAATTGTGTATACGCTTTCCGGCCTCGCGAATTCCCCCATGACTCTCCGACATCGACACCAGCAACCCAGACGCCCTTATCGAGCAATCGCGGAAACAGCCAGTCAAGGGATTTATTGGGATAACGGCCCATCTCGGGTCTCGCCTTCACAAATGTAGGCGCATACCAAACCCAAGGCTTCGAGCCTGAGGACTCGGGCCCGTTGGGTTTGATGACGAACCCGTTCCCTCCGGGCACGGCGAAGTCGATGCGTGTGGCGCCGAACTCCTGCGACTCGGCTTGCGCCAGCATGTTCTGTTGGAGCAAGAGCAGCAAAACGACCTGCAGGGCTGCGCCGATCAACCACTCACACTTGATCTTAGCGGACAAAAAACTCAGCCTCCTGAAGCGCACTTTATCCTCCTCTGGCCTCGCCCTCGGCAAAGTTGTCACGATCAGCAACAGCCCCGTTCGGCCTGCGAAAGCCCGATGCCCCGCAAGCCATGGTCCGATGCAGATTAGCACTCCCGCCCGACGCCTTCAAGGGACGAACCCGCACCCAAATGGTAGCCCTTCCTTCCTGGTGGGACAAGAAACGGAAACGCTTTCATTTGCAGGATCATGGGTATACTCTTGAGTCGATTTTGCACGCTCCACGCAACACTATTTGGTGCCCAAGCCAGTTTCGCCTGACGGTCGAAATTCTGGTGCGAAGTTCGAGACCGCAAGCAAGCATTAAGGTGAGTGTTATGCCAAGAATGAATCGCCGCATTTTTATGGCCTCGGCAGGTCTGCTTTCCGCGAGCGCGGCGCTGCCGCGTTCCGCCACTCAGGCTTACGACGTCCTCGCCGAGGTCCGCCGCTATCGGAAGATAGATTGCCACAATCATGTCTTCCCTCCGCATGATGTGCGGGACCTCATCTCGGCCGCTGACAAGCTGGGAATTGAGAAGCTGGCGGTTTCCAGCCCGCTGACCAATCCGGACCCTGTGAAAGCCAATCCGGACGCCGTTCGTGAGATGAACAATCGCGTGCTGCAGGCCATGAAGGATTTTCCCGGCCGCCTCCTGGGCCAATGCTTCGTGAACCCCTATTACGGGCGCGAGGCTCTCGAGGAAATGACTCGCTGCATGGACGCCGGCATGATCGGCCTGGGCGAGATGTATACGCAGGTGCGGATCACCGATCCACTTTACTTTCCCATCATTGAAAAGTGCATCGAGCTGAAAGCGCCCCTGCTGTCGCACGCAGCGATCTCGCGTAAGGACTGGCGCGAACCCGATCGCCCCGGCGGTTCGAACTCCGATGACTTCGTGGAAATCGGAAAGCGCTACCCCGAAGCCTTGATTATCTACGGCCACATCGGCGGCGGCGGTGATTGGGAATACGTCTGCAAGACCCTTCGCGCATGCCCCCACCATTTACGCCGACACCAGCGGCAGCGTGACGGACGAAGGAGAGGTCGATCTGGCGGTGCGAGTGCCTTGGGGTGCGCCGGCTGCTCTTCGCCACCGATCTTAATTTCGAAACCGGCGTCGGCAAAATCCTGGCGGCCAAGCTCACCGAGGCCGAGCGGCGGCAGATTTTCTTCGACAACTTCAACGGAATTCTCCGCCATCGAGGGAACGATGTCCATTGACGTGCACACTTATTTTGGGCACTACGCTTTTCGGCACTTGCGCGGCAATACAGCAAGCGGCCTTGTTAGTTACATGGATCGCTTCGGAATCGAGAGGGCCGTAGTGGCAAGCCTCAGCGGCATTCTTTACAAGAACACTCAACCCGCTAATGAAGAATTGGCTGCCGCGATCGCGCCCTACCGCGGCCGCTTCATTCCGTTTGCGGTGATTAACCCGACTTATGCAGGCTGGAGGGACGATCTTCAAGCCTGCCACGGTTTGGGTATGAAAGGCGTGCGGCTTTATCCGCAATACCACGATTACAAGCTTGCAGACCCCCGCTTCGGGGCAATTCCTGGAGGCGGCGCACGGTTTGAGTATGCCCGTGTGCTTTACGCGCTGGCTGGAGGATCCTCGCCAGTTGTCGTGGATGGATTCGAGCCAGGAGTTGAAGATTGAGGACCTCGCCCCTGTGCTGGCTGCGAACCCCGGGACGTTCATTATCCTCAATGCCTACGCCTATCCGCTCAAGGACGAAGTCTTGCGCCTCTTCCACGCCGCGCAAATCTATTTCGATACGGTGGTTGCCAGCGCCACGGCCAAAGGCTGGAGCGGCTACGACCTTCCTGCCCTCGTCAAGGAGGTCGGCCCCGAGCGCTTCCTCTTCGGAAGCGCCTACCCCCTCCGCGACCCCGTCACCGCCCAGATTCGTATGAAACTCCAGACGGACCTCGACCCGCGCGCCCGCGAAGCCATCTGGATCGGCAACGCGCGCCGGCTGCTGAAATTATCTTAAATTCCTGGGGATGCGTTCTCGTCTCTGCCTTGATGCGCAACCCGGCAGGTTCGGCGGTCTCGGATCACAGATGGGCGTTTCCTTCCGATGCCAAGGCCCAAGGGCTTAACCTACGTCATCTGGAAGTCGGAGCTAGAGTTTACCGCACGCTTCGGACTCGGTGTCTATTGACATGCGCCGCAAGATAGGCTACAACTGTAGTTTTCTTCGCAGAGGGTTTAGGCATTGAAGCAAACCGGTTACTCTTTCCCTCCCCTCCTGAATGTGGCGTCCCCGCCCGTGGTGTCGGGAGCATCGCTTTGCCCTGCCTCTCTCGTCTCCAAGGCAGGAACGCGTATGCCGCGGTCCATTAAAATTCACGGAACAAAGCGAGAATGTCTATGAAAACAAAGGGGCACTGTAAAACTCGGAAGCGAAAATGTGACGTTCCCGCTCCAGGTGTCGGGAATGTCCCTCGCCGTACCCCCTCTCGCCTCAAAGCAGGACCTAGTACGCCGCATTCCACTAAAATTCACGGAACAAAGCGAGAATGTCTATGAAAACAAAGGGGCACTGCAAAACTCGGAAGCAAAAATGTGCCATTCCCGCCCGATGTGTCGAGAATGTCCCTTGCAGTACCTCCTCTCGCCTCAAGTCAGGGCCTCGTACCCCGCGGTCCATTAAAATTCGCGGAACAAAGCGAGAATGTCTATGAAAACAAAGGGGCGGTGGGGAAACTCAAGGTCGAACCGAGAATGTCATAGAAAAGACAGGTACTTACAGTTCTAATCAGGTTATGTTACTGAAAACGCAGGAGTTAATTAACGGCAAGGCGCGGCGGTTCACGGCACCGTCGAGAGAACAAAGCTGTCGGCTATGGACGTCCTTCCAGGGCGTCGAAGGCAAGGGCGGCGGCGCCGAGCACCCCTCCGTGGTAGCCGAGCGTGCTTGCCTCGATCTTGAGGCCGCGGCGCTCCCATGCCATGACGTGGCGGCTGAGTTCGTCACTCAAGTCCGCCAGGAGTTGCGGGTTGTCCTGCGCGAGTCCGCCCGAGAGGACGATCATCTCCGGATCAAGCAAGTGGATAATCGACACGCAGCCGCGCGCCAGGTGCCGCGCGTATTCGCGGAGAGCGGCCTGGGCCCGCGCATCGCCGGTATTAGCGGCTCGAATCACTTCCTCAGGTGTTGTAAAGCTGCACCCGGCGGCGTAGCGCAAGAGCGCCGCGGCGTTCGTGTACGTTTCAAGGCAGCCTCGCTGGCCGCAGGTGCAGGGCGGCCCCGACGGGTCGAGCTGAATATGGCCAATGCCGCTCGCGAAGAAGTGCGCGCCGCGGTGCAAGCGGCCATGCGTATAGCATCCTCCGCCCACACCTGTCCCGAGCGTGATGCACACAAAGGTTTCCAAGTCGCGGGCGCGGCCGAATGCCTTCTCCGCCACGGCCAGCGCATTGGCGTCGTTCTCGACCGCGACCGGGATGTGCAACGCTTCGCCAAGCTCCCGCTTGAGTTCTGTGCCTGTCCAACCGGGAAGGTTCTCAGTGGCAAAAACTACCACGCCGCTGTGCGGATCCACCCACCCCGCCGTGGCAATTCCAAGCGCCGCAGGAGTAGCTCCGTCACTCGCGCGCAGGCACTGCTCTGCAATCGTCTTAAGCTGGTCGAGCAGCGCTTGGCGGCCGCCGCTCGCGGGTGTCGGCTGCGCGCCGCTCGAAGTGAGTCCGCCGCTCCGGTCAACGTTTCCGAACTTGGTGTTGGTGCCCCCAAGATCAACGCCGATGACGCGCAGCGAAGGATCGAGAAGCCTCGCTTGTGCGGCGAGCGCGCGGGCGAAACGCTCGGTGGTGCTTTGCGGGTGCGTGATGGCGCGGCCTACGACCACGGCGAAAGCACCCGCCGCCAGAGCGCGCGCGGCGTCTTCCGGAGTGTGCATTCGCCCCTCGGAGATTACGGGGACATCGACCGCGCGCGCCAGTGCGGTGATGAACTCCGGCTCGAAACGGGTGACCGATTCGGTTTCCGCCGTGTATCCGCGCAGCGTCGAGGCGACGATGTCTGCGCCGGCGGCCGCTGCTGCGACCGCTTCCTCGACGGTGGCGATGTCCGCCATGACGGGCGCGGCCAGCTCACGCCGGATACGCGCCAGGCGCTCGAGGGCTCCGAAGCGTTGCCCTCGGATGGTGCAGTCGAGTGCAATGATATCGGCGCCGGCGGCGACCAGTTCCTTGGCCTCTTCAAACGAGCCTGTAATCAGCACGCGCCCGTCCGCTGGGTGGCTCTTTCTGATGCCGAAGATCGGGAGGCGGGTCAGTTTGCGGATAGCGCGGATGTCATCGGCGCCGTCGGCTCGGATCGCAGCCGCGCCGCCCGCCACCGCCGCCTGCGCGAAGCGGGCTACGAACTCGGAACCGCGGAACGCTTCGCCTTCGAGCGCCTGGCAAGAAACGATCAATCGGTTTTGGAACTGACGGCAGACATCAGGAATTCGGATCATGGTTTGACTGCCTTGCTTGGAGAAATCGATACCCACCGTTGCGGAGGAGGGGCAAGGGTGGTGGCAACTGGTGCGCGTCAGGTCTTCAACCACCCCCTGGTCCCCTTACCTAAGGAAAGGGATCGCAACGAGCTGCTCACGCCATCTTCGCCGCTGCGCCGCAAAGCACGATCGCGCCGAGCATCAAGATTACACCCGCGCGCATTCGCCGCACAGCTTCCCGCTCGACCGACTTCCACTCGCCCAGCAAGATCCCCGTCAGGTTGGCGACGACGAGCGCCACGGCCAGGCTGAGCGGCCAGCCGATCGATGGCCCGATATCACCGAGCAGCGGAGTGGCCGCGCCGTAGAGGAAGATGCTGCCACCCCAAAGCACGCCCATCAGCACACTGAGTCCCCAGGTTTTGTGCGGCCCCGGCACGAAGAAAAGCCCGAAGGCGCGATGCTTCCTCATGAGCGCGGCACAGTAGATGATGTTGGGAATGGCGCCCGCACCGAGCATCAGGAGCCAGATGCAGTTGGTCGCGAGAAAGCGCTTGAAGCCGAGCCCGACGCCGGCGTCAGCGATGGGCAGCGCCAGGCTGTAACCAATGTTGAACACCGCCGAAAGGACTCCGGCGCTTACCGCAAGCAGATAGCCGGCGCCAGGATGGCTTTTTGGAACCAGAGGCGCTTGCGCGGTCGCGAATGCGGCCCGCCACACCGCACAGCCACACGCCGGCTATGAAAGCCGCTATGCCGGCAAACAACGCGGCTTCCCGCAGGTCAAGACGAATTTCACCATGGAGTATCAGCGGGATGAGCGAGCCCATCGCCGAACTCACGCCCAGCACCATGCTGTTCGAGAGCGATACGCCGAGCGGGGCGACGCTCAACCCGAAGAGGATGGAGCCGAAGCCCCAGGCAAAGCCGAAGCCCAGAGCCGCGGCCAGGGCCGCTCGCGGAGCCGCGGCGAGCACCGCGCCGGGGCTGCCGATGGTCGCGTACACCACGGCGCCAGGCATGACAAGGCAGGCAGTGAGGATGAATACCAGCCAGATGTTCTCCCACTTCCAGCGTGGGATCAGCTTCATGGGAGCGGTGAACAGACCGTTCGCTATCCCTGAGAGCAGCGTCAAGGAAATGCCGAGCCCAATCATGTGGACGCTTTCCCCCGACACGTCACAGGGACGACGGTGCAGCCGCAGTCGGGAAATCAGCCATGTCTCAGCCTGGGGTCAGTGGGCGGACTCGAAGGCACGCTTGCCTTCTCGTTGATGTTCCGCTTCCAGTCTTCGAGGTAAGGGCCCTTGATCCCATCCGCCCGGCGGCGAAGCCCGTCCATCTCCTCAGCCGTGAAGGGAGAGAACTCCTGTGCGAAGCGAACGTCGTCCTCGATCTGCCCTATGGTGGTGCAACCGATCGCAGTGCAATGAATCGGCAGGCTCAGCACGTAGCGCAGGCAATCCCTGGCAGAGAAGGCCTGCAACAGCTTGCCGTTGCCGAAGTTCTTCATGCCCTGAATACCCATCCCACGCTCCATGGCGAGCGGCAAGGTCAGCTTCTCAAAGCTCAGGTAGCCCGGATCGGCGATGTGCAGGGGCATCAAAATGGAATCAAACTTGTCATAATGCTTCATCATCTCGAGGTGAATGTAAGGGTCGCGGTGCCCCGTGAAACCGATGAAGCGGCACTTGCCCGCTTTCTTGGCGGCTTCGAAGGCTTCGATGGCGCCGCCGGGGCCGAAGATCTGCTCGACCTCTTCCTTCTCGCCTACCTGGTGAAGCTGCCACAGGTCCACGTAGTCCGTCTTCAGGCGCTTGAGAGACCGGTCGAGTTCCGCCGCCGCGGCGACACGCGTGCGCTCGTTGGCCTTGGTGGTGAGGAAGATATGCTTTCGAAAGGGCGGGAGCACGGCTCCGTAAACTTCCTCGGAGCGGCCGTCCCAGTAGTCGATCGAGTTGTCAAAGTAGTTGATCCCCAGGTCGTAGGCGCGCAGGGTGATTGCCTTGGCCTCCTCGAACGAGATCAGAGGAAAGCGGCCGCCCGCCTGGCCGATCACAGTGAGTTTCTCACCGGTCTTGCCAAACGTCCGCATCGGAATATCGCCTGCCTTGGGCTTCGGCGGTTTCGCTCCGTAAGCCGTGGCAGCAAGCCCTGCGAAAACTCCACCCACAAATGCCCTACGCTTCATGTGACCTCCTTCGCTTGGTTGGATTAACCCTTTGGAAGCGTATTACAAAGGTGGGGGTAGGGCAAGCCCTACCCGGCGCTTGTAGGGGGGACGGCTTGCCGTCCCCTCATCCAAGGCTTGCCAAGTCCGCCTCGCTTCTAAGTACTCTGGCTCATCCGTCCCGGCAGGAACTGCCTCAAGAATCGCGCTGCCAAAATGAATCCGTCTTTGCGCTCCTGCGCCAAGTCCGGGCCATCGTCGCCGTGCGGAGCATCCCAGAACGGGTCCTCGTGTTCGACCGCCACTCCGCCCTGGAATTTCGCCTGCAATAACGCGGTGATGAACTTGGGCCAGTCGATCAAGCCCTGGCCGGGAATGCGGTACCGCCACCAACCCTGGCCATGAATGCCGACTTTGGCGAGAACCGGTTCGATGATCTCCGTGTCCTTGGCGTGCACAGCGAGAATCCTGTCGCGGAAATCCCAGGCGGTCTGGATGGGATCAATGTATTGACGGACGAGGTGCGAAGGGTCGAACTCGAGGCCGAAGTGATGGTTGGGCACCAGGACAAACACCTTCTCCCAGGCGGCTGGCACGGTGGCGAAGTTGATATCGCAGGGGTAGTTCTCCGGGCCCAGCCCCACATCAAGCTTGTCGCACACGGGCAGGTACTGCTCGTTCAGCACCTCCGCCAATTCCTTCGCCTGATCGTCCACAGACGCGCCCTTAATGCCCCCGCTGAATGTGCCCACAAACTTGCACCCCAGGCGATGCGCCAGTTCGAGGCAGCGAACGAAGTGGGCGCGTATCTGGCGCCGCTCGGCGGGATCGGGCGCAATGTGGTTCACCATGCTTTCGAGGCTGAAGATGCGTACGCCGGCCTCGCGCGCCGTGGCAAGAGCCTGATCGATCTGGCTGTCGCTCAGCTTGTCAGGGTCGAAAGAACTGTTGATGTCAACGATCACGCCGTCATAACCTGCGGAGGCTGCGAATGCCAGCCGCTCGGGTGAGTACTTCGTTTTGATCGCCAGCTTGGGAAACTTGGTATCAACGGGAACTGACGCCGCCGGGCCGCTCGACGCCGCGCTCAGTACGTTGGGCGTGCCCATTGCGGCTGCAGACACACCTGCCGCCTTAAGGAATTCACGTCGTTGAATCATTGGATGTCGCCTCCAACTCAGTATTGCACTGCCCTCTCCACGACCTTTCCCGGCCTCGAGGCCGGAGCGTGGCATAGCCGAACAGGCTTCACTATGAATGGCGGGAAGCAGCTTATCAATTCCCGAAGTGATACGCCAGCCCCGAAATCAGCATTCGGCTCGCCCCTGTCACGCACCGCGTTCATGACTCTGGTGTAGAATTGCAGTGCCAATCAGGTCGCGTGGTCTGACGACCTCCTGTTGCGCCACATCTGACAACGAAGGCGCGGACCTGCTTCGACTGGAAGCCAATCGAGAGGTGAAACTGTGAAAGTGGAGACGATTACGGAACAAGATCGTGCTATGGCCCAGAGATGCGTTGAGTGCCCGGTTTGCGGTCACGCCCGCAAGACTCAACGGGGCTTGGCGTTCTGGTTCGTCAAGCGGATTGAAGGCGGCCTCTGCCCATACTGCAAAGCCTACGAGCGAGTGTACGGACGCAAAGCGCACGAACCGGTCGATGGTCACTCTGATGCAGGGGCTGCCTGACGCGGCCTCGTGGCCGTCCCGCAGAAGCGGCTGGAGTCTACGGGGCCGTGGCGAGCTTGGGAAAGGCGGCTCGATAGCGTGCCGCATCCAGGGTGAGCAAGCGATCCGCTTTCAGTGTCGCATGCGCACCGACAATAAAATCCACCAGCAGCCGCTTTGATGAAAGGTCCTTGGACCGCCGTCAACGTTGCGCGTAAGCTGCAAAGGCGGTTGCAGCTTCTTGCCACACGGCTTCGTCCAGCAAAAAGTCCGTCACGATGTTCGTGGATGTAAGGAACTGATCAAGGAGGGTCCTCGAGGCTTTTGGATGGGCGAGCAGCTCAACGTAAACAGGAGCGCAAATAACCAGTCCACCCTGGATCTTCGCGTCCCCCAATAAATCGGTCATGCCCTGAGAAGCCGGCTCCCCGGACCAAAGCGCTGAAATGACATTGGTGTCGATCGCCGTTCTCATCGTTGCGACCGCTGATCCCGTCGCAACTCGTCCACCCAGGCGTTAATTTCACGAACCCCGCCCGGGAAAGCTCCTTTCAGAGCTCCCTCGTACGCCTTAAAGGGATTTTCCGCGGAGCGCGCGGGTCTGATGACAGTGTTGCTTCCCTCGATCACGAATTCGACCCGGTCGCCATCTTTCAATCCCAGCCGTATGCGAATCTCCTGCGGCACCGTCACTTGACCTTTGCTGCTGATGGTACTGGAGTATGGCATCTTTACCTCGCCTCCCTACAGTAAAGATAACATTCCTTACATCTCAATGCAACGCTTGGTGGTTTCTCCCCTCGCTGTCAGGGGATGCTGTCACGCGAAGTCTGAGGACACTGGGGAACAGCTCAATGCTTCCTGTTTCTTCTTGGATTTCTTGCCCAGCTTCTTGATCTCACCCACACTCCCCTTGCCGATCTTCCCAACCCCTTTGGCTGTGCCGACGGTTACGTCTTTGCCCATTCCCCCGACCCCCTTGCCCAGCGAAGCACCGGCGCCGCCGACGTTTCCTGTTGCCAGGTTCCCAACGCCTCCCGCTACACCTTTGCCCAGGTCCGCCGTCCCTTTGCCAACACCCTTTCCAATGTCCTCCCCGCCTTTGCCTATCTCCTTCCCGGGCCCTCTAGTCTTTTTCTGCTTTTGAACGGATTTCTTCGCGGTCGCGGCCGTCGAATTCTGGTTGGAGTTCGATTGGCCTCGCGCGGGAAATACAAGAGACACACTGAGCGCCAGCCCGCAGACAATTGCAAACGCGTATTTCACGGCGGCCCTCCATCAGAGACAATTATTCCTGCCGTAACATCTACGGCATCCATGGTTATGATGCAGGCTAATACCAGGAAGGGTTGCCTTGGCCGGCCATCAAGGTGGCCAACCTTTATTGAGCCGCCGGCTTATAGGTTTTTGTCTCCCCATTTCGGCCGTTGGTCACAGTGAACTTGCCGTCCGGCTCAGCGGAGAGCTTGATCCAATTTCCCTGGCAATGTTCTTCCAGGTTGGCGAGGAAGGCTTCCGGGGCGTTGTTCGCTTGGCCTCCCTCGATGGCATAATGAAGTTGCCAGATGTCCTCGAGGCCGGGTGAACTATGCATGGTTTGCCACGCTTCGGGCGAACCGCCCTTTTTTGCTCCGTTGTTCATGATGGCAACCAGCGGATGCAAGG
>CAVYPU010000044.1:0-298976 GCA_963770415.1 uncultured Acidobacteriota bacterium
GTCATTTTCCTGCTGCTCGGGTGGCAGGCACTGGGTTCGTCCGGGAACTCCGACGACGACTCGGCGTCGCCGGTGTCCAGCGTGACCAGTCCACCAGCGCCGCCCCGGCGACTTCGGCAAGCGCGAAGCCCGCAGCGAACCAGGCCGAGGTGCGCGTTTACAACATCTCGCCCAAAGACGGCGTCGCCGCGCGCACCAAGGACCAGCTGACGGCGGCCGGTTTCAAGGTCACCGACGTCGGGAACCTGTCGGTGCCCGATGTATCGGCCACCACGGTGTACTACACCGATACTGACGGCGAGCAGGCCACCGCGGATGCCGTCGGCGAAAAGCTGGGAGCACAGGTCGAACCGCGGATCCCCGCGATCAAGCAGCCAGCCGCCCGGCGTCATCGTCTTGTCACGGGCTGACACGCTCGCGTGCACGTCGTTTCGGAGGATGTCGCCAGGTTAGGCTCTCGCTATGTCTAAGCTCGCCGGTGACCGCAATGTCGCTGCCGCCACCATGTCCGCACTGCCCCTGTGTCTGGCCACTTGCGTCGCGCTGCTAAGCGCGTGCTCGTCGCCCCAGCACGCGTCGACAGTCCCGGGTACCACGCCGGCGGTCTGGACCGGATCGCCCGCGCCGTCGGGAGCCTCGGGCGCCGGGGGCGGCGCGCCGGCGGCGCGAGAGCCTGATCACCCATCTGAAGGCGCCCGACGGCACGCAGGTGGCGATCGCGAAGTTCGATTTCAGCAACGGCTACGCCACCATCACGATCGCGACGACCGGCGTCGGTCGTGCTCGCGCCCGGCTTCCACGGAGTGCACATCCACAAGGTGGGCAAGTGTGAACCCAACTCGGTCGCCCCAACCGGCGGCGCGCCGGGCGACTTCCTTTCCGCCGGCGGGCACTTCCAGGTGCGCGGGCACACCGGCGAGCCCGCCAGCGGTGACCTGACCTCGCTGCAGGTTCGCAAAGACGGTGTCGGAACGTTGGTGACCACCACGGACGCCTTCACGCTGGACGACCTGATGAGCGGCGAGAAGACCGCGATCATCATTCACGCCGGCGCCGACAACTTCGCCAATATCCCGCCGGAGCGCTACAACCAGGTCAACGGGGCACCCGGCCCCGACGAGATGACGATGAGCACCGGTGACGCCGGCAAGCGGGTGGCATGCGGTGTCATCGGTGCCGGCTAGCAGGGCGTGCAGCAGAGCCGCAGCCATATCGATTTCGCCCGCTCGCCGCGGCCGACCCTTGGTGTGGAGTGGGAGTTCGCGCTCGTCGACGCGCAGACCCGCGACCTGAGCAACGAAGGCCACCGCGGTCATCGCCGAGATCGGCGAAAACCCGCGCGTGCACAAGGAATTGCTGCGCAACACCGTCGAGGTGGTCAGCGGGATCTGTGAGTCGACCGGCCAAGCGATGGAGGATCTGCGCGAAACCCTGGGCCCCGCGCGCCAGATCGTCCGGGACCGCGGCATGGAGCTGTTCTGCGCCGGCGCCCACCCGTTCGCGCGGTGGTCCACCCAGAAGTTCACCGACGCGCCCCGCTACGCCGAGCTGATCAAGCGCACCCAGTGGTGGGGTCGGCAGATGTTGATCTGGGGTGTGCATGTGCACGTCGGGATCTCGTCGGCGCACAAGGTGATGCCGATCATGACGTCACTGCTGAAGTACTACCCGCATCTGTTGGCGCTGTCGGCGTCGTCACCGTGGTGGGGCGGCGAGGACACCGGATATGCCAGCAATCGGGCGATGATGTTTCAGCAGTTGCCCACCGCCGGGCTGCCGTTCCACTTCCAGACCTGGGCGGAGTTCGAAGGCTTCGTCTACGACCAGAAGAAGACCGGCATCATCGACCATGTCGACGAAGTCCGTTGGGACATCAGGCCTTCACCGCATCTGGGCACCCTCGAGGTGCGGATCTTCGACGGTGTGTCCAACCTGCGTGAGCTGGGCGCGCTGGTCGCACTGACGCATTGCCTGGTGGTCGACCTGGACCGCAGGCTGGACGCCGACGAGTCGTTGCCGACCATGCCGCCCTGGCATGTCCAGGAGAACAAGTGGCGTGCCGCCCGCTACGGCCTGGATGCGGTGATCATTTTGGACGCCGACAGCAACGAGCGGTTGGTCACCGACGATCTCGTCGACGTGCTGACCCGGCTGGAGCCGGTCGCGAAGTCGCTGGGTTGCGTCGGATGAACTGGCCGCGGTGGCCGACATTTGTCGCGACGGTGCCTCCTATCAGCGGCAGCGGCGGGTGGCCGAGGAGCACGACGGCGATCTGCGCGCGGTCGTCGACGCGCTCGTCGGCGAGCTGGACATCTGATCATGGCGGAATCCCGAAACCGTTGAATTGGCGATGTTCCCGCTGGAGACGGCGATGCTGCCGAACCAGGATCTGCCGTTGCGGATCTTCGAGCCCCGCTATGGCGCACTGGTGCAACACTGCGTCGACAGTGGCGATCCGTTCGGTGTGGTGCTGATCTCCCGCGGCCGCGAGGTCGGCGGCGGCGATTCGCGGTGTGACGTCGGCGTGCTGTCCAGGATCACCGAATGCGTCGATCACGGCTCGGGCCGGTACGCACTGCAGCTGCCGGACCGGTGAGCGGATTCGGGTGTGCGAGTGGTTGCCCGACGATCCCTATCCGCGGGCGACCGTGCAGATCTGGCCCGACGAGCCAGGGGATCCGGTGACCGGCGGCCCAGCTGCTTGACGTCGAAGACAGGGTGATGGCCTTGTTCGAGCGCATCGCCGAAGCGCGCGGCGCGCAGCTGCCGGGCCGCGAGGTGCTGCTGGGTACGACGAAGCCGGCGCCGATGACGCCGGCCAGCGTTTGTTCACCTTGGCGTCGCGCATCCCGATCGGCACGGCCGACCGCTACGCCGTGCTGGCGGCGCCGTCGGCGGCCGATCGACTGGCCGCGCTCAGCGAGGCCGTGGACGCGGTTGCCGAGATGGTGGAATTCCAGCTGTCGGAATAAAGCCCGCAGACCCCGGCGCTTGCCTACAGTAAAGGGTCGTGCGCACCTGGGTCGCGGCACTCGTCCTGGTACTGGTGGTTGCTGCGGCAATCACCATCAAACTGTTGGTGCGTCGACGCGCGCCCGAGGGTGGCTGGTTCAAGGATTCGCCTCGGTCCGCCGGCACGTTGTCGGTGATCGGGACGATGTTCGCTGTCGTCCTCGCATTCGTGATATTCCTCGCGCTGCAGGGCTACCAGCGGGCGCGGCAAGCGTCGAACGAGGAAGCCGTCGCCATCAGCGAACTCGAGTCCGTCGCTGCGGTGTTCGGGCCGCCGACGCGTGATCATCTGCAGGGCGGACTGGTCTGCTACGCGCGCGCGGTAATTGAAGATGAATGGTCCGCGATGAGCCGGGGCGCTCTAGCAAGCGGGTGCAGGCATCGATCGACAGGTTGAGCGGGGAAATCGCGACCACAGAACCCCACGGCGCACAAGAGCAGGAAGCGTACGCACAGTGGTTCGACTTGCAAACGCAGCGCCGCGAACGCAGGCGGGGTCGCCTCGCAGTGGCGGTCCCGTACATACCGCCCCATTGTGGTTCGTGCTGGGTATCGGCGCTGCAATCACGATCGCCTACATGTGTGCGCAGGCGGACCGGCGCGAAGGGCTCCTGGTGCAGTCGGGATTACCCCATCGGTTTTGTCACCACTATGGTGACCGCGGGCATGCTGGTGATCTTGTTTCTCGACCATCCGTTCGCAAACGAGAGCGGCGGCATCGCACCGGCCGAGATGCGCCAGACGCTCGCAAGAATTGATCACGGCGGGCGCTACGCCGTGCGACGAGCGCGGCACCGTCCGTCCCACCTGAGGTGCCTGAACGGTCGAGGTCAGGCTATCTGGGCGACCGCTTGTTCAAAATACTGATTGTAGGCAAGGTAGACGGCCTTTTTGCCGGTGCGATTCAAGGAATTCCTGGAATGCCCTAAATTCGTGCTCCTCGGATCCCGGATAATTGTAGAACTCATCAAATACGATCACTGTGCCTGACACGATGTTATCGACCAACTGGTCGAAGATGTCTCTCGTGGATGCATAAATATCGCAATCGACGTGCAAGAAAGCGATGGGACTAGATTTGAGGACTTGTTCTTTGAATTGTGGGAGAGTCTCATGGAACATGCCCTTTACCAGGGTTACATTGTGAAGAACCGGTGGCATCCAGCCCTCCACGTTAACCCGAAAAGTACCTCGAGGGACGGTCAAGATCGGGGCGGGCCCATTGTTCGGGAAGCCCGTCAAAGGAATCGAATCCCCAGATGCGTTCCTCTGGATTCAGTGCCGCAATAAAATTAATGGTTTTTCCCGTGCACACGCCCATCTCTAAAAACGCACCGCGCAGTGTAACGGCGTCGGAGCCGAATTTAAGCACGGCCGCGTCTGTGTTTAGCGCCTTCTGCATTGTCAAAGTATTTCGTGACCATCGCCCGCGCAGCCTGCGAGGCTCGATAGTCTTTGTCCCTGGGGTAGAAGTTGAGAATCTGGCGCCCTTTGTGCCATTCTTCGCTCGCGGTGGGCATCTTTACCAACTGATCCCAGTTGAAGACGGTGCTGTACGGCATAGTCTGACGTCATTGACAGTGATTCTCCGTGTCATCGGCCAGGGCCCATGGTTCCGTCTCGCCAGCATCGGGGGCTTGGCAGATTGTCAGGCCGAAATTGTAAAGAGCAATACGTTAACTCTTCTCCACTTGCTCGACTCGTCCTCTTGCTACCCGCGGGGTGCTCTACCTCAGCCGCGGCTCCGGTGGCGGGGCCTTCGACCAGCTCGACCTCGAGCTGATCTCCGCCTGCGCCATCCAGCTCGGGCTGACCCAGCACATGGTCGAGCAGCGCCGCCGCCACCGCACCACGCTGTGGCAGCTGATGGTGGGGATGGTGCGCAGCCTGGAGGCGCGCGCGGGCTGCCTCGGCACCGGCGAGCGCTGCGCGCGCTCGTGCATGGCCCTGGGCGAGGCCGCCCATCTCAACGCCGCCAGCCGCGAGCGCCTCGGGCAGGCCGGGCTGCTGCACCAGTACGATCGCCTGTGCGGCGGCGATCCCGCCACCCGCGCCCAGGCGCTGGCCCAGCTCGAGGGGGTCGAGGAGCTCGAAGCGGTGCTGGCCCTGGTGCGCCTGGCGCAGGAGCGCCTCGACGGCAGCCGGGCGCACAAGGCGGCCGAGGAGGAGCTCGAGGTCGAGGCCAGCATCCTCGGCGTGGCCGCCGCCTTCGAGGCGCGCACCAGCGCCGATGCCGGCGCCGATCCGACGGTGATCATCGATGAGCTGATGAAGGATCCCGCCCTCGACAGCGCCATCACCCATCTCCTGCACGGCTGCCATCTCGACGGCAGCCTCTACGCCAACCGCGAACCCGCGCCCTGAGGCGGCGGGGCGGGGTGGCCCGCCCGGTCCGCTTGTGCACCTGACGCCCGGCTCTAGGCTGCGCAGGCCTGGCGGGCGGGCGCACGCCCGGGCCGCCGTCCCTCCGCCGCCGCCCCGCACCCCAGAGAACCGTCCATGCGCGTCCCGTCCGCAGTCGCCAGCCCTGAGCGTCCTGGCGCTCCTGAGCCTGATCCTGGAAAGCTGCGTAAGCCCAGGACAGCCATATACCTATCTCGACATCAAGTTCGCCACCCTGCCGGTCCTCACGCCCGCCCAGCCGACCACCAACCAATCGGTATCGGTGTACTTCGCGATCCGCAACACCTGGAACCAGGACCTCAACGGGGTGCCCTACATCGTCTACCAGAACACCGATCCGCTGGTCCCGACCTCGGGACGGTGGTGGTCCCCACCACCCTGGTCGACATCCCGGCCTTCGGCGGGGTGCCGGTGTACTTCACCATCCCCGCGCAGGCGGCCGGCACCTACACCTACTCGATCGTGCTCGACCAGGCGCAGATCTTCCCGGAACGCGATTTCACCGACAATACCGCGACCTTCTCGCTGACCTTCGCCGACCAGGACATCAGCTTCGCCAGCGAGAGCATCGCCAATGGCGTGGTCACCCCGCTGGCCCCGACCGTCACCGACCTCTCCAACCCCGCCAACCCCCGGAGCACGGACGCGCTCAGCCTGACCTTCGCCATCCAGGACACGGTCAACTTCTACCAGACCGCGCCCCAGAACGTCCCCGTCACCTACCAGGTGCAGCTCAACGGCGTGGTGGTGGTGCCCCCGACCACGGTCACGGTGCCGCCTTCGACCACCACTCCCGACCCCGCGCTGCCGGCGCCGTCGGTGCCGGCGAACATCACCCCGACCATGGTCACCGTGGGCCTGCCGGCCACCGGCTCCGCCGGCGCCTTCACCTACGTCATCGTGCTGTCGTGCGCCGCCGGCCTGGACAGCAACGCCAACGACAACGTCACCGAGGCGACCTTCGTCATCCCCGCCGGCAATTGAGCGTGGGGCCTAGCCGAGGGCGGCGAGCTCCTGGCCGCGGCGGCAGGCGGCGCCGAGCGCTCGCGCCATCATGCCGTTGAGATCCTCCTGCGCGAGCACCGCCAGGGCGGCCGCCGTGGTGCCGCCAGGGCTGGTGACCTGCTCGCGCAGGCGTCCGGGCGCGCTGCCGCTCGTCAGCAGGTACTCCCAGGCCCCGGCGCCGGTCTGGCCGACCAGCAGCATCGCCTCCTCGGCCGAGAAGCCGAGGCCGGCGGCGGCCGCGAGCAGCGCCTCGGCGAAGGCGAAGAAGTAGGCCGGACCGCTGCCGGACACCGCGGTGATGGCGTCCATGCGCCCCTCATCGGCCAGCGCCAGGACCTTGGCGCAGGGCAGGAACAGCGCCGCAGCGAGCGCGAGGTCGTCGGCGCTGGCGTGGCGGCCGCGGCAGATCCCGACCATGCCGCGGCCGATGGCGAGCGGGGTGTTGGGCATCGCCCGCACCACCCGGCTGCCCGCCGGCAGCCAGCCCTCGAGGCGGGAGGTGGGCATGCCGGCGAGGATCGAGACCAGGCGCTTGGCGGGCGTCCAGGCGCCGGCCAGGCCGGGGACCACGCTCATCGCCAGCTGCGGCTTGATCGCCAGCACCACCAGTTCACCGGCCGCGACCGCCTCGTGGTTGTGCGCGGTGACCTGGCAGCCGCGCTCGCTGAGCGCGGCGCGCTTGCCCGGGTCGGGCTCGGCGACGGTGATGCGCGGGCGGTCGGCGAGCGCGGCCAGGCCGGCGATCATCGCGCTGGCCATGTTGCCGCCGCCGATGAAGGCGAGGGGGGGGAGCGGGGTGCTCATGGTGGGGGGAGGTTAGCGCACGCCGCCGCCGCACCAGTGGGTGGTGGTGGCCCGGCCCAGCGCGGCTAAGGTCTGGCCATGCCCAGCTGGAGGACCTGCAGCTCGACGGCCTGCCCGGGCCGACCCACCATTTCGGTGGCCTGAGCGTGGGCAACCTGGCCAGCCAGGAGCATGCCTTCCGCCGCAGCTCGCCGCGCGCCGCCGCCCGCCAGGGGCTGGCCAAGATGCGCCTGCTGCTCGAGCTCGGCGCCTGCCAGGCGCTGCTGCCGCCGCTCGAGCGCCCCGACCTCGGATTGCTGCGCGCCTGCGGGCTGCGCGGCGACGATGCCGCCGTGCTGACCGCGGCCGCGAGCCAGCCCGAGCTGCTCCAGCTCGCCAGCTCGAGCGCCTTCATGTGGACCGCCAATTGCGCCACCGTGGTGCCGAGCGCGGACAGCGCCGACCGCCGGCTCCATATCGTCTGCGCCAACCTGATGGCGATGTCGCACCGCGCGCGCGAGGGCGCGGCGGCGCCGGCCGAACTGCGCGGGCTGCTCGCGGGCATGTCCAGCGCGACCGTCCACGATCCGCTCCCGGCGCTGCTCGCCCTCGGCGACGAGGGCGCCGCCAACCATGTGCGCCTGTGCGCGCCGGACGGCATCGGCCAGCACCTCTTCGTCTACGGCCGCGGCGATAGCGACAGCGACAGCGGTCCGCGCCGCCTGCCCGCCCGCCACACCCGCTCGGCGAGCATGGCCGTGGCGCGCATCGCCCGCCTCCCCGACGCGCGCGTGCTGTTCGCCCGCCAGCATCCGGCGGCGATCGATGCCGGCGCCTTCCACAACGATGTGGTGATGGTCGGCGATGGCGACCTGCTGCTGCTGCACCAGGCGGCCCTGGTCGACCAGCCGGCGGTGCTCGCCGAGCTGGCCCGGCGCATCCCGAGCCTGCGCATCGCCGAGATCGCGGAGGGCGAGCTGCCGTTGGCCGAGGCGGTGCGCAGCTACCTGTTCAACAGCCAGCTCATCGCCACCGCCACCGGCATCGTGCTGGTGGCGCCGAGCCAGGCGGGCGAGGGGCGCGCCGCCGCCTGCCTGCGCCGGCTGGTCGAGCAGGGGCTGGTGGCGCGCGTGCGTCCATGTCGACCTCCACGAGAGCATGGCCATGGCGGCGGCCCCGCCTGCCTGCGCCTGCGCGTACCGCTAACCGCCGCCGAGCGCGATGGGTTCCCCGCCGCCTGCGCCTCGACCATGAGCGCATCGCCATCCTCGAAGGATGGGTGGACCGCCATTACCGCGACCGCCTGCTGCCCGGCGATCTCCACGATCCCGCGCTCATCGACGAGGGCCGGCGCGCGCTCGATGACCTCGGCCGCCTGCTCGCCCTGCCGCCGCTCCCGGACGGCCAGCGCAGGGCGCCCGCCACGCGCCCTGCCGCCCCCGCGGTTGCACGCCGGGCAGGGCCGGATGTATACTCCCGCCATGAGCAGGGGCGCCGTCCTCGATGAGGCCTTCATCCGCAGCATCGGGCTCGCGGACCAGCTGCTGACGCTCGATGGCGCGATCGAGAACCGCCATCATCCGCAGCTCCAGGAGGCGCTCTTCCACCTCACCACGGTCGAGGTCGAGGAGACCATCTACCTCGAGCGCAAATACGTCTTCGAGCACCAGGTCTCGATCAAGGCCTCCTATGGCAAGGGCGACCGCGTGCTCGCCTGGCTGCATCGCGTGGTGCTGCCGGCGAGCGGACCGGGAAAGCCGGAGCGGCTCGACCTGCTGATGGTGCGCGAGCTGTTCATGCTCGGCGAATGGCGCGAATTCCACCGCTTCAAGGCGTTCGTCAAATCGATGCGCATCGCCGATGCCCAGTCGCGCGGCTGGCTGGCGGAGCACCATCGCGATTTCCCCGCCATGACCGGCGACGGGGTTGCGCTCCGGCGCATCCTCGACTGCCTCATCAGCTGCGCGGAATGGCCGGACCTCGATGATGCGGTCAGCCATGCCGACTCGCTCGAGCAACTCGGCGAAGACCTACAGCGTGGGCCTGGCGCCGGTGCGCGCGAGCGCGCTCCTGCCCAGCCTGCTGCTCGACTATGCCCCCGACCAGCGCTTCCGCCTGTTCCGCCTGTTCAGCTTCGTCGAGGATGCCGAGCACGGCTCGGCCGCGCTGGTGCGCTTCATCGGCGCCCTCGGCGAGGCCTCCGGGATGCCGCGGTCGCCGCCGCCACCACCCAGCCGCGCTCCAGCCGCGAGCTCGCGCGCGCGCTCGGCGCGGTGCGCGAATACCTGCTCTCGGCCAAGCGGCCCGGAGGCGGCTAGCGGTGGACGCGGCCATCACCAGCGTCAGCCCCTGGGATGAACGCGTGCCGGTGTTTCAGCACCGGCGCCAGCGCTGCCGGCGCGATCAATGCCGCGGCCGCGCGCCTGGCCGCCGGCGCACGCGCCTGGGCGGAGGATGCGGCGGCGCGGGTGGCGGGCCTCGAGCGCCTGGCCGGCGTGCTCGCGCGCCGGCAGGCCGAGACCGTCGCGCTGCTGGTGCGCGAGGCCGGCAAGGTCGAGTCCGATGCCGTGCAGGAGGCCGACGAACTGCTGCGCAAGATCGGCATCTCGCTCGGCGCCGGGCTCGGCGCGCACCCCGCAGCGGCCGGCTGGCGCCGGCGGCCCCGGCGAGCCCTGGCTGCGCTGGCGCGCGCGTGGGCTCGCGGCGGTGCTCGGTCCGTACAATTTCCCGCTCCACCTCCTCCATGGCCTGGTGGTGCCGGCCCTGGCGGTGGGCGCGACCGTGCTCGCCAAGCCGAGCGAACGCTGTCCCGCGCTCGGCGAGCACTACCGCTCCTGCCTGCTCGAGGCCGGGCTGGGCGAGGTGTGCGCGGTGGTGCAGGGCGGGGCGGCGGTGGCCCAGGCGCTCACCCGCCTGTCCGGCCTCGCCTGCCTCGCCGCGGTGGGCTCGCGCGCGACCGGGGTGGCGCTGTCGCGCGCCCTCGCGGAGCGACCGGAGGTGGTGCTGGCGCTCGAGCTCGGCGGGGTCAACCACGCCCTGGTGCTGGGCGATGCCGATGCCGCGACGGCGGCGAGCGCGCTCGGTGAGGGCGCCTGGCGGATGGCCGGCCAGCGCTGCACCGCGACCAGGGTGGTGCACGTGCCGGAGGACCGGCGCCGCGACCTGCTCGACCTGCTCGCGCGCGAGCAGCGGCGCTGGCGGCCCGATGGCGGCATGCAGGGCGCAAGCGGTCCGCTCATCGATCTCGCGGCCGCCGCGCGCATGCGCGCCGCGTACGCCGCCCTGCCGGCGGGACTGCGCCTGCATGCGGGCAGCCTGGAGCCGCGCTTCGCGCATGGCGCCTGCGTCGATCCGCTGCTGCTCGAGCTCACCGATGCGCGTGCCCGCGCCCACCCGCTCTACGCCCAGGAGCAGTTCTGCCCGGCCCTGATCGTGGACGGCTACCACGATGCCGAGGAGTGCCTCGAGCGCATGGCCGCCAACCCCTATCGCCTGGCGGCGTCGGTGTTCACCGCATCACCGGAGCGCTTCCTCGCCTGCGCCCAGCGCCTGCCCTACGGCCAGGTCAACCACAACCGCCAGACCGCCGGCGCGCGCAGCGATCAGCCCTTCGGCGGGCTGGGTGCAGCGGCAACGGCCATCCCGCCGGGGTCGCGGCGGGGGCGATCTTCAGCGCCGAGACGGTGGTGTGGCCAGGGGCGTGACGCGGCCGGCCTGGACTGCGCCCGCGCGCCGCTAGAAGAGGCGCATGCCCGCTCCCGTGCTATCCGTCCGTCGAGGAGCAGGATGCGCCGCAGCTGCAGGCGCTCGCCGACCTGCTCGACACCGTCAACCTGCCCGACGATCCGCAGGCCCTGGCGATGATCATCCGCGACAGCCAGCGCAGCTTCGCCAGCCTGGAGCCCGGCGGCCGCGCCCTCAGCGACCCCAAGCATGCCAGCTTCACCCTGGTCGCGGTCGACGGCGGCGATGGGCGGCTGCTCGGCACCGCCTCGCTCTTCGCCTACCATGGCATGCCCGACGAGCCGCACTACTACCTGCGCGTGGTGAGGGCACCGTCACAGCCGGCAACTGGCCTCCGAGCGCACGCGCACCGTGCTCAAGCTCGGGCGCGACACCGTAGCCCTGGACCCAGCTCGGCGGCCTGGTGGTGCACCCCGCGGCGCGCGGCGTAGGGGTCGGCAAGCTGCTGGTGGCGGCCCGCCTGCTGGTGGTGGCGATGCATCCCGAGCGCTTTTGCCGCCGCCTGCTCGCCGAGCTCCTGCCGCCGCGCGAGGGCAGCGGCGGCAACGCCTTCTGGGACAGCGTCGGCGCGCCCCTGACCGGGCTGGACTACTACCGCGCCGATCTGCTCTGCCGCAGCGACAAGGAGACTTCATCGAGGCCTTCTTCCCGCACGAGGAGATCGTCGTCGACCTCCTGCCCGCCGCCGCCCGGGCGCTCATCGGGGTCGAGGGACCGAGCACCACCCCCGTACGCAAGCTCCTGCAGCGGGCCGGCTAAGGTATCTCGGCACGGTCGATCCCTTCGATGCGGGTCCGCATGACGGGGCCGAGGTGGCGCAGGTCGCGCCGATCCAGCGCAGCCGCCGGCTGGTGCGCCTCGACCTGCCCCCGCTGGGCCAGACCGCGTCCTGGCTGGTCGCCAACCCCGCCACCGGGGTGCAGCTCAGCCTGCCCTGCGAGGTGGTCGGCGGCGGGCTGCGCCTCGCGCACGAGCAGGCGCTGCGCCTGGCCGCCCCGCCCGGCACCGTGCTCTGGGCGATGCCGCTGGACTGGTAGAATATCGCCCATCGGCGCGTTTGTTTCCCCGCCTGCGGCCCTAGCATGCGGTCATGGAAGCGGCCTACGAACTGCCCCTGATCCATGCACGCGGCAGCCCGCGGAGCTCGGGCGTGCCCAGGGCGCGCAGTCGCGGGAGCGATCCGCGCCTTCGTCGACCAGCGCCTGCGCGCGGCGCGCGTCTACCTGCACGAGCACGGCCGGCGCGACGACCGGGCCTTCGTCGCCATCGGGCGGCGCTGCCTGGCCGCGCTCAACCACTTCGACCCGCCGGCTGGAGCGAGCACCAGGCGCTCGCGGCCGCCGCCGGGGTGGATGCCGACGAGCTCTACACCTGCGCCAACATGACCGACATCCGCGACATCCTGGTGCTGGCGGATGCCCGCGCCGAAGCGGAAGGCTGCTCGATGGTGCTGCTGCCGCCGTCCGCCAGCGCCAGCCACCAGGTGATCGGCGCCCAGACCTGGGACCCTCAACCCCGGCGACCTCGAGTTCGTGGTCGCGGTCCACCGCCTGCCCGCCGCCGCGCCCGAGACCTGGAGCATCACCTGCGCCGGCTGCCCATCGCTGATCGGCATGAACCAGCACGGGCTGAGCGTCGGCACCACCAACCTCAAGACCCGCGGCGCCCGCGTCGGGGTGCCCTACCTCTCCCTGCTCCACCGCGCGCTCGCCTGCCGCACCGCGGCCGAGGCGGGGCGGGTGTTCGCCGCCGCTCCGCGCGCCGCCGCCCATTCCTTCTGGGCCGCCGATGAGCACGGCGCCGAGGATTGGGAATGCACCGCGACCAGCGCCGTCAGGCGGGTGGCGGAGCAGCCCCTGGTGCGCACCAACCATTGCCTGGTCGCCGCGCACCGGGAGCGCGAAGGCGAGGAGCCCTCCACCTCCTCGCGTGCGCGCCTGGCGCGCCTGGACGCCTTCGCCGCCGCCGGCGGCCACGACGAGGCCGGGGTGCGCGCGCTGTTCAGCAGCCGCGCGGACGGCGTCGACTCCATCAACCGCTACCCCGAGGACGCCCAGGGCACCAGCACCAATGCCTGCGTGATCGCGGTGCCGGCCGCCCGCCGCCTGCGCGCCTGCCGCGGGCCGGCTGACCGCGGGCGCTGGACCACCCTGCCCTTCGAGCGCGCCTGAGCGCAGGCGCCGGCCCGGCGCGCCCGCGCCGCCTGCAAGGAAAGCCCGGGCGGCGCGGATAAGGAGGAGAACCATGAGCGCGGACCCTACCCTCGCGGATGCGCGCAGCGACGCCCTGCTGCTCGCCGCCTTCGCCTCCGGAGAGCCGGCCGGGCGCGAGGCGGCGTTCGCCGAGCTGGTGCGCCGGCATGCGCTGATGGTGCTCAGCACCTGCCGGCGCATCGTCGGCAACAGCGCCGATGCCGAGGACGCCGGCCAGGCGGTGTTCCTCACCCTGGCGCACAAGGCGCGCTCCTTGGCCCACCACCCGACCATCGCCGGCTGGCTGCACCGGGTGGCGCGCAACATCAGCATCCGCAGCCGCGACGCCCGTGCCGCGCGCCAGCGCCGCGAAGGGCTCCAGGAGGCGAGCAGCATGCATTCCGCCAACGATCCCTGGACCCGACCCGGCGCGAGGAGCTGCGCGAGGTCCTCGATGCCGGGCTGGAGCGGCTCTCCGAACGCTACCGCCTGCCCCTGGTCCTGCACTATCTCGAGGGCCGTCCCCAGGACGAGGTGGCGGTGCTGCTCGGCGTCCCTTCCGGGACCCTGGCCTCGCTGCTCAGCCGCGGGCGCGAGCTGCTGCGCGACCAGCTCAGCCGGCAGGGGGTGGCGGTGGGCGCGCTCGCCCTCGGTCCGCTGCTCGCCGCCGAGGCGCACGCCCTCGAGCTGCCCAGCGGCTTCGCCGCCGCCGCGGCCAAGGCCGCCGGCGCGGTCGCGGGGGGCGGCAGCGCGCTCGCCGCCGGGGCCAGCCCGAAGGCCGCCGCGCTCAGCCAGGCGTGCCTCAAGGCGATGGCCGCGGCCAAGCTCACCCTCGTCGCCGGCGCCGCCACCCTGCTGCTCGCCGTCGGCGGGGTCAGCGCGGCGTTGACCCGCGACCACGGCGCGGTCGACGCGCCGCCGCCGGCCGCGCTCGTCCAGCCCGCCGCCGCCGCGGTGCCGGCGTCCGCGGCACCGGTGGCGGCGGACGACGATCCGGTGGCGGCGCTCCAGGCCCGCGTGCGCGCCCTGCGCGCCAACGACCTGGTGGCGCTGCTGCGCCTCGAACCGCTGGGCACGCAGCAGCTCGCCGAGCAGGCCTGGCGCAGCGGGGTGACGCCCGCGCCAGGGCTGCCGGCGATGGTCGATCCGCTGCTCGGCATGGCGCTCAGCGAACCCGGGCGCCAGCAGCTGCTGCCGCTCATCGCCTCGCTGCTCGCCAATGTCCCGAGCGAGCAATGGTCGCATGATCTGAGCGCCTTCCGCCTGCCGTCGACCGGGCCGGCCGCCGCCCGCGCGCCGCCCCCGGACATCGCCAGCGCCCAGCGCCAGGCCGCCGAGGAGCTGCTCGGCCGCTTCGCCGCCTGGCTGGCCCAGGCGCGGGTGGGGGAAGGCGATGAGGCGGGGCGGCGGAGCATCTCGTCGCGGCGCTCGGCGCGCTGCGCATCGCCAGCGCCGCCGAGTTCGGCCGGCTCGAGCTGCCCGAGGCGCTGCTGCGCCTGGGCGCGGGCTCAACGAGCTCAACGCGGGGCCGGGGTCTATGGGCTGGAGATCGACGCCATGCTCGATTCGGTGCGCATCAGCGCGCCGCCGCGACCGGCACCGATCCCCGCGCCGGCTGCTCGAGGTGGCCTTTACCGCCTTCGGCGGCGACCACCGCATCCCGCTGCTGATGGAGCGCCGCGCCGGGCGCTGGCTGCCGCTGGCCGGCGATGGCCTGCCGGCGCCTGGCGGGCAGGTCAGGACCAGAGCTTCTAGCGCCGCGGCCTCACGCCCACGCCAGCGCGCCCTTGGCCGCCAGCTCCTGCAGCACCTCGAGACGGGCGCAGCGCACGAGGTGCCCGGGCGCGGCCTGCTGCAGGCCGATCGCCGCGCCGGTGAAGGCGGCGGCATGGCGCGGGAAGCGGCGGGTGAAGCGTTCCGCCGAGCTCGCCTCGAGCGGGCTGGGCGGTCGCCCTCGAGGATGATGCGCTGGCGGTGCTGCCCCGGCTGGCCCGGTCGGGCACCGCCGAGAGCAGCGCCTGCGTGTACGGATGGCGGGGGTCGAAGAGGCTCGGTCGGCGCCGATCTCGACGATCTTGCCGAGGTACATCACCGCGACGCGGTCGCAGATGTGGCGGACCACCGCGAGGTCGTGCGCGATGAACAGGTAGGTGAGGCCGAATTCGCTCCTGCAGGTCCTGCAGCAGGTTGAGACCTGCGCCTGGATCGAGACGTCGAGCGCGGAGACCGGCTCGTCGCAGACGATGAGCTCGGGCTTGAGCGCAGCGCGCGGGCGATGCCGATGCGCTGGCGCTGGCCGCCGGAGAACTCGTGCGGGTAGCGGTCATGTGCGTCGGCGCGCCAGGCCGACGAGTTCGAGCAGCTCGCCGACCTGGTCGCTCGCGCCCGGCGCGGTCGCGCGAGCGGTGCACCAGCAGCGGCTCGCCGATGATGTCGCCGACGGTCATGCGCGGGTTCAGGCTGGCGTAAGGGTCCTGGAAGATCATCTGCATGTGCCGGCGCAGCGGCCGCAGCTGCCGCGCGGTAGAGGGCTGGTGAAGTCGGCGCCCGGCGAAGCGGACGGTGCCGCCGACGGTCGGCTCGATCAGGCGCAGCAGAGCAGCGGCCGAGGGTGGTCTTGCCGCAGCCCGATTCGCCGACCAGGCCGAGCGCGGTGCCGGCGCGGATCTCGAGATCGACGCCGTCGACGGCATGGACATGGCCGGCGACCGCGCCGAACACGCCCCGGCGGATGGGGAACAGCTTGCGCAGCGCGCGCACCTCGAGGAGCGGCTCGTCGGCCATGACCGGGATGCTATGGGGGGGCGGGGAAACGCCATGTCGGCCCGGGCGCTGGCCGCATCGCCGTCGCGTCTTGCCCCCCGCCATGTCTCTTTACCATGCTGCTCCCTCATGGAGCGCGTTTGAGCGTCGTCACCCCTTCGAGAGCGCCCATCCTCAGGACCGGCTTGTGGTTGCTCGCCATCATCGCCCCGGCGTTGACGCCGGCGAGGCGCCCGGGACGGCGCCGGGAAGGGGCTTCGGGGCGATCCGCGACGTGCGCATCGAGGGCACCAACCACTACCACCCCGACCGCATCCGCTTCCTGCTCACCACCCGCGCCGGGCGCGGCTTCGACCCCCAGGCGCTCACCGATGACGTCCATGCCATCGAGAGCATGGGGCCGTTCACCAACGTGCGCAGCGAGGTCCAGCGCAACGGCGACGGCTCGGTGACGGTGGTGTTCCGCGTGGTCGAGCTGCCCTGGGTCAGCGAGGTCGAGTTCACCGGCCTCAACTACTGGCAGAAGCAGGGCCTCGACAAGGTGGTCCAGACCAAGGCCGGCAACAACCTCAACCAGGCGATCCTCGACAACGACCAGCAGGCGCTGCTGCGCCATTTCCAGGACAAGGGCTACCGCTACGTCCAGGTGCAGGTGAGCAGGAAGGACGACAAGGGCAACATCGCCATCACCTTCAAGGTCGACCTCGGGCGCGAGATCGAGGTCGCCAGGGTGATCTTCCTCGGCCTGCCCGAGCATCTCTTCCCCGCCCAGCTCAGCCAGGGCCTGCTCAACGGCGCGGGCTCGCCCTACCACCAGGAGCTGATGACCTTCGACGAGGGCGCGGTGCGCCGCGCGGCCCAGGACCTCGGCTGGCTCGACGCCACCCTGTCCGGGACGCGCATCGAGGACGAGGACTATGTCCCGTCCGCTCGACCAGCGCCACCGCCACGGCCCCGAGGTGGTGCCGGACGGCGAGTACAACGACTCGGTGGTGGTGGTCTACGAGCGGCGCCGGCGAGCGGCGACACCGCGGCGGCGTGAGTTCGTCCGGCAACACCAAGGCCATTCCAGGAGGAGCTCAGGAAGGGCTTCGGCATGGCCGACGGCGTGCCCTTCAAGCGCGCCGACATCGACAAGGCGATCGAGCGCGCACGGCGGGTGGTCAGCAACCAGGGCTACTGGCGCGCCGCCGAATCGGCGTCGACCGCCACCTCGACCTGGTCAAGCACGAGGTCCATCTCGTGCTGCACATGCAGCACGAGGACGGCGGCAAGTACTTCCAGGGCGAGGGCGACATCTACCACCTCGCGCGCGTCGACCTGCGCGGCAACTTCCAGACCAAGGACGCGGTGGTGTGCTTGGGTTGATGCAAGGCCGTGTGCCAGTCCAACCATTCGCAAACCCGCCGCGACAGATCCCGACGGGACAAGTCCGGTTCCTGATCGACGGTCCGCTCAATGCGCTGCAGAAGCTGCGGACTGAATTCTCGCCCGCAAACCTTCATGCGGGCAGCTTAGAACATGTGCACCCCCGGTGTGCCGCAAAAAAGGTGGGACATGTTCAGCCCCAAGGGAGAGGGCGGTCAACGATGGTAGTTTCTGCCCTCTCCGTGAAATCCCGGCAGAGCGTGTGGTTGTTAATTTCGGGACTTTAAGGTATGTTTAAGCGTGTTGGAAGCAGCAGATTCGGAACGTTTGCAAGAGCCACAGCAAGAACCGGGCCCCCGTTCGCCGGGACAAAGCCCCTGCAGGCTACTGAGCCGCCTCGTGGAAGTTCCGTCAAACCCACTCTGCATTCCCGGCATCTCCTCTCTTTCGGTGGAATCATTCTTTTTATCGGCGTTATTTCCGCCTCATTAGGCATTGGACTCATCCATCGAGTCCTTACCCAGGTGGATGACGTCCTGGCAGTGGATTTAAGCGCAGCGGATGACTCTATCGGCAATACCTTTCCCACATCACCGACGCGGCCCGCCTGACGGCGCAACAACGAATGCTAAAGGAGAAAATAAAGCAAAGGGACCTTGAGAGCTTGGCGGCCCTTCTGCAGGCCATCCGCCTGAGCCAGGA
This sequence comes from uncultured Acidobacteriota bacterium, assembly GCA_963770415.1. GTDB lineage: Bacteria > Acidobacteriota > Terriglobia > UBA7540 > UBA7540 > CAVROP01. The sequence goes on from CAVYPU010000044.1 coordinate 17,973, forward strand.
CTTCGATATTCTGGTTCTAACCAATGTAAATGGCGACATCCTGTTCCCCTTGGAGATCGCGGCAACCTCGGGTCGACCGGAATAGGTCACATGATGCAGCAGGCCTTACGGCAGCGGAAAGAGATTTCTTCGGCCGTGCTGCTTTCGCGGAGGAGTTGGCTGCCCAGAGCCCGGAACTGCCTGAGCGGGCCCGCATTGAACCGATAATTACGCTCCGTACGCCGTACGGTGAGCCACGGGACGCGACCGAAGGTCTGGTTGCGGCCGCGGCAATTCCGGTGATCAGTGATGATGGAACCGTTGAAGGCGTCCTCTGCGTCGGGCAGCTTCTGAACAGGCGGAACGGCCTTCCGGACAGGATCAGGGCCAGCCTTTATCGCGGGGACCAATTCGACGAACGGGACGTAGCGGTGGTTTCGATTTTTCTCGGCAACAAACGAATCGCCACCACCGCCACGCTAGGCTCCGGCGAGCCGGCAATCGGCACGCTTGCTTCGCCGGAAGTTTATCAACGAGTGGTGCAAAATGGTGTTCATTGGATCAGGCCCGAATACATCGTAGACAACTTGTATCTCACCGCTTACGAGCCGATACGCGACCTGCGGGGCAAGGTGGTTGGGGCTTTAGGGTTGGGACTCCTGGCGAGGAGATTCGAAGCTACGCAGCGCCACGCCCTGCTGTTATTGCTCGTTCTGACGCTGGTCGCGGTGCTGCTGGCGATTGTTCGTAAGCTATGTTCTATCCAGCTCGATCATGAAGCCGCTTACGGCCCTGATTGCAGCTACCCACACGATCGCTTCCGAGAAATCCCCTCACCAGATTGAGTTGCCGCATGCGCCGCCGGAAATCGAAGAGCTGGGCGAAGCCTTCAATAACATGTCCCGCGCCATTCAACAGCGGGATCTGCAAATTCATCGTCAAACCAGTGAGAAACTCATGCGGTCGGACCGGCTGGCCATGATCGGGCAACTGGCCGCCGGCGTGGCCCACGAAATCAACAACCCGCTGGGGAGCATTCTGCTCTTCAGCCGTCTCATCATGCAGCAGGTGCCGGCGGAGGGAAGAGTCAGGGAAAACCTGGAACGCATCGAGAAGGAAACCAAACGCTGCCACACCATCGTGAAGAGCCTGCTGGATTTTGCCCGCGAGCGCAAGCCCACTGGTGGAAGCCTGGATGTGAACCAGTTGCTCGACGCCACGTTGAAGCTTTTCGAGGGCCAATTCCTTTTCCAGAATATCCAGATCGTGAAGGATTACGACCGCCAAGCTGCCCACGATCCAGGCGGACCAGTCGCAACTGCAGCAGGTCTTCATGAACATCATCCTGAACGCGGCGGACGCGATGAAGCGGGAAAGGGCAGCCTGGTGCTGATGACCAGGCGAACCGGTGCGGAGAGGACCGTCGAGATCAGCATATCCGATACAGGCTGCGGCATTCCTCCCGAGAACATCGACGCATCTTCGATCCATTCTTCACCACCAAAGGGCGTGGGCCACGGAACCGGGCTGGGCCTCTCGGTCAGTTACGGCATAATCCAGAGCCACAATGGGGACATCAGGGTATCCAGACAATCCGGGTGCCGGCGCTACATTCACCATCCGTCTGCCGGAAACAAGGGGATCGCGGTAATGGCGTCGCGCGGCAAAGTCCTGATCATCGACGATGATGAATCGATGCGGCTGGCGTGTGCCCAGACGCTGGAGCAGGGCGGATTCAGCGTGGCTCTGGCCGCCGACGGCGGCAGGAGGCCTGGCGACGAGCTGCGCGCGAATCGTTCGACGTGGTCCTGCTGGACCTCATGATGCCCGGGATGCCGGGCATGGAGGTGCTCCAAAGGCTGAAGCAGGATTCTCCGCATATCTGCCGGTGATTATCATCACCGGCTATGCCACCATCGAATCGGCGGTAGAGGCGATCAAGCACGGCGCATATAACTACCTTGCCAAGCCATTCACGCCCGAGGCATTAACGGCGATCGTGCTTAAGGCCGCCACCGCCGGCAAGGCGGTCGCTCGAAGACGCCTGCATCAATCAGGAACTCGAACGGAAGATGCTTTCCGAGGACCTGATTGGACGGTCGGAAGCGATGCGCCACGTAGGGCGGCTCATCCGCAAAGCCGCGCCGACGGATTCCACCGTGCTCATCACCGGCGAGACCGGGGTGGGCAAAGAGGTGGTGGCGCGGGCCGTTCACCGCCTCAGCCGCCGTTCCGGCAAGCCATTCGTCACGGTCGATTGCGGGACGCTGGTGGAGAGCCTTTTCGAAAGCGAACTGTTCGGCCACGTCAAGGGCGCGTTTTCGGGGCGGTCGAGTCCACGCTCGGCAAGATCGAGCTCGCCGATGGCGGAACCCTTTTCCTGGATGAAATTGCCAATATCAGCATCCAGATGCAGGCCCGGTTGCTGCGCGTGGTTCAGGAGCACGAAATTTCGCAGAGTGGGAAGCACCCAGACGAAGAAGGTCGACGTGCGCATTCTCTCGGCCACGAACCGGGACTTGCTTCAGGCCGTGCATGCGGGGAATTTTCGCGAGGACTCTGTATTACCGCTTGAACGTCATCCACATCGCGGTGCCTCCTCTCCGCGACCGGATGGAGGACATTCCCGCGCTGGTTGACGTATTACGTCCGGAAGATCGCTACGGAAAAGCACCGGCCGGTGCCTGCGATCTCTGACGAAGCCATGCGTTTCTTGAAACGCCAGCGAGTGGCCGGGCAACGTGCGCGAGCTGATCAATGCCCTCGAGTATGCGGTGGTGACCTGCGAAGGAACCATCGGGGTTCACGATCTTCCCTATGACGCGAGCGAAAGCCTCACGCCCGCGGACGCGAGCGGCGCCTCACCGGAAGAAGGGCAACTCGCGCGCATCGAACAGACCGAAATTCTCAAAGCCCTTCAGCAGTTCGGCGGGAACCGGACCAAGGCGGCAGAGTACCTGGGAATCAACCGCAAGACCCTTCGCGAAAAACTCCGCAAGTATCACCTGGAAAGTTCCGAGTAATCGAGAGCTTGGCGCAAGGCGGACCGCGGTACGAGGACGTCATGGCGCAGGCCTGTCCAAATTAGCTGGCCTGTTGGGAGTCTCGAGCGGCTTCGCCGCTCTGACTTGCGGAAAGCCTGTGGCTTTCCGGCCCATTCCACACTTTTTGTTTTCTTCTGCACTGGATGGGAGGCTGAGCCTGCCAGCCAGTGCAGAGAAGATTGTTCGTTTCGGGCGTTCCACGGAAAGGCGGAACCTTTCCGCAAATCAGGCGGCAGAGCCGCAGGTCATCGCCTGAGTCACCGAACACAATTTGAACAAACCTGCGCCGTGGCGCGCCCCTAACATCGCCCTGTGGAGGACTGTGGACGAAAACCCAGGGCGAGATTCCTCGCTTCACTCGGAATGACATGTTCGGATGAAACTCTTGAAGAGCGGACCTTGCTGGTACTTTTCGAATCATCGCCCGCGCGGCTGATACAAAAAGTATCAAACCCTGCGAATCACTGCACATCCCTCCCGCCTGCCAAAGCTCTTTAACTGCCATCCTCAGAGCACCATCGCGAAAACAGAATAGAGAAAACCGAAGTTGGCTGCCCGCTTGCAACTATCCCTGGCGTAGGTGAAACCAAACGAGGGTATCTATGCAGACCATTACAGAAACCGGTAGTGAGCGATTGCCGCTCGACGTGGTTGTTATCGACGATGAAGAGATGTTCACCGAAGGATGCCGGCAAACGCTCGAGATGGGCGGATACCGCGCCGCAGTGGCGCGGGACGGCCTCAAGGGGCTGGATTGGTCAGCAACGCTCAACCGAGCGTCGTGCTGGTCGATCTGAAGATGCCGGGCATGGATGGCATCGAAGTTCTGACCGAACTTTCGCAAAAGCAGCCGTTCGTGGTGCCGATCGTGGTGACCGGCCACGGCACCGTCGACTCTGCTGTCGAGTCGATGAAAATCGGCGCTTTCGATTTTCTGACCAAACCCTTCGAGCCTGAGAAGCTGCTCGAATCGGTTCGCCGCGGAATGAGCCTGAGCCGTTTCGAAAGGCGAAGGAAACCGCTGAAGAGAAGGCGGAACCTGAGCCTGCCACGGTCCAGGACAAACACGACCTTCTGCTGCGCGGGCTGGACGTGCTGGGAGAGGCGTATTCCCTGGGCCTTGAAAAACGCGAACTTCTGGAAGAACTCTCCTATCTGGAGGCGGAGGCCAAATACCACGCCGAGAGCCTCGGCCAGATCAAGAAAAAGGAGCGCGCGATCCTGGACATTCGTCACGACCTGCAACAGGCGGACGCCATCATGGAGAAGTACGGTTTCCAGAAGAGCGCGCTCATCCAGATGCTGCTCGACGTGCAGGAGAAATTCCACTGGCTTCCGCGCCACCTGCTGCACTGGATCGGCGCGCGGTTGAACGTGCCTCCGCGCGAGATCTATACCATCGCCAATTTCTACGAGGCTTTCAGCCTGGAACCGCGCGGACGCCATTTGTTCCAGGTTTGCACCGGCACCGCCTGCCACGTCCGCGGAGCTTCCGAAATGCTCTACGCGGCTTTCCGCAGTCGCTGGGGCTTAAGCCGGGGCAGACGGACAGCAAGCAGTTGGTTACGCTGGAGACGGTGCATTGCCTCGGGTGCTGCGCGCTGGCGCCTGTGGTGCAGATTGACAACAAGTATTACCACGACCCAAGCAAGAAGAAGCTCGAGAAGATCATCGAGTCCTTTGAGAACGAGGAGAAGAATTCATGCCAAGTCTAAGAACTCCTGCCGATCTGGCGGACCTGCAGGATGGAGGTCCTGGCCGCAACGCAAGGCGAAACCGGTATGGGTCACCGTCTGCACCGGCACCGGATGTTGCGCTTACGGCGCCGAGGCCCTGGCCGACGGCTTCGAGAAGGAGATCGAGAAGCGGGGCCTTGCGCACAAAGTTGGAATCCGGCGCACCGGCTGCCACGGCTTCTGCGAGCGCGGGCCGCTGGTGGTCATCCAGCCCAAAGGTGATCTGCTACCTGCACGCGCAAGAGAAAGACATTCCGGCGATCGTGGATAAGACCGTCCTCGGCGACGAAGTGATCGACCGGCTTCTGTACCTTGATGAGGACACCGGCAAGCGCGTGCGCAAGGCGGAAGAGATTCCGTTCTACAAGCACCAGAAGCGCGTGCTGCTCGAAAACAACGTGCTGATCGACGCCACGAGCATTCTCGACTACATCGCGGTCGGCGGCTATTCGGCGCTCGCCAAAGCGCTCACGCAGATGACTCCGGAGGAGGTGCTTCAGGAAGTTAAGCGAGCCAACCTGCGCGGCCGCGGCGGCGCGGGTTTCCCGGCGGGCGCCAAATGGGAAACCACGCGCAACGCACCAGGCGTTCCCAAGTACGTCGTCGTCAACGGTGACGAAGGCGACCCCGGCGCGTACATGGACCGCAGCCTGCTCGAAGGCAATCCGCACAGCGTGCTCGAAGGCCTGATCATTGGGGCATATGCCATCGGCGCGCCGGAAGGATATCATGTACGTGCGCCAGGAGTATCCGCTGGCGCGCAAGCACGCGCAGAGGGCCATCGACCAGGCGCGCGAATACGGCTTGCTGGGCGCGAATATCTCTCGGCTCGGGCTTCTACTTTCGACGTAAAAATCCACCGCGGCGCGGGCGCATTCGTTTCCGGCGAATCGACCGCTCTGATGAACGCCATCGAAGGACACGTGGGCGAGCCGCGGCCGAAGTACATCCACACCTCGGAAAAAGGATTGTGGGGCAAGCCGACCTGCCTGAACAACGTCGAGACCTGGGCCAACGTTCCCTTCATCGTGAACCGCGGCGCCGAGTGGTTCCGCAGCATGGGCACCGAAGGCAGCAAGGGAACGAAGATCTTCTCCCTGGTCGGCAAGGTGAGGAACAGCGGCCTGGTGGAAGTGCCCATGGGCATGACGCTGCGCGACATCGTGTTCAAGATCGGCGGCGGCATGCCCAAGGGGAAGAAATTCAAAGGCGTGCAGACCGGCGGCCCCTCGGGCGGCGTGTTGCCCGAGTCGCTGCTGGATCTGCCGGTGGATTTCGACGAGTTGGACAAGGTCGGCTCGATGATGGGTTCCGGCGGCATGATCGTGATGGACGAGGACACCTGCATGGTGGACACGGCGCGCTACTACGTGAACTTCCTCGCCCACGAATCCTGCGGCAAGTGCGTGCCCTGCCGCGAAGGGTTGCGCCAGATGCTGACGATTCTGGATCGCATTGCGGCCGGCGAGGGCCGTGAAGGCGACATCGAATTGCTCGAAGAACTGTCCGAATTCATGGAGCATGGCTTCGCTCTGCGCGCTGGGCAAAAGCGCGCCCAATCCGGTGCGCAGCACGATCCGCTACTTCCGCGCACGAGTACGAAGCTCACATCCGCGAGAAGCGCTGCCCGGCGGGAGCCTGCGCGGCGCTTATCCAATACGAGATCGACCACGACGAAATGCTCACACCCGCCCTGTGGCGCCTGCGCGCGCGCCTGCGCCGTGGAGGCCATTCAAAAGGTCGACGGCGGGGCCTACGTGATCCTGCAGGACAAGTGCATCAAGTGCGGCTCCTGCTTTACGGCGTGTCCGGACAAGTTCCACGCCGTCCGCAAGATGCCCGTAGCGCCGGTCAGCGTGGCAGATCCACAGTGCCGCACGTCGAGCCGGAAGTCAGAGCCTAAAACGAGAGGTCTATATGCCACAGGTAACGCTGGAAATCAATGGTAAGTCGGTCGAGGCTCCGCAAGGGGCAACGATTCTGCAAGCCGCGAAAGCGGCCGGCATCGAGATCCCGACGCTATGCGACGACGAGCGGCTCGAGCCTTATGGCGCCTGCCGCATGTGCATGGTGGAGATCGAGAAGCGGGGGCGCACGCGGCTGGTGGCCTCTTGCCTGTATCCCGTCGAGGAGGGCCTAGCCGTCCAGACCGAATACCGAGAAGGTGAACAAGCATCCGCAAGATGCTCATCGAGCTGCTTTGGCCCGCCGGCCAGAAATATGCCGCGCGAGTACGGCGTGACGCGGTCGCGCTTCGACACCGGGAATGGCCGATTGCAGTCTCTGCGGGCTCTGCGTCCGCTATTGCGCAGAGGTCAAGAAGACGAACGCGCTCTATTTCAAGGGAAGGGGCATCGACCGCAAGCCCGCGCTGGTGGAGGGCTCGCTCGCTGCTTGCAGCCAGCTGCGGAGAGTGCTTCTCGCTCTGCACCGGCGGATGGGTGGTCGCGTCCCGCACATAGTTGCGCGATGCCTTGATTGCATGTCGGGCTGCCCAAGTGCCGACCTTGTCAACCCCGCCGGGAGTTAACGGCGAGGTTTTCAACACGGCAAGGATCGAGAAGGATCAGCCGATTTGCACTGCGCGCACGAAGGAATGCCGGCAGCAGAAGCGCCGGTCTCACTTGCACGAGGGTATTTGGTCAAAGTGAGAACGAGTCAAAGTAAACACTCCGGCCGGGGACAGTTCTTGTTCCCGGCCTTATACCCCCCGCCAGTCATCCGAAGCTTGCCAACCACAAGTCTCCCTTGCCGGTGATCGTCACTCTTTCAGGGAAATCTTAAACGTATATGCGTAACGGCAGGGACGCTTCGCCGGGGGCTGAATGACCAATCCCCGTTCATCCTGTTTCCAGGATACGGTATCATTCAGGCCCAGCATTTCCACCTTGGACACTCGCTTGCCCGCGAGGGAAGTGAGCCGGAGTTCTTCTTCCGGCCATTCGAGCGCGATCGCATAAAGCGTGTTGCCCTTGCGAGTGAAGCGGACGTCGCCATCCTTGTAGCGCTCCCACGGATGAGTGCCATAGATGGCCTCGCCATTTACCCTTAGCCATTCTCCCACGCGGCGGAGGCAGCTTTGCATCACCTCGGGAATGGTCCCATCGGCTTTCGGTCCTATGTTGAGCAGGAGGTTGCCATTCTTGCTGACGATATCCACGAGATAATCCACGACCTGGTTGGGAGTCATGTACTCGCTCTCCGGCAGGTTGCGGTTGTAACCCCAGGAGGTCGGGTCGAGCGAATCGCATTCCTCCCACTTGGTCTCGGAGACGCTATTGACCTTGGTGCGCTCCGGCGTCGAGAAATCGCCCAGCGGTTTGCCGTCAACGTCCAGCCCCCAGCGATCGTTGGCCACAACTTCGGAAGGGTCTTCGGAGTGATTGTAATAATAGGCGAGTACTTCCTTGCTGTTCCAGTAGTCCGCCGGAAGGTAATGCCCCTGATCGTCTTTCACCGGGCCCTGGCCGGTGTCGCCCCAGAGAATGCTGGGGTGATAAAGGTCCACCAATTCCTTAATAGAATTGTTCATATAATCCACCCAGTCTCTGCCCGGGAAGCGCGGGTCCCAGAAGGTGTACGTTGTGTTGTGATAGAAGCCCATTTTCAAGCCGGACTGCCGGACGGCCTTGAGCAGGTCGCCGGCCAGGTCCCGGTGGGGCCCCGTCTCCATCGCATTGCGGTGCGTGAATTGGGTGGGCCAGAGCGCGAACTCGTCGCCGTGCTTGGCGGTCAGCACCACGTAGCGCGCCCCGGATTCCTGGAAGAGTTGCGCCCACGCCGCCGGGTCGAATTTCTCGGCCTTGAACATCGGAATGAAATCGTCGTAGGCAAAGTTCGGCCCCCAATGGGCGAGGTGATACCTCACCGCATCCTCGTTCACTTTGGCTTTGCACAACGCCTCCGGCAGGTTCCCGCAAGTCGCGGTGTACGGAGGCCCGCCAAACATGAACCCGTAGTTCGCCTTGGGGCTGATAAATTCGACATACCACTCGTGATAAGCGGGGACGGCAAATACGCCCCAATGAATGAAGATTCCGAACTTGGCATCTTCATACCACCTCGGAACCCTGTGTTTGCGAAGCGACTCCGTCGAGGCTTCGTAGGGGCCGGAGGCTCCGGCGGATTGCGGGGCAGGCACAGCCATGGCGGAGGACGTTCCCGCCGCCAGCAGCAGCATGGCAACCTTCAATGTCGCGCCGATGAACCTGTTTATCTCTTTCGTCATGGTAAGGTCTCCGAAATGGGATGTCGTCTGCGGTGGGTATCACGAGCGCTCAACCGGTCCGTCAACTCCTCTGATCGATCACACTCTAGTGCGATCGGCCGAAGATGCCAAGCGAATTCGCATGCTCCCAGGACAGGAAGGTGTGAAGAAATCGACCGCTGCCGACGGACGACCATGGCGCGTGCTTGTCATTCCGAGCGGAGCGAGGAATCTCGCTCTGTCTTTCCTCCGCTAAGAGTGACTTCGACGGGCAGGGCCAGATTCCTCGCTGCGCTCGGAATGACAGGTTCTTACGTAGATCGATTTTTTCACGCCTTCAGGGGATCATTTGAAATCTCGTTTTTTTGGCTTAGAATGCTCACGGGCGTTCCGAGGAGGTCTTAACCATGCAACGCGTGGGCGTCGTTCGCCAGGTCGCGAGGTACCCTGTCAAGTCAATGCAAGGGGAGGCATGCCCCTCCCTGCCGCTGACCCTTCAGGGCTTCCAAGAGGATCGCCGGTTCGCATTCGTCCAATCCGAGTCGCGCAGCGATTTCCCATGGCTCACCGCTCGCCAGATGCCGGAGCTTCTCCGCTGGCAGGCTTCGGTTGCAAAGCCGGGCACGGCGGAGGCCAGCGTGGCCGTTACGACGCCCGCCGGCGAAAGGTGGCCGGTGGCAAGCAACGAGCTTCGGCAAGCCGTAGAGAAGTGCTTCGGGAAGCCGGTGTTCCTGCTTCGAGATTATCGTGGATTGTACGATGTGTCCAACGTCTCGCTCATCAGCGAGCAAACCGTGGAACGAATTTCCGAGGAATCCGGAGTCGAGCCGAATCCCTGGCGCTTTCGGCCCAACCTGCTGGTGAAGCTTGAAAGTGGTGAAGCCTTCGATGAACTGAAGTGGGTCGGCCGCATACTGCGCCTGGGCGATTCGGCTCGCATTGCCGTCACCCAGGTGGATCAGCGGTGCGTCATGATCACACTCGACCCGACGACCCTCGAGTCCGCACCCCAGGTTTTGAAATGCGTCGTTCAGAGGCACGGCAAGTGCGCCGGAGTTTACGCGACCGTGCTCACCGCCGGTGAAGTACACGCGGGTGATGCCGTGCTGCTTGAGAACTGAATGACCCAACACTGACTAGAACACCGAGGAGGTTGTAAATGATCACGCAGCAGCAGTATGAATCGGTAGTCAATCGTTCCTCGCAAATGCTCAAACAAGCCGGGATTGTCCTCACGGCGGAGGAGCGCGCGCGCTTCGAGGTGGCGGATTTCGGCCTGGGAGAAATCGAAAAGACCGGCCTCGAGATCATCACCTACCTCAACACGGATCGTGTTTGCGCCAAGGAACTGGTGATGCTGCCGCATCAGACTTGCCCCGAACACCGGCACCCAACGGTAGGCAGCAAACTGGGTAAGGAGGAGACGTTCCGCTGCCGCTGGGGGATTGTCTACCTGTACGTGCCCGGCCCTGCCACGGGGCAACCGGCTTGCCGTCCGCCAAAAGGTTCCGAGGCTCATTACACCGCGGGCCACGAGATTTGCCTTAAACCCGGCGAGCAGTACACACTGTTTCCCAACACGCTGCACTGGTTCCAGGCGGGGCCGGAAGGCGCGGTCGTCTCTGAATTCTCGACGCGCAGCACCGACGATCAGGATGTCTTTACCGACCCGCGCATCAAGCGAGCGCCGGAGATCGCGTAAGCCTGAATTAGCTTCCATGGCGGGTCCGGGGTGCTCCAGACCGGAAGCGCGGAAGGGACTTCGAAAATGGCGGATGTGGTTTGTCTGGGGATCCTGGTGGCCGACATTTTCGGCAGTCCCATCGCTGCTCTTCCCGCCGCCGGCGATTTGGCGCTGCTCGACCGATATCTTGTGGGCGTGGGAGGATGCGCAGCCAACGCGGCGGCAGATCTCGGGCGTCTCGGGCGGACTGCGAGTGTGCTCGGCAAAGTCGGCAACGATGTTTTTGGGGATTTCGTTTTGCAAGACCTGAAGCGGCTGGGCGTCGAAACTTCTTTCGTGCAGCGCAGCCGGACCCATCCCACCTCATGCACCTTCATTGTAAACGTGCGGTGCCAGGACCGGCGGTACTTCCACTGCTTCGGCGCCAATGCGGATTTTTCAGCCGACGACATTGACGCGAAGGTCCTCGACGGGGCACGCGCGCTCTACGTGGGCGGGTATCTCGCCATGCCTGCGTTCAGGCCCGAGCATCTGACGGAGCTTTTCCGAAAGGCCAAGCTGCGCGGGGTGATTACCGCCCTGGACGTGGTAATCCCCGCCGGGTCCTCTTCCTCGATCGAAGACATTATACAGGTTCTGCCTTACACCGACCTTTTCTTGCCCAATGATGACGAGGCTCGCGTCCTGACGGGCCACACCGACCCGGTCGAGCAAGCGGAAATTCTGGCCCGCTTCAATCCCGCCGGAACCATCGTTATCACGCAAGGTAGTCGAGGAGCGCTAGTCCGCCGGGGAAGCGAGGTCCTGCGCGCCGGGGCATTCAAAGTTGACTCCATCGACCCGTCCGGAAGCGGTGACGCCTTTGACGCCGGCTTCCTGGTGGGGATGCTCGAGGGTTGGCCGCTCGAAGACACGCTACGCTTCGCGAGCGCCGTGGGCGCCTCCTGCACGCGCGCTTTGGGATGCCACGAGGGGGTGTTCAAGTTCGATGAGGCCAGAGCTTTTGTGAACCAGAATCATCTCGAGATCGAGAGGGTTTGCTGATGACTCACAAAAAGCGCTTGTTGACGGCGATCAATCACGAGGAGCCCGATCGGGTTCCGCTTTCTGGCCTTCTATGAGACGGCCAAGACTTTCGGGCGCTATCCCATCCGTGACCAATGATGTGGAGTGCGGCCCCCCTTTGAGTCCGGACGTGCTACCACTAAAAAAGCAGCGGACCTGAACCCGGCGGGCAAAGGACAAGTCAGCCTTGGCAGATCCGAAGCCGCCTGCGGGGAGCACGCGCAGGCGGCTCCTTACCGCGCCGTTGCCGGTGCAACTACGTACACGTACTCCAAAACGCTGTCGCCCGTGTTGGCAACGTTGTGTCTTGTCGCGGGCGGGATATAGGCAAGCGCCGGCGCCTGGAAAGCGCGAGCGGCCTGGCCTTCGATGCGTGCCTCGCCACGACCGTGCAACACCACCAGCGACTCTTCATTCTTGCCGGTGGTGTGCCAGCCCACGGTCTCACCGGGTTTCAGCCGGACGAACCCGCTGCGCATGCCCGCCGTCTGCGGCGCTCCCCGCAACAAAGGACAATCTCCCTGGGGGCAATTCAGGCGCAGCGTCAGCGGGTGAGGTTTCAGTTCCTGAGAGGGAAGCGGCAACAACGTGACGGCGAGCATGACGAAGAAGGCTCCCAATATGTTCGGTATGTTTCGTTTCATAACGTCTCCTCGATAACGTGGTGTTTCGCCCGGACCCCGCGCCCGGCCACTTCCTCAGAATTTCAAGTCGATCCCTCCCGCCGCGTTGGTGCCCGGCATCCGATAGCCGGCCAGCACATCGTAGCGGCGGTTGAAGAGGTTGTCAACCGTCACGAAGAGGCTGGTGTGTTTCCCGATAGGCGCCGTGCATTTGACGTTCGCGACCGTGTAGGGGCTCACGGGCGAGGTCTGCATGGCTCCCGAATAGGTGTGACCCACGGTATTACCTCCTAGCGAAATGAATGCGCGTCTGGCATCCAGGTCGAGAGAGTAGGTCAGCCGATTCATGGGGGAGTACGGCGCCAGATTGGTGGAATGGAGATAGGCGTAGGCAGCATTAAAGCTTACTCTGCGCACAGGTTGCCAGCGTGCGTGAGTCTCGAGTCCCTTGTTGATGGCGGTGCCGGTGTTCTGCAGTTGCATATTGGGCCAGTAGCCGGTGGTCACAATCAGGTTGTCGATATTGGAGTAATAGCCCGTCACCCAAGCCAGCAGAGTCGAGACGGGCCGGGCCTGGAACGTCGCTTGGTAATTCCACATGCGCTCCGGTTGCAAGTTGGGCGTGGGCGCGGGGAATAGGTAGAGTTCGCGAATGGTAGGGTTGCGGAATCCCCGGGTGGCCGAGGCGGAAACGGAGTAATTTTCATCCAGACGGTAGGTTGCGCCAAACTCCGGCACCACGATGCTGCCGGAATGCGAGTTGTCGTCGTAGCGGATGCCGGCATTGAACTGTAGGCTCTTGCTCGCGGCGTAGCGGGCCCGCGCAAACCCCGCGTAGTCGTTGATGTGGAAATCGCCGTAGTCGTAGTCGGCGCTGATATCCCGGGCGCTGCCGCCGTAATGGATGATGTCAGTCCCTCCGTCGAGCGTGACCTGCGGGGCGACGAGGAAACTCTGCTGGACGCGCACGCCCGTGGAATTGTCTACGGAGCGGAACCCATCATAGATCATGTTGTGCCCGAAGCTGGAATAGACTCGCGCCAAGCCCCACGTGCGGCTGCCGGTGTTGTCAAGGTCCCAACTGAATCCGCCACGGCCCACGCGCGACCAGTTGCCGGCCAAGGGATCATCCACCGTGCCCGGGTCTTCCACAAAGAAGTGCCCATATCGTCCCTCGAGCGAGGTGCGCCACCTTTCTGAAACGTCATAACCCAACGCCAACGTTCCATCCTGGTCGCGAAAGGCCGAATTCGGACGCGCCCCGTCAGTGTGGCCCAGCCCGCCGGTGACGTTATAAAACCAGCGGCCAAGTTGCGCGCCATTGCGCAGTCTGTATTGACCGGTGTAATAGGAGCCCAGGCTCGCCATAAAATCGGTATGTTCACTTTGCAGCGGACGCGTCGGCTTGATCTCAATAGCGCCGCCCATGGCGTTGCTGCCATAGAGAACCGAAGCCGGGCCCTCCGTTACGCTCAAGCTTCCCACATCCGTGAGGGTGTAGAAATCAGGCAATGGGTGGCCCATCAATCCCATAAAGTCAGGCCGGCCGTCCACAACCACCAGCAGTTCGGTGGTAGGCGAAGCGCCAAGTCCGCGCAAGGTCATCGAGCCGGACTCGCCTAGTCCAAGCCCCAGGATGCCCATGCGCGTTACATATGCGCTGGGCACCAGGTTTTCGACAGCATCGAAGACGGTGCGGGCATTGCCGCGCTCTATCTCCAGTGCTGTCTGCTCGACCGTGGTTTCCGCGGCCGGAGCGTCGTGCACGACCACATCAATGGTGGTGTGGAGGGTTGCAGGGACGAGTTGGAGCCTGACGCCGCCAGGCGTCTCGGTCTCCACCGCCTGCTGCAGCGGGTCGAACCCTGGCGCTGTCACCTGGACTTCCAAGGGGAGAGACGCGTTCAGTGTGACCGTTCCCTCGGCGTTAGTGGTTCCCGAGAAAACCTTGGCACCGGCTTTGGTTTTCCAGATTTCAAGCTCCGCGCCTGAAACAACCCCGCCCCGGGGGTCAACCACTCGAAACGTGATCTCTTGCGCGGAAGCAGCCAGGGTTGAGGACGAAAGGACGATTACCAATAAGGAAGTACGGAGATGCATTTCAGCTCCTTAAGCGAAGTAGTAGCACGAATTTGAAATTCGTAACACTACCTTAGTGCCATCACCCAGGATTTGCAAGAGACAAGTTGTCCGAACGTGTTCCGCCCTTTGCAACTGGTGAGACAGAGCTCAGAGTCGGGAGCCCGTACTAGTTCTTTGATGTTTCTGCCGTTGGCAAGGAAGGTGGCGCGGAGATGGTTCTGTTATGGCGGCGAATCCTTCCCGGAAAACGAAGGACTGCCCAAGGCTGCGTGGCCCGGATGGCAATGGTGGCTGAAGCACAACCGGCAAGAGTCCGCGCTGCTGCGCATCGACTCCGTTGCTTTCAGTTCTGCGGCGGGGCGGCCTCCGGGGCGCTGCCCCAGTTCTTGTTCGGCTGCGGCCCCATCACCAGAAACAGCTTGCCGCCCTTGACGACATCGCTATGGTAGATCCAGGGCTTGTTGAGCGGTTTGCCATTGAGCGTCGCCGACTGGACATAGACGTTCTGCAGCGAATTGTTCCTGGTCTCGATAACAAACTGGCGCCCCGGATAATACTTCGAGTCGAGATGAATGACAATGCGGTCGAATACGGGGCTGCCGATTTCGTAGATGGGTTTCTGGGCGCAACCTCCGTCCATTTCGAACAGGCCCATGGCAGACATCACGTACCATCCCCCGGATTGGCCCTGATCCTCGTCCCCGACGTAGCCTTTGGGTCCGGCGCCGAAAGAATGCTCCGTAACTTCGCGAACCCATTTCTGGGTCAGCCACGGCGCGCCCGCGTAATTGAACAACCACGGAGCCTGCATGTTCGGCTGGTTGCCCACGTTGACGTACTTACCCTCGCTCGCAAAGTCGGGGCGCGACTTCTCAAAGCCCTCGTCGAGGCGCCGGATGAATTCGTCTTTGCCCATCAGTTCGATCAGGCCTTTTACGTCGTGCGGCACAAACCAGGCGTACTGCCACGCCGTTCCCTCGGTGTAGTTCTTCGAGTCAAATGGGGAGAAGTCCTCCATCCACTTCCCGTCGCGATGCCGCGGCCGGAAGTAACCTACCGACGCGTCCCACACATTGCGGTAATTCCTGGCGCGGTTCATGAAGAACTTGTAGTCATCCATTTTCCCGAGCGCTTTGGCAAGCTGCGCAGTGCACCAGTCGTCGTAAGCGTACTCGAGCGTGAGCGACACTTGCCCGTCTTCCACCGGCATGAAGCCCAGCTTGTCGTAGACTTCGATCTTCTCGTTGCCGACGTAGCCACCGTTCTTCCCGTAGAAGAAGAGACCCGGCGTGGTCTGCACGTGCTTGATGGCTTGATAGGCTCTTTCCGCGTCGAAGTTTCGAATGCCCTTCTGCCAGGCGCTTACGATCAGCGCAATCTCATGCTCGGCCACCATGATGCCGCTGTACCGGAGGCCGGCGGGCCCGCGCGAAAGCCAACCGCCGCGGTCGTTCAGTTCGAGCTCAGATTTCACCCACTTTTCGGCAAGGTCCGGGGTCACAAGCGTCCAGAGCTGATTAAGATTCCAGAACAGGTTCCAGAACGCGTCGCAGCCGTACACCGGGGAGTCAGGATCCTTCAACTGCTGCACTTGCCCGCGCATGTCCACGTATTTGCCGTTCACATCGCTCCAGATGGTCCGCGCCACATAGGCGTGGTACATGTTCGAATAGAACTTGATCCGGTCGGCCTCCGTCCCGCCCTGCACCTCGATTTTGCTCAGAAGATCGTTCCAGGTATCGCGAGCCTGTTTGTGGACGGCGTCGAAATCCCATCCGAAGCGGTCCATTTCCGTGTTCAGGTTGAGGCGCGCCTGCTCAATGCTCACCAGAGAAATACCGGATTTGACTTTG
Source organism: uncultured Acidobacteriota bacterium (assembly GCA_963770415.1). Lineage (GTDB taxonomy): Bacteria > Acidobacteriota > Terriglobia > UBA7540 > UBA7540 > CAVROP01. The sequence continues at coordinate 34,246 of CAVYPU010000044.1, forward strand.
ATAACCTCGCCCTCGGACGTATGGTAGCTGGCGAAAGCGCCCACATCGTCCTTGCCTGCAATTTCATGGGTGTCGGGTGTGACGTTCGCTCCCACCCATCCTCCCATCGAGTCAAACGGCTTGCTGAACCGGATGACGAAGTGCAGCTTGTATTCCTGGAATCGGCCTCCGTGGTCGGCGTTCGTCTGGTCGGACTCACCCTCGATCTCTGTGTTGCTCACCTTTCGGATGCGGGCGTCTCTCACTTGAATGTTGTATTCACCTGGAACCTTCAAGGCCATCAATACGCGGGCTTGGTCGGCCTTCGGAAACGTGTAACGCTCGAAACCCGCACGAGTGGTGGCGGTCAACTCGCACCGCACGTTGTAGTCGTCAAGCGTTACGGCATAGTAGCCCGGTGATGCAGTTTCAGTGGCGTGGCGGAACCGCGAGCGGAAACTCTCCGGCGAGCCGGACTCCGGCCCCAGCGCCACTTTCAGCGGGCCGGTAGTCGGAATCATCAGCAACCCGCCCATGGTCCATTCGTGAATGTGGCTGAAACCCATGAGAGTGTCCCGAGCGTAGTCATAGCCCGCGTCCCAGGATTTCGGTCCACGGTTGTCCGGGCTCAGTTTGACCATACCAAACGGCAGAGCAGGGCCGGGGAAAAGCATCCAGCGCAACCCCGGTTGGACCGTGCCAATGAAGGGATTGACCAAGTTCACCGGTTGCGGGTTGGATGATGCGGCCCCTCCTCCGGCATACAACTCCTGACCGAGCCCTGCCAGACAAGCGGCGCTCAGTACCAATATCAGAATGACCGTTCTTCTCATGACTCATTCCTCCTGGCGGTAGGCCGGTAATGGTCACTGATGCACATGCCAGTGTCAAGCTGAGTTTTCGGGCAGTTGGCGCCCGGTTCGCAACCATCCGGACGGATTCAAACGCGGTTCGCTGGGAAGTGGGAACAGTAGACGGGATGATCATTGACAATATGTCCGACTCTCCGGCATAAATTGAAAGGAAAGAACAAAAGGCACTTTGACTGTGGCACCCGTATGGCTCGCTATGATCTCGGCGGCCCTCAGGGGTTTTGTGCGTTCAGAGAAGCAAGATGGGAATACGGTTTCAGCCTGAAACTATCTCAAGGAGGATGCTGACCCTGATCAAAATGGCTGCACTTCTATTAGCCCTCTTGGGCCTCGGGGTGTTGCCGGCTTGCGCGCAGGAGAGTCCGTATTTCGTAACTTACGATCATCACCTGGAAGAGCCGGGAAATCTCGAGGTCGAATATTTCTCAAATTTCGGGACGCAACGGGGCGGCGGTGATTTCATCGCTCCGTGGGTCGAGTTCGAGTACGGCGCCACCGCTTGGTGGACCACCGAGGTCTATGTTGACTCGGAGGCGACGGTTCATGACAGCGCGATTTTCACCGGCTTTCGGTGGGAAAACCGCTTTCGCCCTCTCGCCCAAGAGCACTTCATCAACCCCGTGATCTACATCGAGTACGAGAACATCACCGAGGCCGACAAAACCATGAAGGAGGTGGAAGGTCACGACGTCGAATCGGACCATGCCGTGCCGAACGCCGAGGCGAATCGTGAATGGGACCACGAACTGGAACTGAAATTGATTCTATCTAAGGATTTCAAGGGCTGGAACGTGGCGGTGAATCCATTTGTCACCAAGAACCTGTCGCCGAACAATCCCTGGGAGTTCGCCTATGCCTGGGCGGTGAGCCGACCTCTGGCGCTCAAAGCATCGTCCCGCCGGTGCAGTTTCTGCCGCGAGAACTTCATCGCGGGAGTCGAGATGTACGGAGGGCTCGGCGACACCCAGTTTCTGGGGTTGCCTGACACGTCCCACTATCTCGCCCCTGTTGTGGCCTGGAATCTTCCTTCGGGCTGGACTCTTCGCCTGTCTTCAGGTTTCGGTTTGAACGAAAACAGCCATCGACTGCTTGTGCGGTGGGGAATCTCACATGAGTTCTCGGGGTTTGGTGAGGCGTTGGGGCGCATGTTTGGAGGCTGGCGATGAAGATGCGCAGCGCGCTCGATCGGCCCGGAGTAATCCTGCCTCTAGTATTAGCCAGTCTGCTATTTCTCGCCGCCATGCTGGCCGTTGCGCTTGCGCAGGACTCCGGCGTCTCCAAGATTCACAAGTCGGACTACGCAGAACTGGCGAAAGTACCTTCCAAAGCTCGTTCCCGGCGCAATCCTTTCGAGGGAGACCCTGGTGCGATTGCAGCAGGCAAGAAGTTGTTCGAAGACCATTGCGCAGAATGCCACGGCCAGGATGGCAGGGGGGAGAGGCGGGGCCCCAGCCTACGTGTTGGGGAGGTGCAGAAGGCCACGCCGGGGTCGCTCTACTTTGTCTTGTCGAACGGGGTTGTCCGGCGCGGCATGCCCGACTGGTCCAAGCTGCCCGAGCCGCAGCGCTGGCAGATCGTGAGCTTTCTCAAGACTCTACACGAATGACCACGGGGAGTTTCCGTGGGCCTGTGGCCCACCCGAGGGGATGAAAATAGCCCACAAGGTCACCCCCGCGAAAGCGGGGGTCCATGTCGCCTAAATGGATTCCCGCTTGCGCGGGAATGACGTATTTGAGAGTGATTTTCAGGCGAGCCGCGGGCAGTCATTCAAACGTGACCCCCGCCAAGCGCTATTTCTGTAATCGTGCCACGTTGCGCCCTTCGCTTTTGGCGCGGTAGAGGGCGGCGTCGGAGGCCCGCAGGAGTTCCTTGGAATTTCTGCCGTTCTCGGGGAAGGCGGCGATGCCGAGCGAAAGGGTCAACGGCTTCAGCGCCTCGCTGTGGTATCGGACTGAGGTGTTTGCCGCACCGACACGCATTTGCTCCGCGCGGTCGATGGCGATTTCCGCAGTGGTATCGGGAAGGATGAGCACGAACTCATCTCCTCCCAGGCGGCAGGCGACGTCTTCACCCCGAATGTGGTTCTTGAGGATTTCGCAGAGGCTCTGCAAGGCCACGTCCCCAGCTTCGTGCCCATGCCGGTCATTGAACTCCTTGAAGTTGTCCACGTCGAGGGTGATGACCGCGAGGGAACCCTTCTTTCGAGTCGCCCGTCGAATCTCATGATCGAGCGTCTCCTCCATAAAGCGGTGGTTAAACCAGCCGGTAAGCGGGTCCCGGATAGATTGCGCGCGTAGCGCCTCCCGCAGATGCATGTTAGCCCAACTTTCGCAGCTCGGAGCTTTTTCGGGCGAGATTGCGTGTGCTCATGGCGGTAACTCCTGACTCTTCAATGTGGGTTGTACGCAAGGGCTTGTAGTGTAGACCTACCCCCTTTTCATCTGCCGATCAAGCTTGGCACAATGCGCCAGCCATGTACCTGCGTGCGAACAAGCGCAAGAAAGACGGCAAGGAGCACCGCTATTGGAGCGTGGAGGAGAGTCGGCGGCTGCGTTCGGGCCGGGTGGTGCAGCGGCGGGTTCTGTATTTGGGCGAGATCAACGACAGTCAGCAGGCGGCGTGGCGCAAGACGCTGGAGGTGTTTGATGAAGCCGAGCAGCGGGCCGCGAGCCTGAGTTTATTTCCCGAGGATCGGGCGCTTCCTGCCGACGCGCTTGGACGGCGTGCAGGTGAAGCTGAAGGAGATGGAGTTGCGGCGGCCGCGGGCGTTTGGCAACTACTGGCTGGGGTGCGAACTGTGGCGGCAGTTGGGGCTGAGCGAGTTTTGGGAAGAGCGTTTGGGGAAGGGGCGGGAAGAAGTGCCGTGGGCGAAGGTGCTGGAGTTGCTGGTGGTGAGCCGGTTGGTGGCGCCGGGCAGCGAGTTCCGTTTGCACCGGCAAGGGTTTGACCAGAGCGCCATGGGAGATCTGTTGGGCACGGGCTTTGCCGTGGCGGAGAAGGATCGCTTGTATCGCTGTCTGGACCGCATCGGGGAGCACAAGACCGCGCTGTTCGATCACCTGCGGCAACGCTGGCAAGAGCTGTTTCAGGCGCGCTTCGACGTGTTGCTGTACGACCTGACGAGCACCTACATCGAAGGCGAAGGCGAGGAGATTCCCAAGGCGAAGCATGGCTACAGCCGGGATCACCGCGGCGATTGCCGGCAGGTGGTGATCGCGCTGGTGGTGACGCCGGAGGGATTTCCGCTGGCTTACGAAGTGCTGGCGGGCAACACCTCGGACCGCACCACGCTGCGAGGATTTCTGGACAAGATCGAAGCCCAGTACGGGCGGGCGCGGCGCGTGTGGGTGATGGACCGGGGGATTCCCACCGAAGAGGTGCTGGAAGAGATGCGCACCGGGGGACGGGAAGTTTTCTACCTGGTGGGGACGCCGCGCGGCAAGATTCAGCAGTACGCAAAGCGCTGGCTGGAATTGCCCTGGCAGAAGGTGCGCGAGTCGGTGGAAGTGAAGTTATTCGCCGAGGACGGCGAACTGTACGTGCTGGCCAAGAGCGAAGGAAGGCACGCCAAGGAACGCGCCATGCGGCGGCGCAAGTTAGTGCGCTTGCTGAAGACCTTGCGCAAGTTGCGCCGCAGTGCTCCGGCGCGCGATCAACTGCTGCTGCGCATCGGCGCGGCCAAGAAGGACGCCGGCCGCGCCTTCGGCTTCGTGCCTCTGCGCTTGCCCCGCGAGGGAGAGGAAGTCACCCGCCAGACGTTCTCCTTTCACTTGGACAAAGAGAAGTTGCAGAAGGCGGAGTTGCGCGATGGCCACTATCTGCTGCGCTCGAACCTGCTGGGGGAGAAGCCGGAAGTGCTCTGGGAACTCTACATCCTCCTGACCCAGATCGAAGCGGCCTTCAAAACCTTGAAGAGCGAATTGGGGCTGCGTCCGATTTATCACCAGGTGGAGAAGCGCGTGGAGGCCCACATCTTCGTGGCTTTCCTCGCTTACGCCTTGTCGGTCACCCTCCGGCAGCGGCTGGCCCCCTGCGCCCCCGGGCTGACACCGCGCGCCGTGCTGGAAAAACTGGCCACGATTCAAATGCTCGATGTCTGCCTGCCCACCACCGACGGACGCTGGCTGATCATGCCGCGCTATACGCAGCCGGAACCGGAGCAGATGCTCCTGCTCCACCAACTCCACCTGGCACTGCCGTCGCAACCGCCGCCCCGCATCAAGCCGGCGGAGACCGTCATCGATCAACGGGTGCAGCTCAAAATGTAGTGTAGACCTTGGAGATCGCTTCGCTGAAAATAAACTACTTACCCGCCGCCTACTGCCCCAACTGCGAAAGTCGGGTTAGCCACGGCGAGCGCCAACTGCTCCGCGATGGGGGTGGCCGCCCAGGGAAATTCCATGGAGTCCGTGGGGGTTGCTCCCGAGGAGGCCCGCCGGGGCGGGGACAACCGCAGGTGGAGCAGGCCTACAGACTCGCCGAAGGCAATCATGGGGGCGCAGAGGTAACAGGCCGGAGGCGGGTCAGGCAGATGACGGCAGAGCACACCGGTTTCGATGTTGGCAACGAAATGCGCGTGTCCTCTGCGAAGCCCCCAGCAATCATCGGAAGCCAGGAATTCCTGCTCGACGGGTTGCAGATCTCCCCAGCGACTGACCAACTCCAGATCCTTGGTCGGCGCGGAGTAAACATACAGGGCGCCCGAGATCGCGGGAATAAGCGTTCGCGCGAAGCGGCCAGCGATCGCATAGAGGTCGGCGGCGGAAGAGCTTGCCTGCAGCAGGTCGGCCATTTCCGCGAGAAGCGTCAGTTCGTGCGTCTGGCGCTTCAGTTGGCGGGTTTGGCGCTCCAGTCTCTCGTTCGATTCTCGTATCGCCTGCTCGGTCTGCTTCTGTTTTGTGATCTCCCGGGCAATACTGGATATGCCGGTGATTCTTCTACCCCGGTCCTCGATGGGGGATAGGGTCAGCGCGACATCAACGCGCGTCCCGTCCTTCTTCATGCGCACCGTTTCGTAGCTCTGGAACGATTCTCCCAGGTGGACGCGCTCAACCAGGCCTTGCATTTCCTGTATTCGATCGGGGGGAACGATCAACGAGACCGGGCGGCCGATCGCTTCTTTAGCTGTGTAACCATAAATGCGCTCGGCAGCCTTGTTCCAACTCAGGATCGTGTTGTCCAGACCTTGTTGCATAATGCTGTCCGCTGACGATTCAACCACCGCTGCCGCGGCACGATTTGCCTCGTCTGAGCGTCGCAGGCGGTGCATCGTCAGCGTAATCACCGTGCCCACGCCGCTGAATAGAAGCAATGGGACCATGTCTTCGAGGTTGGCGATCATAAACGAGTGGAGGGGTTGCACGAAGAAATAATCTGCCATCGCCACGCTGAGCAGTGCTGCGAAGACTCCCGGCCCGACTCCACCGGTGGCGCTGGTAAAGACCGCGAGAACGAATAAGAGAAACTTCGAGTGCTGTGCTATCGGCCGAACGGCGAGCGTCAGCACTAAGGCCAACGTAACACTCAGAGCTGCGAGCCCGTAGGTTTTGAGGACCCTCATCGTCCTGCCCCGCTCTTTTCTTGTTGTGGGTCCGCCCCTTGAACTGCTTTTCACTTTATCTCGGGACCGAAAGCAAAATCAAGGACTGCCTTCAACTGGGCCCGATGTAGGGGGACGGCTTGCCGTCCCCAGCGTACAGGGTAGGGCGAGCCCTACCCCTACACCTTTTCAAAGCAACGCAGAATCTCGGTAGTTGCAGTTTCAACGAGCTACGGAGATCCTTCCTTCGTTCCATTCAGGACCGCCTCCGACTCTCCTGGAAATCACCCTCAAACACGTCATTCCCGCGCAAGCGGGAATCCATTTAGGCGACATGGACCCCCGCATACGCGGGGGTGACCTTGTGGGCGATTTTCATTGCCTCGGGTGGGCCACAAGCCCATGGAAACTCCTCAGGATGACAGCTAGAAGGGTTTTTCCGCAGCCTGTTAAACCCCACCGACCTTAGTTTGGACACGAAGCCGCGAGATCACTTTGCCGCATGACGACCCCGGGCAGCCTCGACATTATTAGACCGTGGCGCTGCCGGTCACTGCGCGCGTTTGAATCTCCGCGAGCTTACGTGTATACTTTTCGCTTCTGGGCACTGGACTCCGGACAAGGTGAGCGTGCAAACGGTTGCTCGTCCATCCTGTCCCCGCCGCAGATTTACCCCGACCGCTCTACGACGCCGCCGAGGGCAACGCCGCGTTCGCTACCAAGGGAGTGAAGTGGGCAAATGGGCGCCAGCCGCATGAGGCTGGAGAAAAGGAAGAAGGGAAATGAGAGCAGCAGTTTTTTACGGGCCGCGAGACGTGCGTATCGAAGACGTTCCCAAGCCTACGGCAGGACCTGGTGAGGTTGTGTTGCGCGTGCAGCGCTGTTCCGTGTGCGGGACCGACAAACGGATTTTCACCCACGGTCAGAAGAACGTCGTTCCGCCCGCGATTACCGGGCACGAGATTGTGGGAACGGTTCAGGAGATCGGCTCAAACGTGGATGGCGGGCTGCGCCTCGGCCAGCGGGCCATCGTGGCCACGGTGGTGGGCTGCGGAAAGTGCATCTATTGCCAACGCAAGCAATACAACCTTTGCGACTCGTTTACTGCGCTGGGTTACGATTACGCCGGTGGGTTCGCGGAGTACGTGAAGATTCCTGCTGCGGCGGTGGCGCAAGGCAACGTGATCCCAATCCCGGATTCCATGTCCGTTGAGCGCGCGGCGCTCATTGAGCCGCTTTCCTGCGTTCTGAACGGCCAGGAATACTTGAATCCGCAGCCTGGGGACCGCGCCGTGGTGATGGGCGCGGGGCCGATTGGCCTCATGCACGCGAGCATTCTGAAAGCGCGGCGCTCGGACCCCGTGATCGTCTCGGACGTGTCGCAGGAGCGCCTGGACTATGTGCGTGAGTTCGGCGTGGGCCTGCCCGTGAATACTTCCGGCGGAGACGCTGTGGGGAAGATTATGGCAGCCGGCGGCGGAGAGAAATTCGATGTGGCCATTGTCGCCTGTTCCGTGAAGGCGGCTCAGCTAGATGCGCTGAAGCTGGTTCGCAAGAAGGCCCGAGTTTCGTTCTTTGCCGGCGTGCCCAAGGACAACCCGATGCTCGATCTCGATGCTAATCTGATTCACTACAATGAGATTTCCGTATTCGGCTGCTTTGCTTCGAACCTCCAGCACTACCATCAGGCCCTCGAAATGGTCTCCCGCGACGACCTTCCCTGGGATCGCTTCCTAACGCACAAGTTTAAGCTTCAGGATATGGTCAAAGCCTATGCCGTAGTCGAGGCAGGACAAGGAATCAAGACGGTTATCGACTGCGAATAGCGACCACCACGATGGATAAACACTCTCTCGCGCAATTAATAGAAATCTCGCGCGCGGTCGGCGCGAATCCCGACTACGTCCAGGCGGGCGGCGGCAACACTTCGGTGAAATCCGGGGACGGACGGACGATGGCTATCAAGGCCAGCGGTACGGCCCTGACCGCCATGAGCGAGGCCGCCGGCTGGGTCGAGCTCGACAAGGCCCGCGTGCTAAGCATCTTCGATCGCGCGGAGCTTGCCCAACAGGAGACGAACGCCCGCGAGGCGAGCGTGCTGCAGCACCTTTCCTCCGCCGTCATCGGCGGCAAGGGGCGGCCCTCGGTCGAGTCGGCGCTCCACGCCATGCTCGATCGAGTGGTCATTCACACTCACCCAGTGGCGGCAAATGCGCTCAATTGCGGGCCTGGGCTGAAGGCTCTCGAGGAGATTACATCCGCCGGTGAACTTCCGCCGCTCTGGGTGCCCTATACCGATCCCGGATGGCGCCTCGCCAACATAGTCAAGTCGGAAGCGGCGGCTTACCAGGAGAAACACCACCACCTTCCGAGTGTCATTTTCATGGAGAACCACGGGCTGCTGGTTGCGGCTCCCGAAGCGCAGGCCTGCGTGGCGCTCCATAACGAGTGGGTGGCGCGATGCGATCGCTACTTCGATCCCAAGGCCCCGCCGGCCCGCGTCCCCTCAGGCCTGGATTCCACGGGGATGCGCAAGGCCATGGCCGCCCTGCGTCGCGCCTGGAGCGAAGCGCAAGGCAGCGCTCCTTTCCTTCGCTTGACTGACGATGAGGAACTTGCCGGTGCGGCGTGCGACGACCGGGCGGTGACGCTGGCCGACGGCTCGCTCTCGCCCGACCATATCGTCTACAATGGCGCGCACGCGCTCCTGGGCGACTCTATCGAAGAGTTGACCGGCAAACTGAAACCCGCGCTCGGCGAAATGGCCCCACCTCGAGTGGGCATTATCAAAGATGTGGGGACTTTTCTGCTTGCGGACAATCCCCCGAAGCTCGATGCGGCGGAGACCCTGGGTGTTGCCGCCGCCAGGATCATGCGCCTGGCCGCCGGCCGCGGCGGCGCGCACAACCTTCGTCAGGCTTCCGCCGATTTCATCATCAACTGGGAAGTGGAACACTACCGTGCGGCTTTATTCGACGCCGCTGCCGCACCCTTGACGGGCAAAGTCGCTCTGGTGACCGGCGCGGCCTCGGGTCTCGGCTGCGGCATTGCCCTGGGTTTGGTCGAAGCAGGGGCGGCGGTGGCCTTCTGCGATATCGATGAGCAGGGGGCAAAGGACGCAGCGGCCTCGCCGAAGCAACCCTCGCGCGCGCTCGCCGTGCGCATGGATGTTACAAACGAAGGCTCCGTGGCCGCCGCATTCGACACGCTCTTACGCCACTGGGGAGGCCTGGACATCGTGGTTTGCGCGGCGGGCATGGCGCCGGCCTACGAGCTGGTCGACATGCCGGTGGACAAGTGGCGGCTGGCCCTCGAGATCAATCTCACCGGTTATTTCTTGGTGGCGCGGGAGGCGGCCCGCATCATGCGCGCCCAGGGTGACGGCGGCGCCATGGTCATGCTCTCCTCGAAGAGCGGCCTGGACGCCTCAAAGGCCAACTCCGCCTACAACGCAACGAAAGCCGGCGAGCTCCACCTGATGCGCGGCTGGGCGCTCGAACTCGGGCCGGACGGCATCCGCGTCAACGGCGTCGCGCCCGGCAATGTCTTCGAAGGGTCGAAGATCTGGAACCCGGAGTACATGAAGACCGCCGCCCGCAAGAAAGGAATCAAGCCCGAGGAAGTCATTCCCTACTACATTTCGCTGACCGCGCTGAAGCGCGACATCAAGCGCTCGGATGTTGCCGCCGCCGTTGTTTTCCTCTGTTCCGACGCGGCGCGCTGCATCACCGGCCAGACACTGGTAGTGGACGGCGGACAGGTGATGGTGCGATGACAAGCGGTGAATGCACGGCCAGACTCGAGACAGAGCTTTACCAGGGAGGGCTCGAAGGGCGCTTGGCCGCTCTTCGCCAACTCTGCGCCCAGCTCGGTCCTCGACCGAAGCGCGGGACCAATTGCCACATCCACACCAGCGAATCGTTCAGCGTTTTTCGCTCCCCCACGGAAGCCGTGTGGCAGGCGGCGCGGGAAGGCCTGGCGGTGCTTGGCATCAACGACCACTACACCATCGCCGGTCACGAGGAATTCCGCCGCGCCTGCGAGATTGCGGGTGTTGCGGCAACGTTCTCTCTCGAAGCCGTAGCCATGGACCGCGACGCCGAGGCGCAGGGCATCCTGCTGAATGACCCCGACAACCCCGGCCGCGTCTATCTGTGCGGGAAAGGCGTCACCCGGATTCCGCTCGGTTCTTCGACCGAAATGCAGAACCTGGCGCGCATGCGCGCGGCACTGGAGCGGCGCAATCGCGAGATGACGGACAAGGTTGGGGCGCTTTTCGAGGAGCGCCTGAATGCCGGCGGCCCGACATGGCAATCCGTGCAGGCGCTGACGCCGCGCGGCAACGCCACCGAGCGGCACGTGGCTTGGGCAACGCTCTCGCGGTTTCGCGAGTGGGCCGCAGCGAGCGGGTGCCGCTTTCCGAAGCCATCGCAAAGTGTTGCGGCGCAGCTCCTCCGGCAGGGGCTGACGACGCTGCGCTGCAAATCTTCCTTCGCGCCAAGCTCCTTAAGGCGGGCGCGCCCTGCTTCGTGCGCGAGTCGAGGAGGCGTTTGTCTCCGTCGAGGAGTTGCGCAGGATCTTCCTGGCCTTTGGATCGATTCCGACTTACCCGGTGCTGGGAAATCCAGTCACCTCCGGAGAGCGAGATATCGCGGCTCTGCTTGACCGATTGGAGGCTGTGGGCTTTTATGCCATTGAGGTCATCCCGCATCGCAATACGCGCGAGCGCCTGGCGGAGATTGTTGCGCGGCGCGCCGCCGCTGGTGGCCGGTCTTCAACGGCACGGAGCACAACACGCCGGAGGCCAAGCCCCTCCTCGATCCCTTCGCGCTCGACCCGGAGTTCGAGCCCTGGTTCCGCCAAAGCGCCGCGTTGCTGCTTGGCCATCAACGCCTGGTCGCGCAGGGCAACCAGGGTTCGTGGACCCTGAGGGCAGGCCGACGATTTCCGACCCGCGCGCCCGGTTCGAGCATTTCAGTCATGTGGATGGTTAAGGTGCTCCAGAACGGCAGACCCGCTATCTTCTTGCAATTTCCCAACTATTAGCGGAACATAGCAGGTTTGGTTTGACCGAATAATTTCCTACCTAAGAAGCGGAGGACGAGAAAAGTGGCAAAGAAAGAGATTGCAATAGCAGAACCGAAGGGGAAGTTGGGTGTTCTTACGGTCGGGATGGGGGCGGTGGCAACCACCATGATCGCCGGCGTGGAAGCGGTTCGCAGAAAGATCGCGCTCCCGATCGGGTCTCTCACCCAGATGGGTACGATTCGCCTGGGAAAACGCACCGAGAAGCGGATTCCCAAGATCAAGGATTTCGTGCCCTTGGCCGGCCTCGAGGACTTGGTCTTCGGCGGCTGGGACCTGTTTACGGACAACGCCTACGAAGCGGCCATTAAAGCCGGGGTGCTGGAAAAGCCCCACGTGGAGCAGTTGAAGGGTTTTCTCCAGGAATTGCGGCCCATGCCCGCCGCGTTCGAGCAGAAGTGGGTGAAGAACCTTCATCCCAACAACGTCAAGACCGGCAAGACAAAGATGGATCTGGCCGAGCAGGTGATGGAGGACATCGAGCAGTTCAAGAAGCAATCAGGCGCCGACCGCCTGGTGATGATCTGGTGCGGCTCGACAGAAGTTTACTCGCAGCCGCATCCTGTGCATGCCACGCTTGCGACTTTTGAGGAAGGGCTGAAGTCGAACAGCCCGGACATCTCTCCCAGCATGATCTATGCCTACGCGGCTTTGAAGCTGGGCGTCCCGCACATCAACGGCGCCCCGCACATCACCGCGGATATCCCCGCGCTCACGGCCTTGGCCAGTGAGAAGAAGGTGCCCGTTTGCGGTAAGGACTTCAAATCCGGCCAGACGTTCATGAAGACCCTCCTGGCGCCTGGCATCAAGGCCCGATTGCTGGGACTGAAGGGTTGGTTCTCCACCAACATTCTGGGCAACCGGGATGGCGAAGTGCTGGACGATCCCGAGGCTTTCCGCAGCAAGGAAGAAAGCAAGCTTTCAGTGCTCGAGTACATCATTCAGCCTGACCTCTATCCTGAACTTTATAAGGGTTACTTCCACAAGGTGAGAATCGAGTACTACCCCCCGCGCGGTGACAACAAGGAAAGCTGGGATAACCTCGACATCTTCGGCTGGCTCGGCTATCCGATGCAGATCAAGGTCAACTGCCTTTTCCGCGATTCGATCCTGGCCGCCCCCATGGCGCTGGACCTCGTCCTATTCGTTGACCTCGCGCAACGCTGCCCGGACCTGGCGAAGATGGCGATCCAGGAATGGCTGTCGTTCTACTTCAAGAGCCCGATGTGCGCAGCCAGTGTATACCCTGAGCACGACGTCTTTATTCAATTGATGAAGCTCAAGAACACGCTGCGCCACCTGCGTGGTGAAGAATTGATCACGCACCTGGGCCTCGAGTACTACGACTAGGCAGCGAGCGTGGGCAGAAGGCAGCAATAGTAAGACGGCAAGCGGGGCGCACGCGTGTCACTCCAAGCGAAGCGAGGAATCTCGCCTTGGTTCTTTGTTGAACCCTCGTGCGCACTGGCCGATTTGAGTTCCTTTCACTGATAGAGCGGAGGTGGACTCCTCGCCTCTCTCGAAGTGACGTCCCGAAAGACGTCGCGCTCAAGAGGAAGGGGTTTGTCTTCTGCCTAGTGCCTTCTTCTTCCCGAGTCCATATGACCCAATCGATTCCTTCTGAAATGCGCGCCCTCGTCCTGGACGGGGTTGGCTTCACTCACCTGCGTGTGCAGCGAGTGCCGACCCCGCGGCCCGGCCCGCGCCAGATGCTGGCCCGAGTGGACGCGGCGGGAATCTGCACTTCCCTCATCAAACTGGTTGAGCAAGGCCCTAAGCACAGTCAGGTGTACGGCTGGGACCTCGAGCGCTTCCCGCTGATTCTTGGTGACGAAGGCTCCGTGACGCTCGTCGAGGTGGGGCAAGAGTTGAAGGACCGCTACGGTCCCGGCGAGCGATACGTCGTCCAACCTGCGGTCCTGCACCCGCCCATCAATCACCTGGAGCGCTATCCCGACGGCGGCCGAGGCATCGCCAAGGTGGCGGTCGGATACACGCTTGCGAGGGCATCTCGCTGAGTACATCCTCATCACGGAAGAGATTTTGGCCGGCGGGATGTCTTCTCCCTCTCAGCAACCCGACGTTCCCCTTCGCACACGCAGCCTTAAGCGAGCCGTTGTCATGCTGCGTCTCCGCTCAAGATCATCATGTGCACTTGGCGCAGGCAACTCCACTCGAGCCACGCCAAGTCGTAAAAGGGCTCAAGCCAGGCGGAGTGACTGTGGTGATCGGCGCGGGAGCCATGGGCCGGATGCACGTGGACTTGGCGCTCTGCTATAAACCGCGTGCCATCGTTGTGGCTGACATTGCCGAGTTCGCGCCTGGAACTGGTGAAGACTCTGCTCGGGCCGCGCGCCAGCAAGGCAGGAATCGACCTTCAGTTGGTCAACCCGGCGGCCACAGATTTGAATGAGGTCGTGAACCAGCTTACAAATTATTCCGGCGCCGATGATGTGATTGTGGCCGTGGGATCGAAGAAGGCCATCGAGAGCGCGCAAAGCTTGGTTGGGCGAGGCGCCGTCCTGGACCTGTTTGGCGGCTTGAAGAAAGGCGAGGATGTCATCGGCCTCGATACCGGGATCGTCCATTACAAAGAGATCAACGTTACCGGCTCAAGCGGCGGCTCCCCTTGGGACATCGCCCGGACACTGGAGTTGCTGACGGCGGGCGAGATCAACGCCGGCTGCCACATCACTCGAATAGGCGACCTCGAACACTCCATCGAATTCTTGAAGATGATCATGGCGCAGGAAATCGACGGCAAAGCCGTGGTCTACCCGCACCGGCGCAGCGCCGAAATCAGGGCAGTAAAATCCTGGAGTGCCCAGGATGAGGCGGAATACCTGAAGCAGTGACGAGAGACAAGTGACGAGCAGGAGTCAGAAATCAGGAGTCGGAAGGCAGAAGGAATCGAGAGACAAGAGTCCAGAAGCCGAGAACTCTCCACTTTCCACGCTCGACTCTCGACCAACCCAGAATTACCCCACCCCCCACCCTCTAGCCCCTAGCCCCTCTAGCCAACGCACGTTCGTTGGCTTCGGTTTCGGTGCCATCCAGGCCGGACTGTTTCTCCACGAAGGATTCCAGTCCCGCAATTTCAGCCGCTTGGTGGTTGCGGAAGTCGTGCCGGAAGTCGTGAGTGCGGTGCGGGAAGCTGGCGGACGATTCTCCGTAAACATCGCCCACTCCGATTACATCGAGGTCGCGAAAGTCGGGCCTTTGGAAATCGAAGACCCGGCATCCGAGCTTGGCCAGCAATGTCTCGTGCAAGCGGTTGCGGAAGCGGAGGAAATTTCGACCGCGTTGCCCAGCGTGCAATTCTACACTTCCCCAAGTCCCGGCAGCGTCCATCGCCTCCTGGCCCAAGGCCTGCGGCTAAAGGCGGCAAAGCAAGGGCCGCGCGCTATTGTTTACGCGGCGGAAAACCATAACCACGCGGCGGAGATTCTGGAAGCAAAGGTCCTTGAGGAAATTCCGGCCGACGAAAGAGCGCGCGTCTCGGCTCACGTCAGATTCTTGAATACTGTCATCGGAAAAATGAGCGGTGTGGCTTCCGGCGCGAGCGAAGCCGGACTGCAAGGCCTGGCTACGATTACTCCTGGTGGCCAACGTGCCTTCCTTGTCGAAGCGTTTAACCGAATCCTGATCTCCAAAATACGGTTTGGAGAAGCCGGCGATACCCCGCCGTTTCGGCGCGGCATAACAGTCTTCGAAGAGAAGGATGATTTGCTGCCTTTCGAGGAAGCCAAGCTTTACGGCCACAACTCGACTCACGCTCTAGCTGCTTACGTGGGCGCTATGCGCGGCGTGGAGCGCATTGCTGAACTCAGCAAGTTTCCAGACATTGGCGCTTTCCTCCGTGCGGCTTTCATCGAAGAGTCCGGGGAAGCGTTGGTGCGCAAGCACGCGGGCAAAGACCTGTTGTTTACCCACAGTGGTTATCGCGAATACGCAGACGACCTGCTTGCCCGCATGGTCAATCCCTTCCTGAACGACACCGTGGAGCGCGTAGGGCGCGATCCGCAGCGAAAACTTGGGTGGGACGACCGGCTGATTGGAACACTTCGCGTGGCGCTCGGGCAGGGCATCAAACCGTCTCGCTATGCCTTCGGTACCGCGGCCGCGCTGGCCATGCTGGATCGTGATACGCTGGTGGGGAGTAACCCTTTGGCCACCCGGCTCATTCCACTCTGGCAATCGGCCTCGCCGGACAGGCAGGAAGTTGAGAGGGTTCTCGACCTGATTGAGGAAGGCCGTAAACGGCTTCAGCACTGGCGCGCTTCAGGATTCCCAAGTCTGGACGGCTTGTTCTCGAGGGAAGGCTGAGTCCACTTGATCTGGCATTACCTCATTGAAGGTCCGTGGGTCATCTTTTGCGCCTACTGGGCCGTGGGCGCGCTGAAGACGCGCAGAACCGTCAGCCAGGAATCCTTGGCTTCGCGCTCGTGCTTCCTGCTGCTCGAAATCTTCGGCTATGGTTTGCTGTTCAGCAACCTCTTGGGGATCGGCGTTCTTGGCCGTCGTGTTTTCCCCCGCACTTACGGGGAAGCTGTCATGGGCGTGGTACTCACTTGGATCGGCATTGCTATCGCTCTCTGGGCGCGGTATCACCTGGGACAGTATTGGAGCGCCAGAATCACGCTCAAGGAAGACCACAAGCTCATCCGCACGGGGCCTTACGCGCATTTTCGGCACCCCATTTATTCCGGAATCATTCTGGCAGCAATCGGCGGGGCTTTGGCGATTGATAAGTGGCGATGCATCCCGGGGCTCGGGTGTATCGTCCTGGGTTATTGGATAAAAGCGAGAAAAGAAGAAGCCCTCCTGGCCGCGCAGTTCGGCGAAGCCTTCGAAGAACACCGCCGGCACACGGGATTTCTGATTCCAAGGTTTTGATATGAGCGCAACTCGAAAACTCAAAATGACCATCGGGCCGGTGACGCTCGAGGCGGAGTTGTTTTCGACCCCCACCGCCGATGCCATCTACTCCAAGCTGCCCTTTAACTCTGTTGCCTCCACTTGGGGGGACGAGGTTTACTTCGCCACACCCGCTCACGTGCGTAAGGAGGCGGATGCCAAGGATGTGGTAGAGCCAGGTGAACTCGCCTTCTGGGTGGAGGGTGACTCCATCGCCATCGGCTTTGGCCCCACACCCGTTTCGCGCGGCAAGGAAATCCGCCTCGCCTCGAAGACCAACATCTGGGGCAGGGCCCTCGCGCCCGTCGCCGAATTGCGCAAAGTAAAAGACGGCGATTTCATCAAGGTTGAGAAGGCCAGTTAGCCACCGTTCTTATCCCATTAAAAACAAGGCAAATAAAGATGTTGACAAGGGAAAGCCGTGGGATATAATTAACAGTGTTATGTTTGATTTGTATGTTAAGCATGGAGCGCACTAGGTGAGCGTCAAAGAACGAAGAGCCCGGGAAAAGGAAGAGCTTCGCCACGAAATTCTCGATGCGGCGCGCGAGCTCTTTGCCAAGGTAGGCTACGAGAACGTTTCGATGCGCAAGATCGCCGACAAAATCGAATACTCTCCCACCACCATTTACCTCTACTTCCAGGATAAGGACGAATTGCTCTGGTCGATCTGCGAAGAAACCTTTGCCAGGCTCGTGCGGGAGTTCGAACAGATTGTGGCCGGTACCAACGATCCGCTCCAGCAACTGAGCCGCGCCGGACATGCTTATGTCGAGTTTGGGTTGAGCCATCCCAACCACTATAAAGTGACCTTCATGCATGGGCACCCTTCGCACGCCAAGGAGCAGAAGTTTGATTTCCAAGGATCGATGGGGGCGAGGTGCTTCGGGTACTTGCGCGCGATCGTCGAGCGGTGCGTTCAGGAAGGGAGGTTTCGCCCTCTGGATTTGGACACCACGAGCCAGGCGCTTTGGGCTGTGGTCCATGGAATCACGTCGCTTTTGATCAGCCATCCCGTTTTCCCTTGGGTTGACCGGGACCAGTTAATCGATCAAGTAATGAACGTAATGACCGAGGGCCTGAAGGCGTAAATTTTTTTGCTCAAGCACTTAACAACGTAAAGTGATAGAGCGTTGTTAAGCTGACGTTACAGCCACAAGGGGCGCGACATGAACACTCGAGCTTTCCTATTGATCATCGGCGTTTGGACGACCACGTTCCTGTCTACGCCCCCACTCGCGAGCCAGGACCAGCCTCCGCTACGGCTCACCCTGCGCGACGCGGTGCGTCTGGGGCTGAAGCAGAATCCCCAAATTCAAATTGCCAACCTGAAACTGGCCGAGAGCCAGCAGGACCAGGCAATCAGTCGCTCAGCACTGCTTCCACAGGCGAGCTTCGAGCTGGCCGCGAGCGCCGAGCGGCTCAACCTGGGGTCTTCATTCGGCGCGGTGTTGCCGGGCATTCCTCATCACGCCGGCCCCTTCGAAGTGTTCCAGTCCGGCCCCTCATTCTCATTGCCGGTCCTTGACCTGACCCTCTGGAGAAACTGGCAAGCGTCGCATCAGGCGGTTCGAGCCAGCGAGGCCGAGGCTACGACGGTCCACGAAGAGACCGTTGCGCTTGTGGTCTCGCAGTACCTCGGGGGGCTACGCGCCGAGGCCCAGGTGCGCGCCGCCGCCTCGCGCGTCGATCTCGCTACCGTGCTTTATAACCAGGCGGTGGCTCTCGAGAAGCAGGGAGTCGGCACCAACCTCGACACGGTGCGAGCGAACGTTCAACTCCAGAACGAAAAGCAGGGACTGCTTGTCTCCCAAACACAATTGAAGACCGCGCTCAATGGACTGGTCCAGTTGCTTCACCTCGAACCGCGTCAAACGGTCGAGTTAAGCGACGAGATGAGCTTCTTCGTGACGCCTGAGATAAGACTTGGCGAGAGCATCGAGCAGGCTTACGCAACGCGGCCCGAGATGCGGTCGCTTGCTTCGCAGGAGAACGCAGCGCGCCTGCGCGAGCGCGGTTCAAGCGAGTCGCGATTGCCGAATCTGGCCGTCGGCGGCAACTGGTCCTACCAGGGCAACTCCGTTGCCTCGGCGATTCCGGTCTACACCTACCAAGGCACTTTGGAATTCCCGCTCTTCACCGGCGGACGAATCCGCGGCGAGATGGCCAAGAATGAACTTGAGATAAAACGGGTTGACCAGGAGATGGCTCGGTTGCGGGACCAGATCGCTCTTGAAGTGAAGAACGCCGCAGCTCAACTTGAGTCGGCGCGCAACCAGGTGGAAGTGGCGAATCTGGGCGTTGACCTCGCGCACCGCGAGGTGGGGCAGTCAAGAGAGCGTTTTGAAGAAGGCGTGGCGAACAACATTGAAGTGATCACCGCGCAGGACGCCCTGGCGCGCGCGAACGACAACCAGATTGAGGCGCTCTACCGCTACAACCAGGCGCGAGCCGATTTTGCGCACGCCATCGGCCAAATGGAAGACCTGTACGCGAAGTGAGGTGACGCATGCCGCCTTTGGCACAAAGGAATCTGTTTCACGACAAGGTCCGACTGACCGTGACGCTGACGGGCATTGTCTTTGCTGTGGTTCTGATCGTGGTGCAACTTGGACTCTTCATCGGTTTTGAAACCACGACCTCCGGCCTCATCGATCATTCCGGTGTCAACCTATGGGTCGCCTCGAAGCACGTTCCCTACATCGATCAGGCGACACCCTTTTCCGAGCGCAAGCTCTACCAGGTGCTGGCCACTCCGGGTGTCGAGGATGCGCAGAAGTACATCGTGCGGTTCAGCGACTGGCAGCGGCCCGACGGCGGCCACGAGGGCAGCCAGGTCGTGGGCTTCAACCCGGACTCGCCGTATGGAGCGCCTTGGAACGTCGTAGCCGGCAGCATCCAGGACCTGAAACAACCGGACGCCGTCATGGTGGATCGGTTCTATGCCGCGAAACTCGGAGTCCGCGAAGTCGGCCAGACCTTCGAGATTCAGGGCCGCCGGGCGCGCGTGGTGGGGTTCACCAGCGGCATCCGCGCCTTCACCACGATGCCCTACGTCTTCACGACCTTCAAGAATGCCCAAGGCTACACCCGCCTGCGGGAAGACCAGACCTTGTACATCCTGGTCAAGGCCAAGTCAGGGGTCGATGTGGAACAGCTCAAGCAGGATCTCGCGCGGCGCGTTCGCGCCGTGGACGTCTACACCACGCCCGAGTTCAGCCACATGACTCGATTCTACTGGATGTTCTCGACGGGGGCCGGGATTGCCGTATTGCTTGCCGCAGCGCTGGGTCTCGTAGTCGGCGTGGTAGTCGTAGCGCAGACCATCTACGCCACCACCATGGATCACCTGCGCGAATACGGGACGCTCAAGGCCATGGGAGCCCCCAACAGCTATGTTTATTGGGTGATCATCAAACAAGCTGCCATCAGCGCCGTTCTCGGTTATCTAATGGGAATGGTGGTCAGCATGTTTGTGGTTCACGGCAGCCAGAAAGGTGGAGCCTCCATCGTCCTGCCCTGGCCCATGGGCGTGGGGATGTTGGGCCTGACACTCTTAATGTGCATTGTCGCTGCAATCGTCTCGATCAACAAAGTCACTCGCCTCGATCCGGCGATGGTTTTCAAAGGGTAGTACTTGGTTCGTGATGCGCGGCGGGCAGTCGGGAAGAGTCAGGAGACATAAGTCAGAGCGGGCAGGAGGGTGTTCATAACCCATGACGGTTTTGCTGGTTCTGTCGATCTCTTGGTTGATTTTCAGGAGTCTGGGAGCGGTGGGAGTACAAGCCTTCGCGACCTGGGTGTCATCGGCGCGATATGCGCTGGCGCTGATGTTCCTGTTCACGAGTACCGCGCACTTCACCAAAATGAAGCATGACCTGGCCCGCATGGTCCCACGGGTGTTTCCTCAGCCGCTCGTTCTTATTTATCTCACCGGTGTGTGCGAGGTGCTGGGGGCGGTCGGAATCCTTCTACCCAAGGTCCGTAACGTTGCCGGATTGTGTCTCGACCTGTTTCTTCTCGCTGTCTTTCCGGCGAACTGGAAGGCGGCGCGAGAGGGAATTCTTCTTCGCGGGAAGCCTGCGACCGCGCTCTGGCTCCGCGTCCCGCTGCAGGTGTTTCATTTGCTTTTGACGTGGTGGGCGACGCGTCCCTGGTTCTGACGCCGCGTGTAATGGGACTTCGCTAACGGCATCCGGTTTACGGTTTCAATGCGAGAGGAGCAGTCAATATGGATATCGCAATTTCAGTCCGCAGGCTGACCAAAAACTACGAATCAGGCGAGGCCGCAGTGCAGGCCCTGCGCGACGTCGATCTCGATATCGCACGAGGTGAAGTCGTGCTGCTCATGGGTCCGTCCGGCAGCGGCAAGACCACGCTCCTCTCGATCATGGGATGCATCCTACGCCCGACTTCCGGTAGTGTTCGAATCGCCGGCCGG
Source organism: uncultured Acidobacteriota bacterium (assembly GCA_963770415.1). Taxonomy (GTDB): domain Bacteria; phylum Acidobacteriota; class Terriglobia; order UBA7540; family UBA7540; genus CAVROP01. The sequence goes on from CAVYPU010000044.1 coordinate 55,079, forward strand.
GAAGTTACCAATTTGAGCGAGAGGGACCTTCCGCGCGTGCGGCTCGACCACATTGGATTCATCTTTCAAGGCTTCAACCTGTTCCCGACGCTGACGGCGGCTGAGAACATCGAGTTGGCTCTCGACCTGAAAGGCGTCAGGGGGAAGGCTGCCAAACGTCGCGCCGGCGAACTGATTGAGCAGGTAGGTTTGAGTGACAAGGGCGACAGTTTTCCCGCGGACTTGAGCGGGGGGCAGAAGCAGCGGGTGGCGATCGCCCGCGCCCTGGCAGGTGAGCCGGACATCATCCTCGCCGATGAGCCCACCGCCGCGCTCGATTCTCACAGCGGCCGCGTGGTCATCGAGATGTTGCGTAACCTCGCCCGGCAGAACGGCCGCGCCGTAGCCATCGTCACTCATGACAATCGCACGCTCGAATTCGGGGACCGCATCGTCCATATCGAGGACGGGAAGATCAAGGAAAGGAGCGTGCTCGAGCCGGATCCCTCGCCTTCTGCCCTGACGACCGGGCCAGGCCCGACTTTGCCCAGGAGTTCGTTCCTGGTTCCGGGATTAAGTGAGATTTTCGGATAAAGGAGCCGGAATGCGCTGCATATGGAAATCGAAACTGGAAGCTCAAGGTTGGCCGATGCCGTCACCCCCTCGTATGCTGGGGTCCACGCCGGCCCGCATAGCGCCGGATTCCTGTTTGGGTGGGAATGACGCGCATCCAGCAATTCCCGAGTTTCGATTTTCGAATTTCGGCTTTTGAGTTTCTAAATACTGGAGGATGCCAATGAAGAAAAGGACCACGACCATCGCCGTAGTAATGGCCGGCACAGGGCTGGCCGCTATGCTCTTCCTGATGGGCCGCAGTGGGGCTTCGTCACAGGCGGAAGCTCGACCGTCGCGTTCAGAGCGCCTCGACGCGGGCGCTCTGGACCTCGTGGCCGGGCCTGGTCGCGTCGAGCCGCTCTCCGAAGACATCAAGGTGGGGTCGGAAATTAACGGAAAGCTCAAGTCGGTGCTCGTCGAGGAAGGCGACCACGTGAGGCGCGGCCAGATGCTCGGCGTCCTCGAAAACGATGACTATCGGGCCCAGGTGGCTTCAGCCGAAGCTGATCTTGCGGAGAAAGAGGCCGCCCTGCGCAAGATCGTGAACGGCGCTCGCAGCGAGGAGCGGCGCGAAGCGCGCGCTTCTGTCAATGAAGCTCGAGCCATCATGGAAAACGCCCGTGCCGAGATGGAGCGCCGCCAGAGGCTCTTCCGCGATGGCGTCGTCTCCCGCGAGGAAGCCGACAGGTACGAACGGGAATTCAAAGTGGCCACGGCCCGACACGACCTCGCCGCCCAACACTTCGCCCTGCTTGACGACCCCGCGCGCGAAGAGGACTGCACCCGTGGTGAAGCCAACGTGGCGCTGGCTCGCGCCCAGCTTGAGGAAGCCCGCGCCCGCTACGAGAAGACTTTCGTTTACTCCCCCATCGACGGCGTGGTCCTGCGCAAACACCACCGGCCCGGCGAGAGTGTGACCAACTCTTGGAACTCGCCCGACCCCCTCGTGACGCTTGGAGACGAGAAGGCATTGCGAGTGCGCGTGGACGTTGATGAGAACGATGTGGCCAAAGTTCGTCTCGGTGACCGCGCCTACGTCACCGCCGACGCCTACCACGGCAGGAAGTTCTGGGGGCAGGTCGTCCGCATTGGGCGAGAGATGGGCACCAAGAATCTCCGCACCGACGAGCCTACCGAGCGCGTGGATAAGAAGATTCTCGAAACGCTTGTCCAGCTAGATGACGGGCGCGAGTTGCCGGTGGGATTGCGCGTGGATTCGTTCATTCTCATTTCTCAAACGTCCGCAACCGCACCGCCGCGTGCTGGCCGTTGAGAACTCGCGTGCCGTGTTATTCCGAGTGAAGCCACAAATCCTGCTCTGCTTCAGGAACAGGGAGCAATGCGAGATTCCTCGCTATGCTCGGAATGACAACAAGGATGGGTTTCCCCGCCGCCTGCTTTTCCCCTTCCCGCTCGCGGCGAGAAACAAGTCCTATGTATGCAGGTTCAGATTCTGATAAAGATGCGCTTCTTATAAAACCAGTAGCAGAGATACCAGAGCATGCCCCAGACCACGATACTGGTGACAATCTGTCCCGCGAGCGTGCCGGCCCACATGAACAAGGCCATGGTGAAAGGCTTGGCGATGGCGTGGAACCACTCTGCGCCTCCGGTGTTCGTGAACAGGTAGATCAAGAGTGAGTTCATGCCCACGATATTGAAGAACAGGCTCCATCCTTTTAGCTTCTTCACGTCGATCAGCCAGTAGGAAAAGGCCAGAGCCAGCAGCGCCCACCCGCCGCTCACGATCACGAACGAACTGGTGCAGATGCGTTTGATAATGGGCGTCCAGGGATTCAGGGAGTAGCCACATATCACGCAGATTGCTCCGGCGATGGCCAGGATGCGGATTTTGTGAAGAGGCGTGCGGCTGCTCTTCAGGAGCTGCCCGGCAAGCACTCCCCACATGGTGTGCGCGGTGGTAGGGACGCGTTGAACGCCGCCCAGTGTCCTTCGGAAAGCTTGTGCATGAGCTTCAGATCCACCCAGGCCCCGAAACCGTGGTCCGGCACGAAAGGCTGGTTGAAACCCGGCACCGGCCAGAGCCTATAGAGCAACTCGGTCGAGATCAGTAACAGGAAGGTGAACGCCGATCTGCGCCCGCGCCGGCTGGCGCATCAAGAGGAAGGCGACGAGGTAGGTAAAGGAAAGCTGCGCCAGCACGTTCCAAAGCTCGAAAGTCAGTCGTCCGGGGCCGATGCAATAGAGGCCCCATCCAAAGAGCAGCAGCAGATCCGGAGCGCGCGAGCGCGTGACGAAACGTTTTGCTCCAACTATCGCCCCGTTCCCAGCGCTTGCCGATGGAAAAGGGCATGGCCACGCCCACGATGAACATGAAGAAGGGCTGGATCAGGTCCCAGAAGTGCAGTCCGTTCCAGGGATGGTGCTCCAGTTGCCAGCCGATCGCGCCAAGCACTGTGCCGGAGAGTTGCGGCGCCCTGAGATGTGCATAGAGGCCGGTCGCCTCACCGATCAGAAGGAACATGGTGAAGCCGCGGAAAAAATCCAATGAAGTTAGCCTGTCCTCGACGGGCATATGTTCCCCAGAGGTCTTGGTCATATTAACCACCCTCAATACATGACATTTAGTGGCATAGCCTGGATCATTAACCTTTTACTACCGCATTATCCGGAGCCGGCGCAACGGTCACGCGATTTCGGCCGCCGCGTTTTGATTCATATAGCGCCTTATCGGAAGCTTGCATAACTTCTTCGATTGTCCGGCCGTGTTCGGGGAAGGCCGCGACCCCAATGCTCACAGTCACCTGCGGCAGCGGCTTTTCCGTGCCGGAGGGCACGATCATCGACATGACTGCTTCCCTGATGCGCTCCGCCACCAGGACGCAATTTGCCGCGTCGGTGTTGGGCAGCACCACCACAAATTCCTCGCCCCCCAAGCGCGCGACGAGGTTTGATTCTCGAATCGACTCGGTAACAGTCTTGGCAAAGTAGCGCAGGACGCAATCACCAATCTCATGACCGTAGACGTCGTTAAATCGTTTGAAGTGGTCGAGGTCGAGCATGGCCACGCCTAAAGGCTGCTCCTGCCGTCGGGCGATGGCAAACTGCTTTTGGGCATAAACCTCCAAAAACCGCCGGTTATACAGTCCCGTCAGCACGTCGAAGTTGGCCTGTTCCTTCATCCTGTCGAGCAGGCGAAGGTTCGAAAGCGCCGAAGCGGCGCCGCTCAGATAGCTCTCAAGCAAGCTCCGGCGGTCTGCGTTCCAAATATCCGCCGCCCCTTGCATGCGCACGGAACCGATGATGATGCCGCCGGCGATCAAGGGTCCGCAAAAATAGCTGCCCTCGGTGGGCAGCGCAAACTTGGAGGGGCAGAGCGCCTGGACTCGCACATCGTTTACGACGAAGGAGCGCCCGGAGCGCACGGCTTTGCAGCAGTGGGGCTCTTCGATCGCCGGTCGAGTCCCGAATTCCTTCGGCAGTGGAACAAGTGTGGCTACCGCCTCCAGTAGGTTTTCAGGTGTTTGCAGTTTGAAGATGATGATTTGCGCCGGCTGAAAGCGCTCTTTGAGAGAATGCAAAACCAGATCGTAAACTTCATGTTCTGAGGTGCACTGGGTGACCGCTTCAGTAAACCGGTTCAGGGATGCCATTTCTTCGCGCTCACGCCGGAGCGCTGTGGTCATTCGCGAAAAGCTGCGGGAGAGAATGCCAAACTCGTTATCGCCCATGGGGGGCAATTCCGGTGCGAAGTCACCGCGCCCAACTTGCTCCGAAGCTCGAATGAGTTGCAGCACCGGAGTCACAATCTGGCGCGTCCACACGCCCTTCAGGAAGATCAGGATGCCCGGCCAGCAGCACGGTCAGCCCAACGCCCGCCACCAGCACGATCCATGTCATCCTCTCCGCACCTTGCATCTCGCCCACATTTTGTTTCTCATCCTCTCGTTGCAGCTTAAACGCCTCCGTGCGAATTGCGGTCCACCGTTGCTGGCCCTCCGCCATGGCGGATGTGGTGTCGAAGTTGCCGCCAGGACGAGCCAACTCAATTGTGGCCTGCGCCCACAAGTTTCGAAACGATTCGAAATCTTCGCGTATTTTAGCCACCTCTTGCTCTTGCCCGGGATCATCCGCCTCCAACTCGTCCAACGTTTTGAGGTCGGCCACCCCGTCCGCCACCATCCTCTCGTAAGTCTCCATCATATTGTTCTGGTGGTTGACGACGATCCTCTGCACGTCGTAGTAGATTTGCGTGACGTGCCCGATAAATGACTGATTGCGGATCACTCTTTCTTTGGACCGCAACACCGCTCGGCCGCTGCTGCTCACGCTCCAGTAAACAAAGAAAGCGAGCCCCACCGCGCAGAGCAGGACGATTAGAGGCGGAAGTGTGAATAGGAGGATCTGTTGACGGATTTTCAGATTTCGAATTGCGAATCTCATAGGGGAATGCCGACACCCCCGAATCTTCCGAATTACGCGCCATGGCAAAATAGCGCGATTTGCGCCCTTCGTCAAATCAAGCACCATGCAGGGACTTGCGCGGGGACTTGCGCTGGTGCAGGCAATCAGCTTGGGGTACAATTCGCACGGTTCGGCGGGCCGCGTGTGGTTGGCAGAACGCCCCCATCGCGGCCTGCGCCAACCCGGTCCTTCAGGAGGGTCCCATGTTGGAAATAGTAGTCGCGCACTACATCCTTTCCAGTGTGATCATCGCGCTGATCGTCACAATTCTAGTCATCCTCGCAAAGTCAACTTACACCATTGGACCCACACAGGTAGGGCTGGTACGGAAGCGGTTTGGTGGGAAGCTTCCTGGGGACAACCCGATCGCATTCCGCGGCGAGGCAGGCTATCAAGCGGAACTATTGATGCCGGGGCTCCGTTTCAAATCTTGCCTCGTTTATGCCGTTACCCGACACCCATGGGTCCAGGTACCTGCCGGGCAGATCGGCATCGTGATCGCGCAGATCGGGCAACCGCTTCCCATCGGCGCGAAGTCGGCCATCTATTCGGAAGAATTCGGCAATTTCACGGACCTCCGCGCGTTCGTGGAGGGGGTCGACGAAAGCTAATCAAAGGGCAAAAAGGCGTACAGCGCCCGGTTTTTCCTCCCGGTACGCTTGCCCCGATTCACCCTGTGGCGTTCCTGGTCATCACCAAGCCTCAAGTCTATGGGCGTGCCCGGTCTCGGAGGAACTTCGCTGGCAGATGCGGCAGGGGAAACTCAGCTTCGAGTCTTTCGGCCTGGGTGGGACCGCGCTCGAAGTCACGCGCATCGAGCCTCAGGCAACTGAAAGCGGACACGTCCTGGACATGATCGGCGTGGTGACGACACTCGAGGGCGATTCGCTTTCCGCCGGCGACATCGCCAGCCGCTTGGGCGGCTTCGCGGACATCGAGGACCATTGAGAAGGCGGCCGTCCACCTGCCCAGGCCAACTCTCCATCACCAACGCGCAGCTGATCGAAACCATTCTTGGAAACAAGAACGACCAGCACAAGTCGTATCAGGATTTCCAGGCGTTTCTCGATAAGGGCGGAAGAATCGGCTTGCAGCACGATCCGCTGCTTTATGGCGCCTACAACCTGAATCCATTTCTGGTCCGGGTCGAGCACATGCCCATGCTGGTGGTCGAGCAGGGGCAGGTAGCGGTGATCAAGTCCTACGTGGGCTTGCCGACGGAAGACACTTCCGGGACCGGAATTCAAATTCGGGAGCCTGGTGAAGCCGGGCCATCGCGGCATCTGGGAGGAGCCTTTGCGCACCGGCAAGTATCCCATCAACCCGCGCATCTACCAGGCCGAGATTGTGCCCACGGCAATCCTGAAGCTCGACTGGGCCAAGGGCGTCACCGGCGCGCACGGCCTGGACGCGCGGCTCGAGCCCATCGTCGCCAAAAGCCGCGAAGGCTTCATCTTCACCCTCGACCTTCAGGTGCTGATTCACGTGCCGGATACAAAGGCTCCGCGAGTCATTTCGATGGTGGGCAGTATGCTGAACCTGGTCAACGAAGTCCTCCAGGCGGCATTGGGAAACCACTTCCGCAACCGGCTGGGGAATATGGAAGCGGTGACTTTCATTCAGAGTCGCAAAACCGTGCAAGAGGACGCGACCAAGCACATCACTGAACAGCTCTCCGAATACGAAGTTGAAACCAAAGGCGTCTACATTCAAGACGTCGTGCTTCCGCAGGATCTGGTGGTGGTATTAACACGGAGGGAGATCGCCAATCAGGAAATAGAAACCTTCATAATGCAGCAGAAGGCGCAGGAGCAGCGCGTCGCGACTGAGGCCACAACCGGCAAGGCCGACATGCAGAGAGATCTGGCCAAGTCATCGATCGGGATTGAGATCAATAAGAACAACGCGGATGCCAGAGTGCAACAGGCTCGCGGCGAGTCCGAGTACATCAAGCAAACAGGCACCGCGCAGGCCGACGTCATCCGCGCCCAGGGCACCGCCCAGGCTGAAGTGATTCGAACCCAAGGACTCGCCAAGGCGGAAGGGTTCAAGGCGCAAAACGAGGCCATCGGCGCCACCAGCACCACGCTTGTGAACATCGCCACAGTCCTGGCCGAAAAGGGAGCCCAGTTCGTGCCGCAAATCCTGGCGGTGGGCGGCGGCAGTTCCATCGACGGCCTGGCAGCGACGTTGACGAAGGTCCTGGCGGGCCAGGCGAACTTACCTTCCCCGCCCAGCCTGGCGGCTGGCCCGGAGAAGACCTCGGGATAGGCTCGCTTGCCAGGGAAAGCAACCGATCCTTTTTCTGTACCGTGTTTGAGTCTTGTGTTTGACACGACTGGTCTCGCGCTCAACCCAATTGACATGTAGAATTGAAGGGTATGGCTTTGTTCAATCTCGACCCGGACATTACGCGCGAACCGCCGTCCGATTCGAAACCCATGCGGCCGGAAGGCAGGTCCCAGGTTTGGGGCTGGTTGCTTCTGGTCGTGATGGCGATCCTGGTTTTCTTTGCCGTGCGCGCGCATAGGCGCATGGGGAATGAACTTGCGCAGCTTGGCCGGCAGACTGAAGATATAAACCGGCGGCTGAGTGAGGTCGAGCAGCGCTCGCAAGCATCCGCTCAGCAGGCTGTAGAAGCCGCGCAAAGTGCGCAGGCGGCTGCACGCCAGAGAGACCAGGCGGAAGCCGCCCGAACTCAGTCCCAGACCGAAGCCCAGCAGGCACAGCAGCAAGCCGCGACCGCCAAGCAGGAGGCAAGTGCCGCGAAGCAAAAGGCGGATGAGTACCGGCAACAGCGCGAACAGGAACTCGCGCACCTGAAGGAAGTCCTGAGCCACATCGCCGACACTCGCCGCACGTCCATGGGCCTGGTTGTGACACTCGGTAGTAACTCGGTTCGATTCGATTTTGATAAGGCCGACATCAAACCGCAGGATCGCGAGATCCTGAGCCGCATCGCCGGCGTCCTGATGAGCGTGCAGGGTTATTCAATCAGCATTTACGGGTACACCGACGACGTCGGAACCGCGGAGTACAACGTGAAGCTCTCGGAGCGGCGTGCCCAGGCGGTACGCGACTACCTGGTGCAATCAGGGCTCGACCCGAAGATCATCACCACTAAAGGCTTCGGCAAATCGGACCCTAGAGTTCACGGCGACAGCGCAGCGGATCGCGCCGCGAATCGGCGAGTCGAGATCGGCCTGGTCGACACAACGCTGCGCCTTGAGGGACTTGCCCCTTAATGGCAACGCCGCTGCGTCCAAGTCGCCGTTGGCGGGCGCAGTGCAAAGGTGTGGGGTTTTAGGCGGCCAGAAACTCGCGGACACATCGATCTTCGCCCTGATGCGCCAGCCGACCGCGGCAATCTCCAGCCCCTAGACTCCGGCCCCCAGTCCCTTTTTCCTGACGATGGTGTGTATGGGTTCGCCGAGCAGTACGTCTGCGGCCTCCATCCAGGCCTCGGCGAGGGTGGGGTGGCAGTGAATAGTTTGGGCGAGCTCAGTGGCGGTCAGTTCGGCGCGGATGGCCACCGTGGCTTCGGCGATGAGGTCGGTGGCTTGCACGCCGATCGCCTGTGCGCCCAACAATTGGCCGGACTTCGAATCCGCAATCCACTTCACAAACCCGCTCGGGTGGCCGATGGCCAAGCTCTTGCCCAGCGCGCCAAAGTTGAATTTGCCCGTCTTGACTTCGCGGCCCTGCTTCTGCGCTTCCTGCTCCGTCAGCCCCACTGCCCCAACTTCTGGCGAGGTGAAGATGCAATATGGAATCAGCTTCTCGTTCTTGCGGCGATTGCGCGTGCAGGCATTTTCAGCCGCGACCAGGCCTTGCGAGGTAGCTGCGTGAGCGAGTTGCGGCCCCCCAGTGACATCACCGATAGCATAAATGTTTGACACCTGCGTCATGCCATACTCATCAACCTCGACACAGCCATGCTGATTGGTTTTGAGTCCGGCGTTCTCGAGCTGGAGTTCTTGCGTTACCGGCTTGCGTCCGAGTGCGGCCAGAAGCAAATCCGCCTCGAGCGATTCTCCCCCGGCGGTTCCGTGCACAGTTCGCTCATCCGCCGCGATGTTGTCGAGGCTCGTGCCGGTTAGTATGCGAATGCCCAAGGTCCTCTCCATCTGGCGGCGCAGCTCGCGCCGGATGTCGGCATCCAGGAATGCCAGGATATCCTCGAGCAATTCGACGATTGTGACCTGAGTACCCAATTGCGCCAGCATGCAAGCGAACTCGCATCCGATCACACCACCGCCCAGAACCAGCGCGCGCTGCGGAGCGGATTTCAAGTCAAGAAAAGCGCGGCTTTCGACCACGCGCTCATGCCGCGGCAGGAAGCCGGGCAGTGAAGACGTGGCTCCAGTGGCGATGATGGTCTTGTCGGCGCCGATCACCGTGCTTCCAGACTTCGAATTCACCACGATGCGCTTGCGGTTCTCGAATGATGCAGAACCTTCGAAGACCTTAACGCCATTCCCCGCCAGCAGTTGTTTTACACCGCCGCGCAGTCCGCGGACTACTTGGTCCTTGCGCTCCGCCATGGCGGTGTAATCGAAAGAGGCCGACTCGGCTTTGAGGCCCATGCTCGCCGCAGACCTTACTTGCGCATAGAGATCGGAAGTGTGGATTAATGCTTTGGAAGGAATGCAGCCGTAATTGAGACACGTCCCTCCCAAGTACTCGCGCTCCACCAGGGCAACCGTAGCGCCCAATTGCGCGGCTCGAATGGCGGCCGGGTAGCCGCCGGGTCCTGCGCCGATCACCACTACGTCGAACGTTTCCACAGTGATATCTCCTCGAGTTTTTGTTTGATGGCATTCGCAAATTTGGCGGCCGTCGCGCCGTCGATGATGCGGTGATCGGAAGAGAGCGTCATCTTCATGATATCCCGCACGACGATCTGGCCGTCCCTGACCACCGGCTGCTTGAGCGTGCTGGACACGGCGAGGATGGCGCTCTCGCCGGGATTGATGATGGCGGTAAAGTTCTCGACATCCAGCATGCCCATGTTAGAAATTGTAAACGTGCTGCCGCCCATCTCATCGGGCGTAAGCTTGCCGGCGCGGGCTTTGGTCGCGAGTTCCGATGCGCAGTCGTGAATCTCCGCGAGGCTTAACTCCTCGGCATCGCGGATGACCGGCACCACGAGGCCCTGCTCGAGATTCACGGCCAAACCCAGGTGAACTTTACTGTGCCATCGAACCGTCTTGCCATCCGTAGTGCTGTTCACCACAGGAAACTCAACTAAGCTCAACGCTACGGCTTTGGCGATGAAATCCGTCACCGTATAAGACGCGCCTTGAGCTTTGAGTTCGGTGCGCAGGTTAACTAGTTCAGTCATATCCACTGACACGGTAACAAAGAAGTGTGGAGCGGTGGTGAAGCTCTCCGTCAGGCGCGAGGCAATCACCTGGCGCATTCTGCTCATGGGTTGCGGCTTTTCCGAGATAGCTCGTTCCACCCGAGCGACGGTGATGCGTGCCAGGCCGTTCCCGCCGGCCGCGCATGACAAAATGTCGATGCCTTCCCTCGCCGCCAAACGCTTCGCCGCCAGCGTGATTCGTAACTCATAGTAGCCCTTGGACTTGAGGTAGCCCTTTACATCGCGCTCTACAATCCTGCCCAAGGGCCCCGCCGGCGATGGGCGAGGGGTTGATGGCGGACTCTTTCGCGAGCTTCGCGGCGCGCGGGCTAATACGGAATACTTCCGGGGCTGCCGTTACACTGGGCGCGGGTCGTGGGGACGATTCGCGAATCGCCCCCACGAGAATACGCTCCGCGCGAGCTTCGGGCATGACTGCCACGGCAGGCGTCGCGGGCGCCCGCGGTGTTTCTCGCGGAACCGCGGCCGGCTCCGGCTTGCGCGCTTCGGGGGCGGCCGCCGCCACTACCGGAACGGCCTCTCCGGGATCGCCTACAAAACCAACAGTGGTATTAATGGGCACGGTTGCCCCTTCCTGAACGACGGTCTTGAGCAGCGTGCCCTCGAAGAAGCTCTCGACCTCGAGTATGGCCTTATCCGTTTCGATCTCGAAAAGGATATCGCCCTTGGCGACGCTGTCTCCCACCTTCTTCCGCCAGCGGACGAGCGTCCCCACTTCCTCGGATTGCCCCAGCTTGGGCATGGTGATCGGTCGAACCATGATCGTGATCCCTTCTGCAGAAATCTCTCGAGGCGCTGCAAGCGCTTTGGAGTGCGGCAGCTTGCTGCCGCTTTGGTTGCGCGAGCTTGCCCGCTTTTTGTACCTCCGAGTAAACGCTCAATAGCCGGCCAGCAAGCTGGTCCTGCCGAAAGCGGCAGCAAGCTGCCGCACTCCAAAAATGCTACAGAATGGCCTTGGCAGCCTGGAAAATATCATTCGCGTTGGGAAGGAAGACGGCCTCGAGCACGTGCGATTGCGGCGCGATGCCGTCCTTGGCTCCCACGCGCATGATGGGCGCATCGAGATAATCGAAGACGTTTTCCTGAATCGTGGAAACGATTTCGCCCATAAAGCTGCCGATGGTCACCGATTGGCTGACCACCACGCAGCGCCCCGTCTTTTGCACGGAGGCAAGTATGGTCTCCTTATCAAGCGGGATCAGGCTGCGAATATCCACCACCTCGGCGCTCGCTCCGAGTTCCGCTTTGAGCCTTTCGGCGGCCTTGAGTGCGTCTTGAATCGCGGGCCCCCAACCTACCAGCGTGATGTCGCTGCCCGCGCGCTTCACATCTGCAACGCCGAGCGGAACCAGATACTCTTCTTCCGGCACCACGCCTTTCACCCCGTAGAGAAGTTGCGACTCGAGGAACAAGACGGGGTTGTTGTCGCGTATGGCCGACTTCAGCATGCCCTTGGCGTCGTAAGGTGTGGACGGATACGCGACGTACAAACCGGGAATATTGGCCACGCTCGATTCGAGCGTTTGTGAGTGCTGCCCGCCGTAGCCTTTGCCGCCGCCAACCGAAGCGCGTATGACCAGCGGCACTTCGACTTGCGCGCCCGACATGTAATGCCACTTGGCCGCCTGGTTGCAAACCTGGTCGCCGGCCATCAGCAGAAAATCCATGTACATGAGTTCGGCGACGGGCCGCAGGCCGACCATGGCCGCGCCCACCGCCGTGCCGCAAATCGCGGCTTCGGAAATCGGCGTGTTGAAGACGCGCTCGCGCCCGAAAGTTTCGAGCAGTCCTTTGCTGAGCTTGAACGCCCCGCCATACTCAGCCACGTCTTCGCCATAGAAGATGACGCGCGAGTCGCGTTTCATCTCTTCGATCAACGCTTCTTTGATGGCATCGCGATAAGTGATCTCGCCGTTGGCTCGTTTGATCGGCGCGGGCGGCTCGATGATCTCAACTTTGCGATACTGCGGCGGCACCACCTCGACCGAGGTGTCCGTGTACATGTACCGGATCACATCCTTGGGATCGGGGTCGGCGGCATCCGCGGCACGGCGTGCGGCACGCGCATTGCGCTCGCGAACTCTGGCTTCGACACCGGCCACGCCCGCTTCGTCCAGCACGGCGCACTCCCGGAGCTCCCCGGAGAGTGTCGTGATGGGATCGACCGCTTTCCACGCCGCTTCTTCCTCGCGCGTGCGGTACTCGTTGCGCGGGTCGCTCAGCGAGTGGCCGTAGTAACGGTAAGTGTTCACATCCAGAAAAACCGGCCCCTTGCCGTTGCGGCACATTTCCGTGGCGCGTTGCATGGCTTCGCGAACGGCGAGCACGTCCATACCGTTCACAACTTCGGCGTGCATGTTGCAATCGGAAAAGCCCGCCGCGCGCCGCGCCAGGTGCGCCACGCCCATTACTTCGTTATCGGCGCGGCCCGTCATGCCGTAATGATTGTTGAGCACGAAAAAGACGATGGGCACGCCGAAGCGGTGGTCGCCGGCGAGGCCGTTCACGAACTGAACTTGCGAAGCAAAATTGAGCGACTCGAGCACCACGCCGTTCGCATAAGCGCCGTCGCCCGCGAAACAGCAGACCACGCCGCCGTTGCGCAAGTAGCGGCTTCCCACCGCCGCGCCCGTGGCGATCGGCACGCTGCCGCCCACAATGGCGTTCGCTCCCAGGTGGCCGACGGTGAAGTCCGCGATGTGCATGCTTCCGCCGCGCCCTTTGCAGTAGCCGTCTTCTTTTCCGAAGAGCTCGGCGAGTGTGCGATAAACGTGGTCCTCGAGCACTTCCTCGAGGAGTTCCGCGTGCGTCGCCGCCTTCGAGCCCGGAACGCGCTGGCGCAGCCGTTCGTCACTCATGGCGCGGATGGCCTGGCAGCCGCGCGCCAGGCTGTCGCCGTGGCCGCGATGGGTGCTGGTGATGTAATCTTTCAAGTTCAAGGCGCTGCAGGCGCCCACGGACGCGCCCTCCTGGCCGATCGAGACGTGCGTCGGTCCGCGGTAGTTGAAATCCTTGATCGGCTCGTAGGCCCCGGAGCGGAGCTTCACGATCATCTCTTCCATCTCGCGGATCATCAGCATGTCCTCGAGAAGGCCGACGGCCGTCGCCGCTTCAATACGGCCCGCCTCGAGCTCGCTGCGCAGATTTCCCTTGAACCGGTAGCCCGGGATCTTGCCGCACTCAATCTCAAAGGGCCTGAAATCAGGCCTCAAATCGCTCAAATAAGCCACACTCAATTTTGCTGTTGCCAAAGCTGCCTCCTTACGATAGGGATTAGGGATTAGGGTCAAATAGGGATTAGGAGTTAGGCGTTAGGGGTCAGGCGTTCAATCCCTAATCCCTAATGCCTAATGCCTAATCCCTAATCTCTAATCTCTCTTCTTCAACGCCCTGATTAGCGCATTCAACATTTTGCCGATCTCTTCAATCTCCTTGGAAAAGGGATCTAAGGCCAGAGCGCTGAGTAAGTGGAGATTACACGCGACGATCAGATGCGTCTCTACTTCCATCAGCGACCCCCGCGCCACGGTTAGGAACTGAACGTATTCCCCCGTTGATCCTCGTCCCCAGCCCTCTGCAATATTAGCTGCTATCGAGGTTGTGGCTCTCCGTATTTGGGAGGTAAGGCCGTACCGCTCTGTATCGGGGAATTTAGAAGTGAGTTTATAGAGTTCAGTTATCAGAGCCACAGAGCGTTTCCAAACTTCCAGTTCCTTGTAGTTCGTCACCGTCTTTTCCCTAAACCCTAATCCCTAAACCCTAATCCCTAAACCCTAATCCCTAAACCCTAAACCCTAATCCCTAACTAAACCCTCACAACCTCCACACCATTCTTCCTAAGCCGGCTCGCGAACTTGCGATCGATTTGTTTGTCCGTGATCAACACTTGCACTTTTCGAAGCTGCCCTGCGCAAGCAAACGAAACCTTGCCCACCTTGCTGTGATCAGCCAGGAGGATGACTTGCCGGGCGTGTTGCATGACGAGTTCCTTGGTATAGGCTTCGCTCGGATCAGTGGTGGTGAGCCCCTCTTCGAGCGTTAACCCAATCGTCCCCATGAAAGCCCTGTCCAAGTGTACTTGGTTCAGGGTAAGCCGGGTAAGAGCGCCCACCAGCGTCTGGCTGAGCCGTCGGAATTCGCCGCCAATCATGATCACCCGCGGCCCTTGCGCCGCGAGTTCGATGGCGGCGCGCAGCGAATTCGTCACCACGGTGAGGTTCGAGCGGTCGCGCACCAGGCGCGCAAGTTCGAGAACCGTGCTCCCGCCGTCGAGGAAGATTGTGTCGTTCGGCTTGATATATTTGAGCGCGGCCTGCGCGATGCGTTGCTTCTCGCGGGCCGCAATCGAGGTCTTGTCGTCGAAGAGCGGCTCCTCGAGGCGGCTCTCGGTTCCCACCGCGCCGCCGTGAACCCGCCGTACCTCGCCCAGGCTCTCGAGTTGGCCCAGATCGCGGCGGACGGTGGCTGCCGACACCTTGAGCTCGCGCGAAAGCTCTTCGACGCTCACCACGTGGTCAATGCGCAGGATTTCGCGCAGCCGCTCGAGGCGCTTCGGGGCGAGTTCTCTTGCCTTCCCGGACTTCAATCGATCACCTTTAACCTGGTAGCGCAGACCGCCGGTTTTGCGTTCCGCGTCTTCTATGCGCCAGCCAACCAAGAGCCGCAGACCGCAAACCCGGCGGTCTGCGCTACCGGCTCCGTCTGCTCAATTCTGATTGATTATATGCGAAACGTGATCGGAATCAATCAAATTCTTTCGCAACGTGCGATACGCCTAGGAACCGGGATTTCGGATTGTGAGAAATTAACTGCGATGGCAGGCTAGGAACGGGGGGAAGCTTCACCCGCCTCCGCCAGGACTTGATCGTAAAGGTCTGGCGTTATGTAGAAGGATGCACGATGCAGGGCGTCAAGGTGGGGTCGTACAGTCGGAAACAACCCCCGCCTCTTGGCAGCCAACAGAAGGCCCAGCGTGCCGATGACCGGTAAATGCAAGCTTTTCGCGACTCTCCGCGCGGCCTTGTCGTCAACCAAGAGGCGGGACGCTGCAATTTCCAGGCTAAGGGCTATGGCTTCCCGTTCGCCAGCCCCCAACGCGGGCCCTGATTCACCGAAACTTGGAGACCGTCTCAGGGGTCGAACCAAAATCCAATCGGGAAGACCCGCCGGGAAAGCGACTTCCTTTTCGACGGCTGGTGGGATGACGATGCGGGTAAATAGTTCCGGGAGGAGCCGCAATTGCCGAATTCGCTCCAAGGCAATAAGTGGACCGGAATCTGACACAGCAGCCAATCAGATTTTCCTGCTCTCGGAGCTCTCCTCATTCCAATCCGAAGTTGTCATTTCGAAATACGGTACGCCGACTCCTGCAGCGACCCGGAGAAAGTCTGAATGACTTACGCCAAGGAGTTCGGCGGCCCTTCCGGCTGCGATCCGACCCTGGCGGTAAAGCTCCAGGATGATAAGCTCACGCGCCGATTGCTGCACCGGCCGATCCAATGACTGCAGCAGCTCGAGCAGTTCCTCGCCAAGCTCTACTTGAACCGTGCTCATGGTTTTCTCCTGCGCACCCCTGCCCTAGCGCGGAGCGCCGCCCCCCGTTTTGGGCTCACAGCATTCCCGCACGGCAATGCAAGAACGTACCCTAGTCCCACTTATTATAACACGCGCTCGCTGAACCACCCCAGCCACGGGCGGTTTCGCACAGAAGCTAGCCATAGGTGGGACGGCCCTCACCCCGCCTTCGGCGTCCTCAGTTACAGGAAGGGATTCTTGACTTGCAAGTTGCCGAATCGTTGGCCGTTTTGGAGGTCCTCGCTGTAGAGGAAACTGCAATCAGCTTCAATGGCGGCAGCCACAATCAAAGCGTCATACCACGATAAGCCATATCTTTCGGTAAGCCGAAGCGCCTCCGCGTAAAGAACTGGGGAGGAATGGATCGCCATCAAGGGGCGGAAAACCGAGACCAAGTACTGCTCGGCTTCCGCCACACTCATGGGTTCCGCAAAACGTCGCAGAGCCACATTAAAGAACTCCTGCGCGACTTGGTAGCTTATGATCCCTTTTCCTGTGGCCACTGCCCGCCGAATCAAGTCGGCGGCTCGCCGAGTCTTCGTTGGGGCACTCGCGTCGAAAGAATAGACGAAGACGTTCGTATCAAGGAAGAATCTACCGTTCATTCATTTCCGTCCGGGTGAAGTGGCGGCCCGCGCGCACATGCTTGAGGCGCTTCATCAGGGAGTCCACTTCTTGTGCACTCCCTGACTGCGCAGTGTAGTGCTGCAGCCACTCCCGAAACGCCGCATTGAGGGTTTTGTGCTGAGCACGGGCAACAGTCCGGGCTTGCTCGATAAGATCCGCGTCTGCACTTAGCGTAACATTTTTCATACAGAACCAGTGTACACGATTATCGTGTCCTGATCAAGGCATGACATCTTTCGGTAGTGGTGCATTCCCGAGGTGGCATGGCCATCCTGGCCATGCATCGGCACGGGCAGGATGCCCGTGCCACCGCAAAGCGCACCACTACCCATCTTTCCGGCACCTTCTTCCGCGGGTGGCAGTGGTGCATACACTGCCTTTCAGGTTTCATGCTAACATGTTCAACCGTTCCGTTGATTCTTCAGTGGCAACCGTTGGTGCGTCGTTCTTTGGCTTGCTTTGGGGAGCTTCAGGTCTCCACCTGAGACTTGAATTAGCATGTGCGAGGCAATCGTCGCGAAGGGAGAATCTTATGCCGAACGATCCGGAGCTTAGTCGCCGGGAATTTCTCAAAGCGGGAGTGGGCGGGACGGCGGGGCTGGCTGCCGTGAGCGGCATCAGCTTCGTGACCCGGCCCGAAAGAGTGTTCGGGGCGAACGACCGCGTGAGAGTGGCCATCTGCGGGCTGCACGGGCGCGGGATGAACCATGTGGAGAATTACTCGCAACTTAAGAATGTCGAGATCGCGGCGGTCTGCGATGTGGACGAAAACATAATGCGCCAGCAGGTTGACGAGATCGTGAAGAAAGGGATTCCGAAGCCCGCCACCTTCATCGACGTGCGCAAGCTTCTCGAGGACAAGTCGATCGACGCCATCTCCATCGCCACGCCCAACCACTGGCACGCACTGATAGCGATCTGGGCCTGCCAGGCCGGCAAGGACGTGTACGTCGAAAAGCCCTGCGCGCACAATCTGTGGGAAGGCCAAGCAAATGGTGGCTGCTTCAAAGCGCTACGACCGCATGGTCCAGCACGGCACGCAGATTCGCTCTGCAACCGCAGTGCGCGAAGGAATTCAGAAGCTCCATGACGGCCTGATCGGCGAGGTCTACATGGCTCGCGGGCTCTGTTTCAAGTGGCGCAACACGATCGGGCACGCGGCAGTGCAGCCGGTTCCCGGGGGTGTCCACTACGATCTGTGGACCGGCCCCGCTCCGCTGCACGATTTCACGCCCAATCGCTTCCACTACAAATGGCACTGGTTCTGGTACTACGGCAACGGCGATCTGGGGAACCAGGGGACGCACCAGGTCGACATGGCGCGCTGGGGGATGGGCTTGGGGTTCCCCAACAAGGTGAGCGCCATGGGCGGCCACTTTATGTTCGACGACGACCAGCAAACGCCCAACGATATAAGCTGCGCTTTCCAGTATGATCTGCCTGGAGGCAAGCGCCGCATGATCATCTTCGAGGTGCGGCACTGGATCTCGAATCACGAAGCCGAAATCGGCACGCCGGACTTGGGCACGCCAGCCCCCGAGCCGACGCCGGGACAGCCGGCGCTTGGGCCGCTCGCCGGCAGGCACAATACGATCGGCGATATCTTCTACGGCTCGAAGGGGTACCTCGCCACCGGCGACGAAGACGCCGACACGTATAAAGTTTGGCAAGGCCCCGACCAGGACCCGCAACCGAGCGTCCACGCCGGGGCCGAGCTTGCGCACTTCGCGAACTTCGTCGATTGCGTAGTCAGCCGCAAAAAGGAAAACCTCAATGCGCCCATCGAAGAGGGATACATTTCCGTCGGCCTGGTCCATCTGGCGAACGCCTCCTATCGCCTGGGGCGCACACTCAATTTCAATCCAGAGACGCAGCAGGTGATCGGCGACCCGGAGGCCGAGAAGCTTCTGCGCGACGGCGACCGAGGCTATCGCGCGCCTTTTGTGATTCCCGAGAAGGTCTGAGGTTATTTGATATGAAACCGACTCCGATAACTACTTTCAAACTCGGCGGGCTGGCAGTGGAAGTTCATAAGGACCGCGAAACCCTGGGCCAGGCGGCCGCAGCGCTGGTGGCCGACCGGGTGCGTGCTTTGGCGAAGGAGCACGAAAGCGTACCGATGATTTTCGGGACTGGCCAATCGCAGTACGCCACACTGCGCGCGCTCACCACCATGCCCGACGTGCCTTGGAACCAAGTGGTGGTGTTTCACATGGACGAGTACGTTGGGTTCCCTGACAGCCATCCCGCTTCACTTCGCCGCTTTCTTCATGAGAATCTGACCAGCCGCGTTAAGCTGCGCCATTCGTATGAAATGGATGGCGCTCGGCCTGACCCCGAAAAGACTTGCCGGGAGTACGCAGACCTGTTGCGGGCGCACTCGCCACTGCTGTGCCTGCTGGGCATCGGCGAAAACGGCCACCTGGCCTTCAACGATCCCGCCGAGGCGCGCTTCGATGACCCGCTCGACGCGAGGCTGGTCTCGCTCGACCGTGTTTGCCGCGAGCAGCAGGTTATGGAAGGCTGGTTCTCCGACATCTCGGAAGTGCCCACAAGTGCGATGACATTGACCGTCCCTGCGCTGTTTCGCGTGCCGGAATTGATCCTTTCAACGCCCGGCCCGCGCAAGGCCCAGATCGTAAAGAGAACATTGCACGATCCCATTTCGACCGCTTGCCCGGCGACGATCCTGCGCCGGCATTTGAATGCGACGCTGTTCCTGGACGTGGATTCGGCGGCGGAACTGAAGCCGTGAAGCCGGTAGGAAGCCAAAAACTGTGAAGCCCCAAAAGCACCTCCGATGGTGGATTGCCTGGACCCTGTTCCTATCGACGGTGATCAACTACATCAACCGTCAAACCTTCTCCGTTCTGGCGCCGGTCATCACTCAGCATTTTCATCTTAGCCACACCGACCTGTCGCGGGTGTTTTCCGCCTTTCAATTATCCTACGCGGCGATGTGGCTGATCGGCGGCGTGCTGCTCGATATCATCGGAACGCGCCTGGGATTGGCCCTGGCGGTCATCTGGTGGTCCGTCGTGAGCGCTCTGACGGGGTTCGCCAATTCGCTGTCTCAGTTCGCCCTGTTCCGATTCCTTCTGGGAATTGGCGAAGGTTGCAACTGGCCGGGCGCTAACAAAGCTGTGGCCGAGTGGTTCCCCGCCAAGGAGCGGGGCATTGCAGTGGCCATCTTTGACAGCGGCTCGAGCGTGGGTGGCGCGCTGGCCGCTTTTCTCGTTCCCTGGGTGGCCATCGCGCTCGGTTGGCGCTACTCGTTTGCCGTTTCCGGAATTCTGGGCTTTCTCTGGCTGGCGTTGTGGCTGCACGTCTACTATCCCTTCAACCGGCATCCCCGCCTCACCCCGGAAGAGAAGGCTCTGGTTGAAGCGGGCAGCGACACCGCCAAGGTCTCCGCGCAAACAGGTGCGCGCCGGTGGCTGAAGCTCTTTGTCGATCGCAACACTTGGGGCATTGTGCTGGGGCGCGCGCTCACCGACCCCATCTGGTGGTTCTACGTCTTCTGGCTCCCGCAGTACCTCAGCGACGCGCGCGGGTTCAGCCTGAAGCAAATTGCCGCTTTCTCCTGGATTCCGTTTGTGGCCGCCGACATCGGCAACTTCACGGGTGGGTTCGCGTCGGGATTCCTGATCAAGCGCGGGATGTCGACCCTGCGCGCGCGGAAATGGGTGTGCGCGATTAGTTGCCTGCCGATTATTGCAGGAATTCCGGCGGCCAGGGCTCACAGCGCCTACGCAGCCCTGGCGCTGATCGCATTCGCGGTTTGGGGATACGCCAGTTGGTCTACCATGGGCCTCACTTTTCCGAGCGATCTGTTTCCGCAAGACGTGGTGGCCTCAGTGACGGGAGTGAGCGGGCTTGGCGCCGGCCTGGCAGGCGCATTGTTCACCATTATCGTCGGAAAGCTCGTGGACCGGTTCTCCTATTACCCGGCATTTTTCGCCGCTGCTACGATTCCCTTGATTGCGACTGCCGCCATCCTGATTCTTCTCCGCCCACCGGCAACGCGAAGGCAGTAGGCAGAAGGCGGAAAACAGAAGGCAGAAAGCTTGGATCGGCACGAGCGATTGTACGCATGAGACTTTCCATCCTTCATAGTCAGGCTTTTGTGAGGGACGGAGGATCACCAGTTTTCCGGCGTACGAGAACAACTGCAGGGATTCTTCGGCCCCAGAGAACGGGGCCTCAGAATGACACCGGGGAGGGAATTGCCTTCTGCCTTTTGCTTTCAGCCTTCAGCCTTCAGCTTTCCGCTTACTCTTCCTCTTCCTCCGCCGAGGGCTTGTGCGCGGCGACGATCTTATCGGCAATCGGCTGCGGGACGATCTCGTAGTGCGAGTACTCCATCGCGTAGGTGCCTCGACCCTGGGTCATGGAAGTGAGGTCTGAGGCGTAGGTGAGCATTTCGGAGAGCGGCACCTGGGCTTTGACCACCGTGGAGCCGCCTTTGGCGTCCATGCCCTGCACCCGGCCGCGCCGCCCATTCAGGTTGCCCATAATATCTCCGGCGTTATTCTCAGGCACAGTGATTTCCACATTCATAATGGGTTCGAGCAGGCACGCCTTGGCCTGTTCCATACACTTCTTGAACCCTTTCGAACCGGCGAGCTTAAAGGCAATTTCAGAAGAGTCCACATCGTGGTAGGAGCCGTCGTAGAGGATCACGCGGAAATCCACGACGGGGTAGCCTGCGAGATAGCCTTTCGCGGCCGCGTCGACGATGCCCTTTTCGACCGCAGGGATATAGTTCTTGGGGATAGCGCCGCCGAAGATGTCGTTCACAAACTCGAAGCCCGCGCCGCGCGGCAGCGGCTCCACCTTGATCCAGCAGTCACCGTACTGGCCATGGCCGCCGGTTTGCTTCTTGTGCTTGCCCTGGGCTTCGGCCCTGGCGCGTATGGTTTCGCGGTAAGGAATCTTGGGCGCCTTGAGCGTGACTTCGATGTTGAACCGCCGCTTGAGCTTCGAGACGGCCACCTCCACGTGCTGCTGGCCTGCGCCGGAAAGCAGAAACTCCTTGGTCTGCGGGTCGCGCGAAAAGCGCAGCAGCAGGTCTTCTTCGAGCATACGGTGGATGGCGGTAGAGAGCTTGTCTTCGTCGCCGCGCGACTTGGGTTCGATGGCGAAAGAAATGGCGGGTTCAGCCAGTTTCAGCTTCGGGAAAACAATGGGCGAGCCCTTGTCGCCCAGGGTGTCGCCGGTCAGTGTATCTTTCAGCTTGGCCACGGCGCCTATATCGCCCGAGTGCAGTTCGGCCACGGGCGTCTGCGTCTTGCCCTGAACCACGCCGATGTGCGAAAGGCGCTCGGTACTCCCCCGGTTGAAGTTGGCCAGGTTGGCCTCATTCTTCAACACTCCCGAGGTCACTTTGAAGTAGCTCACGCGCCCGGCAAAGGGGTCGGCCACGGTTTTGAAAACGAAGGCGGAGACCGGCTGGCCGTCCGCGATCTTGCGCTTCAAGGGCTGGCCGCCCTCGTGGTCCAGGCCCTCCACTTCCTTGCGCTCAAGGGGCGAGGGGAAATAATCCGCGATCGAGTTAAGCAGGTTCTCGCTGCCAATATTGGGAAGGGCCGCCGCAACCAGCACAGGATGGATGCGCCGCTCGCAAACTGCGGCCTTGAGGCCGGCGACCAGGTCCTCCTCCGGCAGAGTTCCCTTTTCAAAGAACTCTTCCATCAACTTGTCGTTTCCTTCGGCCACCATTTCCACCAAGGCCTCGCGAGCCTTGTCCGCCGCATCCTTCAGCTCGGCAGGGATTTCGGCTTCCTTTGCCTTGCCGGAGCCGCTCGCATCGTAGAGATAGGCCTTCATTCGAACCAGGTCAATGACGCCGCGGAAGCCCTTTTCTTCACCGATGGGGAGCTGGATGGGAACGGCGTTTCGGCCAAACGTCTTTTCCAGGGCCTCGAGGGTGCGCTCAAAGCTCGCGCGGTCGCGGTCCATCTGATTGACGACGAACGCACGCGGCAGACCGTATTTTTCGCAGAAGCCCCAGGACTTCTCGGTTTGCACTTCGATTCCCGCCACGGCGTGAATGAGCAGCAGAGCGGCATCGGCCGCCAGAAGCGCCCCTTCCGTCTCGTGCATGAAAATGTTGTAGCCGGGCGTATCAATAAAGTTGATTTTGTTCTTGCCCCATTCGGCATAGGCAAGCCCGGCGCTGATCGAAAACTTGCGCTGGATTTCTTCCTCGTCGTAGTCGGTAATCGAGGTGCCGTCATCCACCTTGCCAAGGCGGTTCACCATGCCCGCCGCGTACAGCAGCGCAGAAACAAGTTGCGTCTTGCCCGTATCGCCGTGACCTATGAGTGCAACATTGCGAATGTCTTGACCTTCGTAAATTCTCACCGGGAACTCCTTGAGAGTGTGGGACCGGCACTAGGCGCGCCTAGCCGGTCGCGAAGCAAACCGTCATCGTAACACAACCTTTTCCGCTACTTCAATGAAAGCATAAGGCAATAGGTGAATTCCCAATTGCGGGAGCTACGGGAGGGTGGGCGTCTTTGCCTGACCTGGCTTTGAATCGTTGCAGAGCTGAAGTGGTGCAGTCCGCCCCTGGAAAGTTTCCATGGGCCTTTGGCCCGCCCGAGTGAATGAAAATCACCCACGACTTCGCCCCCGCGAAAGCGGGGGGCCATCGTCAGTCCAATGGATTCCCGCTTGCGCGGGAATGACGTGACTTTCGGCTGACTTATAGGATGGCAGGTTGGTCACTTCGAAGGGGGGGGCCGCGATGGGGTCAAAGGTTCGGGGCGGTTCCTGGAACCGCCCCCACAGCAGCGTTTCGTAGTTATTGTTTTGGCACAGGTGCGGTCTGCGGCTGTGCCGCAGGGGCACTTGAGGGTTGAGGTGGAGGAGCGCTTTGCGGTTTCGGCGGGCGGGTAGAGACAAACGCTTCGCCACCCCGAGGTGAAAACTTTTCGAGCTCAGTGATAAGCGACTTGGCCTCAGGCGGAATATCGCCTTTACCATCGATGAGCAAATCGCTCGGCTCAACGATGTGGCCATACAATCGTACGTTGGCCTCGCCGTCCTGGGTAATGGCGGTATCCCTTAAGCGACACGCCGGCAAACAAGCCACGCGACCGGGAATAAGTCAGAATCTCGGCGGTCATATACAGATCCGTGGAGGCGGAGGCTGTCCGCCCGACCGGCCCGGCGGCCGCGGAGGCGTCGGCGCCAAGTTCCCCTTTGCTTTTCAGGAGCCTGCGAATGCCACTCGGGTTCATGACCACAAAAACCACGTCGGTCTCCGAGCCGCCGATCTGAAGCCCATAGCTGCCGGCATGAAGGGCAATCATCGACGGAGCGCCCCAGGGGCCGTCACCGCCTCTCCTGCACACCAGCACGCCGCGCCCATAGCTGCCGCCGACTACGAAAGCCAGCTTCTTCTGGGCAGGGATCACCCCTACACACACCGACCGATCGAGCAAGTCCTTGGGAATGGAGTTTTCAGGCGTGTTCATAATTTCGTACATCACCACGGCTGCGGCCTGGAGCCGATTATCAATCTTGGTTTCTTTGGCCTGGAGAAGTTCGGCCGACAGGCTGAACATTAAGATGGCAACCACTCGATATTTCATCACGTCATCCTCCTTACGAACGGGACCTGGTAGCTCAGATGCCGAATCTTTTCAAAGGGTTGAGTAGCGCTCTCGATTTCTTAAGCTTTTTGCCCTAGACTTAATATTCTACTCCAACATGGCAGAATTTCCATACCTATCGTTGTTCCATCGCTGTTAATTGCTGAGGCTGGGTCTTCGGAGTGAAACGTGCTGCGCAAGTAATCAAATAGGGAAAGGGGGAAGCATATATGAATCTTGGACTGCCTGGGATCATATTAGCGTTTTCGGTACTCGCTCTCGGAGTATTCCTGTTTCGAACCCTCCGTTCCTACTCCAAGGCGCGGGGTAAGCGGCTGGTCACCTGCCCTGAGACCGAGCGACCCGCCGCGGTCGAACTTGACGCCCTTAAACTCGTAAAGGATGCGGCGCTTGGCACACCGCACCTTCGCCTGAGCGAATGTTCCCGCTGGCCCGAACGCAAGGAATGCGGCCAGCAATGTCTCGAGCAGATCGAAGCGGCGCCGGAGGGGTGCCTGGTCCGCCACATCGTTGCGGACTGGTACAAAGGCAAGTCGTGCACCATTTGCGGGAAGCCTGTGGACGTAGCCGAGCAATGGGTGGGACACGTCCCGGCCCTGCTGAACGCCGAGAAGAAAACCCTTTACTGGGGCGAGATCGCGCCGGAGAAATTGCCGGAGGTATTCCAGACTCACTCACCCGTTTGCTGGTCTTGCCACGTCGCGGAGACGTTCAGGCGCGAGCATCCGGATTTGGTTGTGGATCGCCCCGCAAGATGGTGAGTTCGAGCGAAGCGCCGTCTCCGCCGCGCGGGGTCGGCACGGGCCGATCGCGCCGTTGCGAGACGAACGCCACAAATCAAGTCAAGTTACTACCGCGAGAAACGTGTAAGATAACCCTCGCGCCCAGGTCCTGCGTTGTATAATGGCCGTTCGCGTCCTGAATCCTGAACCGGAACACACATGAGCCGAGTCCTCTCAACTGCCCTGCACCTTGGCGTGACCGGCGCCTTGATTCTCGCTTGCCAGCTCACGGGAGCCCACCCTGGATTTGAAGGTCCTCAAAGTGGGAAGCTCGCTGCTGCGAAGACCGCGGGCAGGTCCGTGCCGGGGGGATCGTCCGCTGTCCAATCCGAGCGGAACATTGGCAAAGCATATTACGAGCAGGGCAAATACCTGGAAGCGATCGGCGAGTTCCAGAAGGTTGTGGCTTCGGGGAAGGCCCTCGCAACCGACCATTTTAACCTTGGGCTTGCTCTGATGCAGGCCAACAAGATGGATGAAGCCCTTGGCGAGCTGAGCACGGCCAAGCAGATGGACCCCAAGCTGGTCGCCGCCGAGTACAACCTGGGGATTCTCTATAAGCGTGAGCTTCGCTATCCCGATGCCGAGGCGTCGCTGAAGCAAGTGGTTAAGGTCGACGCCGAGGACCCCGCAACGTGGTTTAACCTCGGAACCATTTACTTCGCCGAGAAGCGGTTGGAGGACGCCCTCACAGCCTACCAGCACGTCGTCAACATGGGCTTTGGCAAGGGGCAGAATTTCTACGTAGCCTCGCTTTTCCACACCTTTACTACTTACGTGCGCTTGAAGCGCGACGCCGACGCGCAGAAGACCTTGAAGATCCACGAAAAGATGCGGGACAAGGTCCCTGGAATTTCGCTCCAGAACCCCGCGCTCGAAGGCGGAAAATACGGCGCCATCATTCTTCCTGCCTCGCCGCCATTCGAACTCGGCTCAGGGGCGGGCCTTGATAGAGTTTCGTTCGAAGACATCTCCGCGCGCCTGGGCCTGGCGTTGCAACCACAGCGAACTGTCTCGGCGGATACCCAAAGCCCCATCAAGGCGCCGGATTATTCACTTGATTACGCGCGGCGGAATTTGGTTCCCCTCTTTGGACCTTCACTGGCCTTCGGCGATTACGATGGCGATGGGCATACCGACATCTATGTGGTCAACCCCGCCGGCACAAACCGCCTACTGCACAATAACGGGGACGGGACGTTTACGGATGTGACGGACAAGGCAGGCGTCGCGGGGACGGGCGCCGATGTCTCCGCTACTTTTGCCGACTACGACAACTGCGGCAAGCCTAGTCTTTTCGTGGCCGGGCTCAACGGAGTCCGGATCTATCACAATATGGGCGAAGGAGTCTTCCGGGACGAGACGGAAAAGGCCGGTCTCCAGCCGATTCCCGGCGAACTTGAGACTCAGGCCGTGCTGTTCGATGCGGACGTTGACGGTTTTCTGGACCTCGTCGTCACGGCGTACACCAACTTCAACGAACCGCCCAAGAAAAACCCTTTTCTCTTCCCGAATGATTTCGCCGGCGCCGTCACGCACTTCTATCGCAACAACGGGGACGGCACTTTCACGGAGACTACGCGCACCACAGGCCTCGCCTCGGCCAAGGGGCGCATGCGCGGCGCCGTCTTCGCCGACTTCGATAATGACGGCTACACCGACCTCTGCCTCTACCGCGACGACGGTCCCCCCTTGCTCTATGCCAACCTCGGCGAAGACAAGTTCGTGAACCGGACGGCGGAAGCGGGAGCGGCGCTTGCCAAGTTGATAGCCTACGATGTGCAGGCTGCGGACTTCAACCACGACGGCCGCTTCGACCTGGCGCTGTGGGGTCCCAAAGGCTACCAGGTGCTGATGAACCGGGGCGATTGGAAATTCGCTCCCCTTGCTCCTCTTCCGCCCGTCTCCGCCCCAGCGGGTTTCTTTGCATTTCGTGGCGCGGTTGTGGATGCGAACGGCGACAGCTTCGCGGACCTGCTGGCTCGGGAGGCCAACGGCAAGTGGCGGCTACTCGTCAATCATGCCGGCAAGTTCCGGGAAGGGAGCATCAGCATCCCGGCGAGCACGCAATCAGGGGTCGCCACGCTCAGCCCCACTTGGCTCGGCAATCCCGGCAAGCTGGACCTGGTGGGACTCGCCGCGAACGGGCGATTGCTGGCCTATGAGAAAGAAGGTCCCAACCCGCGCTGGCTGGAAGTGAAGCTGCAAGGCTACAAGAGCAACGCACAAGGCATCGGCAGCCTCGTGGAAGTGAAGGCAGGGAACTATTACAACGCGGTGGTGGTAACGGGAAACCCCATTCGGGTCTTTGCCGACGGCCTCTCGAAGGTTGACGTGGTGCGCGTCACCTGGCCCAACGCGGTGATCCAGAATTGGATTGACGTCGCGACCGACAAGGCGATTGACGTGCGCGAATCGGAACGGCTGGCCACTTCCTGCCCACTGCTTTACGCCTGGGACGGCCGGCACTTTGTCTTCGTGACCGACGTTCTGGGCACGGCGCCGATCGGCGAACTGAATCCCGACGGCACTCGCATCAAGCCGACGCCCGAGGAGTTCGTGCGCCTGCCGCGCGGCTTCGAAGCTCAGGATGGCCAGTTTGCGTTGCAACTTACCGACGAGTTGCGCGAAGTCGATTTCTTCGACCAACTTCGGCTTCTGGCCGTGGACCATCCGGCGGCGCAGGAGATTTATTCGAACGAAATCTACTCCTCCTCGCCCCAGGCGCCAACGCTCTATTCCCTGCGCGAGAAACACTTCCCCGTTTCGGCCATTGACGATCAAGGTCACGACGTCCTGCCCATGCTGCTCGAAAAGGACGGCCGGTATCCCACCGACTTTGCTCGCAACCGCATCCTGGGCCTTGCCGAGCCTCACTCCCTTACGCTCGATTTGGGAGACCTGCAGGCTTCCGCGCCTGTTTCACTTTGGCTCAACGGCTGGGTGTTCTGGACGGACTCAAACGGCTCGCGCGCTTTGATGTCAAACAAGAAACTGGAACTCATCTCTCCTTATCTGCAAGTTCGCAACGCCAAGGGAGAATGGGAAACCGTGATTCCGGACATGGGCTTGCCGAGCGGCACTCGCCGGACGATGCGCGTCGATTTGACGGGCAAGTTCCTCACCGCCGACCACCATGTGCGCATCGTGACCAACCTGTGCGTCTACTGGGACCAGATCTTCTTCTCGTTCGATGATGCCACGCCCCCGGCGCCGATGGAAGTTCCGCTTGCCTCCGCGGACCTGCATTATCGCGGCTTCTCGACTCCCGCGAGCGACCCTCGACACGTTCAGCCCGATTCGTATGATTACGAAAACGTGCTCGCCATTGCCCCTTGGAACCCCGCGCGAGGCCTGTACACGCGCTACGGGGCGGTGGAGAAACTGCTGGCGCGCGCGGACGACCGGTTGGTGGTGATGGCCTCAGGAGATGAAATCACGGCAAGATTCGACGCGAGCAAGCTTCCGCCGCTCAAGCCCGGCTGGGTGCGGGATTTCTTCCTATATACTCACGGCTGGGCGAAGGACGGCGAGCCGAACACCGCTTTTGCCTCGACTGTCCGCCCTTTGCCGTTTCGCAACATGGCCAACTATCCACCTGGTGCGAACGACGACGCGCCTGCTGGCGACCAATACGTCCGCTACCAGCGCGAGTATCTGACCCGTCCGCGGATGGCGCTGATTCCGCCCCTGGCGCCCGCCGTCGGTCCATGAGCGCGTGCCAGGGGCTGGGAACTAATGCCGTAGATCGAAGATTAGAAACCTCGCCGTCATTCCCGCGGAAGCGGGAATCCAGACTTCGAGCGGCGGAATTGCAAAATGGATTCCCGGCTTCGCGGGAATGACGGCCTTCGGAGATCAACATGATGAACTCACCTCTTGGAACAACTCTGGCTACAGTGCTCGGGTGCGGCGCGGTGTTTGCACTGGCATTCGCCGGAAAGCTCTCGGCGGCCGATCATCCCCAAGCCGAAATATCGAACGGCCAGCTTCGCGTGAAGTTGCATCTACCGGACGCCAAGAACGGGTACTATCGCGGCACGCGTTTTGATTGGGCAGGAATCTTTGCGAGTCTCGAGTACAAGGGTCATAACTACTATGGAACGTGGTTTGACGGGACGGACCCCAAGGTCCACGACTACACTTACGTGGGTGATAAAGTCATTGCCGGGCCTTGCACTGCGACCACGGGTGCGGTTGAAGAATTTCAGACCCATCATACGGCCCTGGGTTGGGAGGAAGCCAAGGCGGGCGGGACTTTCATCAAGATCGGCGTGGGGGTGCTTCGAAAAGACGCTGGCGAATACGATTTTGTGAAGTCGTACGAGATCGTGGACGGAGGGAAATGGACCGTCATGCAACGCCCCGATTCTGTCATCTTCATCCAGGAACTGAATGATCCGTCCTCAGGATATGGTTACGTTTACACAAAGACCGTGCGTCTTGTAGCAGGCGAGCCGGAAATGGTGATCGAGCACAGCTTGAAAAACACCGGGCGCCGCGCCATCCAAAGCGAGGTTTACAATCACAATTTCCTGGCGCTCGACAACCAGCCCCCCGGCCCGGATTTTTCCATCTCAGTCCCCTTCCAGATTCAATCGCCCTGGCCACACGACAAGACCCTCGCCGATATTCAGGGACGCCACATCGTTTACAAGAAGGTGCTGGAGAGTAAAGACACCGTCGAAATCCCCATGCAGGGTTTCGGCCCTACTGCAAAAGACAATGACATCCGAATCGAGAACCGAAAAGTGGGCGCGGGAATGAGAATCCGCGGCGACCGCCCGCTCTCATTTGCCAACTTCTGGTGTATGCGCAGGGTTCTCGCCATGGAACCTTTCATCGCCATGAATATCGAGCCGGGTAGCGAGTTTTCCTGGAACGCGTCCTACGAGTATTACACTCTACCGGCGGCGGGGAGTCCTTAGTTGGAGGCGAATAGAATCGGACGAACGTGCTGAAGCAATCGTTCGAGCTCAGTGGTATTGTGTCGGAGGAGTGTGTCCCCCCAAAATTTGTCAGTTCCTTCACGGCAATCCTTTGCCAGACCCAAACCGATTTCCTCGTAAGAACCGAGACTCGCCTGCCTCAGGGCTTCCGGCTTAGTTAGAGCGCCGAGAATAAACACCCTCTCAGCCAAGTGGCCGGGAATCCCAGCCTTGGCCCTGGTCAACCTCGCTTCGTCACCATCAAAGTCAATCAAGAGGACCATTAGTCGGCCTGGATAACGATCCATTCCAACGACGTGGTCTGAGTTTAGACGCTCCAGTACCTGAGTCCAACCACCCGCCTCTTGCAGCACTTGAATGTTCCGATTTAAGAGGTACGGATCCAAGAGAAAGCCGTTCGCTAATTGCCGGTTGGCGTCGTCCTCCGGCAATACCAAGATGTGCGGCTTGAATTTGTTTACGCTCATGGCTGGAGGTCGCCGCGTATTAAGGCTTCGACAAGATTTCCACTGAAATCGCCACTGGCTCGAACTTCGTTGAGCGGACGCACAATCGTGGGTTCGAGATGGCTTTTCCTATAAAGAACAAGAGTATTCTCATCGGAGAAGCGCCGAATTGCCTCGGGATTGTGGGAGGTTGCGATGAACTGACCGCCGGATTGGAATGCCTTACGGAGAGCCAATACGAAGTGCCCCACCTCGGACAGGGCAAGATAATTGTCGGGTTCATCCCAGAAACACAGCAGCGGACCATACGCCCTGTCTGCGGCGAGCACAAGAGCGCAGATCATAAAGCACTTTTCCCCATCGGCCAGATCCTCGAATGGAAGATTCAAGCTTCCCTGCTCATTTGAAAATTGGACAACCAAGCTGCGGGCGTCTCTGCCGACTAGGGGATTCTTGATGTCCTTGAGGTCAGGCATTACCTGTTTGAGATACTCGTCGATGTTGGTATAGGCGGATGGTGCCGAGGCCAGGAGACCCGAAAACCATGCGGCAAAGTCGGTGACCTGTGGATTCGGCTCCAACGTCTCCTGTTCAGAGTCCCCTCGAATCAAATTGGGCAAGGGACGAAGGATAAGCATGCGAGCAAGCCACCGCTTGAAAGCAGATAGAGGGTCTTTCGCCGACTCTTGTTGAACAATGGGCAGCGCTACCAGGTGCCAGTCGATTGGGAATTTTGCCTCCTTCGCCAAGCCGGTCTTGGCAAGATGGACTTCTGCCAATTCTCGGGAGTACACAGGCTTGCCCTCGACCGAGAGCTTCTCTTCCAGCACACGCAACTCTCTAAACCCGGGTGGAAACTCAAAAGCAATCGCGTACCCGAAAGTCGTGTCTTCCAACTCGACCTCGATCTCGAACCGCATAGGCACATCTGTGCGCGAGCGCGAGAGGTCCTTTGGTCCCACGAGGTCACGCACTCGATTCGTTCCTCGCACGATCTTCTGCAGAATCTCAAGCGCGTGCGAAACCGTCGTCTTCCCCGCACCGTTCTTCCCGATTAGCAGGGTGGAGGACCGGCCCGAAATTGGCAATTCGAAGTTTTCCAGGCAGCGGAAATTGTGAATGTATAGCCGCTTTATCACAGGAGCATGATACACCCGTGCCGGAGCGTCGGAGCGAAAAAGTTGGACCGCGTGCGACGTCAAATCGAGGCCAGGCTCTGTCGTATTATCTCCCGAGCGCGACACCTCACCTCGTGGCCAGCCTCCTGAGGTAATCCTCGAATTCCTTCAGCCGAAGCAGCCTGGCGAGCAGCGCCATGAGCGCGAGGCCCGCTGAGGTTACGATCACCAGAACGAGCAGGGCCTGGTGAGTCGTCTGCCACCCTAGGACCGATCCCAGCCAATTATCGAGCTTGTAGCAGGCGACGCCCGCGAGCACCGAGACGGCGGTGATCTTGAACGAGAAAATCCAGAACTCGTGGGCCTGGGAATCGCGGATGTGGCGATTCAACAGAAGAAACAGAATCACCGTGTAGGCGATGATGCCGAGGGAACTCGCGGCGGCCAAGCCGAGGTGCTGAAAGTGGCGAACCATCCACCAATAAACGGGCAGGCTGAGGAATGTGATTCCCGTGCCCACCACGGCCGGGGTGATGGTGTCGCGAGCGGCGTAAAAAGCGCGCGCTAGGATGTTCTGCAGCGCCCAGGCGCACATGCTGATCGAGAAGACCTGGAGCGTGGCTGCAGTTGCCTTAAAATCTGCGCCGTGCAAACGTGTATGAGAGAAGACGAAGTAGATAAGGGGCTGGCTCTGGGCGATCGTCAGGGCGGAAATGGGAAGCAGCAGCAGGAGCACGCCTTTCAAGGTTGCGCTCAGCGTGCGGGCGAGTTCGTCGAGCTTTCCCTCCGAGTAGAGCTGCGCCATGAAGGGAAACGACGCCACACCCACCGACATGCCCACCACCCCCAGGGGAACACGCATCAGGGTCTTCGCGTAGGTAAGCCAGGTAATCGATGCCGGGACAAGATACGAACCGAACCAGCGAATGATCCAGTCGTCCGTGGCGCTCAAGGAAAGCGCCAGCATGATGGGAATCGAGAGCTTGATGAACCAGATAAAGCCAGGATGCCGAACGCTCAGGTTGGGCGTGAAGCGCGCTCCGGCGCGGCGCGCCCCGTGAATCTGGAGAAGAAAATTCCCGCACAACGCCCCGCCCACCACTCCCACCGCAAAACCTGTGATACCGACGCGCGAAGAGAGCAGTAGTCCGCCGGCAATGACCCCGACGTTGTAAACCACTCCGGCGAGGGACGGAATAACGAATTGCCCCTTGGCGTACTGAACGGCGGTCAGAATGCTTCCGAGGTAGAAAAAAATCTGTGCGGGCAACATCAGCCGGGTCAGGAAGACGGCGCGCGCCTTGGCTGCCGGGGCGAATCCCGGTGCAATGGCTCCGACAAGTTGAGGCGCGAAGATCTCTCCGATTCCCACAAGGACCACAAGCAGGACACCCATCACCGTAACGACCGTCGAGAACGCGTACCAGCCCTCGTCCTCCCGCTTCTCCGCCAAGTAGCTGGAAAAGACGGGAATGAAAGTTACGCTCAGCGCGCCGGCAGCTACCAGATAATTCAAAAAGTCGGGCAAGGTGAAGGCCGCGTAATAGGCGTCAGTAATGGAGTTCGAACCAACCTGGTGGGCCACCGTCCACTCACGAAAAAAGCCCAACAGGCGGCTGAGCAACACTCCCGCCATCACGATTCCTGAGGCTTTGGCAATTCGGCCCGTGAGATTCGAAGAGGGCATTTGGCGACACTATTTCTTGGGATAGGGGAAGCGCTTCCGGCAATCCCTGCAGCGGGCCATTTTGGGACGCAACAGGAGGTGCTCGAGTGTGGTGCGCCGTGAGCGCTGGTAGGACGTGCTGCCGCAAAAAGGACAGCCACTTAATCCCCGGTTTGAGTTATCGGGAGGGGGTCCGTCAACGCCAACACCCGGCCGCGAGGCTTCCTCTGATGATATCGAATCCGCTGCTTCCACGCCCGTGCGCCTGCCACCTGCCGTCGCCCCCTTTGATTTCGCCGCGCCAGCCGGCCGATCATGATGCCCGACGTACTGGAAGCGCATCCCGCAAATCTCGCAGCGGGCCATAGGCGGGCGCCCCATGATCCGTTCTTTCACGGTGCGCTTGGTGCGATGGTATTTCGTGCTGCCGCAAGCGGGACAACAGCCCAGGTCGCTAACAGGGGAAGGCGCGAAGGTCACAAGCCTGGCAGGGTCCGAAATAGTGTTGGCCTGGGGTATGGTTTGAACTTTTCTTTCCTCCGCAGAGCCCAGATCCGCCCCCCCTTGTTTTGGGGCTTCCGGTATGGCCCCCTCTTCGACCATTCTGGCAGACTTCTTCTCCATGGGACGAGATTCTGGACCCGCTGGAGGGGAAATTTCTCCCGGGGTTTCCGCTTCCGCCTTTCCAGGGACCCCTGTCTCCGCCGCGGAGCTTCTTACCCTCGCAGGCGCCACGGGAACGGTCACTGGGATTCTCTCTTCCGCGATTCTTGCATTCCTTCTATCCTCGGCGCGGGGGGGGACCGCTTCCCCCGCGTCCAATAATTTCAAGGGTTCGAAGTACTCCGCACGCAGCCCCGGATGAGGGAAGCGCATCCCGCAACTCTCGCACCGGAGCATCGGCGGACGATGCATTAAGCGCTCCTTGGGGGTGCGCTGGGTACGATGGGATTTCGGGCTGCCGCAGGCCGGACAGCACCGCGGCTCATGCAGCGAAGTGCGCGCAGCATTTCCCTCATCGCTCTTCGACCCGGGAGGACTCTCGGCGCCTCCTGCGCCCCCTGTTATCTCCCCCGGCCCGAAAATGCTTATCGCTGGCTCCACGGCTTGCGAGGACCCAGCGGACCTCCTGCGTTGCATGGGCAAATAACGAGGGGTGCGACATCGCGAGCACTTTTGCAGGCGATACCCAAATGCCCATACGATGTCGTACTTGAGACCGTGTTTCACAGGGTCGGTCTTTGTTGCGCCGCATTTTGGACATGGTGGGGTCATAGTATTCCGCCTCAGGGCATAGAATTAATAGGCCTCAAGACACCCCGCAGTGCGGCGGTGCCCAACCCTGATCGTAGCGCCAACCATTAAATCGGCAGAAGCTGACCTAAAGGTGAGCGCTATTAGTCACCTTGGGAAACTACCCGTAACGCAACGAGGTCGGAGGGAACAAGCTCGAAGCCTCCGTGATCTTGCATTTTAATACAAAATCTGTTTGAAATGCTGAAGTTGGGGGCGCTCGTGAAGTGGCGCCTCCGGAATGACAGAAAGTCTTAGGCCACAGGAGGTCTCATGCGAAAGTTTTTCGGGCTGGTTTTCATATTCGCCGCTTTTGTTTCCGTTGCCCGCGCGCAGGGCGCGGCGCAACCCAAAGATTACACGGCGCACGTCGTCGGCTATGCGCACATGGACATGGCATGGCTTTGGCGCTGGGAGGAGTCCATCTACGACATCATGTACAACACCTTCCGCAACCAACTCAAGCTGATGGACCAGTTCCCGGATTACACCTATGCGCAGGATCAGGCGGTGGTGTTCGAAATGATGGAGCGTTATTTCCCGGACATCTTCAAGGGAATCGTCGAGAAGGCCAAGACCGGCAATTTCATTCCCGTCAGCTCCGGTTGGGTCCAGATGGACGAAAACGTGGTGGATGGCGAGTCGCTGGTGCGCCAGTTCCTCTACGGCCAGAAATACAGCAAGGAAAAGTTCGGCCACTACATTCGAGCCGCGTGGCAACCGGACGTCTTCGGCCATCCTTATTCGATGCCGCAGATCGCGAGCAAAGCCGGCGTCGAACTCTATCTCTTCAACCGGCCCCACGATCCCTCGCGCCCGCCCATCATCTGGTGGCAGGGGCTCGACGGGAGCCGCGTGCTGGGTTACACCACGCCCGGCGAGTACACTCAGCCTATGGACCACGAGCACACTACCGTGCTCGGGATGAAGAACGCGGACCGCGCGGGGGTCAAGAACATCATGGTGCTTTACGGCATGGGCGATCATGGCGGCGGGCCCAACCCCGACGATATCGCGGGTATCGCGAAGTTGAACGCTTCCCCCAATGACGTGCGCGTGAAGACCACGAACGTGTCGAATTACATTGACCTCTTGTTGACCGAGAAGAAGGACTTCCCCGTCGTGAACGGCGAGATGCAGCACGTTTTCCCGGGCTGTTATACGACCCAGGTTGATATGAAACGTCATAATCGGCAAAGCGAGCAACTGCTGCTCGACGCCGAGAAGATGTCGGAGCTGGCAGTCTTCTTCGACTATCGTGATTACTATCCCAACCGCGACATCACCGAGGCCTGGAAAATTGCGCTGCTGCACCAGGCGCACGACTTTGCGGCGGGCTCGGGCATCGGTCCAATCTATGCGGACGCCGCTCGCCAATATCAGGAGGTTTTCGAGCGCGGTCACCGGGCTTTGAACTTCTCTCTCCAAAACCTCGGGCTGCAAGTGGACACCCGCGGCGAAGGGATCCCGGTGGTAGTCTATAACCCGCAATCCTGGGACCGCAGGGACCTGGTCATCACCGAAGTGTCGGCTTTCTCTTTGCCCTCGCATATGGTCGCTGTGCATGGCGACGAGGCGATCCCGGTGCAGGTGCTGAAGCCGGCCGCCAAAGCCGGCGCTCGCGAAACCGCGACGGTGGCTTTTGTCGCCGAGAAGGTTCCGCAGATGGGCTTGAAGCTCTATCGGCTGGTTCCGGAATCCGCCGGCAAAAAGGGCGCCGCCTCTTCTCTTCAGGTCGGTGCGAAGCCTCGCTGGTACCTCGAAAATGAATTCTTCCGCGTCGAGCTCAATCCCGAGACCGGCTACATTGCTCGGCTTTACGACAAAGCGAGCAAGCGCGAGGCGTTCCACGGCGAAGGCAATTTCCTCGAGGCGCTCGAGGACACGGCGGAGCAAGCCAAGGCGACCTCTCCCGAATATGCCGGCCCCGCCTGGGACATTGGGCTCACGGGAAAGAAGTGGGACATCGCGAAGGCTGCGCGGATTGAGGTCATCGAGCAAGGCCCGGCGCGCGCCACGTTGCGTGTGATTCATCGCTTCCGGGACTCGGAGTTCACTCAGGATATCAGTTTGATCGCCGGCGTGCCGCGCGTCGATGTGGAGCTCGCGACCGATTGGTACGAACGCGCAACTTTCCTCAAAGCAGGCTTTCCGGTCAGCGTTTCCGCAAGCAAGGTGGCGGCGGAAATTCCTTACGGCGCCATCGAACGCGAACAGACAGGCGAGGAAATGGTGATGGGCAAGTGGGTTGACATCTCGGGCGCGGATTACGGAGTGGCCATCCTGAACAACGGCCGCAACGGCTTCGACGCCAAGGATAACGTCATCCGGCTTTCGGCGATTCGCGGGCCCTGGGGCCCCGACCCGCGCGCCGACGAGGGTCACCACAGCTTTGGTTATTCCATCTACCCACACCGCGGCGGATGGAAAGAAGGCAAAGTGGAGTTCCAGGCGATGGCGTTCAACTCTCCGTTGTTTGGCCTTCAAGAACCGGCGCATGCGAGCCCCCAGGAACAATGGGCCAACAAAAAGGGCGGCTTGCCGGACGCTTACTCATTTATAAAGACGAACAGCGACCACGTGGTTCTTTACGCCATGAAGCAGATGGAAGGCTTCTACGACACAGACGCGATCCTGCGCTTCTTCGAATGCGAAGGGCGCGAGGGAGACGTCTCGATCGAGCTCCCGCGCTCGGTTCGCGTGGTCGAAACAAATCTGCTGGAAGACGTCGTGCTTGGGCCCAATCGGCGAAGGGACGACGATCCGCTTCCACATGAAACCGTGGGAAATTAAAACCCTGCGCCTCGCCCGGCATTGATAAGCCAAGGCGCTATAACTGTCGTAACCCTCTCTCCCTTGGGGGAGAGGGTTTGGCGGGCGAGCGCTTAAAACGATCTGGAGCCTGCCGGGTGGTCGTTTTTCGTTCCCATGTATCGTTCCAGCTTCCACAGCCTTCTGGACCCTGACTTCGACCGTAGGGCGCGCTCCTCCAGGTAGGCCCCTTACATGTCCGAGTTTTGCGGGTATGCTGTCCCCCCCGATTTCGCGCCTTGGCAGCGCTTGACAATACAGTCTGATTGGGTAATAGTATATACGGTTACGTACTAGTATGTTTTCTAAGGGCCAGTCCGTCGCGGGAGATCTTACGCCGCTTTCGCCTGCCGTCTTCCACATCCTTCTGTCTCTTGGCGAGGGCGAACGCCACGGTTACGCCCTGAAGCGCGAGATTTCTCAGCGTACCGGGGGCAAGCTCAAACTCGGCCCCGGCGTGCTTTACGGATCCATCAATAAAATGCTGGAGCTGGGGCTGATCGAGGAGTCCGACGCCCGGCCGGACCCGCATCTTGACGACGCGCGGCGCCGTTACTACCGAATCACGCTCTATGGCCGGAAGGTAGCGCAAGCGGAAGCGGCTCGCATGCGCGAGTTGGTGCAGTTGGCCGCGTTAAGGTTTGGAGTGCTCAAGCATGCCTGACGAACCCTTCTCGTTGAGGCTGTACCGGCGGCTGCTCAAGCTCTACCCGGCGGGGTTTCGTGAGAACTATGCGGAGCTTTTGGAGCGTGAATTTCGCGACGAACTCAATGAATCGACAGGCGCTGCTACCCTGGGCATACTGTGGATTCGCCTCATTGCGGATTTGGCGGTCTCCGTCCCTTTACAGTTTTCTCGCGAAGTGGCGCAGGATGCAAGACACACGTTTCGCCTTTGGGCCCGCCGTCCCTGGCACACGGGCTTCGCGATTCTGGCGCTGGCCATCGGAATTGGCGCGAACACGGGCGTCTTCAGCGTAGTCAATGCGCTGCTGCTCCGCTCGCTGCCGTTTCACGATCCCAAACGCCTGGCGTACCTGAGCTGGTTCTTTGAGCCCCACGACAGCGCGAAGCAGTTTCACGAATGGCGCCTGCAGAGCACGTATCTTGCCGACACCGCACTGTTTGAGCAGTTCGACGTCAATCTGGGGGGAGTCGGCGAGTCGCGCCGGGCGCATGTCGTCCAGGCATCCGCCAATTTTTTCTCGGTACTGGGCACGCAGCCTGTTCTGGGACGCGGATTCGCTCCTGAAGATGATGTGGACGGGACTGGCTGGGGGCCGCCCGGACGCAACGCAGTGGCGGTGATCGGCTACGGACTCTGGCAAGAGCTTTTCGCAGGCGACCGCAGAGCCCTGGGTTCCACTATCCGAATAGACGGAAAGCCTCTCACCGTCATCGGCGTCGCACCGCCTGGGTTCGATTATCCAGGCAAGACCGTTCTCTGGAAGCCGGCAGCCTTCAGCCCCGGCAATAATGGCTGGGAAACCATCGCGCGGCTGAAACCTGGCACCACGTGGCCGCAGGCCCGCGCTGCATTCGCCATCGAAGCCGATCAGCTTTGGCCCAACCGCACCCCAGCTTCAGAGGATCCAGTACCCTTCGGTCATCACCGAACTCAGCAGACGAACTCGCCGGGCCGGCGAGAAAGGGCTCGCTGCTGCTGCATGGCATGCGTGGTGCTGATCCTGCTGATCGCCTGCACGAACGTCGCGAACCTGTTGATGGCGCGTACCGCCGATCGCGCCACCGAGCTTTCGATACGCTCCGCACTGGGAGCCAGCCGGGCGCGCATCTCGCAACAGTTGCTGACGGAATGCGTGCTTCTTTCGCTTGCTGCGTGCACTGCCGGAGTTTTCATCGCGTTCTGGACTACGATCTATTGCTGCAGCATTTCAACCCGCGGCGCTGGCTATCCAGGCATACTCCATTCTGGATGGCCGCGTGCTGTGTTTCGCCATCGCCGCGTCGGTTCTCAGCGGGTTGCTTTTCGGCGTTCTTCCGTCGTTGTACGTCAGCCGCGTTCAGATGTTGGGAACCCATGGCTTGAGCGATACCCGTGGCTCACGGCTGGTTCGCGAAACGCTCGTGGCGGCGCAGGTGACGCTCACCCTCGTTCTTCTTACGGCTTCAATTTCCGTAGGCCGGGCATTTGCCCATCTCATGCACATCGATCGGGGGTTTGACTGTAGCAGTCTGGCTACCGTGAACGTATCGCTCGAAGGAACGACGCACCAATCCGATGCGAGCCGCCTGAGCTATTTTGAGGAAGCGCTAGCTCGTGTGCGGCGGCTTCCGGGGGTTCAAAGCGCCAGCGCCACGGAGTTCCTTCCTCTGTATGCCAACGCTTTCATCGGCGGGAGATTCACCGTGAATGGCCGGCTGGCGGCAATGGCTTCCATGGTGAATCCGGTTTTGCCGGACTATTTCCGAGCCATGGGCGGACACATTCTGTGGGGACGCGAACTCACTGACGCGGAAATGCGGAACAACGCGCGAGTCGCCGATCATCAATGAGCGGTTTGCGAGCGAATTCGGGGTGCCGGCGGATGCGGTGGGCGGCGAGATCGTGGATGACAACCAGCACTGGAAAATCATCGGCGTGGTCGCGACGATGGATTACATGACGGAAGGAGCGGACAGCTATGAGATGTTTGTTCCCGACCGCTCACCGGGCGGCTTTTTCTCGGCTTTCGTAGTTCGGGTCAATGGCCGCGCCGAAGACCACCTCGCCATGATCCGCGACGCGATCCAGTCGGTGGACCGGGAGGTGCCGGTGTTCGGCGTAAAAACCATGGAGCAGCGGCTCGCTGACTCCCTCGCCCGGCCACAATTTTATAGGACCGCGGTCCTCAGCTTCGCCGCGTTTGCGTTGCTGCTTGCAGTCATCGGCATTTATGGTGTCGTTTCCTACACCGTTGCTCGGCGAACCCATGAAATGGGCGTACGCATGGCTCTCGGTACTACGCCGGCACGGCTCCGGGTAAGTCTACTGCGGCAAGGTTTGATCCCCATTGCCGGAGGGGCCATCCCTGGAATCGCCGCAGCCATCCTTAGCGGACGGCTGCTCGAAAGCCTCGTTGAGGGCGCGAAACCCATGAACCCAACGGCATATGCGGCCTCTGCTATCCTTATCGCCTTGATCGGAGCGATAGCCATCTGGATAGCTACTCGCCCGATTGCTCGGCTCGACATCGTCGAAATCCTCCGAACCGAATAGCCCTGCCCCTGCGTACTCGGGCGAGCGACCCAAAAGGCTACATGCCGGACAAGTGGCCGTGCTGCTCCGGCACGACTCCCCAGGTGGTGGCCGACTATTCGATCAGCGCTTATCTTCAGAGCGAAAGCGGAATCCACGTCAGCCTCTTCACCCCGTCCCAGGTAAACTGGAAGGCCGGTGGCATTCCCGCGAAACTCATCCAGACCACCTCGTATCCGGAAACGGACTCCATCGAACTGCGCGTGGAGACTGCGGCTCCGAGCGAGTTCACGATCTTTGTGCGCAATCCGTGCTGGCTCAAGTCGCGCCCGCAGCTTGCGGTCAACGGCAAGACCGTCGATGTGGCCGCTGAGCTGCGCACCTTCGCCGCCGCTGGCAGACGAATGACACCGTCCAGATCCGGGCTGGCGCAGAGCCCCGCTTTTTGGGCTCTGCGATCTCCCAAAGTTTATCATTTGAACGATTCGTCGGGTGGCGCATTAGACGCGGCGGGCGCATTAGGGCGAGCCCAGTTATGCGACTCAAGTCATCTAATCCCACCAGAATCGCAGGGCTGGGCTCGCACTACGCCAGCCCGCGTTCACCGACTTTTCTATCAGCGAGAGCGGACCTGCGGTTTAGGTCCGCGGCTTTTCATTCACGGATTACGCCGCCTCCACGGGCATTGGATGGCGAGATTCGGGACATACCGGCCCAGCATTGCCCAACCCAAAAGCCGCGGACATGGGGGACATGTCCTCGTGGCGACGTATTCGAGGTACAATCAGCCGAGCGATGCTGACCCAGACCGAAGCCGATCAATTCATGCAAATGGCGAAGCATTTCGTTCGCCCGCCGGCGATGGTAACGATCCCGCCGGGTGTAGATGAGACCTATGAACTGGCCGATCCCAATGATAGAGAGAGATTCTTGCTCGACGTTTGGCGAGGGACGCTGCGTCTTTCGAAGTTGAAGTTCCAGAATAGAGTGCAAACGGCTATAATTCTGGCCAGGCTGGATGTGGATGGAGCGCCGCATTCGAATCCAGATGGGGTGCAGCTTTCGGGCACCCATCTGCACTTGTTCAGGGAGGGTTTCGATGACAAGTGGGCGTACCCAGTGGATTCGAGAGTATTCACCCTCCTTAGCGACCCGGGGAAGACATTTCACGATTTCTGCGCGTTCTGTAGAATCGAGTCGCCTCCTCCCGTTCAGGGGGTCATTACGTGAACCGGCAGGAATGTCAAAAACTGATTGAGTCATACGTTGACTGGCTCCGCCAGGGACTCTCGGTGGAAGAGGTCGGGAGCGCCTGCGAGTTGACCACCCCGTTTCTCGATCGTCACAACGACCACCTGCAAGTGTATGCGACGCGGCGGAACGGAAATATTGTGCTGTCCGACGACGGCTACATCCTTTCCGACCTGAGAACCAGCGGCCTCGAGGTGGATACTCCCAAGCGAAAGTTGGTGCTCGATAGCGTGCTCAACGGCCTGGGCGTGCGGGTGGAAAACAACCAATTGCTGGTTGAGGCGTCGGCCAAGAACCTCGGGCAGCGGCTCCATTCCCTGGTGCAGGCCATGCTGGCAGTCAACGACATGTTCGTAATGGCCCAGTCACGCGTTGCCAGCTTCTTCTTTGAGGACGTGCGCGCCTTCCTCGATAGCAACGATGTTCGGTACACTGCTCGCGTGAAGCTCGCGGGCAAGAGTGGTTACGACCATGGCGTGGATTTCCTGATTCCAAAGTCGCGAACCCGCCCGGAGCGAATCCTGCAAGCGATTGCGACCCCCAAAAGGGAAAATATTTTCGCGTACTTATGGACGCTGAACGATACGCGGGCGGCGCGAACCGGAGAGGCGCCACAAGAGGCGGAAGCCTACGCCTTTCTGAACGATCAGGAACAGGCCGTGGGAGGAGACGTAATCGAAGCTTTGAATGCCTATCGCGTCACTCCGGCAGTATGGTCCAATCGCAGCCAGTACGTACACGCATTGGCGGAATAGCAGAACCCCTTAAAACCAACACTACCAATTCAGGTCGCATTCGCGGCAAAGCTGGCGGTAGAACGCTGAGCACACTTTGACCTAAGTCAAATACATTTGCGCCTTGCGCTGTTATTGTCAACATTTGTGGACAATGCGTCATTTCACACCACCCATTGGATTGCCAAACGTCATTTTCCGCACACTCGAATCGCAAAATTTGCGATCTGTTTTCAGTGTTCCTGCCCTTAACATTCTGCTAAGATGCTTTGTTCCTTGAGCTTGAGTCCGGCGTTAGCGAGTCCTTAGTGTGCCTCAAGTTTGGC
The DNA here is from genome assembly GCA_963770415.1 of uncultured Acidobacteriota bacterium. Classification (GTDB taxonomy): domain Bacteria; phylum Acidobacteriota; class Terriglobia; order UBA7540; family UBA7540; genus CAVROP01. Next base: position 97,882 of record CAVYPU010000044.1, read on the forward strand.
ATGTGTCGTGCCCTTCACTAGGGCGTGAGTGAGTGCGGGTCCTATGGACCCGTCGTCTTACGGGTAGGGGTTAGGAATACCGGGGACTGGACGCTCTGGAATCCTCAACCCCTCTTAGAAAAGCTTGGGGACACCAAGCTCCTTTAATTGAGGCTGATCCGCTTAACTGATAGAGCTGGAGAGCAAGTTCAATCCAGAAACGAGGCGTCGAACGAGACGCTTTTGAACGTTGCCGCTGGCACGGAGGTATGCTTCTGTTGAATATCGACTTAATCAATACTGCCGCCGACCAGTGGGTTATGAAGATTCGGGAGGTTTCGTACAAGAAGGAACTCATGAGCCGTTCGCCTCGATTCCCGGGGGCGGTGGAAGAGGACGTGCTCATGTAAAGGCTGGCTGCGTTAAACAGCCGCTTGGATGAAATCGAGTCGTGAAATGTGGCTTAATAATTTAGACTACAAACCGCGGCTCGTTTTTTGGGAGGTGACAAAGGGATGTAACCTGCGTTGCATTCACTGTCGAGCCACCGCTACAGAACTCTCATCAACAAATGACCTACCTTTAACCAAAGCCCTGAACTTAATAAAGCAAGTCTCTCAGTCATACCTACCAATCCTAGTTCTTAGCGGTGGCGAGCCTCTTTTTCGCCACGACATTTTCGATATTGCTAGCTATGCTACGTCCCTGGGGATACGCGTGGCGCTGGCCACCAATGGAACATTGGTTACGCAGCAGATTGCGCGCCGGATTAAGGATTCCGGAGTGCGGCGGGTTTCGATCAGTCTGGACGGCGCCGACGCTTCTACTCATGATGCGTTTCGCGGCATTTCCGGCGCCTTCGATGCCGCCTTGCAAGGCTTCCGGAACCTGCATGATCTCGGGATGTCGCTGCAGATCAACATGACGATTGCGCGGCATAACGCGCACCAACTCCCCGCAGTGCTCGAACTGGCAAAGGAAATTGGCGCGGACGCCCTGCACACTTTCCTGCTGGTGCCGGTGGGATGCGGTGTTGACATCGCCGCCGAGCAGATGGTGCCTGCGGAGGAATACGAAAAGATCCTGAATTGGTTTTACGATCGCTCGCTCGAAGGCGGAATCGAGCTAAAAGCCACCTGCGCCCCTCATTATTTTCGAGTGGTGCGGCAACGCCGCGCCGCCGAGCGCCGGGCCGGATCGAGTGTTTCTGGGCAGCCCAGTGCGACGGTCATGGGCGCATCCAGAGATGCGATCGGCCCCACGGAGATGACGATGCCAGGCTCGACCGGCATAGCTCTTCATCCCCACGCCGCTCAGTCCGGCTCCGGTCATCCTCAAGGCATGAGCGCCATGACCAAGGGGTGCCTTGCAGGCACGGGGGTCTGCTTCATTTCGCACCGAGGCGAGGTTTACCCTTGTGGTTATCTGCCGGTCCTGGCTGGGGACCTGAACCAGCAATCGTTCGCCGAGATTTGGGAGAAGGCTCCGGTGTTTCAGCAACTGCGAAGCACAGACAACCTGAAAGGCAAGTGCGGCTACTGCGAGTTTCGCAACGTCTGCATGGGCTGCCGAGCCCGCGCCTATGCGGCCAGCGGCGACTATCTGGACGAGGAGCCGTTCTGCGTTTACCAGCCGCAACGAAAGAACTCGGAAGCAAACCTGCGGGAGGAATTAACTCATGCTTCAGTTCACTGACCTCGTGCGTGGCAGCGAAATCGTCCGCGATGTAAAGCAGAAGTATCCTGAGACGGAAGCCGTATTCGAAAAGTTCGGCCTTCGACCCTCCTGTTACGACTGCTCGATTCAGATGGCGGCGCGCAAAGTCGGCGCCTTGATCGATGACTTGCTCGTGGAAGTGAACAAAGCGGTTTACAAGAGCCGTGGCGTTACGGCTTGAAACGTTCTTTCTTCTCAGGCGATGTCCAGTCCAACTTTTATTCTTCACACGCCCGGTGATGCGCGTTTGCGCTCGTTTGTCTGGCCCAGAGAACACGGGGCCTGGGGAATGCTACTGATTCCGCTCGTTACCGGCGCCGTCCTGGGCAGGCCAGTGGGCGGCAGAATAGTCTTGGTTCTACTGCTGGCCATGGCCGCGCTGGGCCTTTTCTGCGCGCGCACGCCGCTCGAGGCATGGCTTGGGATTTCGCCCTGGCGAGCACAAAACCCGAGAGAACGGAGGGTCATTCATAATTCCCTTTATATCTACGCCTCCGTCTCTCTCGGGGCGCTGTCCATTGTCTTATGGCAAATTCATTCCTACGGCTTATTCCTGGTGGGAGCGGCTGTGGCGACCGCATTCGTGGGGCAGGCGCTGCTGAAGGGCCTCGGGCGGCACGCCCGCACCGCCGCGCAGTTGGCCGGGTCGATCGGCCTTACGGCCACCGGCGCCGCGGCTTACTACGTCGCTTCCTCAAGGTTGGACACGGCGATTCTAATAATTTGGGCCGCGAACTGGGTTTTTGCCGCCAACCAGATCCTCTACGTTCAAACCCGCATCCACTCCGCGCGCGCCTCCACCTTTGGCGAAAGGCTGGCCCAGGGGAAATGGTTCTTACTTGCGGAAATCGTCATGCTTTTCATTCTCGCCCTTGCGCGCCGAACCGGTTGGTTGCCGAGCCTCGCGCTCGTGGCGTTTGCGCCTGTGCTCGTTAGGGGATTCGTCTGGTTCTTCTCGAATCCGACCCGCCTTCAAATCCGCCGCCTCGGAATCACCGAACTCATCCACGCCGTAATCTTCGCTGCCTTATTGATTGCGGGCTTCCAAGTTCGTGTTTGACAACACTGTGTGATATGCTTTGAATGATGGTTGCGATCCGCTTTCAACATTCCGGGGAGCGGGCTGAAGGATTCCTGCTACTGGCCCGAGCGGGTACGGTACGAACCCTCCGAGGCGAGATCTACCTATGCGCCGAGAAGGCCCTCGAGGTTCTTGACTCCCATAAAATCGCCTACACTAGGGTCCCGCCGCCGGTAAACCAAAATGAAGTGGACACGCTACGAAATACTCTTACCACTGCGTTATAACGACGGACGGCGAATCGAAGCAGCAAAATTCGATCAAACCAATTTGGAGCTTATCGAGGCATTTTCCGCGACCACAGCGGATATGATCACGGCAGTAGGCTCATGGAAGTATCTGGGTACGACTTATGAGGATCAACTCCTTCGCCTCATCGTTGACGTCCCGGGGTCGCGGCCAGCCGACGAGTTCTTTCGTACCTACAAAGAAACCTTAAAAGCCCGCTTCGAGCAAATCGATGTCTGGATCAGCAGCCATGAGGTCGAAATCCTGTAAAACTGCGGCCCGCGAGCTTTGATAGCCTTTACCCTTTACCCTTTAACCTTTCAGGAAAACTCCCACCCCCGGCACTTATCGATCTCGCAACGGCTGCGGTTGATATAGTGTCTCAGTTCTTCCAAGCCGTAGCTTCGCGCCAGTTCGCGCGCGCTCACGCCCGGCCGCTTGGCCCTAAGCACCAGCCAGCCTTCCATGGCCATCCACTTTTCCTGCTCGACGTCCTCTGCGTGTTCCTTGACGAGCTTTGCGACCTTGTCGGGATAATTGAGATCCTGGTGAAAGATGCAGCGGTCGAGATCAAGCGTGATGCGCGTAACATTCGAGTCGTCGCCGCGGTTGTTCTTGTCGTAGACGAGTTGCTGCCCGTCGAGATCGAAGACCAGGCAATCCGGAACCCAGGTGACGCTGACCACGTAGTAGTTGTAGTTCGTCGCCTGCGCCTGGAGCGAGCGGCCCGCTGAATAAGCGCTCGGCCAGATCACGAGTTCTGCCCCCTGGTTGGACATCTGCTCCCAGATCGCAGGCCAGTTGACGTCGAAGCAGATGGCAAAACCCACCCGCCCGAAATCCGCCTGATGAACGCACGCGTTTCTTCCGGGGCTCACGGATTGATCGAGGCATTCGGGCTGCCACACGGGATAGAGCTTGTCATAAATGCAAGCCACCCGTCCCTGGCGATCGAGAAGCACGACAGAGTTGTAGCTCTGCTTCCCGTCCTTTCGATGGATCGGGCAAACCACGTAGGTGCGATGTTTTGCGGCCAGGCGCGACATGGCGCTTACGGTCGGCCCGTCGAGCGGCTCCGCGCTCTTCTCGTTGAGGCCTCGGCAGGTCTCCGGAAGCGCGATGATATCCGCTCCCGCAGCGCCCTCCTGGTCCACGCGATTCGCGATCCACTCGAGTGGAGGCTTCCCCGCGTGAAATCCCATGCTCACCACTCGCACCGGCCTTCCGGCCTTCCCGTCGGACGATGGCGTGGGGTCCGCTCGCATTCCTTCTGCCGCCGCAGCAACCCGCGCCCCGCCAAGTCCCGCAGTCAACGCCGACACGCCAATAGCCGAGCCCTTAAGAAACTCTCGCCTCTTCATTTCGTTGTTCACGCTGCCCTCCCGCTCGCGAGTGTGGACGTCCCACAAGCTGCCAGTCTGCCAGAAAAGCCGCCTCTCGTCCAGCGCAGCCCCGAGGGAGGCGCTCCTTGACATTCCCCGCAAGAACGATGTGATCGAAATCATAAAAGCAAACAACAACCGGGAACCGCGTATAGAACGGAAGTCTCAGCTCGATTCAGTTCTTCGGCACTTTACAGGGTAGTAATTGACAACCCGCACCGGCTGTGCTAACTAAAATCTCTGAAGTGTAGCGCCCCCTCGCTGGAGCGAAGCCGACAGACCGCCCGACGATTAGGGACGCTACGTCCGAGATTCAATTCAGTATGGGTGCAGAAGAGTTCCAAGCCGCCTGGGAGTTGCTCAAAGAAGCCTATCAGTATCAGATGGGTGGCGACTACGACATGGCCGTCGAACTCTACAAACGCTCGCTCGACCTTCACCCCACCGCAGAGGCATTTACTTTTCTTGGATGGACCTACCGTTTCCAGGGAAAGATCGAGGATGCCATTGCCGAGTGCAAGAAAGCTATCCAGATCGACCCTGATTTCGGCAACCCCTACAATGACATCGGCGCCTACTTGATTGAAAAGGGAGAATACGACGAGGCGATTCCCTGGCTCGAACGGGCACTGCAATCACGGCGCTACGAGACCTTTCACTACCCTCAATACAATCTTGGGCGGGCCTACATGGCGAAGGAAATGTACGTCCAGGCCCGCTATCACTTCGAACAAGCGCTGAAAATCTCGCCGGACTATACGCTGGCCAAAGAGGGACTCGAAAAAATCCGCAAGAAACTGCAGTGAGCTTTCAGCTGTCAGCTTTCAGTTCTCAGCTCCCAGCGCCGTCATTATCAGGTTTCTGTAAGATATGTAAAGGTCCACTGGTATGAAGCGCACGGTATCGGGAAAAGAAAACTCAAGATCAAGTCCTTCTTGGACTAAGCCGATGCCGAGGAGGCATCGCCGGGGCATCGCCCGCTACGCCCTATGTATTACCAATGCCGAACCGGACCTGCAACCGCGCAAGGTATACAGGATTCTGCCGGATCGGACTGCGAACAAGGGGAACTACCTGAGGGTGATCGACGAATCCGGTGAAGACTACCTCTATCCGGACCGATATTTCATTCTTGTCAAACTCCCCCAAAGAGCCGAAAGCGCTCTTTCTGCAGCCATGCAAACGGCATGACCGCTGCGAAACCTCCGAGGAAACCATGCCCACCGCTCAATTGCACTACCTGACCGAAGAACTCAACAAACTGCGAGAGCAGAAGCTCTACCAGAAGCTGCGCGTGCTCGAAACCGAGCAGCTTCCCGTCTCGCGCTTCGATGGCCGCGAGGTCATCAACCTTTCGTCGAACAACTATCTAGGCCTGACCACGCACCCTAAGCTCCGCGCGCGCGCCCTTGAGGCGATCGAGAAATGGGGCGTGGGATCAGGCGCGGTGCGCACCATCGCCGGCACCATGGCTATTCACCTCGAACTCGAGGAGAAGATCGCCAAATTCAAGCGCGTCGAAGCTTCGGTGGTCTTTCAATCCGGCTTCACGGCCAATGCGGGAACGGTGCAAGCCATCCTGGGGCGCGAAGACGTGATCATTTCCGACCAGCTCAACCACGCTTCTCTCATCGACGGCTGCCGGCTCTCGCGCGCTGAAATCAAGATTTTTCCCCACAAGGATATCGACGCGTGCGAAAACATTCTGAAAGAAATTGAATCCCGCAAGTGCCGCAAGCTGCTTGTCACCGACGGCGTTTTCTCCATGGACGGCGACATCGCGCCGCTGCCTCAGCTTGTCGAATTGGCCGAAAAGTACGGCTGCATCATGATGATTGACGATGCGCACGCCTCAGGTGTACTGGGACGCAACGGGCGCGGCACCGTGGACCACTACAACCTGCACGGGCGCGTGGATATCCAGGTGGGCACGCTTTCGAAAGCCATCGGGGCGCTCGGCGGCTACGTCTGCTCGACGCGCGATGCGATCGAGTTCCTTTACCATCGCGCCCGGCCTTTTCTCTTCTCGACTTCGCATCCGCCCTCGGTCGTCGCCACGTGTCTGGCGGCTTTCGAGGTTCTCGAGCAAGAGCCGCAACTCGTCGATCAACTCTGGGCCAACACCCGATTCTTCAAGGAAGGTCTGAAGAGGCTCGGGTTCAACACCGGCCTGAGCGAGACGCCCATTACGCCCGTCATCGTGGGTGACGCTGCTCTGGCTCACCAATTTTCGCGCGAGCTTTTCGCCGCCGGCGTGTTCGCCCAGGGCATCGGCTTTCCCACCGTCCCCGAGGGCAAGGCCCGCATCCGCACTATCGTCACCGCCACGCACACGCAGGAGGAATTGACGCGGGCGCTCGGGATCCTGGAAAGCGTGGGAAAGAAGCTGCGGATCATTTGAATCTCAAGTTGAACTCAAGGTGCAGAGTCGAAGATGGCGGCCGAGTGATCGGCCACGCGGGCGGGTTGCATCATGCGGAAGAGGTGGTTCAGGGGCACGCGGCCGGGGCCCACGCTGTAGGCTTTACGGACGGCTTCGGTGACGTAGGCTTTGGCCAGGACCACGCTATCGCGAAGCTGGCGCCCCACGGCAAGGTTCGCGGCCATGGCGGAAGAAAACGTGCATCCGGCACCGTGAGTGTTATCGGGCTTGGCGTGATCGCCGGCGAAGACTTCGAGCGACCCGCCTTCCGCCAAAACGTCAATGGGCTTGTCAAGATGGCCGCCGGTCACGACCACCGCGCGCGCGCCCATTTCCACCAGTTTCTGCGCGGCGGCTTTCATTGCCTCCAGGTTATCTACCCGCAAGCCGGTCATGGCCGAAGCTTCGAAGATATTGGGCGTAATCACCGTGGCGTGTTTCATCAACTGCTCGCGCAGGAACTCCTGGCAGGCGGCGTCCGCAAGGTCTTTCCCGCTCGAAGAGCGAAAGACAGTATCAAGCACAGAGGGAATTTCGGGGTTGGACGCCAGGACCTCGTCCACCACTTCCGCATTGGCTCGATTGGCCAGCATGCCGATCTTGATGGCTTTCACCCGGCCGTCCGCGAGCAGAGCCGCGATGGTTTCCTTCAAAACCGGGGGTTCAGTCGGATATACGGCTATGACGCCCTGCGTGTTTTGAATAGTAAGCGCAGTAATGGCCGCGACCCCGTAGCAGCCATGAGCAGCTAGAGTTTTCAGGTCCGCAGCTATTCCCGCTCCGGATGAGGGATCGAACCCCGCGATACTGAGCACCACCGGCCACGAGGCGCTAAGCTGGTGATTCATCTTTTTTTCTTTGAGCCCCTTTTCCTGGCATGAGACGTTAGTTGATTATAAATTGGCTGTCCTGCATGTCAATGATGAATTCAGCTTGATGATGAATTCAGCTTCACTTTCCGGCGCCCACCATATCCATGACGGAGTCCGACTGGACCTCGACCTTCAAAGGTTGCGACTTGGCGAAGAGGAGCGGGGGAGAGTTGTCCAGGGTGGCGCTCAGTGTCTGGTGAATGGTGGCGTGGTTCTCGAGAACTCTGCCGTCGTCGAGCGCCAGCAGCACGCGTCCTTTGCCTTGGCCATCGATGTGCATATTGACGCCCAGACCGTGAGATTGAAGCTGGGCCAGCGGCTCTTCCTTTCCCAGTTCGGCCGAGGCAGGCCGCACCACATCCACGAAGCTGAATTCCACCTCCGCGGCTTTTACGCCTCCCACTTCAGTCTCACGCACGTAACGCAGGGTGTTTTCCCCTTCAACGTTATACGGGTAGGCCGTGGTCGCGAGCGAGTCCAGTTTGTGCTTCCAGGTCTCTCCGGGTTTGACGGGGTGCTGGGGATAGAGAGTCTCGCCCCCCACCTGCTCGAGGAAAAACCGCAAGGCCTGGCGCAACGGCTCGCGGTAGGCCATGTCCAACTGCTCGAACAGGCCTTCGCCGCCTTCGAACCCGAGCAGCCGTCCCGTTCGGTCGTAGTGGGCAACGATGGCCTGACCCGCCACGTGCTCACTGATTTCCTGCTGCGCCTTTACGGCGGGGTCGCGGATATTCTCCGGCATGCGCTCAGCAAGGTCCGACCGGAATTGGAACTTGTCGAAATGATTCTCGATGTCCGCGCTGCCGTCGCTGTGGACGCCCTTCACGGTCACGGTGTTCTGCTGCTGCATGGTGAAGTCGGTAGGCAGGGGCGGCAGAAAATTCTGAAGCTCGGGCGGCTGGGAGTGGACTACCGCCTTTGTATGCATGGTGGTCGTGTAAACCATCTTCTGGCCGCTCTGGTAGCGGCGCGCCAGCCTCACCTCGCCGCCGCTTGCCGGCAGCGCCAGGGGTGTCCACAAGGCTAGAAGCACCAGACTGGCGAGGCGCGGAACGCCGTGCAATCGCCTCAGGTCAATGGCGAGGCGCGGAACGCCCTGCAATCGCCTCAGGTCAATCAGGAGATTTTCCAGCTTAGGCCGATACATTCGCTGTTTCCTTTTGGTAGCGCTCCAGACATTCCGGGGAGCAAAAATGGAGGGTCTCCGAGCCACGCACCAGGCGGTGGGATAGTTCCGTGGATACAAACATGCCGCAAACCGGGTCGCGCGCCATCTTGCCGGTGCGCACCCTCGATGGGTCTTGAGCGTCTCCGGCCGCGCTACGATTTTGACGCCGCGGCATCGAGGGACCGAAAAGACCTTGCACGGCACGGCCCAGCATCTTCGAGACCACGATCAGGAAGATCAATTCCACCAAGTAAGAGAGCAAACTTCCCATAAACCCTTCAGATCACTCTGAGGCCCACGTTCCTTGGGGCCGGAGAATCCTGTAGCCTCTTTGATTCCGCAGCCGTCGCGCCGCGGCTCTCCTGAAAGTTACGTCATTCCCGCGCAAGCGGGAATCCATTTGACTGACAATGGGTCCCCGCTTTCGCGGGGACGACAACGCTGATTTTCATTCCCTCGGGTGGGCCACAGGCCCATGGGAACTCCTCGTTTATTCCAAAGTCCCCATTCTTTTGGGGACGAAGACTCCCCGCATTGGCTCTGGACCGTGAGCCTTGCGGGTCTCTCATTCTTGAGACGGCTAGAAGGGCCTGCGGGATGCCCTGAGCTTACTGAGTGGACGATGCGCCGCCGGTAGATCCCTGCGCAGCTTCCAACTTTTGCTTCAGGTTCTGAAGCTGCGGATTCTCGGGATCTATTGCGTGCAGCCGGTTCCAGGCCCGCCGCGCGGCCGCGTAATCGTGAGTCCCCTCGAGGTTCACCACAATCAGATTTAACAAGGTGGGCTTGTGGCCGGGGTCCATCGCGAGCGACTGGTTGTATTCTTTTAGCGCCTGGCCGCTCTGGCCGACGTAATAGTACGCCGTCCCCATGTCTGTGCGCGCGTTGACGTTCTTGGGATTAAGGGCCAGAGACTTCTGATACCATTCGATCGCCTGCCCATATTGCCGCTGGTCGTACAGGTAATTGGCAAGCTTCAAAGGTACTTCGGGATCCTTTGGGCTTTGCGCCGCTTCCGCTTCGAGTTGCTTGATGATCGTCGCGCTATCGATAGGAGGATGCCCCTCGGGCAATCCTGACGGCATGCCTCCACCCTGGGCCGCAGCGGGAGCGCCACCACCGGGCATTTCGGCAGGCATCATCGGGGGAGCCGTCATGGCAGTTTTCTGCCGGCTGCTCCAGTTCATCTGAGCGTCCGTAATATATCCGGCAAGAAATCCCACCACCAGGAAAACCGCCGCTGTGAGTATAGTTTCCTTCTTCATATCGTAGCCATATGCGCACAGTAACGCTATTTAGAGTCTAATGGACCCACAGTGAAGCGTCAAGCAAAGTAGGTGGTCGTAACACTTTGGCGTGGCACGGCCATTCTGTCCGTGTCAGTGTACGAGCGGGACGCCCGTGGACGGTGGGCGCGGTGGAAAGGGAAGCTGAACAATATCAACGAAAGTTTGTCCCGGCGCTACGCAACTCCTCCGCCGCCAGCTCCGGCCGAACGGAATTGTAGTAAACCTCTTTCACGCTATAGGACTTGGACTTAGGCTGGCTCACCGGCAGAACCTCAAAGTGCCAGTGCGAATCATCCGCCAGGGTCAGCCAGTTATTCTTCCGGTCGTATTTCGCGCTGACGTTGGGGGTCGTATAGAGGACGAGGTGAAAAGCCGGGCAAACTGTCTCGATGCGGCGAAGAACCGACTTCAGAAAGCGCGCGAACTGCATCTGGCGGTCCCAGGTGACGAGATCCTCTTCGAAGGAACAATGATGGTTTGTAGGTAGAATCCACGTCTCATAAGATACGCGGGAAGCAAACGGACAAAAGGCCACAAACTGGTCGTCCCACTCGACGGTGCGCACCTTGCTCGCAATTTCCTGCGTCGTAATGTCGCAGAGAATGCACCGCTCCTTGAGCGCGTAATATTGCTGTAACGATCGCAGCTTATAAACAACCCGCCTGGGAATAAAAGGAGTAGCCGTGATCTGAGAGTGGGGGTGATCGAGATCCTGCCCTGCCAAGGTGCCCTGGTTGCGGAAGACGGTGACGTAGCGGAAACGCCGGTCTTTCTTGAGATCGGTGACTCTGGAAACGTAAGCTCCCAGGACGTGGGCAACCTCTTCGTCGCACAGACGCGAAAGCGAAGTATTGTGGTTCGGGGACTCCACCACCACCTCGTGAGCGCCCAAGCCGCGCATCTTATCGTAGATGCCTTCCGCCCGCCGCTGCGCATCGCCTTCAATACGATAGAGTGGCCGCAAGTGGGGCGTCACGCGGACCTGCCAACTGCCGTTGCCATTCCAATGTGAGTAAATCGTCTGAGGGGAGTAGATTTCCTGGCCGGGACATAATGGACAAACAGAAAATCTGGGCCAGGGTCCTTCGCCATCTTCCTGAATCACCCAATTTTGCGTTATGGGGTCGCGCCGCAACTCCATGCGTCCTCCTAGGTAAGGCAGCAACTTTTGAGCAGGAGCGCACCGCTGACTCGCGCTGCGGGTTGCGGACCCCATGGCGTGAAAAGAGCGTAAAACGGCATGCTGACTGGCTCACTTGAGAAAGTCAAAAACATTGTTTGGTTGGCTTTTTCAATGTTTGCGGTGAGTCGGGCATCTAAAAATTGCTTTTCCCTTGGCCCCGCACAACTCATTACACGCCCCCCACTCCTTCTTGTCAAGTGCGCAATAAGTCATGCGCAATAAGTCAACAGCCTGGCTTTCCAGTTTGCCCGTGACGCCGCTGGGGGAATTACTTGACGAGCTGATAGTCCAGGATCTTGCTTTGCGCTTTGGCGCGCTGGAAGGCGAAGTTTTCAAGCGACAATGTAATGTCGCGGTTAATGAAGAACAAAGCGCGCAAGTGAAACTCAGTTCCGAAGCCAACTGGAATCAGTTGTGTCCAAAACAGGAGATCTGAGTGGGCGGACGATCTGCGGCTTTGCCGCTTGCTATGCGGGCTGGCTCTGCCTGCCCAGAACGCGCCGCAAACACCCAACCTCATCCTCACCTTGCCGGAGGCTTAGCCTCCGGCAAGGTGAGGACGAGAGAAACAGGGCCGTTTCGGCTCGGAAGGGCGGAGCCCTTCCGCAGAGCGGGGCGGCCGAGCCGCAACGCTCAGCCATTTTGGACAGTGGTGAACTGGAATAGTCCCCCACATTGAGGCATAATACTCGCGTTTGTTTTTGGATATGGCCTTTTACCTTGGTATCGACGGCGGTGGGAGCCGCACCCAAGCCTGGCTGGGTGATGAGCGCGGGCGTGTTATAGCCAAGGCTGAGGCCGGGCCTTCGAACCCGACGAAAGTGGGAATGGAAGCGGCGGAGAAAGCGATTCGGCGCGCCGCACAGGGCGCCTTGAGAAAGGTCCCTGCTGTGGCCGCTGGGGATAAGCCGATCGCTTCGGACCACACTCGGGGACGGGGCAATTCCAAATTCATGCTCGAAGCCGTCTGCGCCGGCGTCGCGGAGCCTGCCGCCCGGCGATCAGCCGCCCGCTGCTGGCCTGGATGCGCAAGTCCGTACCGGCGCGGCATCACTGGCTGGTGACGGATGCAGAGATTGCTCTCGACGCCGCACTCGGAACCGCTCCCGGGATGATCGTGGTCTCGGGGACAGGGTCCATCGCCTACGCCCGCGACCACCGAGGCGAAACCCTGCGCGCCTGCGGTTGGGGCGCTGCCTTTGACGATGCCGGGGGCGGGTACGATGTGGGGCGAAAGGCCATCATCGCAGCTTTGCATGGCTTCGATGGCCGAGGCCCGGACACCGTGTTGACGGCCGGGATTTGCAGGGCCCTGAAACTCTCTGTGATTACCCAAATCGTGCTTAAGAAACTTGATATTAAGCAAATTGCAGCCCTCTTCCCGCTGGTTTTGGAAGCGGCTCGCCGGGGAGATCGCGTGGCTCGACGCCTTTGCGCTCAGGCCGGCGCTGACCTGGCCGAGTTGGCACTGGCGCTGGCTCGGCGGCTCGAGGGTCGCGGGGCGCTCCCCGTAGTCTGTGTCGGTGGGGTCTTCCGCTCGAGCTCAATCCTGCGTCGCAGCTTCACCCGCTGTGTGCGTGAGCGCCTGCCTCGCGCGCGCGTGCGCCTTTTAGAGCGTCAACCCGTCGAAGGCGCCCTCGACATGGCTCGCAGGCTAGGTAGTGCGAACCTCCGCCTTTGAGGTTCGCGGCTTTGTTGGTTCGGAAATTAACATATCTTTAAGAAGGTGCCTTATGTCGAAAATGATGAAAGAAATTATGGAACAGCCCGAGGCTCTCAAGCGCACCCTGGCCGCAGAGCGCGACCACGCTCAGGCCTTCGCGGATTTCGCCCGCAAGAAGAAGTTCCGCCTGATCGTCATGGTGGCGCGGGGGACGTCCGATAACGCCGCACTTTTTGGGCGTTATCTGCTCGAACTGACCACGGGCATTCCTGTCTCGATGTGCGCCGCTTCGATTCACACCCTTTACGGCGCACGCTTGGATTATCGCGACACGCTGGTGGTGGGCATTTCGCAATCCGGCGAGGGAACGGACATCAATATGGTGCTTCAGGCGGCGAAGCGTCTTGGCGCTTACACGCTGGGCATCACTAATGAAGCACACTCGCCAATGACCCGCATCGTGGACGACTTGTTCCTGGTGCATGCCGGGAAGCAGCGCTCCGTGGCGGCGACCAAGACTTACACCGGCCAACTGCTGATGCTTTACCTGTTGGCTTCGAGCCTTAGCGATAAAATTGTTATGAGCGATATCAGCGAAATTCCTCAGCGCGTCGAACAAACGCTCAAACTCGTCCCGGAAATCCAGACGCTGGTCGAGCGCTACCGATACATGCGCCGCTCGGTCGTGGTCGGGCGCGGCATTAACCTCGCCAACGCCTACGAACTCTCCTTGAAGCTGATGGAAACCTGCTACGTCGTGGCGGAAAGGTTCTCCTCGGCTGACTTCATGCATGGGCCGATTGCTATGATCGAGCAGGATTTCCCCGCGCTGATCTTCATGCCGCCCGGCAAGGCATTTCAAGAACTCCTGAAATTGACCGCGCGATTGCACTCGATGCGCGCTGAAACCGTGGTCTTTTCGGGCTCGACCGCCCGCATCCCGGGCTCTACCCGAGTGATCCGTATCCCTGACCCCGTTCCGGAGATCTACACACCCATCCCCTACATCGTCCCGGGTCAGATTTTCGCCGCCTTGCTCGCCGAAGTGAAAGGCCTCAACCCCGACCGGCCGCGGGAACTCCACATTGTGACCCACACGGTCTGAACTCCCCTCTTTTCGTGAGTGAGGGGCACAGAGGGGGTGCGTGGAACCTGACACCAGGTTTCCACCCCCCCCCCCCCCCGGCCCCCACAGGCGCCAGAATAACCCTCCGCGTAGACGCAAAAACCCGCACAGCGGGCGGCATCCTGAAGCCATTGCCGTCCCCCAGTGCACAGGCTGGGCAATCCCATTGAGTTTGTGTCGGAAAATTCTAGCATCAAGCTAAGTGGTTTATTTTTCAATTACATTCCCGCATTTTATGGCTAAGTGTATTTGTTTTCATAGACATTCCCGCTTCGTTCCGGCGAAATCCTGAGTCGAGAAGTTGAGGAGTCCAGAAGTCGAGGAGTGAACAGCCACCGTCCAGCTTGCGGCCCGAGGTCGAGACTGTCGGTCGGTTCTTGGTCTTCCACTCCTGAACTCCTCGACTCCTCGACTCCTCGACTTTTTTACCCGGTCCTTTGTTTTCATAGACATTCTCGCTTTGTTCCGTGAATTTAAATATCGCTGCGGTGGGCAGAGAGGGCAGTCGAGTGACATATTGGCGTCCTGAAGAGACGACCGGCAGGGTCCTTCCGAAATTTACCGGCGCTGCTGGCACGAAAGCTCATCTTCTTGCACTAGCCTATACTAGTGAGCTTAACTTGTCAAGGGGCCGCCCAAATTAGGGAGGGGGGAGTCAGTGTTTTCGGCTATCGATGTAGGTTTGAACCCTCTGAAGGGCTTCCGTCTCCGAACGCGCCGCCAGCGCGTCCTTCGTGGCGCGGATGGTGGCCTCGAGGTTCTGGCCTGTGGCGGTATAAAGTTCGTACATCAACGGATAATGCTCGGCGTATGTCATGTCGAAGGCGAGGCCGGCGTTGTTGTTAGCCGATAGACATTTGTTGAAAGATCTCGGCGCGGCAGGGGTCGCCATGCATTCCCCCTGGATTTCCGCAAACAGCTTTTCCTTCTGAGTGAGCGCTTCCGCCGGTGAGACCTTGCCCGCGCGCACATCGGCGTACAGTTTGCTGAGCCTCAGGTGATAGCGAGCCACCCTTTCCGCTTTGTGCAGGAACATCTCCGGCTCTTGCGAAAGGTTTCGGTAGACCTCCGAATCCGGCCCCAGCTTCTCTCGTGCAACCTCGCTCGCGGTCAGCAAGCCCACGAGCGTAGATGCCGGTTCAGTGATGGTGGCGGGAAGCTTTCCCGCGCTCGAGTGGAAATCCTCGTGGGCGACCACGGCGAGGAACCTCTCCGGCGAGTCGCGCCGGAGAGAAGCCGTCACGGGACTCTTGCCGTTTCCAACCGCCTCAATCGGATAAAAGAACACGTCGTAGGTCTTGGGATCGAGCGCGCAGCCGTCCCTCGAGCCCTGCTTGAGCTGCAGGCCCAGGTACGATTCGGGCAGTTCAAATTTCCCCGTGTAGTAACACCGGTAGGCCGCGACGCTCTTGTCCGACTCGTGCGAAAAGCTCTTGGTGCGCTTGAACCCCAGCGTCTTCTCGAGGTGCTTCAGCGCCCGGATAAGATCCTGGCGTGGAAAAGCGCCCGATTGCGAGCGTCCCTCGGAAGGGGCAAGCAAGGCCACAATTGTGACGATCAGAGCGGTACGATACACGTCATGCAACCGTGACGAATGGGATCTGAGCTTGTCGTCGGTCTTCCGAAGCAACATACGGTCTACTCAACAGGGTCCAACTATCAATACTACACGGCGCAAGCTCTGGAGTGCGGCAGCTTGCTGCCGCTTTTCCCTGGCCAGCTTGCTGGCCAAAATCGCGCTCGGATTGTCGTCCCCGCGAGCCAGGTCGCGTTCGGGTTGATATCCCCACGAGCAAGATCGCGCCTATACGAAAGCGGCAGCAAGCTGCCGCACTCCAAAGCTCACCCATCGCTATGCATGCCTAAACATCTGTGGGATCAACCTCGAACTCATCCTCGACATGCACGCGATCAATCCTCATTTGCATAATCCGCTTGTAAAACGAAGCTGTCGCGCGCCGCTGGAACCAGCCCGCCGAGCACCATGGGTATAGCGATGCCTCCCGCACAATATTGTGGTGGACAGCATTGCGGTGGACATAGCTCAATCGCGCGAAGTAGGACTCCGGGTAGGTCAGGCTGGTTTCCCAATATTGGAACCACACCTTGCGCCCGCCCGTTCCGTCCCAACGGTTCGCCTGGATGGTGGTTACAGAGTGGAGATGTCGGCTGAACGAGGTCAGCGACTCAGCTTGTGTGGGAGACATGGCAACGAAGTGGTAGTGGTTGGGGAAGACTGCCCAAGCCTGCAGATTCCAGCTGTACTTCTCTGCCAGTTCGAGAAGCTTGTCGCTGAGGTACTCAAGACGGACGGAGCCGGCAAATATCGGTTTCTTGAGGTATGTGCCGCTGGTTACGATGTAGGCACCTGGTTGCTCCAATCGGTGAAGGGGGCTGTGTGGCCACTCGCGCATAAGACCTTGCTCTTGAATTTACTCGCCTCGGCGTGCCGCAGCTTGCTGCCGCTTTTCCCGTTTGGCCAGCTTGCTGGCCGGAATCGCGCCTAGACTAGTATGCCCGCGAGCAAGCTCGCGGCGATAACAAAGCGGCAGCAAGCTGCCCCACTCCAAAGGACCTACCAGTTGGTTATCGACCCGTCGGGTCTGTGGTAGACGGGGATGGGGCGTGCGCGCTCGGTGATTTCGGCGGCGAGTTCGAGAGGCTTGGTGTCCAGCGTCACGCCGAGTCCCGGGCGGCGATTGGGCCACATCTTACCGTTGCGGAAGTCGTAGCATTCCGGCAGATGAGGGTGGGAAGTCTTGCCGTCGCCGGTCATTTCCATCAACACCGGTCCTGAGAACACTCCGGACGTGTGGACCAGCGCGGTCTCCGAAACCGGGCCGGTGAAATGGGGAATCAGCCCCACGTAGTGCGTCTCGCAAAGCGCCTGGATCTTCATATATTCGGTGATGCCGCCTACGTTCGGCAGGGTGACACGCGAGTAGTCGATGAGTTGCTGTTCGATCAAGGGGCTGATATCCCATCGAGCGCCAAACTGCTCGCCCACCGCGATGGGGACCTTGACGTGCGCGCGGAGCTCCTTGTAGACCTCGGGGTTCTCAGACCGGATGAGGTCCTCGGCGAAGTAAGGCTCGAGCGGTTCGATTAGGGTGCTGAGCCGCACGGCATCGGGGAAGTCGAGACGGGTGTGATAGTCGAGTGACCAGTCGCCGTCCTTTCCCACCCCTTCGCGTATCTCCACACACTCTTCGTACGTCTTCCGAACCATCTCATGGGAGTTGAAAGGCTGGCCGCTGGGCGGGTCCGCCGTGGCCCAGCGAAAGGCGCGGAAACCCGCCTCGAGACAGGCGCGGGCCGTTTCCTTCAAGCTTCCCCGGCTTGGGAAACCCGTCGAGTAACACTCCACGTGATCGCGTGAAAAGCCGCCGAGCAGTTCGTAAACCGGCACACCCAGCGCTTTACCCTTAATGTCCCAGAGAGCCAAATCGATGGCGCCCAGCGCGTCGAGCTTTTCGCGCCCGGCGGGATAGAAGTGGCCCCGGAACATCAACTGCCACAGATGGTCGATGCAAGACGGGTCTTCACCGATAATCATCTGGGCGCACTGGGTGACGGTGTCGTGCGAGCCGCCTTCGCCGATCCCCGTAATGCCCGCGTCCGTTTCGACCGTCACAATGTGGAAGCTCTGGTTGAAATGAGCGGGAGACTTCGGATTGTGGTAGAAGCGAACCCGCGTGATCTTCATGGGAGGCGGCGCGGCAGCGGCCCCTGCTTTCGCAGCAGCCAGAGCCGCGGCTCCCCCCAAGCCGACCGATTGCAGGAATGAACGTCGTTGCATGGGACCTCCCGCGGCAGAAGTCTAGAATGTTTACCTGATCAGATGTGCCGTGACTCCGATCTTTACGCAAGCCTCGGCGAGGGCAGTGTCAGCAGTCAGAAGCGGACAATCCTGCAAGGCGGCTACGGCCACATGCAAGGCATCCAGTGTGTGGAGCGGGATTGTGAAAGCAGCAAGCCACTCGCGCGCCTTTGCGAAATGTGCACCCTCCAGCGCCAGTCGGGTGTAGCTTCCTTGATCTAGATGGCTTTGAAAAAGGGCGAGAACTCGACGCCCTTCCGCAGGGCGCAATTCGCGGGTGCGCACCTTGCGGGCGATGACAGACACCATCTCGGTCTCTACGAGCCAGCTAATCGCCCGCTGCATTTCTTCACGCAATGCTTGTTGCGCCTGGCCACTCAGTGGTTCAGGACAATAATACGCGGCCAATACACTGGTGTCGATGTATGTCAATAACGGCTGCCCCGACGAGCTTCCTGAACGCACTCGCTCAATGGTTTTCCGCGAATTTTGATCGAGGCTCGAAAGTGGCTCAAGTCGGGAAGGGGGGAGCCTTTCGCTCGGGTCGGACGAGCCTTCCGACCTCGACCCCCCGACGTAACACCACCACCTCATCGCCTGCTTGCACCTGATCCAGCAAGCGGCACAACCTTTCTCGTGCTTCCCGAACGCTGACTTTATGCGTGCCCATGAAGTTGCTCCCTGTACACGTAAAGTGTACACGCAGAAGAGCACTCCGCTCAAGGGGCCGGGCTTAAGAATTGGCAGGGCTTGTTGCGGCTTCTTGTGGCTCAATATCTGACACAGACAATCCGTGGGCGGTCCGGCGATCACACAAATCCCGCCTTCATTTGCCAGTGGGATTGAAGGAAGCCAGGACGGTGGCGAAAACTCTTTTGTACTTCTCGTACTTTTCCTCTACCCCCCAAGCAGTGGAGATAAAGACAATGTCGCCGCGGCGGAAGACCATCAGGCGGTTGAGGACCGGTCCGAGGGAATCGTCGTTGGTCTTCATCAACACATCTTCCACTTTGCGGCCCTGCAAGTCCAACTGTTGTCGCGCGGCAATTGTGCCGCCCAGTTTCTTTGCGTACTCATCGACAAACACGCTGACAGACTTCGCGCCGGGCACGCGCATGTACTGGACGTTAACGCCCAGGTCGTCCGCGCCGGGAGGGTAGAACTCGATCATGGGGACAGGGGCGTCGCTGTCGTGCGTGAGCTGACTCGGGTCGTAGTCGCTCAGGTGAGACTCCCAGGCGCTCGGGACCAGAATCTCGAGGCTGAACTTGGCGTCGCCGAAGGGCGTGAATTGGTGGCTCGAGAAGCCCTTGCTCAATTCCTCCGCGGAAAAAAGCGAACCGGTGGGAAGTTCCTCCTGCACGGCATTCTGAGGAGGGCCGAAGCAGAAAGCGCAGGCGGCAGCGAACATCCCTATAACAGCGAGATTAGCCAGTTTGGTTCTCATGGAGTCTCTCCTCGCGAACGCCGCAATCGTACCACAAAAAAAGAGTGCTCGCGGGATGCCTCTGCCATGCGAAAAGCGTCTTACACGTGCATGTCCTGGCGCGCGCCGCGAGCGTAGTTCTTGAATTCCTTGACCAGCTCAACCAGCGCGGCGACGACCGCCTGGAAAACTTTTTCGCCCTTTTGCGGCGTCGCGAGCGTGGGGTCGCCGACCACGCCGCTCTTGCTGAAGCGAGTCCATTGATCCACCATGAGCACCGGGGATGCGCCCATGAGGTCCATCCAGATGAAGCGTGAAGGCGGCATGCCGATTTCTTTCCTGGCCTTATCCATCTGCACGCGCGTGGGGTCGAGATACAGGTAGAGCGAGGTCTCGAGTTCACAAGCATGCGCCATCCCGCCGGGCTTGTCCGATTCCCGCACTCGCTCGATGGCTTCTCTCGCCAAGCTGGGCCAGATGAAAGCACCGCACAGGGCTTCGGTATCGAGAACCGTCCGCCGCGCCACCAGATCCAGGATGGGCATGTTGGAGCCGTGCCCGTCCGCAAGCAGGATGCGCGTGAAGCCGTGCCGCGCCACGCTGCGAGTCACGTCGAGAACGAAGTGCATCAGGTGTTCCATGGCAATGTCGATAGTGCCGGGGAAATCCATGTGATGCTCCTCGAAGCCGTACGGGATGGCAGGCATAAGGAGCATCTCGCCATCCAGGCGCCGCGCCGCTTCTTCGCAGATCGACCCGATGAGAAAGTTATCCACGTCGAGTGGCAAGTGCGCCCCGTGGTCCTCGACCGACCCAATCGGCAAGACCACAACAGGCTGGCGCTTGACCACCTCCTTCATCTCGGGCCAGGTGTAGTCGTGGTAATAGTACTTCTTTCGTTCAGCCATGCACGCGCCTCCTTAAACTCGTAGCAGCGAGTTTATCTCGCCACGTGGAGGCGTGGAGAGTCTGCGTGAGAACTCGCTTTTGCTGTCATTCCGAGGAGCCGCAGGCGACGAGGAATCTCGCAGTGCGTCGAAAATACACAGAGCGAGATTCCTCGCTTCGCTCGGAATGACACTCCAAAAGAAGTTCTCAGACAGACTCTGAAGCCACCCCCACATTGAACTGCATGATTATGCCACCCGCAACCGTTCCACTTCTTTGTCGTCCAGGTCAATCCCCAGCCCGGGAGCGTCAGGAATCTGGAGATATCCGTCCTGGGCACGCAATTTCTGATGGGTAATCTTCTCGCGCATGGTGGTCTCTTCCTCCACCACGAACTCGACGATCAAAGCGTTGGGGATCGAGTTCAGGAAGTGAAGCGCCGCCATGACGTTAATGTAGGTCGTGAAGCCGTGGTTCGCGATCACGAGTCCTCTGTCGTGCGCCAGGCTCGCGATCTTGATGGCTTCCGTAAACCCGCCGCAGCGCGTCAGGTCCACTTGAACCACATCGATTTTTCCCTTATCCATCAGTTCGAGGTACGACAGCCGGTTGCTCTCTTCTTCACCTGCGGCGATTCGAATCGACGTCGAGTGCGAAAGCTTCGAGTAGCCTTCGTAGTCGTCGGGGCGGAGCGGTTCCTCCAGCCAGAAAATGTTGAACTCTTCGAAAGCGCGGGCCCGCTGCAGCGCCGTCTTGGAATCCCAGACAAGGCCGGCGTCGATCAATAGATCGGGCCCCTCACCCAGCCCTTTCCGCCCTTGCCGCACCAGGTCGACGTCGGTCTTGGCATCGCGCCCCATGGGGTCCCAGCCGAATTTCACTGCCGTGAATCCGCGATCGCGAAAGCGCCTGGCGAGGTCGTGAGTTTCCTGCGGCGTGGCGCCGAAGAGCGAGCTCGCATAACAGCGCAATTTCTTGTGGAAGCCGCCGCCCAGCAATTTCCAAACGGGCATTCCCAAGGCCTTGCCTTTGATATCCCACAGCGCCATGTCGATGCCGCTCATGGCATGAATGCCCACGCCTCTCCGCCCCCCGTAGATGTTGGCGCGATACATCTTGTACCACAGGCGCTCCGTTTCAAACGGGTCCTCGCCCAGCACGGCTTCGCGTAAGCCCGTCGCGGTGGTGTGGCTGAAAGGGCCTTCAATGGCTCCTTTGACCGCCATGGGAGATGAATCGACTTCCCCGATGCCCGTAATTCCTGCGTCCGTGGTTACCTTGACGATCAGCGCGTCCTGGCCGCTGTCACACTGCTCGCGCACCTCCGGTTGGCGAAGGTATATTGCCTCTACACCTGTTATCTTCATAGTGGCAGCCCTCAGAAGAATGTTTTTCCTGTCTCGCGATTATCTCACATCGCAGTGTGGATTCTGCCAGCAAAACGTGGCACGGCCGTCTTGGGTGTGCGCACAGGCGGAGCCCGCCCTGAGAGCAGCGGAGGGATGCCCGTGCCACCGCGCAACTACACTGCGCGAACTAATCCCGCTGTTCAAGGGGTTGTCCTTAGCGGGCGATTGGCGTAGAGTGTCGCGGTGGGTTCGCTCGCGCGGATTACGGCGCCTGTGTGACGCAAGTAGAGCTGTTGCGGCGCGAGAGCCCTGAAAGGATCACTTATGCTTCCCCTCTCGAGACGTGAAATGCTGGCTTCGTTGCTGGCTCTGCCCGCAGCGCTCCGCGCCGAAGATGACTGGGTGCCGCTCTTCGACGGCCGCACTTTTCACGGGTGGAAGGCCGACGAAAACAAAGGCTCATTTCGAGTCGTGGATGGCCAGATCGTCGCCAGCGGCCAGCGATCACATCTCTTCTACGCCGGACAGGTTGCGAATGCGAGTTTCAAGAACTTCGAACTGATGGCGGAGGTGATGTCTTCCCCTGGGGCCGAGTCCGGTATTTACTTTCACAGCGCGTTCCAGGGCAAAGGCTGGCCTGAGAAGGGGATCAAGGTCCAAATAAGCAACACGTATCGGGGGGCGGGCGATCACCGCGAGATCAACAAGACCGGGTCGCTCTACGGCGTCCGCAATGTTTACAAAGTCATGGCCAAGGACAACGAGTGGTCACAGTTGCACGTCGTGGTCCGGGGGAAGCAGGCACAGGTCCGGTTGAACGACACGCTGCTGGCGGATTACCTCGAGCCTGACCCGCCGGTGACGCAGCCTGGCTACCCCGGACGCGTCCTCGGCCGCGGCGCCTTTGCTCTCGAATGCCACGGCGCGAACTCGAAGGTCGCCTTCCGGAATATCCGGGTGAAGCCGTTGCCGGACGGCCTTGTCGCAGACGTTGCCAACCCGCCCGAGGTCGATGCCGTCTATCGCGACCTGCAGTGGATGCAGGCTCAGAACATTCCCGTGCTGGATTGCCACATTCACCTGAAAGGCGGGCTGACGCTCGAAGAAGCGCTTGCGAATTCGCGCCGGGTCGGCATTCAGTACGGCATCGCCATCAACGGCGGGATCAATTTCCCTACTACCACCGATGCCGCCGCCGAGGAGTACCTCAAGAGCATGCAGGGCCAGCCGTGCTTTGTGGCGCTGCAGGGCGAAGGCCGCGAATGGGTGACGCTATTCTCGAGGGAAACAGTGGCGAAATTCGATTACGTGTTTACCGACGCCATGACCTTCAGCGACGAAAACGGCAAGCGCATGCGCCTGTGGATCAAAGAGGAAGTGGGAGAAATCAAGGACAAGGAAAAGTTCATGGATCTGCTGGTCAAGCGCGCGGTTGGGATCCTCGATCACGAGCCGATCGACATCCACGCCAATCCCACGTTTCTGCCCGACGCGATCGCAGCCGAGTACGACCAACTCTGGACACCGGAGCGGATGCAGCGGTTGATCGATGCCGCGAAAAGGAACGACGTGGCCATAGAAATCAGCAATCGGTACCAGTTGCCCAAGCCTGCGTTTATCAAAGCGGCCAAGAAGGCGGGTGTCAAGTTTTCCTTCGGCACCAACAACGGCGACAAGAACCTGGGCCGCGACGAATATGGCGTGCAAATGGTGAAAGAGTGCGGGCTGACCTCGCAGGATATGTTCCTTCCCAAGCCCGACGGCGAGAAAGCCATCCAGCGGCGGGGATTTTCGTGAGGCAGGGATGAGTGGCGAGTGACGAGCAAAAGAACGAGAGCTTTCAAGACGAGTGGTGAGTTACGTATTAGGTGAATCACGCGATGCGCCGACTGTCATGCGGAGCAACCTTCCAGTTTGGCGAAGGGAACAGCCGCTGGGACCCTTCTCCCGCAGAGCAGGATCAGGGTGACAGTTTTCAGACTGTTCCACTTTTATTGGTAGCACGAAACCATAGATCAGAGACTGACGGCTAGCGAAAGAGGTCTCGGGCTTTCCATCCTGGCTCGTCACTTGTCACTCGTCACTGAGATCCACCGACCGTTTCAGCCTCACAGAGCGTTCCGCCGCCTCGATGAGCCGAAGGGTGTCCAGTGCGTCGTCGAGAGTGGAGAGCGGTGGCTCACCAGCGAGAATACAGCGCCGGATGAAGTGGTCGATTTCGTTGGCGAAACCTTCCTCATAACAGGGGAACCCCCAGCCTGGGCCGCGGTCGTCCACATACTGCGCTTCGTTCCAGGAAAAGGTCAGCCCGCCGCGTTCTCCCAGCAGCTTGAAGAGAACCGTCCACGGGTCGCTCGAGAGATCACTCGCGGCGAAGCTGCACCAGAGATTGCCGATTGCACCTCCCGGCATTTCGCAAACCATCATTATCTGATCTTCACATTTCAGCTTTTTGTAATGCACGGTTGAGGCTGCCGCCATCACCCGCCGCGGGCGCCCCAGAAAATAGAGCAGCGAGTAAGCAGGGTGGCTGCCGACGGCGCGGAAGATTCCGCCGTAACGGGATGCGACCTCTTCCGAATGGTAGATGTTATAGACGAACCAGAAGCTGGCAATGGTCCCCAGGCTTCCTCGTTCGATCAATCGCTTAGCCCGCTGGAGTGAAGGCATGTAGATGTAGTTGTGCGCCGGCATACAAATGCGATTCGCTTTCCGCGCTGCCGCCTGCAGTTTCCTGATCTCCGGGATGGTCCTGGTGAGGGGTTTCTCAAGGAGCACGTGCTTGCCTGCTTCGAGGCTTGCGACGGCGGTGGAGACGTGGTGTTCCGGCGGGGTCAGCACATGAACCGCCTGCACTTGATTGTCTGAAAGGATTTCGTCCAGGCTGCGAAAGGCTCTGCCGCCAAACTTTTTCGCGATGGCCTTGGCGCGCGCGGTTCGCGGGTCGTAGACTCCGATCAGCTTTGCCTGAGGGTTAACTGCAACGCCGCGCCCGTGCATTTCGGCAACCGTGCCGGCCCCCACGAATGCCACGCCCACTTTTGCTTCGCTCATGACCCGGCCCCCTCTAAGAATTCATAGGACGTAGAACCAGAATCGAAATTCGCCGAATGGCAGGGTTAGATCCGCGGACCTCAAATGCGGAGGTCCGCGCTACTACCCACATCGTCCGCCCGTTGCTCGTCACTCGTCACACGCCACTCGTCACTTCTTCTTGGGCGGTTCCCAGAGTTCAATACGGTTGCCTTCGGGATCTGTGATCCAAGCAAAGCGGCCGTATTCGTAGTCCTCGCGCCGCGGATCGACCTCCACGCCTTCTTCGCTCAGCGCGGCCAAGAGGCCGTTCAAATCTTCCACGATGAAGTTCATCATAAAGCCGGAGCGGCTCGGGTCGAAATAGTTCGTGTCCTTCGGGAAGACCGCCCAGACGGTCATGCCGGATTTTTCCGGGTTCTCCGCCTGCCGCCAATTGAACACCACAGCTTCCTGCGCCTGGCGCTGCAAGCCAAGGTGCTTTGCGTACCACTCATAGAGTTTCTCGGGGTTATCTGCTTTGAAAAACAACCCCCCTAGCCCGGTAACTCTTTTCATAACGTGGCTCCGTTGGAGTGATGATAGTGACGACGCATCGTCCTCGCAGTCTCATTCTAGACCTAGATCCAAACGCTTGAAAGCCGATTTAGCGAGGGGAACCAAGGGTTCCTTGGGCGAGATCACAGGCCTTGAAAAGCGGGTCTGCACGACACCGGAATATCTGATGCATAATGCTACACGGGGAGGCATTGGTCCCTGTTTCAATCAAATCCCAAATTTCGAGTTGAGGTGCAACAATGAGCAAACGCGTTGAGGGAAGTGTGGCTATCGTCACGGGCGGGGCGTCCGGGATGGGCCGCGCGGGCGCTACGCTGCTGGCTGCCGAGGGCGCTCAAGTTGTAGTTGCGGATATCAACGAGGCTGGAGGGAAGCGTGTCGCGCAATCGATCCGGGATGCGGGCGGGGACGCGACGTTTGTGCCTTTGGATGTGCGGAGTCTAGAAAGTGTCAAAGCCCTCGTCCAAACGACGGTGTCGCATTACGGCCGGATTGACGTGCTTTATCACAATGCGGTGGATGTCCGTTTCGTCAATGAGGAAGATCGACGGCTGACCGAACTGCCGGAAGAAACCTGGGACCGGATGATCGACCTTATCCTTTCGGGCACCTACCGATGCTGCAAGTATGTTGGCCGGCAGATGATCGCGCAGCACTCCGGCTCGATCATCCTCTCTGCCACGGACGACGCTCTAGTCGGGTGCGCCGGGCTCGACGCCTACACCGCTGCTAAGGGTGGTGTGGTTTCTCTGACGCGGTCCTTTGCCGCCGGCATGGGGAAGGAGGGGGTACGAGTCAATGCCATCTGCCCGAGTTTCGTCTCAACCGAATCGCAACTCGCATGGATGAAAACGGATCAAGCCAAATCCGTGATGGCTGCGCTGCACCTTCTCCCCGTGGCCACTCCTGAGCAGATCGCGCCCTTCGTGGTGTACCTTGCCAGCGCTGAGTCGTCTGTCGTGACGGGCGGGATCTTTCCGATCGACAGCGGATACATGGCCTTTAAAGCCAACCTGGATGTTATGGGCACCATGAACCCGAAATCTTAGGGGGCACATGGACCTCGTATAGACCAATCCCTGAGCAGAAGAACGCCGGTACGTTTGGAGCCACCACGCCAGTGTGACCCTCGCTACCGTGCCTGTTGTTGAACCTGGGCTTCCCAACTCTTAGGAACCGGCGTCCATTCGCGGGTGAACTCGTCACTGAGGGTCAGCGCGACCAGGATGGCAAACCACACGAACGCGGCGACCAGGACCATGCGCAGCAGGCCGGAACTCCAGCGAAGGTGCATGAAGAAAAGAACCACGAGCGAGGCTTTCAAGACGGCGATGGAAAGGGCCACGACCGTATTCCATTTGCCGAGGTTGATGAAGGCCACGCCCGTGGTGAGTCCTGTGAGCGCAATCAACCCGGCGAACACCAGGAAATAAAGCTTCTTCGATACCACGTGGCCCGACATCAGTAGCGCCCCCCGATCAAGTACAGCAACGGAAAGAGAAAGATCCAAACGATATCCACGAAGTGCCAGTAAAGGCCCGAGATTTCCACCGGGTTGTAGCGCTGGGGAGAGAATCTGCCGCGGCTGGCCATGATGATGAGCACAGTTAGGATTCCGACTCCGATCATCATGTGCAAGGCGTGAATACCGGTGAGGAAAAAATAGAAGCAGAAGAACAGCTCGAGATGCCGCGCGTCAGGTCCATTGAAAGTCCAATTCACTCCGGGCGCAAATCCTTCCAGGTAATCGTGCCTCCACTCGAAAACGAGTTTGACGCCCACGAACGTGAGTCCTAAGAGCAGCGTGAGCAGCAAACAAGTAATCAGCACGCCCCGCTTCCCCAATTGAGCCGCACGGACGCCCAGCGCCATGGTCAAGCTGCTGCACAACAGCACCGCCGTATTGAAGGCTCCGATTCGGACGTCGAGCAGGCGGCTGCCGGCCTCGAAGGCGGGCAGATAGAGATTTCGAAAAAGGATATAGGCGGTGAAGAGGCCGCCAAAGAACATGACCTCCGTGGCCAGGAAAATCCACATGCCCAAGCTCGAGGCTTCGTGCTGCTGCTCGAGATCGTCGAATTGTTCCGCCAGTGCGGCGTTGCTGCTATGCAACTTCAGTCTCCTCGGTTCCGTAAGCGTAAGCTTCTTCCGTGACGACGGGCGTCTCCTCGAAGTTCTCGGTGGGAGGCGGCGATGGTGTTTGCCACTCCAGGCCCTTGGCGCCCCAGGGATTCGGCGCTGGCCACAGGCCCGTACCGCATCGACCACACCATGTAAACCAGCGGGATCAAGTAGCCGACGCCCAGGATAGATGCGCCGGCGGACGACATCACATTGAGCACTTGGAATTCCGGCGCGTACACCGCATAGCGGCGCGGCATTCCCAAATAGCCCAGCATGTACTGGGGGAAGAAGGTCAGGTTAAATCCGACGAAGATGATGGCGGCGGAGAGCCTTGCCCAACCGTCCGGGTACATGCGGCCGGAGATTTTGGGCCACCAGTAATGAATGCCGCCCAGATAGCCCATCACCGCGCCGCCCACCATGATGTAGTGGAAGTGGCCCACCACGAAATAAGTGCCGTGCACGTGCGCGTCGATGGCCAGCGTGGCGAGGAATAGGCCGGTCAGCCCGCCCATGGTGAAGAGCCCGATGAAGCCCAAGGCGTACAGCATGGGAGCCTGGTAAGAGACCGAACCCTTGTAAAGCGTGGCCGTCCAGTTGAACACCTTGATGGCGGAGGGAATGGCGACCAGGAAGCTCAGCACGGAGAACACGATTCCCGCATAAATAGATTGCCCCGCGACGAACATATGATGTCCCCAAACCAGGAACGAAATCACCGCGATGGCCACGCTCGAAAACGCAATGAAGCTGTAACCGAAAATCCGCTTCTTCGAAAAGGCTGTGACGAGTTCGCTGATCACGCCCATGGAGGGCAGAATCATGATGTACACCGCGGGGTGAGAGTAAAACCAGAACAAGTGCTGAAAGAGGATGGGGTCTCCGCCCACCGAGGGGTCGAAAACTCCGACGTGGAAGACTCTTTCAAGAGCCACAAGTGTCAGCGTGATGGCCAGGACCGGCGTACCTAGAATTTGAATAACGCTGGTCGCATAGATCGCCCAAAGAAAAAGCGGTAGTCGAAACCATGTGAGGCCCGGGGCGCGCATCTTGTGAATGGTGACGACGAAGTTCAGCCCCGTTAGAATCGAGGAAAAGCCGGAGATGAACACGCCGAGCGCTGCGGAAATCACGTTGGTGTTTGCATAGGTAGTGCTGAGCGGCGTGTAGAAAGTCCAGCCGGTGTCCACTCCGCCGGCAATCACGGCGTAGAGCGTGAACAGGCCGCCCACGACGAATATGTACCAGCTCAGGAGATTAAGTCTGGGGAAAGCCAGGTCACGCGCGCCGATCATCAAGGGCACGAGGAAATTTCCCAGCACGGCCGGAATCGAGGGGATCAAAAAGAAGAAGACCATGATGATGCCGTGCATGCTGAAGAGCTTGTTGTAAGTCGCCGGCTCGAGAAGCGCCCCCTGAGGAGTAACCAGGTTCAGCCGCATCAGGACCGCAGCCGCCCCGCCAATGAAAAAGAAGAAAGTGATCGAGGCGAGATAGAGCAATGCGATGCGCTTGTGGTCCGTAGTCAGCAGCCACGACTTGATGCCGTAGCTGGCGTTCAAATAGTGAACGCGAGATTCAATCCCTGGTTGAGCAACTGCCGTTGCCATCGCCTCCTTACCTTCCTTCCTCATCCTTACCCCTGCCCCTCACGAAACGGGAAGGGACGCTCGCTGGTCCGATAATTGGTTCGCTCAACCCTTGTCTATGGCCCTTTGGGAGCGGGGACCGCAGCGGGTGACTGCTGCCCGCCAACGCTCTTGTTTCCCCCATGCTCTCCCCCGCCCTCGAGACTGGGAGAGTTGCCTTGCACTTTTACGGATTGGCTTGGTCCCCCTGAGCTGAGCGACTTGATGTAAGCCAAAAGCTGCAGTATTTGCTCCTCAGTGACCTGGCCCTTATAGGTGGGCATGAGAGCCTGGTAACCGGCTACGATTTTCGCCGAGGGATATAGAATCGACTCGCGGATGTAGGCTTCGTCCGCGATCACAGTGGTCCCATCGCTGAGTTTGACGCGCTTGTCGAAGAGGTCCACGAAGGGCGGACCTTTCCCCGTCCCGTGGCAGGTGATGCAGGCCAGTTGTTCGTAAAGCTTGGCGCCCGCGGAAACCATCGTCTCGCCTCGCAAGCCGCCGCTCAGCCACTGCTCGTAATCATCCGGCGACATGACGTCAACGTAGCCGCCCATCAGGGCATGATTCGTACCGCAATACTGATTGCAAAAGAAATGGTATTGGCCGGTCTTGGTAGCTTGGAACCAGATGCTGGTGTACATCCCCGGCAAAACGTCTTTCTGAACGCGAAACGCGGGAACATAAAAGTTGTGAATCACGTCCTCGGAGGTCATGGTCAACTTGATAGGCCGCCCCACTGGGACATGAAGCTCGTTGATCTCCATCGGGCCTTCGGGGTGCTGGAGCTTCCACATCCATTGCTTTCCGACGACGAATATTTCGGTAGATGCTTCGGGCGGGCGAGAATTTCTGATGTAGAGGCTCGAGCCCCAAAGAAACGTTATCACGCAAATGCCCAGCGGGATGATGGTCCAAAGGACTTCCAGGGGGACGCTCCCCTCCACCTGCGTCACCTTCGCTTGCTTCGCGCCCCGCCGGTATTTGACCGCGAAATAGAAAATGGTGAGGAAGATGAGCGCGGTAAAAAACAAATCGACTGCGGTCAGGAAGTAGTAAAGCTGGTCGACCCCGCGCGCGATGGTAGAAGCTTGATCAGGCCGTATTGGGAACCCTTGCAACATTCTGTTTAGTCACCTTCGGAGTCGAGAGTTTCACACACCTCCAACTGCCGGCCGACGCCTGGAGAGCGTAAGGATCAACCCTCCGATAAAGAGGATCGTTATTGCCCCCGAAACCTGGATAATGCGCGAAATAAACACGCCGTACTTGCCGGTCGCGGGATCATATCGGCAGCAAAACAGCAGCACCTCATCTACGGGTGAGCCGATCTTGTTGGCGGACGCCTCCACCAGGCCCAGGCGTACGTCGCGCGAAGGGTAATAAATCCCGTAGAAGTAGCGCGCAATTTTGCCTTGCGGCGTGAGGATCATGATCCCTGTGGCGTGCACGAATTGCTTGGCCGCGGCGTCGTACCGGTAATGGAAACCGACTGCCTGGGTAAGTTGTTTGATCGAGGATTCATCACCGGTGAGAAAGTGCCAGCCGCGCTCGGCGCCCTTTCGTCCGTAAAGGCCAACGTAAACCGCCTTCTTGGCAGCCGCCAGATCCACTGTGTCGTCCGGGTCGAAGCTCACCGTTAGTACATCAAACTGATCACCGGCGCTGAACTTTACTTCTTGCAGGCTATGCAGCAGGCTGTTCTCCGCCATGGTGCAGAGCATCGGGCAGCCGAAATAAACCAGGGAAAGAATCACCGGCTTCTTGCCGAAGTAATCACCCAGCCGCACCGTCTTCCCCGCTTCATCGCGAAACTGCAGGTCAAGCGGGATCTGCTCGTTCAGCTTCTGGTCGATTCCTATTCCCTGCAAGAGCGGTGGAAGAACCTTCGCATTGTCGGCGCGAGCGGTGGCGGCTCCAATTAGAGCGATGATCCCCAAAAGGAAACACAAACCTCTCCCTGGGGAGAGGGTGGACTGGGCCGGCGCCTTCTTCAGCCTTCGCGTAGCGGGTGAGAGGTCGCTTCCGTTGATAAGTCTCATTGTCTTGTTAAAGCCTCGCGTCATAGGCATTGCTCATCAGCCTGCTCATGACTTCCAGGCGTCAGCCTACTTCCCTGAATTCCTGGGTGTGCTTTGCTTCGCTGGCGTCGTTCCGCGAGCCGGGAACCCCTTCTGAAGCAAGACGTCCATCGCCCGGTCAATGGGAATCCTCACAATCCCGGCCTTCTGATCCACCCATCCGTAGCTATTCAATATTTCGTTTTGCGACGCTTTGTATTGTCCGAGATCCTTGGGGGCGGCAACTTGCAAGCGCGGCTCGGGCGGCAGCATCCGGACGTTTTCAAAGGGCGACGCCGGCGGGCCCAACCCCTGGTGGCCGACGAAGTAATGCAATACCGCCCGACTGATCAGCAGTCCTACAATGACAACCAGCGACAAGCCGACGCCGAAAATAATCAGGTTGCGGATGTTCGCGTCGGTGGTCTCGTGACCGCGCTTGGGCTGTTCGCCAGCACTGGTGTTCTCAATCATGATGGTCTAATGCCTCGCGCAATCCCGCGTTCGCACCCCTAAAGTTCCGCAGGCCCAGGTCGCGCATAGGATCCGCATTACGCGTGATGGCCGACGGCCTCCATACGCGGATCGTGCAGCGGCACCAGCGGTCTGCTCTTCAGATTCCCAGTGAATTGCCAGAACCAAACCCCGCCGATGCCGACCAGAGCCAGCCAATCCATCCAGTGGAATTGGGGGCCCGCCCGCTCATAGGCAGGCACCGTAAGCCAGAAGACATCGACCACGCTCATGACGAGCTGTATGGCCGCAACGACTCCCAGCCAGAGCATCCTTCGAGTTACAAAACGAGATAATAGCAAAAGGAAGGGTACGGCAAAATGAAACACGATGAGCGCGATCGCGACCCAAGCCCATCCTCCCGAAGCGCGGCTGACGTACCAGGGGATCTCATCCTGCAAGTTGCCCGACCAGATAATCAGATATTGGGAGAAGGCGAGATAAGCCCAGAGCATGGTAAAGGTCAGGAGCAAATTACCGTAGTCATTCAGCACGCGCTTCGAAACAAGGCCGGCCAACGGTTCGTAAGCTGAGAGCAGGATAACGGCCACCGTCACGATGGACATGGCCGCCAAGGCTTGCGAGACCATGAAGATCATGCCATAGATGGTCGAGAACCACTGGGGCTCGAGTGACATCACCCAATCCACCGAGGCATAGGTAACGGTCAGCCCAAAAACCAATATCCCCGGCCCGCTGAGGGCTTGAAGCCGCTTCTCGAGCTCCGGGTTCGCCGTTTCGTCCTGCTCCTGGGACCACTTGTTGAGGAAGTAGGCCAGGGCGGTCCAGGCGGCAAAGTAGATGATCGTTCGCACCACAAAAAATGGAACGTTCAAGTATGGCGCCTTGTATTGCAGGATGGGGTCAACCTTGACCTTTTCGGGATCGGCCCAACTGTAAAGCAGGTGCAAGCCGAAGAGGAGCGGCACCGCCAAGACAGCCATCAAGTAGAAGGTTCGCGTCCCCGACTCGAGGCAGCGGCGGAGCGCGAAGCCCCACCTGCCTCCTACCAAGTGATGCAGCATCAGAATCGCGGAGCATCCGAGCGGCACGCCGACCCAGAACACGAACGCCAGCAGATAAGAGCGGAAGAACTGGGTCGGGCTATGCAAAGCTCCCACCGCACAGAGCGCCAGCGCCGCCAGGCCCACGGCCAGTGAGCTCTTCTCGAAGCGATCGAAATGGGACTGGAGAGATTCAGTCGAATTCATTTAGCCTCTTGCGTTAAACGGTCTCTTTCCTGCGGCGGTGCATCCTCGATTGATGCGTGCTGGCTCAACTGCAGCGCGCGGATGTATGCCACGATGGCCCAGCGGTCCTCGGGGGTTACGCGTGCTGCGTAGCTGTACATGGCGCCATAGCCGTTGGTCATGACGTCGAAGAAATGCCCTGCCGGCGCCTTCACCAGCCGCTCCGCGTGATAAGAAGGCGGAGGCGGGAATCCCCGCTGGACCACCATCCCCCTTCCACCTCCCGTGTAGTCGTGACAGGGCGAGCAGTAAATGTTGTACCGGTCGCGGCCGCGCTCGAGGACCTGGCGGGTGATGGGGAACGGAAAGGCATCCGCAAGCTGGCCGTTCAGCTTTCCTGTGTACAGGAGTTCGTCGGCGCGCAAATGGCCATGCGCTACGGTGCCGGGGACTTCCGGCCGCGCGGACCTGCCATCACCAAAAAAGGTGCTCGAGTCGAGCGGCTTGTATTTTGGCTGCACGTGCATATCGATGCGGCAACCGAGTAGAAACAGTCCACACAATGCAAGACAGATGCAACGCAGAACTGCGGTCGAGACTCTCCTCTGAGGCACGATCACATGTGCATCTGATCTGAGGAACAGACCCCTCACCCGTCCCACTCCGGCTCGCGAAAGCGCCGGAGTGCGGCACCCTCTCCCCAACGGAGAGGGCTGGTCATTCACTTTTCTCCCCCCGGTGCCCAGCCGAACGCATGAAGCACGCTTGGGGGCGACGGGGAGGGCAGCTTCGTTATTTGGATTAGGTCTCAATCTCCGAAACCTCTTTGGCCTTCAGGATGGCCAGAAATTCCTTCGTCTTCTGTAAATCAAATTTCGGGTCGCGCGCCTGGATGCACAGGAAGAAGCGGTTCCTGGTTGCCAGCTCGAAGCGCGGGGCGTTAAATACCGGATGATACGGAGTGGGCAAGCCATTGAGCGCAAGCATGCCCAAGACAGTTGCCAAGCCAGCGCAGAGAATCGTCAGCTCGAAAGTAATCGGAATGAAATTCGGCCAACTGTTGTAAGGCTTCCCGCCGATGTCAAGCGGGTATCCGAAAACGTTGGGCCAGTATTGAAGGAAGAATCCCCCAAAACATCCGATCAGTCCACCAGCCAGGCAAATCAGCGGCACACGCGTGACACGGAAACCCACAGCATCCGCCAGGCCCTCAATGGGAAAAGGTGAGAACGCGTCCATCCGCCGGTAACCGGCGTCGCGGGCGCGCTGGGCAGCACTGAGCAGGTCATCCGAGTTTTCAAATTCGGCCATCAGGCCGTAAATCGCGAGGCGCTTCACGACTTCTCCTCCGCCGTCTTATGCACCAACTCCCGCATTTCGAATATCGAAATCATCGGCAGGTAGCGGATGAAGAGCAGGAACAAAGTGAAGAACAGGCCGATAGTCCCGACGTACGTCGCCCAATCCCATTTCGTTGGGTAGTACATTCCCCACGACGACGGCAGGAAATCGCGATGCAAACTGGTCACCACGATGACGAAGCGCTCCAGCCACATGCCGGTCTGGATGACCAGCGAAATCAGGAACAGCGCCAGCACGTTTCTGCGGATGCGCGAGGACCAAAGCAGCGTCAGGGGAATGGCGATATTGCACGCGATGAGTGTCCAGTAAATCACCGCATAGGGGCCGGTCATGCGATTCATGATCATGTACCGGTCGTATTGATTCCCGCTGTAGAAGGCCATGAAGGTTTCCATCATGTACCCGTAAGCGACGATCAAGCCCGTGGCCAGCAGCATCTTCCCCATGTTGTCCAGGTGGCGGGCGGTGACGAAATCCTCCAGCTTGTAAAAATATCGAAGCGGAATGGCCAGCGTCAGGACCATCGCGAAGCCCGAGTAAATGGCGCCCGCAACAAAATAGGGCGGAAAGATGGTGCTGTGCCAGCCGGGAACAATGGCGACGGTGAAATCAAAGCTCACCACAGTGTGGACGGAGACCACGAGCGGCGTGGCCAGCCCGGCAAGCAGCAAGGAAGCCATTTCATAATTGCGCCAATGAATCGCCGAGCCGCGCCAGCCCATCGCCAGCGCGCCGTAAATTCTCTTCACCAGGTGGTGTTTGGCGCGGTCGCGCAAAGTAGCCAGGTCGGGAATCAGACCCACAAACCAGAAGAGCAACGAAATGGTGGCGTAGGTTGATACCGCGAAGACGTCCCAAACCAGCGGGCTGCGGAACTGCGGCCAGGTTCCCATCGTGTCCGGGTAGGGCAACATCCAATAAAACAGCCATGGCCGGCCCATGTGCAGAAGCGGGAACATACCCGCACAGGCCACCGCGAACAGCGTCATCGCCTCCGCAAAACGGTTGATGGACTGTCGCCACGCCTGGCGCATGAGCAGCAGGAAGGCGGAGATCAGCGTCCCGGCGTGCCCGATCCCGATCCACCAAACAAAATTGACGATGGCGAACCCCCAGCCGACGGGGATGTTGATTCCCCAGATGCCGACGCCCCTGTAAAGCAGGTAGGAGACCGCCATGTTGAAGACCATGAACAGCCCGAAGGCGATGGCGAAGCCCAGCCACCAGCCCTTCCTTGTGCCTTCCACAAGCACAATGGAGCTGATCTTGTCGGTAACCGAAGCGTAGGAATGGCCGGGGGCGAGGAAAGGACTGCCGGGTTCCACGACGGCTTGATTTTCGGTTCCTTCGGGGCTCAACGACTACTCCTTGATCTCCGGATTGGGGTTTCGCAGCCTGGCCAAGATAAGTGGTCCGCGGCCGGGTATTCAAATCCGTTAACAATTTGTAATTCCTGGATTGCGCCCTCAGCTTTGACACGCGGCTCGCCGGATCTTTGATATTCCCGAAAACAATGGCCTGCGTCGGGCAAGTCTGCTGGCAAGCCGTCTGGATTTCTCCGTCGCGCAGGTCTCGGGCCTGTTCTTCGGCTTCAATCTTCTTGGCATTAATCCGCTGGATGCAGTAGGTGCACTTCTCCATCACGCCGCGGCTGCGCACGGTCACGTTCGGATTGCGCATCGCCTTCAGGCTGGGCGTCGTCCAATCCTGGAAGAGGAGGAAGTTGAAGCGCCGCACCTTGTAAGGACAGTTGTTCGAGCAGTAGCGCGTGCCCACGCAGCGGTTGTACACCATTTCGTTAATGCCCTCGGGGCTGTGCACCGTGGCGCCCACCGGGCACACGGATTCGCACGGCGCATTCTCGCACTGCATGGCAGAGCATGATTTCGTTGTAAGCTTCCGGGTTCTCGAGTGGCCCGCGAAAGTAAGTGTCTACGCGGATCCAGTGCATCTCGCGGCCGCGCGCCACTTGCTCCTTGCCCACCACCGCAATATTGTTCTCGGACTGGCAAGCCACCACGCAGGCGTTGCAGCCCGTACAGCTATTAAGGTCAATCGCCATGCCCCAGGAGTAGCCTTCGTCTTTGAAGCCGGGATAGAGCGAGGGGGCATGTGTCGTCTCCTCTTCCGGGTCCTTGGCAAAATCCGGGTCCTTGCGAAACTCCTCGATGGTGCCCACGCGGACCAGGTCCCGCCGCGCTGCCGCAACACTCTCTTCCTCCGCTTTCTTTCCATTCTCCCCGGTGATGATATGGTGATGCTGCGTGGTCGCCAGGCTGTACGTGTCACCGGTCTTTTCGCTCTGCAGGCCGGAGCCAAACCCCTGCGCGCCCGAGGAGCGAATCGCGTATGCGTTGAAACCAATTCCCGAGCCAACCTTGCCGGCGCGCCTTCGCCCGTAACCCAGGTGCACGGTAACGGAATCGTTCGCATGGCCCGGCGCGATCCAAACAGGAGCCTGTACCTCGCGGCCTTCGAAGCGGAGTTTCACCACATCGCCATTCTTCACGGCGAGACGCTGCGCGGTGGCGAGACTTAACATGGCCGCGTTATCCCAGGTGAGCTTGGTCAGGGGTTTCGGCAACTCCTGCAGCCAGCCGTTGTTCGCGAATTGGCCGTCCCAAATTGTGGGGTCTGGACGAAAGACGATTTCGAGGGCGTTCGGCTGACTGCTTCCGCCGGAGGCATTCTGGAGCACTCGTGCCTTGAAATCCGTCGCAAACTTCACCGTTTTGGCAGGCAGTGTCGTCCCCGGCACCACTCCATCGTTGAGCCAGGATTCCCATGCCGCTTCAAAATTCGCCCCGTGACTCTGGCCCTGCCAGTAGTCATGAACAACACTGTGCGGCACGCGGCCGGCCTGGCCGAGGAGAACCGAGAGAAGTTCGTGGGCGGTTTTGCCCTCGTACAGAGGAGCAATAAGAGGCTGGATAATACTTACAGTACCGTCGAAGGCCCGGACATCGCCCCACGACTCGAGGTAATGGGCTCGAGGGATGTGCCAATGGCAAAGTTCCGCAGTCTCGTCTTCATATAAACCAAGATAGATGCGCTGGCCGACTTTCAACAGCTTTTCACCAAATCGCAAATCCACAGGTGCATTGAAGACGGGATTCTCATCCAGCATCAACAGCGCCTCGACCTTGCCGGCGTCGATGTCTGCAACCAACTGGCGCAGGGAATCAAGTTGATTGACCGGGTTGGGCTCGAGGGGGGCCGTGTAATAAACGGTTTGTCCCACGTTCCCGAGGGCGTCGTTCATAGCGTGCGCGAGAGCGTGCACCACGGGCGGCTGCTGATCACCGGGTATCACCAAGCATCGACCGCGGTGGCTCTGGAGGTCGCGCGCGAGCGCCGCAACCGCGTCTGTTGAAGGGCTTGAGAGCTGCGCCTGTGCGCCGGATGGGGCTTGGATTCCGATCGCCTGCGCAATCAGGCGAGCCAAGGTTTCCACCTCGAAAGCACGCAACGGCCAGCGGTGGTCCGCCATGGCTCCGGTTGCTGAGGGCGTGCTCTCGACAACGTAAAGCCGATTCATGGTTGATTGGTTGTCGGAGATACGCCGCCGCTCGGCAAAGTCATGCGCGTAACGCAAGCTGCCCGGGCCTGAAGTGAGAACGTCGGAATCAAGCGAGAGAATCATGTCCGCACGGTCGAATCTGTAGACGGTGTTGACGTACTCGCCAAAAGCCAGGCGCGAGCCTTCGCGCGCGGCATCGCGGCCGCAAGGTTCGAACTGGTGCCATTGGGCGGAGGGGAACTGGGCAAGGAGTGAATGAATCTGGTCTGCCAGCGAGGGCGAAGTAACGGTTCCCGTCAACAACCTGAAGCCTGCTCCCTTGGTGCTGGCAAGTTGCAGGCGGAGCTCCTCGGTGGCGGTCAGGAATGCACTCCAACTCCCGATGCGGCCGTTGCGCACCGTGACCTGCGAGCGATCCGGGTCGTAGAGGCCCAGCACCGAGGCCTGCGCGAAGATATCCGCGGCGCCAAGACTGGCGGGGTGGGCGGGATTGCCTTCAACTTTCGTGGGCCTCCCCATGTGACTTTCCACCAGCAGCCCCGTCCCCACACCTCCGAAAGGCATGGCGGTTGCATAGAAAAGTGGTTTGCCTGGGATGAACTCTTCCGGCGCCTGCTGGGCGTAAGGAACAATCTTCTCCGTGGGAAGCTTCGTGCACGCCGTCAGGCCCGCCAGGGCTGCGGAAGCAGCCATCAACTTCAGCACCTCCCGCCGGCCTATGCCGTTCGCGCCGCCTTGCAACTCCTCGGGAGACACGTGCGCAGCGCCGTAAGGGTACTCGTGACGAAGGAAGTCCTTGTACTCTTCGGTCTCCGCCAACTCGTCCAGGCCGCGCCAGAAGAGCTTCTTGCTGTCTTTATCGGTCATTCAACATCCATCCCTAAAGGCCGGATCAGCCCACCCCGTTACAGGCATTGAGAAATCGTAAAAGTAGTGCAAGCCCTGCTCCTACGCCCCGTAGGGTGACGCCTTGCCGTCCCGCTGCTTCTCCGGTCCGTTCCCACCGAGCACGTTGCCATTCACCTATGGCACGTGTAGCAGTCCGTCAGTTGTCGTACATCCTTGATTTTGTATTCCTTCACCAGCCGAAGCCCCAGGGCGAGTTGGTCCTGAGGGGGTTTGTAATCGGCTTTGAAAACATCCTCGCGGCGCCGCACGTAGCGCTCCGGATGTCTGTGGCAATCGATACACCAGCGCATGTAGAGCGTCTGGGCGCGCCAGGTGAGAGGCATTTCTCCCACCGGGCCGTGACACGTGGTGCATCCCACACCCTTGTTGATATGAATGCTGTGATCGAAATATGCAAAGTCGGGAACCGCGTTAACGCGCGTCCACTCGAGCGACCTGTCGGTTTGGTAGCTAAGGCGCACCGGTTCCAGCATGGGGCTCGAGACCCAAAGCCTTGAATGACAGCTCATGCAGGTATGGGTCGTGGGGATGCCGGCGAAAGACGAGTTCTCCACTGAGGTGTGGCAGTAGCGGCAATCAACCCCGTCATCCGTGACGTGGTGTTTGTGGCTGAAGGGCACGGGCTGCTGGCGTGGAACGTTGACGTCGGTAAAATAAGGTG
Organism: uncultured Acidobacteriota bacterium; assembly: GCA_963770415.1. Taxonomy (GTDB): domain Bacteria; phylum Acidobacteriota; class Terriglobia; order UBA7540; family UBA7540; genus CAVROP01. Next base: position 137,035 of record CAVYPU010000044.1, read on the forward strand.
ATTCGGTGACGGCCCAGCCAAGATATCCCAGTGCAGCAAGGATAAACGCCGCGCCATAGATACTGACCCGCGAGATGGTATTAGTGCTGCGATGAAAGATCTGGGCCATTGAGTGAGCCCCAACAAAAGCTCCGAAGCGAGCCCGGCAATCAGTATGGGCTGCGTTTTAGCGTGGTCCGGGTCTGACGCCTCGCTCGCCACCGGATGAGCATTCGATCGCCGCGCCTCTGGCGCTGCCCCAGGTTTCACTTGTGAAGTGGGGTCGCGCGCTCAGTTCGGCGCTCACCGGAGCGCAGGTGGCCTCCCCCGGCCGAGGTATTGAAAAAGGTCTTACGCCCTGCTGCCAGTTAATCCGAAAAATCCGAAATGCTGTCTTTCCTTTACCGGCGCGACAAATAGCTAACCCGTCGCGCAGAACTACTTTTTTTTAGATGCACGTCCGAAGGGTATTGGACCATAAATTCTATTTCCACAAGGTATAGGATGTCAAAAAAAATTTGTCCTGCATTCACGGTATCGCTGCTGCCCGTTATGCAAAAGCATCACACTGTGACATATATCATGCCGCGTGGATGATTTTTGGCAGGGCCTTACCTGCCCACGGTCAACTCGAGCGCAGGCAACCAGTGGTTGAGGCGATCAAGGCTGGGGTAATGGGTGCGGTTAACGTGCAATGGGGTGACGGAAATCTCGTGTGCCAGGATGGCGGCGTAGTCGGAATCGGGCTCGACCTGATCCAGTTCGACGGTTTCGTCGAGCCAATAATAGGGGCGCCCGCGCGGGTCCTTCTTTTCCACCACCAGGTTCTGCGAAATCTTCTGGCTTTGGCGGGTCAGGCGCACGCCGCGCACCTCGTGACGAGGCACGTTCACGTTGAGCATGACGCCCTCGGGCAGCCCCTCCTCGAGGACTTTGGCCGCCAGTTGGGCGGCGAAGCCGGCAGAGCTTGTGAAATCCAGGTGCTTGCGCGTGGCGAGCGATATGGCGAACGATGGCACGCCGTGCAGCGTTGCCTCCATTGCAGCCGCCACAGTCCCCGAGTAAACCACGCTTTCACCCAGGTTGCCGCCGGGATTGATGCCGGAAACCACGAGGTCCGGCTTCTGCGGCAGGATGTGGTAAAGAGCAATGATCACCGTGTCCGCGGGCGTCCCCGACACGGCGTAATGCGTCGCATCAAGCTCCCGAACTCGCAGCGGCGTGTGCGTGCTGATGGATTGGCTGCTGGCGCTCATTTCTTTGTCCGGCGCCACGACGACGACTTCGCCCACGGGCGCCAAGGCCTCTTCCAGGCGCTTCAATCCCGGCGCGTGGATTCCGTCGTCGTTGGTCAAGAGAATTCGCTTCATCACGTGTGATTATAACATTGAAAGAGGACCTGCATTTCTGGCATAAGTGTTAAGCATGAATCGCCGTCATTTCATCAATTCCCTTATCGGTGCAGGTGCCACTCTTCCTGTTTGGGGCAAGAGCGCAGGGGCGCGGCCCAGCGCTGCCTCGAGCGCGAATGTGAAGCTGGCATCGCCGAGCGCGGATCAGTCCGCGTGGCAGGACCTCGAAATTGGCATGTTCATTCACTTCGCGCCCAACACCTGGCAGGACAAGGAGTATGACGACCTCTCGACTCCGCTATCCGCCATTAATCCGGCCGAGCTCGATACCGACCAGTGGGCCGAATGCGCCGAGGCGCTCGGGGCGAAGTACATAGTATTCGTCGCCAAGCATGTGGGCGGGTTTTGATGTGGCAGACCGAAACCACGGATTACGGCATTCGCAACACGCCCTGGCGCGGCGGCAAGGGCGACGTCATGGCCGACCTCGCCCGGTCCTGCCGCAAGCGTGGTTTGAAACTGGGAGTCTACCTTTCGCCTCGCGACGACAAGTTCGGCGCGGGCACCGGCGGGCGATGCAAAACTCCCGAGCTGCAAGCTGCGTACGACAAGCTCTATCGCCTCCAACTGACCGAGTTGCTTTCCCGCTACGGCGAGTTGACGGAGGTCTGGTTTGACGGGTCGCTGCTGACGCCGGTCGGCGACATTCTCAAAGAGCGGGCGCCGCACGCCATGATTTTTCAAGGGCCCTTTTGCGACCATTCGCTGGCTGGGCAACGAGGACGGGTTCGCGCCCTATCCGTTGTGGAACGCCGTATGCCAAGGCCGACGCCGCGACGGGCATCTCCACAGCGATGCATGGCGACCCGCAGGGTGCCGCGTGGCTTCCGCTCGAGGCCGACGTCTCGATCCGCCGCCCCAACTGGTTTTGGAGCACGCAGAATGAGCGTAATCTGCTTTCGCTCGAGCAGCTCATCGAGATCTACTACCGCTCCGTTGGGCGAGGGACGCAACTGCTCCTGAACGTTCCTGCCGACCGCCGAGGCCTGCTTGCCGATCCCGATTGCGCGCGCGCCCGCGAGTTTGGCGCGGAGATCCGGCGGCGCTTCGGGCGATGCGTAGCGGAGACGCGCGGCGCTGGTGAGTCCCTGACCCTGTCGCTTCCGTCGCCCTCCCGCGTCGACCACGTGATCCTGCAAGAAGACTGCTCTGCGGGGCAGCGCATTTGCGCCTACCGACTCGAGGGGCGAATACAAGGGAAATGGGCGGCGCTCGGCAAGGGAACGTCCATCGGCCATAAACGAATCCAACCGGTTTCGCCGGACGTGTTTGAGGCGGTGCGGCTGGTCATCACGTCCAGCATGGGCCAGGCTTCAATTCGGCGCCTGGCGGTGTTCGATACGGGCGCACAACCCCCTTCCACCTGGGACGCCCCGTCGCCCGTCTGGGCGGATGACGCGGTGGGCAAGTGGGAGCATCAGCGCTTCGAAGTTGATCTCTCGAAGAAGATCACCGCCGCCGGGTCTTACCAGTTGCGCTTCGTGCCGCAGGGCGAGGCCGGGGTTCATATCGAAGAATTCCAACTGCTGCTGGACGGAATTCCGCAACCCAACCTCGTGCGTCACGCCGCGGGGGAATCCGGCGCCATCATCCTCACCTTGCCGGGGATTGGTCAAAAGGCGGAAGTCAAGGGACTGGTGCGCGGAGCGGACCAAGGGACGTTGTTGTTCCGCAGATTTTGACGCTCAGTTGGCAGCACAGGCTTCGTACTATTCGAAGTCGGCCGCTTTTCCCGACGTAAATCCAGGCAAGGCGCGGCCCTGTCCATTCCTAAGCCAGATTCCTCACAAGATTTGAAACGCGCATTGTACAGTGGCGCTCACCGATATCTTTTCCGGCGATACTGGCGGAGGGGGAAGTGGCGCCGCTTTGTGACGTGGAAAGGCATTGCGGTCCGCGATTTCAACTGTTTGCATCGACGTCGAAAAGGATTCCAGTTGCGCCACACCCACAAGATTCCTCACATCCAAGCTGGCATACCGGAGCGCACCCGCCTTCTGCCCTTTCTCTGAGAGCGCCGCGTTCGCGCGTCCCATGGCACGCTGCATGGCCTGAGCAACAGCATGCTGCTTCGCGGCCTCCTCATCCACGAGTGAGTAAGTTAAGGAGCGAAGATCAGCAATCCCATCCTCCACCGAGCCGTCCAGAATCGGACCGATGAGCGAGAAATCGTGCAGCTTCAGGACCATCTGACCCCGAACGACATACGAGCGCGCCCTTTTCTTGCGATCTCCTTCGTAAATGGGCGTCACCGTCAGCGCGCCACTCGAAACATCTTCTTTCTTCAATTTATTCCGTTCCGCCAGCGCCACGATTCGCTGGATAGATTGCGTCGCGGCGCCGTACGCACGCGTCAGGTCTTTTTCCTGGGACGAAATATCAAACGTCAGAGTTGCCAAGTCGGGATCCGCTTCATAGGTCCCCTCGGCCTGCACTACCAAAGTGTCGGCTATGAACTTCAACTCTGGGATCTGTGCCGCCGCCGGCATGACCAGCAGACTTAGAAATGCTAAATACAGGATTATTCTTTTCATAGTGACCTCCGAAAACTCCTGTGCTATCTTGCAATGGCCTCACTCAAAAATCCAGGGGGTTTTGTAACGCGTGACAGGAGTATTAGTAAAGATATTCTGACCTGAAGGTCGGCACTAAGAAGTAGTAGTCCCTCTGTTGACCGACCGCCCTCGAAACGAGCAGGCGAGGCCTGAACATGATGAGAGATTCCGGAAGTCGAAAATCGCTCGGCAAATCTATCGCGGGTGCGAACGTCGAGATGCTACTCGCGACGGTTGGGCTCGGTTTGATCGCGTCACTGATCGGAGTGGTCGCAGCCGGCAAACCCGCGACGCACCGCCCGCCCATTGTAGGAATCTCGCATATCGGGCTCAAGACCAGCGACCTGGCCGCGGCCCGCGAGTTCTACGGGCGCACTTTGGGATACGAGGAAGCGTTCACGTTGGATAAGCCGACGGGCGGCCTTCTGCTGACGAATTTCAAAGTGAACGATCATCAGTACATCCAGGTTTTCCCGGGCCTCGCGAGCCCCTCGGAAGACAGGCTCTCGCACATTGCCTTCGAAACCACGGACGCCCGCGCGCTGCGCGACTACCTTGCCGCGCACGGAGTGGGTGTGCCTGCAGAGCTCAAGCCCGCTCCGGACGGCAATCTGAGTTTCACAATAAAAGACCCGGAAGGCCACTCGGTGGAATTCGTCGAGTACCGCGAAGGGTCGCTCACCCGCCGCAATTTCGGCAAATTTCTTCCGGCTACACGCATCTCCGAGCACATGATCCACGTGGGCGTCACAGTCGGCGACCGCGCGGCGGCGGACCACTTCTATAAAGACATCCTGGGCTTCCGGTCGATCTGGTATGGCGGCATGACCGACAATGAGGTGGACTGGGTGGATATGCGCGTGCCCGAAGGCACCGACTGGCTCGAGTATATGCTGAACGTGCACAATCCTTCGCCAAAGACTCTCGGCGTGATGCACCACCTGGCGCTGGGCGTCGCCGACATACACAAAGCCTACAAAGAAGTCCTCGCCCGTGGGTACAAGGCCGAAAAACCGCAGATCGGCCGCGACGGCAAATGGCAGTTGAATCTCTACGACCCCGACGACACGCGCGCGGAATTCATGGAGCCGAAACCCGTACGGAAGCCGTGCTGTTCGCCCATCTTAGGCCAATAGCGCGCGCATCGCTTCCGCTTTCGCGGGAATGACCGAAGGCCCGGGACAAGCCGCGGACCTCAGAGTCGGAGATCCGCGCTTGTCGTGAAACTTGGAAAGCCGCAGCCTTCTAGAAGCCGCAACCCTGGCGCGCCGCCTGCTGTTGTGCTACCAGGAAAATAAATTGCCGCCCAGGGGCCAGGTCACCCAAGGTGTGAAGATCGCTCCGGTTCCCTCCACGCTCGAGCAATGTTCCGCGCCGGGCCCGCCAGGGCATCCCCACCAGTTCTCCGTGGCGTTGACCGCGCTTGAGCTCGAGTTATCAATACCGACTTCGCCCTTACCGAGAAAGGCGTTAAGGTGGGCGTCCACCTGGGCGGGCGTGTTGATGAAGATATCGTACTCTTCGTTTTCGATTACATTCCCTGAGATGATGGTCCCGGCAATGGGCGAGCCTCCGAAACCGCTGTTGATGTTGATCCCCGTCGGGCCGGGTGTCGCCGTGTCGTCGAGGTCCGCGTTGTTACCGGAGATGTGGTTGCCGATAATGGCGTTGTTGGTAAAGATGTCGCCGCCCACATGGCTGTGGAAAGCCACTCCGGGCATGCCATTCTTAAGGAGTTGATTGTGGATGACCACGTTGCCGGAAACCAGCCCAACCCCGCTGCCGTCGGAGAAAAGGCCTACTCCCGCACCCGCCCCCGGGACCTGCAACCCGTTATGAGTCGACGTATTATCGGCAATCGTGTTGTGAACGACGCCATTATGCGCGGCCGAAGAGAGCGGGGCCGGGGCATGGGAGGCCATCACGATTCCGCAATCAAACGCGTTGTCGCTCACAAAATTGCCGGTAATCAGATTGTCATGCACCATGGCGGTATCATCACTGATGAGAATACCTCCGCTATTGTTCTGCACAATGTTGCCGGAAACCGTCGCGTGATCGGCTCCAAGGAGATGTATCCCTTCTCCGCAATCGAAGTCCTCGCCCGTCTCGAAAGAGGGTTGGCCGGGGCAGGCGGGAATGGAAGGATCGAGGCTCTTATCGTTGTTGGTCACGATGTTGCCGGAGATGGTGACGCCCGACGCGTTGGTGATCAGGATTCCCTCAAAATTGGCGTTCTCAACGGTAAAACCCGCCACCACCACGTTGCTCAGGCCAGGATTGTCGAGACCATCAATGTAGATGCCATTGGAAAGACCCGCGGCATTGATGATGGTGTTGTTCCGATTCGCCCCCACCAGGGAGAGCGGCTTTCCGATGATTATGTCTTCCTTGTAGACTCCGGAAGCCACGTTGATCGTGTCATTGGGTGCGGCCGCCGTAACCGCCAGCCCGATCTTCGCATAGCATCCGCCGCTTCCCCCGGGGTTAGCACACAAAGCGGCCGCGGCGGCCGGCTTGGAAGCTGCGGCGATCAGCGCCGCGCAGATTGCAACCGTAGACGCCACGAGACGGAGGTTCCTCTTCATGGTGGTTCTCCTTTATTCGATTTTTCAGGGTAGTTGCCTAGGTGGAAATCATAACACCGCAGATAATACGTTGTAAAGAAGCCGTAATGGCAGAAGAGGAAAGACCGGAAACCCGGGGGTTGGGCGGTATGAACAAACTAGGAAGACGTCATGCTGAGCCCGAACGCCATACCCCATGCATCGGCTCGCGTCCCGAAATGTTATTTCCCCATAATCCCCGGAAGCCAGTGAACCGCGTTGTCGTGGAAGATCTTGCGCAGCACGGGTTCGGGCAGCGCGAGACCGCGGTAGGTGTGACCTTTATATTCGACCGTCTGGTCCGTGGAAAAAAATTTCCAATCGCGCGCGTAGACGTCGTTCCATGCGGCGAGCGCGCTTTCGGTTTTGTCTGCGGGCATCACCACCACGTCGGTGGCATACAGGATGCGATCCTGATATTTGATCAGGAAGGCACGTACTTTCTCACGCGGCTGGAGCATGAAGTAAGGGACGCGCGCGGCCGTGTCGACGGCAAAATTCGGGTAGCGGTCGAAGCGCTCGGCCATCTGGCTCACATCCGCTTCCATGCTGCCCAAGTGCGCGCCGACCACGCGCAGGTTGGGGTTCTCCGCCACCAGGTGGTCGCGGGCCGCAAGGATGGCGGCTTTCGACGGCCACTCGGGGTGCGCGTATGCGTATTCCTGCGGGTTTTGCCTGTAGTACTCATAGTCGGGGCTGGCCGGGTTGGGCGCCTGCCAGCAGGAATCAGGCTCGGCGAGGTGCGCTACCACTGTACGATGGTGGGCGGCAATATCCTTGTAGATCGGTTCGAAGGCAGGGTCGTCAGGCATGACGTATTTTCCCGCCTTCGATTTCATCTCCATGCCCATTACCTTGTAGATTTTCACGGCGATGGCGCCCGCGGCAAAATCAGCATCGAGTTGCCGAATGGCGCGGCGGCTGAATCCCGGCTCCTCGAAATCGTAAGGACTGAAAGTGGTGCAGAGAACCGCGCGGCCGCCTGTGCTGTGGACGACCTTGAGCACGTCACTGCGCTGCGGTTCGAGGCCCTTGGCGTAAGGATCGCGATCGTCGATTACGCAGATATCTAGAATGCGCAGGTCGAGGCGATCGAGGAATGCCACAATAGCCGGGTCGTCCTTGTAAAGATGCACGTGCGCATCAATGGGCGCGAGAGAAGAGAAGCCGGCAAGATCGGCGCCGGCGCCCCCCTTGCGCTGGGCCACGTCCGAGGCGCAGGAAAAAAGTGCAAGTACGACCAGAGCGGCCACCAAACCGCCGGGCAGGAATCTCAAACGCAGAAACCTCGCTTTAATGCCTGATGCTAAGAACCGCATACCGCCCTCCTCGCCCCCTTCAAGGTTCCAACCCTCGAATCCGCCGAAGGGGAACAACATCATAACGTTTTAGGCTCTTCGACGGGGCCAGAAAGGGAAGTCATTTCTAAAGAGGATATCTGGTACGCCTGGCAGGACTCGAACCTGCGGCCTGTTGCTTCGGAGGCAACCGCTCTATCCAGCTGAGCTACAGGCGCACATTAAGACCTCAGACAAGTGTACATCATTTTTGTGCAAAGCGAGTAGCTCCGGCAACCCTTACTTTGGAGACGAGGCGTTTGAAGACGGGATGCTGCGCAATACCTGCAGGGCTTTCTGTGCATCTGCGTCGTTCGGATCAATCTGCAGTGCGGTCTCGAGTTCTCGCCGGCCCTGTTCGATATCGCCTTTGCGAGCATAGATCAGGCCCAGGTTTCGATGCAGGACGGGGAGTTGTTTGCATTGTCCGCAGGTCTTGATGGATTCCTGAAGCTGTTCGATGGCCTGGGGCCAATTGTGGGTGTTCGCAGCCTCCAAGGCAAAGTTGTTGAGTGACTGAACTCTGTCTGACAACTGCTCCCTCTTCTGAAGCGCCTCGAAACGATCCAAGTAAGTCTTGGCTTGCGGATCCTTCACCTTCGCAAGAGTGCGAGCCAGGTTGTACAGGGAAGAAAGATTCTGCGGATCCAGTTTGACCGCGGTTTCCCAATGCGCAATCGCCTCTTCAGTCCTGCCGGCGCGCAACAAGCCTTGGCCCAGCAAATAATGGGCGTCAGCGTTTTCTGGTTCAAAGGCCACGAGCTTTTCCAAAACCTCCACCGCGCGCGGCGATGCCCCCAGGACCAGGGCATAAAGATAGAGGGCTTCGGGATAGTCAGGCTGCAACCGGCAGGCCGACTCGAGGAATGGCAACGCCTCCTGCTTGTGGTCGAGGTCGTACAACACTCGACCCTTATTGTAAAAAGCCTGGGCATAATCGGGCGCCAGACGTATGGCTTCCGAGAACTCTCGCAGCGCTCCCTGCAGATCGAACTGGTCCGCCAAAGCAATCCCTAGATTCAAGTGACCATCGGGAGAACCCGGCTGCAAGGACAATACTTGTCGGAAAGCAGAGACGCTCTCTTGGTGATGGCCCATCCTGCCCTCGATCATCCCCAGAGCGGTCAAAGCACCGGCGTCATTCGGGGAGATTTCGAGTGCCCGCCGGATCTGTTCCTTGCCTGCGGGGTAGTCTCCCCGCCGGGCCATCAAGAGGCCCAGATTAACGAAAGGTTGGGCATAAGTGGGATCGCTCTCCGCCGCCTGGCGGAATAGCGCGCTCGCCTCGGCGTCCTTTCCTTGCTCGCTGTATATGACGCCAAGGTTATCCTGGGCCTCAGCGTATTTCGGATTGCTTTCGAGCGCGGCCCGGAACTCCCTCTCCGCTTCGTTCAGCTTGCCTTCTGACAAATACATCAGGCCGAGGTCGTTGTGCGCGGTTGCCAAGCTGTGGTCAATGCGCAGGGCCTTCTGCAATGCCGCTTTCTGACCTTCGCGATCGCCTCGCTTAGCGAGCGCGAGCGACAGGTTGTATTGCCATTGGGCATTATCCGGGTCGAGCCGGATAGCCTTGCGATAGGCCTCGGCAGCCTCCTCCGCCTTTCCCTCCCCCAAGAGTCTATTGCCTTCATTGTTGAGGGTTCCAGCCGTTGTGGCGTCGTTAACTTGGTTCTTCAGCCCCTGGAAAATCTGCATTTCCTGATTCGACCGCGCCACTTCCCCTTGCTTCCGCAGTTGAAGAGCAAGTTGGTAATGAGTATCGGCGAAATTGGGATTGGTTTTCTCAGCAGCGAACAGTTGTTCGATCGCCTCCTTGGTTCTTCCTGTTTTCGCCATTGCCAACCCGAGGTCGTAACGTATCTCGTAATCGCCAGGGTTCAACTGGCGTGCCCGCTCGAAGGCTTCGACAGCTTGGGGGAGTTGGCTCAGACCCGTGTAAGCCGAGCCCAGCATATGAAAGCCATCCGCGTCTTTAGGCCGGTGGCGGGTGTAGTCACTAAGGTATGAAACAGCGTCCTGGAACTGGCCGAGTTGGACCAGCACCTTGCCCAACGAATAGCGCGCCGCATCGTAATGCGGATCGATCCTCAAAGCTTCCTTGAAATTCGCAATGGCGCTTCGATATCCGAGAGCCGCTCCCCTCTTTGCATACACGGTGCCCAGATTGAGGCGCGCTTCGGCGTCGTCGGGATGGGTCTTGATCACCTCCTCGAGGATTGCAGTTGCGTGATCGGGATTGCCGCTCTCGGCATAAGCAACGGCGAGCGTCGATTGAAGCTGAGGCTTTAGATCCGGGGCTGGCGCCTTATTCAGCGCATCCTCCAAATATGCAACCGCCGCGGTGTACCGCTTCTGGTCAACCAGGAGCTGCCCGAGATTCAGCGCTGCCAGCGCGAACGCGGGGTCGCATTTGAGCGCCGTCTTGAATTCATCCGAAGCAAGCTCCAGTTTCCCCTGCTGCTGCAATAGGCTCCCCAGCGTATTATGAGCCTCCGCCGAGTCAGGCTTTTGTCGGATCAGAATATGGAGCTGCTCGGCGGCCCTGTTGCCTTCGCCGTTCTTGATTAACGCCAGCGCCAGGTTATAGCGGGCGCGCCAGTTCTGCCCGTCAAGACGCAGGGCTTCCGCGAACGCGGGAATCGCGCAACTCAGCTTGTTCGCTTCTGCAAAAAGAACACCGAGCGTGTTGTACGCTTCCGCGCTCGCACGCTCGGTGGCGCGCATGAGGAGATCGCCCACGCGTTGGTTTGACTTGCCAACCTCCTCGCATGCCGCGGGCAGGGGCTGCCCCTTTCGCGAAGCCGGCGCGTGGGCCTGCGGCAGCGCGGCGTTTGCCGGGCCGGCGAAAATCATGACCCCCACTGTCACCAGCACGAAACACGCAACGCCACAGGCGCGAGTGCTAACGCATTTGTCATCTGATATTGTCACAAGCATTTAGTATTCTATCCCAGCAGTCGTCCGCTTGAACCCGAATTCAAAGACACTCAGTACCTACTTAAGTTCCTGGGCGATCAGTAACCACTACTGTCCAAAATGGCTGAGCGTTGCGGCTCGGCCGCGCCGCTCTGCGGAAGGGCTCCGCCCTTCCGAGCCGAAACGGCCCCGTTTCCCTCCTCCTCACCGTGCCGGAGGCTCAGCCTCCGGCACGGTGAGGAGGGGCTTGGGTGTTAGCGGCGCGTTCCGGGCAGGCGGAGCCAGCCCGCATAGCAAGCGGCAAAGCCGCAGATCGTCCGCCCACTCAGATCTCCTGTTTTGGACACGAGTGATCCGTTACCACCCGCGCCCGGGCTCCACCGGGTGGCCCCCGCCGCGTTAAAGTCGGCTTTTGGCTGAGAACCGTGCAGAGTGGTCAGCGTCCACCAAATGACCCAAGCGCACTTCTGATCTACGTGGCAAAAAGGGCGCGGCAAATTGCTACGACCGGGTTATCCTGTAACCATGGGGGGTTCACATGGATGACAAAATATTTGATCTCTCCGGAAAGATAGCCATCGTTACGGGCGCCGCCCGCGGGCTGGGCCAATACTTCGCGCGTGCACTGGCGCGCGCCGGTGCAGACTTGGTCATAACCTCCCGGCAAATCGCTTCTCTCGAAACTTCCCGCAGAGAAATCGAGAGTCTGGGACGGCGAGCCCTTCCACTGGAACTCGACTTGAGAAGCCACGCGAGCATTCAGGGCATGGTGGAAGCTGCCGAAGCCGCCTACGGCAAAATCGATATCCTGGTCAACAACGCGGGTTGCAATGTGCGCAAGCCGGCGCTGGAAGTGGAATGGGATGATTGGAACCTGGTTCTGGACACGAACCTGCGCGGCACCTTTTTTGCCGCCCAAGCGGTTGCCAGGAAAATGGTTCCGCGCCGCTACGGGCGAATCATCAATGTGGGTTCCGTGACCTGCGTATTTGGTTATGCGGGCCTGGCTCCGTACTGCGCCAGCCGCGGGGGAGTGAAACAGTTGACGATGAGTCTGGCCGACGACTGGGGGCCCTATGGCATTACCGTGAACTGTCTCGCGCCCGGATGGTTCGAGACGAAGCAGACCGAAGTATTATTTCAAAACCGGGAATGGGTCGAATACCTATGCGATCGAATCCCGCTGAAGCGTCCCGGACAGCCCGAAGACCTCGACGGTGCGGTCGTCTTTCTGGCTTCGGATGCATCCAGATACGTCACCGGCCAGACTTTGCTTGTCGATGGCGGCATAACGACAGGCGCGACCAAGGCCACGATATCCCATTGATCACGGGGGCCCTGGGACATTGGCTCACCCGAGGGAATGAAAATCAGCGTCGTCGTCCCCGCGAAAGCGGCGACCCATTGTGCCGCCAATGGATTCCCGCTTGCGCGGGAATGACGTGGATTTCAGGGGGCCCTGGGACATTGGCTCACCCGAGGGAGTGAAAATTAGCGTTGTCGTCCCCGCGAAAGCGGGGACCCATTGTCCCGCCAATGGATTCCCGCTTGCGCGGGAATGACGTGGATTTCAGGGGGGCCGAAAGGTACGAGACTTTACTGAGCGTTAAGATCCCTCTAGTAACAAATACGCATCCACTCCCAGTCAACCTTAGCATCGACTTCCCCTCCGCTCTGACGGTTTTCCCTGCAGGACGTTGACAATTGCTCTGCGCGGAATACAATGCTCGTCATCTGTAAGCCGGCAGCTATCTCGACAAGAACGTCAGTTCGAACAAAATTGTTCGACGCCGAAGTAGTTTGCCGGCCGCGCAGAAAGACAGCGCGGTGCGCACCAGGTTGTAGGCTGCATGGCAAGCGGGTGCCGCAGGAGAAAAAGGAGAGAAGGCATGTTGAGAAAGCAGACTGTTCCCTGGGTTTTGGGATTTATCCTCTTCAGCAGCTTCGGGGCTTGGGGAGAAAACCTGGGGATGCGAATTGATTCGGTAATCCAGAAGGGCGAATTGATCACGGTCACGACCACGGGGGCGAAGTTTCAAATCGACGGCCAGCGAGCCATCCGCTGCTGGCAGCGCATTCCCCGAGAGCGCGAAGTGCTCCGCGTCAGCTTCGAGAAGCCCGTCGGGCCATTCCGCATCGTAAGAAAGGATAGGTTTACCTGCACGCTCTCTTGCCAGGCAGGGGAGCTGACTTTCCACGGCGACAGCCTGGCCATTATGAAACTGAACGGAACGGTCAAAGCCGTCTTCCAAGGCTTATTCGCGCCTGCCTACCATTTTGAGAAGCAAGGCAAATGGATATTGATAGACGGCGAAGGAGGCTTCGGAATTTACCCGGTGGCAAAGAAGACCACAGGCTCTCCGGCCGCCTTCACGCCTCCCTGGGAAATTACTTACGATTTCGTTAAGGGTGACGAAGCATGGCTCTCCGTGTTTCCGCCGAGGCCGTTCAACTGGAAGCGCGCCGGCGAGGCCATTGAGCACGATGGCTTGTCGGAAGAGAGCACAGCCGCGCAATTTGAAGGTGAAGGAGCCTACCCTACCGACGCTGAAATCCAGGATGCCGCGAAGCACTGCAAGGTGCTCGCCTTGCACGCCTACGTCTGGCAAGATGCTCCGGAAGATGTTAAAGCCAGGATGATCCCGATCAAGCATACTGAGAAGTACGCCGGTTATCCCCAACCCTGGCTCGCCGCCAAGCACATCCCTCGCGATATAAACGAACTCAATCGCGTGCGTGAAGAGGCGCACAGAGACGGGATGAAAGTGGTGGCCTATATCAGTCCGTTTTACTCCGCTGCCCCGGATATTGTCGTCGAAATGCAAAGAGTCCTGGACGAATACAAACTCGATGGCCTCTATTTTGACGGCATCTCCATGGACTTTCGCAAGTCTTACGCCATCATCCGCCGGGCGCGTGAAATTCTGGGAGACGACCGCATCCTTTATGTGCATTGCAGCAACGACCCTCTCGGCGATGGCCGCATCTACTGCCCCTTCATCGACACTTACGCCGACTATATTCTGAGAGGAGAATCGGGAGTCTGGGGCCGGCAGTTGGATGACTTCCTGCGCTGGACGGTCAGCAGCTACAACATCGGCAATGCCGTGGGGTACTGGTGCTATTACGGCTCGAACCAGCAGCAAGGGTATGGCGCCGCTGCGCCGAAGAGCGGCGACTACGTTGGCAACATCCCCGGGGAACAGAGCATCGATGCAGCGCTCCGGAACAAGGTGTTCATCTGGCGGCAAGGCCAGGAATGGAATCAGCCCAATAAGCGAGACCGTTTGCGCGTATTCGATGAGCACTACTATACCAAGGTCGAACAGTTGTGCCAGGAAGAGCAGACCCGAAAGCCTAATACGAAGTGAGCCCGATCCACCATGGGACCCACGCGGAGGCTGCGGAAAAACCTGCCCCGGCTGTCATCCTGAACGCAGTGAAGGATCTCTGCAGTTCGTTCGGTTTTGCAAAACCAAGCAACTGCAGAGGTCCTTCCTTCGTTCCACGCAGGACCGCCCACAGCTCCTCAGGCCGGTTGGCGCAGACTTCTGCGGTTTGAAGTCTGCGATGTCCCGTAGGGACAGTAGGGGCTGTCCGCAGTTGTGACAGGCGACACATTGTGTCGCTCCGCGACATCGCAGACCTCCAAGGACAGAGGTCTGCGCCAGCCGCGATTCGCCCAGCCCGCCCGCAAAGTTTCCCTGCTGCCGGAATGGCCTTGGATATAATGCTGCGAAGAGCGCTAGCCCAAGTTCGTCACGAAGAAGGCTAAGAGCCAGTTAAGCGCTTTTGAATCAGTTCAGGCGATGGCCGAGTCTACACTACATTCGAAGTTCAAATTGAAGCGGTCGGGTAACGAGATGCCAAGTTCAGTCAGGAGCTTTTGTTGTTCAGCGGTGAGGGCCGCGACACGCCGCAGGCGAATCTCCCGACCGTCGGTGGTCGGGAGAACGATATCCGCACTCTGAAGGGTGGCCAGCAGGGCGAGGGCTTGGCTCGGCGAACAATCGGAATTTTTCCGTCGCAGCAGGTGCTTCAGCGTGACCCACAGCGAGTAGCCCAGAAAGGCCACCAGGATGTGCGCCTTCACGCGCGGCTCCAGTTGATGGAACAAGGGTCGGATGGACAACTCGCTCTTCAGCGCCCGGAAGGCGGCCTCGGCTTCGGTGAGCTGGATATACTTGGTCCAGAGTCTTCCACCGCGGCTCCCTCCAGGTTCGTGCGCAGCAGGTAAGCGCCTTCTCGCGCCTCACGCCAGGCGCGACGCTCCTCGATCAGGTTCCAGGTCAAGGTCCAGCGCCCCTCGGCTTGACCAGGTCCGCTTCATACAGGTCGGCCACTTGGGCATAACGTTCCTGAATCCTCCCCAAGCCGCCGCTCAATTTTCGACCGGTCTTTCAATTGGCCTTTCTCCACGCGCTGCGCCAGATTCGTCAGCGCTCGTTCCATGCGGCCGAAAAGCGGCGGCGGATGGCCCGTTCTTTCTCCCGCCGCGCCGTGTGCGGCACAGCACGTAGGTTTCGGTGCCGCCCGGCATCGCCACCAACTGGGCTTCCACTTCTTCGCGCACTTGCGTCCAGGGGCCCTGCAGAAGCTCGCGTTCCATCCCCTTCAGCTTCGAACGCGGCGTGCCCACCAGGTACTGGCCGCCCCGCTTGCGCAGCGCCGCCAGATTCTCTTCGCTCACGATGCCCGCGGTCAAACACCCAGATCCGCCGCGCCCGCCCGTACTTGCGTTCCACCATGCGCATGACCGCTTCCAAGGTGGTGACATCCGTGCGGTTGCCGTCGAAGGTTTCGTAGCTCAAGGGAAAACCTTCGGCGTTGACGATCAGCGCGATCACCACCTGCTTGCAGTCGGGACGATGATCGCGCGAGTAGCCCCGCTGCAGCATCGGGTCTTTCTCGGCCTGGCCTTCCACGTAGGTGCTGGTCAGGTCGTAAAGCAGCACGTCAAATTCCGCGCCGAACAATTCGCCGTAGCGTTCGCTTCAGGTGCCGCTCCAGTTTCGTCTTGTGCGGCAGCAGACGATCCAGGCAGCGATACAAGCCGCGTGTCGTTGATCTTGCCTTCCGCGATCCCCAGCAGATCATCCAGCGCCGTGGCTGGGATACCAGCGCTCCTCGATTGCCAACTCGCTGCCCGGCGCGCACAACCGGTTAATCGCCAGCAGCGCCGCCACCCGCGACCAGGGCACGTCCGCGGCTTCGCCGTCCAGCAGGCCTTCCCAGAATCGATCCAGCCCCAAACGCTGCCACAGCTCCAGACCCAAGCAAGACAGTCCCAAACTGCCGCGCCCGCTCCAACCGAACCTTGTTCACCAGCACTCGCGCCACGTCGGGATCGTTCTCCGGCAGCTCGACCTCGGAAGGAAACAGTTTCAACTGCCGGCGCTCGCCCTGCTCGTTGAAGACCTCGATCGTCTTCTGCCAGCGCGCCTGCGCCGAGTCGTTCAACTCGCCCAGATAACACAAGGTCCGCTGCCGCGGACCGTCGGGCGTGCGTACCGTCTCCACCAGCGACCAGTAGCTGTGGTCCTTGCCATCCTTGTCCCGATGATTCGGTCGCAAAAACATCGGGGCGATGGTGTCACGCTGAGCTACCCCAGCCGCAAGAGGGTTGGTCTACACTACATCGACTTTTCAGAAAGGCCGGGCTGAAAACAAAAACCTTAACGAATCACCGAGACCCAAAATAATCAAAAACTGCCTCTCGGTGACGAACTTGGGCTAACAGTCGAATTGCACCTGCATCGCGACAAAGGGCGTCGCGACGTAGGCGCCACCCCGCGCTTCGCGCAGAATGACAGCGAAGGGGCTCAGCATGACAGAGCGCAATTGACCTGTTTCACCTGTCTGTCTGGCGCGCCGCTAGTCAATCCTGGTGGCGAAGAGTAGGTTGGAGGGGATACGCTGAAACCCGTAGCCGATCCTGAATGGAAGCGGCCGGGGCTCCTGGGTGACGTAAGCTTTTCTCAAGTCCGGCTGTTCCAGCCAGCGGAAGCTCCCGTAGGGTCGAACATAATTCCCGTACAACTGCACCCGCCAATTCGGCGAAACGTAAAAGTGGTACGGAACGCCGGAATCATCCTGCAATACGGCGAGACTTTCTGAAAGCACATGATCGCGGATGATGGAAAAACCCGGTTTGTGGACCATGTAGGAAGTCGCTTTAAGGAAAGTCGTGGACCCTTGCAGCGCAGGAAGAAAGTCAAGGAAAGGTTGGTTCATCTGCAAGCGCACATTCGACAAATTCACGGAGAAATAAAACAGTTTGTGAACTGACCGGTCGTCGTCGCTCATGAACTCGAGTTCAATGCCCTTGTCCCCGATTATGCCCGGCGCATGATAGTTCGAAGCCCGCTCAATGATCCGGCCACTGGCGTCGAGCCTGACATACCGAAAGCCCAGAATGGTATGGTGCGACCTCACCAGCAGCTCCAGAATCGGCAAGCAAAGACCGTCCGTTACTTGTCCTCGAAACTGGCGATCCATCTGGCGAGTCACGAAGAAACTCTTGCCCAGTTCGGAGCCCAATGTGGTTCTCGTTGCCGCCAGATATGCCTCGAGGTTCTTCCTGTCGAGTTCCTTCAGACTGGGTAGCGTCCCTGCCGGTTCAAGTCCGACCATTACATAAACTGGGCTTTCCGGAAAAAAAGTGGTAACAGTGAGTGTGTCGGGCCCGCTGAATGGGTAAAAGATAGGCGATGTTGAAATCGGGCGAGTGCTGAGTTCGGCCTTCTGGAAGGCGCGCATCTCGGCCAGGCGATCGAGCTCAATTTTCGACCAGGCGGAGTCGAGATCGTGGCGGTGCGTTGTCCAGGCCTTTTCGTCTTGAAGCTCGGCGAGCGGGCTGTCAGCACGCCCCGGGATTCCAGCTAGAAATCGCCCCACATCGTCGGCGTAATGGTCGTTCGGGACAGGTTCCCGCAGCCGGTCTGTTACAGGCTTCTCAGTTTGCGCCACCTGGGCGTGATGGCAAGAGGGGGTCAGTACGGTCGGACACAGGCACAACCACAGAATCCACGCAAGACGGCCAATTGGAGTCATTCCAGCAATCCCCACACAAGGTACACTTTGTCCGGAGACTGCAGCGCACTCCCCGGCCAAGGCTACAACATACACCTTGCCGCCCTCGAGCGCAATTGACAGAATGTCCGTTTGGGTGGGGATGTCACAATGGTGCGTCAAAGGCGCCTGACAAGCCAAAACCCCTCACCGGAAGCGCTCCATAAGGACGGCGATGGCCCGCAGGTAGATGTTTTCGGACTGCGGATCGAAGTGGGTTTCAGCCACCTCGTAGCCGCCTTCGGTGTAGGCCTTTTGATCCGGAAAGTAGCCGGTGTAGCCGTTGGTGTAGCCCATCAAGTGCGCGAAGGTAGCCGGTGAAGCGGCTTTGACCTGCTTGCCGATGTTGCTGAACATCTCCCCCGGGAACGTAGTCCACATCAAATCACCAATGCGGACAACGGTGGTGGGAACTTTGATGGCGGCAGCGGTGAAATCCTCGAATAGCTCCCGGTATTGCCGAGGCAGAAGGATCACCTCGGTTTCGAGCTGCACGCGCGGCGCGACCCAAGGCTCAGGCGACAACCCGCGATAGACCCGTGCGACCTCGCGGCCGATCTCTTCGCCGAGCGCCCAGGTGGTCTGAATATTATCCACATAGCCGTCCAGCCCGCCCACCACGCGCGGGTTGATATCGCCCGCGGCGCCTTGCAGGTAAATGGAGCCGAGGCCCGGGAACTGCTTCTCCACGTACTGCTGCATGCGTCCCATCCACTCACCGGAGACCTTGCTGTTACGGCCCCCGAGCGAAGTCCCATGGCAGGGATAGTGGATCATAACGGCAAGCGGCCCGCCCGTGGCCTTGTCGATGCGCACGATTTGGACCGCGTCGTCGATGGGGCCGAGCGGGTTCGCGCCGAGGCGCATGACGCCGGCGAATTCGTGGATCATGACCGGATTATCAGTCTTGTGTTTGCCAAAGGACTGGCTGGCGGCGTTCTCGTCGAAGGTCAGGGCCGAATCCGAATCGGCGGACCGCTTCCGGCGCCGGTTCATGGCAATGCGCGAATGCCCTGTGCCCGCGGCGATGCGCACGGACTGCAAGTTGGCCACCGCTTTTCGCGCCGCTTCCACCAGGCCATCCCCAAATTGGCGGTCCCAATCGGTCTTGGGTTCGGCCTGGGGCGCCGGGGCGGAATGGTTGTGAACGTCGCCGAGCAGGATGTTCGATTCAGGGATGCCCGTGGCCTCCGAGATTCTGCGGCGGAAAATATCGTGACCCTGGATCTCAATGACATCCGCTACCACAAAGGCCACGCGGTTGCCGGAGGCTTCGAAGACCAGGGCCCGAGCGTACAGGTGGTCGCCCTCATGGACGCCGTTCGAAGGCGCCCCGCGCAAATCATACCCGCCGAGGAAAACAGGCCCGCTGGGTGTGACGTTAACTTTTGAGTATCCCGCGCGCAAGCCCTGTGCCCGGCTTGCAACGGTCGCAAACAGCAGCAAAACGGGCGCGAACAATAACGTTGCCCCAATGGTCCTGTAAAAGCATCTGGCTTGTCGCATGGTCGGTCCTCACATTCGGGTCAAAATTCTCACTCTTGAAAGAGCCGCTCGAAAATTACAGAGAGTCTATCACGAATTTATTGGAACGCCCTGCCCACACCCACAAAGCGGCTCCTGCACGCTGGGTTGCGTGTTACAATTTCTCGTTTCCGCCCGCTGCGGCAGGGGGACCCGGAAGCCTGGAGGAGGAACCGCTATGTTTAGAAAATGGGGCACAGCGATCGCATTCTTGGCGCTCTGTACCTTATGTTATAGCCCGGTCGCGAGGGCGCAGGATTATGAGGTAAAGCATTTGACGGCGCGTGGCTTTGACTCCGGTTTCGAGCTCTCGCATGGAACCTTCAACGGCATGCTGGCCGCGAGCGACGGCAAGATCTACTACGTCCTCTGCGCGGAAGACAAAGACACGGGCGCACAGATGTATTCGTACGATCCTGCTACCGACAAGATCACGCACTTGGGCGACTTGACGGAGGCCTCCGAAGAAAAGGGCTTGAAGACCATTCCGCAAGGCAAGAGCCACGTCAAATTCGTTGAGTCTAAAGGCAAGCTCTACTTCTCGACCCACGTCGACTGGTACAGCGTGCAAGGCGAGTTCGAATCCATGGCCGCGCCCCCGGCCGGATACAAGCCTTATCCCGGCGGGCATTTCCTCTCCTACGATATGGCCACGGGAAAATTCGAGAATCTGGGGAAAGCGCCGCAAGGCCAGGGAATCATTTCGATGAGCATGGACACCGTGCGCGGCCGACTCTACGGCCTTACGTGGCCCTCCGGTTATTTCCTGCGTTACGACCTGAAGTCGCACGAGCTGAAGAACCTCGGCCCGCTGTACAGAGATGGAGAAAACGGGCGCCCGACGCTTCGGGTTCTGTGCCGGGCGCTGCCTGTTGATCCACGAGATGGCTCCGTCTACTTCACCAACGCCGATGGCGACATCCTGCGCTACCGCTACGATCGCGATGCCATTGAGACGGTGCAAGGAGACAACTTGCGCAAGGATTTCTTTGGCACTTGGAATCCCTTGGACGGGGAAAATATGGGATACGGCTGGCGGCAGGCCCTCTGGTACTCACCCGAAAACGTCATCTACGCCATCCACGGCAGGTCCGGGTATCTGCTCCGGTTCGACCCGCGGGCGGAGCGCGTGGACGTTATCGAGCGCATCGCCTCAGAGCCATCGAGACGCAGCGGCATGTATGACGATTTCCATTTCGGTTATCTCAGTTTCGATTTGGGGGCGGATGGCCACACCCTCTATTATCTGACCGAGGGCGGCATTGTCGAGAATGGGAGGCGGGTGACCAAGTACGCGCGACGGCACGAACGGATCGAGGATCTGCACCTGATTACTTACGATATTCCGGCCGCGAAGTACATGGATCACGGCGCGGTCTTCTTCCCTGGCGGCGAGCGCCCGGGCCTTGTCAACTCAATCGCCGTGGGCAAGGACGGTTCGACATACTGCCTCACCGAAGTCCCCGGCAAAGGTGGACGGCGCGTTGACCTGGTCCGCATCCCTCCCGTGCAGTAGGCGCTGAACGTGATGTTGGCGGTCCCCTGCCCGCGGTCCGTCGCGAAGGTCAAAACTTTGTCTGTCACCGCTGATCGCGCGGACGCAAGGGCTGGGGTCCACGCTGCCCGTACGAAGACAGGAATCACATCGCAGGCATTTCGAGCTCAATCCAACTCGAAATCCCATCGCGCCCGGCGTTGTTCCGAGGCCAGACTTTCAGCTTGTTGCGTCCGGGGTGTAGTTTCCATGGAAACACCGCGCTGACGGGGGCCTTTTCGCCATTGTCGATCTCGGCGAGGAACGTCTCGAAGCCGGGAGTCTCGGTGTCCAGGTGAACCAGGATCTCTCCCCGTTTGGAAGTTGGCTCGAGAACGTAGTGAGCCTGGTTGAGCGTCCATTCGAAATTCCCGTGCCGCGTGACCAGGTTGGGATGGATGAGCTCGGCGGGCACCTCCGGCGTGGTCCAAACCTCGAACCCGGTCCAACTCCAACCCTCTTTCCCATTGTTCAGCGGCAAGGGCCACTTCTGCTCGAGGAAATTGCTCCGGGGAATGAGCCGCAGCTCCGCGAATTCCCAGTGGGCATCCAGACTTTTCCAGGGATGGATTGTCTCCGCTACATGCACGATGCGCGTGGGTTCGACCTCCTGGCCGAGCAGCGTCCGGACCTGGCGCCGCCGCACTTCCCATATCGAAAGCGGCACGCCACTCGAAACGTCCACCGCGTACCATGCGCCCATCCCATCCACGTAGATCCATTTGCGAAATTCGTTTGACCAGATCTCCACCGGTTCGTGACCCATGTAGTTCGGGCGGCCCAGCGTTCCATGGTTGATTGAGATCGCCCTGCCGACGAATCCGAAACTCTCGCAGGCCTGCAGAAACACCAGGTTATATTGCAGGCAGAAGCCGCCCACGCGCTTGCCATCGGCGCCGTTCTTCATGATTTCAAGCGCGTTCCAGGCAGGATAGAATTCGTCCAGGTGCCAATCCTTCCATTTCCATTGCTGCGACGACCAGGCGGCCAGCCTGGTGGTGATTTCGAGGTCCGTCTTCGCATCGCCTACCACCTCGTCGAGATGGTAGCGCGCTCGCAGTTCCTTCAGCTCAGGCCGCGTGAACGGCTCGTAGCGGAATGGAACGGATGTTCGCACGATCTCCTCATTGTGCGAATCGACAACCTTGATCGACTGCGTCCAATCCTTCGCCAGCGTGGGCGAAGAGCTCAAGCTGATCCCGCTCAGCTTGGGCGTCACGAGCGGGTCGGCAGTGGAGAGTGTCACCTCGACTTGGAAAAACCGGCCGCGCGGTTCCTTCAAAATGCCTTGGTGATCGAGCGCCATCCACTCCGTCCACGTCTTCGAGCTCGGCACATAGGTGGTTCCGGATCGCGCGCGAATCTTCACTCCGCTCTTCAAGTCAGGCGCCGTGGATAGCGACACCTGCACCGGACCGGGCGCGGTAAGCGGCGGCGCAAGCGGATTCCCCTCCAGGTTGGCGGCGTCCATCACCGGCAGCAGGATGGACCCGCGCGACTGAAAGTGTTCCAGGTAGAGCCGCACGTAGTATTCCCCGGCGATGTCGCCTGCCGGGCCGAGATGATCCACGCTCCAGGTCTTTCCCCCGTCGGTGCTGCGCGCGCTGCGATGCGGCAACGGCGCGTAGGAGTCGTCAGCGCGCGCGATCACGACCCTGCCAGTGCCCCAGATGACTATGTCGTTCAGTCCCGGCTTGAGCGCCGCGGGATCGATGCCGTATGCCTGCCATGCCTCGAATCCCACCACTCGAGGTGCTCCAAGTTTCTGGGGGCGGCCGTTCACTTCTACTTTCAGGTCACCGCCACGGTCCACCATGAGGACGGCTTTGCTCGCCTGCGGATTGGAAATCAGGAGTTGCTTG
The DNA here is from genome assembly GCA_963770415.1 of uncultured Acidobacteriota bacterium. GTDB lineage: Bacteria > Acidobacteriota > Terriglobia > UBA7540 > UBA7540 > CAVROP01. Next base: position 159,831 of record CAVYPU010000044.1, read on the forward strand.
CGAATTTCGACGCCGGGTGAAAGCTTTTCGCGATTGGGTTTGTAGGAGAAGCCGGAGGCAGGCCCGTCATCCTGGTACACTTCACCCGACTCGAGTTGTAACCCCGAGCCATCCTGCGAGAGTGTCATGTTACTGGTCACCGCGCGTTCGTAGACCGTGCGGGCATCGAGGCGAAGCGTGGCCGCCTGGACCAGGCAGGATTCGAGCCCCGCAAGCACCATCGCACACAGCAACGGTCGGGCGAGCCTTGAAAATAAAGACATAATTGTCCTCGCAGATTCAATTCCAGATCGACGAGTTGGGCGCGGGGGCTGGCGCCCTCGAACGCTCGGCGCGTAGGGTGGTCGCGGCGCGCTCGATGCCTGGCGAGAGATACCCGGCGAGACGCCTGACCCGAAGAACCTCACTTTGCCTCACCGGGGTGGTGAAGTCAAGGTGCATGAGTGAAAGGGTAAACCTGACGCGGGGCACCTACGTGTGTTAAGCCTGTTTCCAAAAGGGAGGGTGGGGAACACATCCCGACTTAACCGTGTCAGGTAGAGAGAAGAATAACTGCGGCCAGCGCACAAAGCACCCCTACACCCTGCAAACGTGTTATCGTCTCCTTTAATATTATGGGCGCGGATAACACTACAATCAGTGGGTAGAGCGCTGTAAGCGGCACGATGATGGAGGCCTTACCGCCGGCCTTCATTGCCGCTAAAAGCGCCCAGGCGCCCAAGGCGTTTAAGGCGGCACTCAACATCGTATAAACGAGGCTCTTGGTTGGATAGCTGAGCACGGATTCCCGCGGGTACAACCACGGCAAAAGCAGGAAAAACCCCACCACCAGCCAAATAAGCGCCGCCTCTGCAGAAAGGTAGTTTGTGGAGAGCTTTTGCAGAAGACCTACGACTCCCCAGGTAACAAGGACGACGACCGCGGACCAAAACCAGGGTGGCAAATGCAAGCGAGGCTCTCCTTTATATTGAGAAGATGACGAAAGCGGCGGCAGCGAAAAGCAATCCGAGTATTTGTAGAAGGGTCAGCTTTTCGCGCAAAATCAGGACAGCCAGAACAACGGTCACCAGCGGGTACATCCCGGTCACGGTGGTTATAACCGCAGTATTACCACCTGTTCGATAAGCCGCGAATAGAGCGAGGCCGCCTATTCCTGCCAGAATGCCATTGCCAATCCCACAAGAAATGCCCTTCCAGTTCTTCTCGAGCCTGAATTGGCGGGAAAAGAGCAGCGGCACTACCACAGGGAGGCAGCCGAAAGGGAACAGAAACTGCAAGGTTGTCGCAGAGATGTCCCTGGAAGCGATCTTTCCGAAGATCGTCCATCCGCCCCAACTGACAATGCAGAGAACTGAATACCAGAACCACTTCGTCCTGAACGTTGCGGATACCGACACAAAAATGTTCCTCGTTTCTACAGATTCGTTTCCGGCAATATCAAGGATGTGGAATGCGGGGCTGGAAAACGCATATCATATCCTCCGCCGCTTCGTGTGCCCTGCGGCGAGGCAATTTCGCCGCTGCGAGCCCAAAATAAGACACTATCCTCTGCGAGTCTTGTTTGACAAACGGCGGGAAACGTTATAAACCGGAGCATTGGTCACACCGAGTCTAAAGGAAAAGGAGTCACAACACCAGAATGAATTCCACAGATAAGATTGGCGAAGCAATCACGCCCAAGGAGATTCTATCGCAGCCGCGCTGCTGGGAAGAGTGCTTTAAGGCGCTGGATGACGGCCGCCAACTCGAAAGGGCCGCAGAACGGTTGAGTAAAGACACCGAATTCCTCTTTATTGGTTGCGGCTCGAGCTACTACGTTTCGCAAGCCGCCGCGGCAAGCTGGGAACTGATCACGGGAAGCCGCGCCTGGGCCATTCCGGCCTCGGAACTGCTGCTTTTCCCTGATCTCGTCCTGAGCGAACACGCAAAGTGCCAACCCATCCTGGTATCACGCTCCGGCCACTCCTCGGAAGTTGTGCGTGCCGCGCAGTACCTGGAGCGAGAGAGGAACATTCGCACCCTGGCAATCAGTTGTTCGGAGCACCATCCCCTCGCGGAAGCTTCCGCCTTCACCATCTACCTTCTGCCCGCAGATGAGAAAAGCGTGGTGATGACTCGGTCCTTCACCTCCATGTTGCTGGGGTTGCAATCCCTGGCCGCCTATTTCGCCCAGCGGAAAGAAATCACAGAGGGGTTGCGTAAGCTCCCTCGCGCCGTGCAGCCCATCCTTGATTCCGTCAATCCCCGGATGCAGGAATTCGTCGCGGCCAAGACGTTTGCAGATTACGTCTTCCTTGGCCAGGGGCCGCTTTTCGGCATCGCCTCGGAAGGCCAGCTTAAGATCAAAGAGATGTCATGCTCTTATGCGCAGGTGTTTCACACCTTGGAATTTCGCCACGGCCCTAAGGCAATTGTAGGGCCGGAAACCCTTCTCACTTTCCTTCTCTCGGAATCAGGGTACGCGCAAGAACGCGAGGTTCTGGAGGAGATGAAGGACCTCGGCGCGACGACTCTGGTAATTGCCAACCGGGCCGACGACGCTGCCAGGAAGCAGGCTGATTTGCTGGTCGAACTCGATCTCGAAAGCCCGGAATGCGTTAGGCAGGCTGCCTACCTTGTCACCTGCCAGTTGTTAGGGCTCTACACGGGCATGAAGAAGGGGTACGACATCGATAGGCCGAAAAACCTGTCGCGGGCCGTCGTCCTTGATAAAAGCCGCGGATAACGCGCACATGTAGCCCCCCGCCTCGACTGAGGAGGGGGTAGGGGGGTGGTGCGTAGAGAATCAGGTCCGCCGAGCGACGCATCATCCACCCCTAACCCCTCCTTACATAGGAGGGGAATCGCAAGGGAGGAGTCATCCAGCGTGTCTCGTTTTGACGTCACAGTCGTGGGTGAGTTGAACCTGGATTTAATTCTCTACGGATTGCCGGAGCAGCTCGAGCCGGAACGCGAATTATTGGCCAAGGGTCTGGCGCTCACTCTGGGAAGTTCTTCGGCTATTTTTGCGCACAACCTTTCTGTGTTGGGGAGCAAGGTCGGATTCATCTCCCGCATCGGCGATGATCCGCTGGGCCAGATCGCCATCGAAAGGCTGGCGGCAGGCGGTGTCGATGTTTCAAAGGTACGAAAGGTGAGCGGCCCGACCAGCACCGGCCTTACCGTAATCCTGCCGCGAACGGATTGCCGCAACATTCTGACTTATCCCGGGACCATGGATGAGATGTGCTTCGAGGATTTGGACCTTGATTACCTGGCGGATTCGAAACACTTTCACCTTTCGTCATACTTTTTGCACCGAGCGCTTCGACCACGCATCCCGGAGTTGTTCGAATGGATGAAGCAGAAAGGCCTCACGACGTCGCTCGACACCAACGACGACCCCGAGGACCGCTGGGGTGACGATCTGTTCGAGGTCTTGAAGCATGTTGACATCTTTCTCGCCAACGAACGCGAGGCGAAAAAGATTGCGCACACTGATAACCTCGAAGAGGCCATCGCCGCTCTTACCCCGCGCGTCCCGCTCTTGGTGGTGAAACTGGGGTCGGAAGGGGCAGTAGCGCACGGTGCCTCGGGACACGTGCGAGGTGGGGGGCTCGACGTCGAGTGCGTCGATCCCGTGGGCGCGGGAGACAGCTTCGACGCGGGCTTCATTCACAAGTACGTACGCGGGGCGGCGCTCGCTGACTGCGTGAACTACGGCAATACCGCCGGAGCCTTTTCTATTACTCGCCCCGGCGGTACGGAAGCATTTCGCGACCGGCTGCACTTTGAGTCATTCTTTAAGCAGCATAGCAAGAGGTAAAAGCCCAATGACGATTGATTTCCACACCCACCCGGTGCTCATCCGGGAATTCGCGGAAAAGTACCCCAATTACGTGCGCGCAGCGCGTGAAGTCTTCAACATCGGGAACAACTTTCAGCCGCTCGAAACTTTCTTCCTGCAGATGGACGTTGCCGGGATCGAAAAGGCTGTCCTCCTTCCGATCGCCTGCGCCCGGGCACGCAAAGATGCGGTCAGCAGCAACGAACAGGTTGCCGAGCTTTGCGGCATAAGCAAGCGCTTTATCGGGTTTGCGAGCGTGGATCCGATGGCGCCCGGCGCGCCCAAGGAGCTTGAATCCGCAGTCACGACGCTGGGCCTGAAGGGTCTGAAACTCGATGCAGCCCTCCAAGACTTCGATTTGAACGATTCCAGAGTTTTCGATATTTACGAAGTTGCAGCTTCACTTGGAATTCCAGTCGTGATTCATACTGGAATGAGCTGGGCGCCCGGGACATCACTCGAACAGGGGCGGCCCCTTTTGCTCGAAAATGCGATTCGCAAGTTCTCGAAACTTCACTTTGTGCTTGCCCACTGGGGATGGCCCTGGGTGTGGGACGCCACGGCATTGGCCTTGAAGTATCCCAATGTGTTCCTGGACACGTCAGCCTTTTATTACGACGGTCCGAAGGAGTTCTTCCAGTTCGTTTACGGCCAACAAATTCCGACCACGCTCATTGAGCGGAGCCTGAGACATCAGGTCGTCTTCGGCTCCAATTACCCGCGGGTCGAGATCAAGAACCTGGCGAAAGCGCTCAAGTCGCTTCCGCTCACGGAAGGGTGCCTCGATAAAATTTTCTCTACGAATGCGGAACGTCTGCTGGGAGTACGACAATGATCATCAAGCTTGAGAGGGTGAGGGTTCAGAGCCGCAAAGCTGAAGAAGCAATCGACATCACGCCGAAAGTGGATGAGATTGTGGGGAAGAGCGGGGTGAAGAACGGGGTCGTCAACGTAATGACTTGTCACACTTCCTCCGGGCTGCTGGTGACAGAGGGAATTCCCTGCCTCGAGGAAGACATCCTCACTCACTTTTCGCGTCTGCTCCCAGAGGATGAAGATTACCACCATCGCCGGTACCTCGACTTCGACGGCCGCATGGGCTTCAACGCGGAGTCCCACCTGAAAAGCATACTGGGCGGCATTCAGTGCATGTTCCCGATTGAAAACGGCAAGATCGTGCGCGGCTCCCGCCAGACCATCTACTTCATGGAATACGACGGCCCTCTCGAGAGAGTTTACCTCGTGCAGATTTTGGGCGAATAAGGGCTGGGGCTGATTAAGGAGAGGTGATGGCGAACTCGAAGTATTTCCGATGCACGCGCCGCGATTTCCTGAGCGCCGCACCCGCAGTGATCGCTGGCGGCCTCATGTTGCAGCGCGTCAAGGGTGACGAATTACCGACGCCCCCGAACCCGCGTGCCACCGCCGGCGACGCGGCTGAACCGAAATGGGAATCCCGGCTTACCCTGACGGTGGGACCCAACAAAGCGGACCTGGCGGGCAGCGATGAAAAGGCGATCCAGGCAGGTGTGGATTACCTTGCCGGCCAGGGTGGGGGAACGCTGCACGTACTGCCCGGAACCTATCGATTGCGCAACGCAATTTCTTTGCGGTCCGGCGTGCGCGTTCTGGGGAGCGGTGCGGATTCGGTGCTGGTGAAGGCGCCGGAGGCCAAGACCAAGCTGGCCGAAGATTCGCAGGCGTGGGAGCAGGAAGTAACCCTGGCGGATGCGAGCGGGTTTGAAGTGGGTGACGGAGTTTGTCTTCGAGTGGACAACGTCTGGCACCAGGGCCACTTCATTATCAGGCGCACCTTGGCGGCACGCAGCGGCAACCGCTTCAAGTTGGATCAACCTCTAAACGACGACAATTTCACTCTTGCCGGGCAGGCCCACATCGCAACTCTTTTCCCGCTCCTGTGCGGTGATGGAATCAACGACGCCGTGATTGAAAACATCACCCTGGACGGCAACAAGGCCAACCAGGAAACCCTGGACCACTTCTGGGGCAACTTTCTGGGCGGCATTTGGCTGAACCGGTGCAATCGAATCCGCATGCGCAACGTGACTTCACGGGCGTCCGCCGCCGACGGGATCAGTTGGCAGACTTGCCACGACGCGCTTGTCGAAGACTGCCATTGTCATGACAACGTTAGCTTCGGCTTGCACGCCGGCAGCGGCTCGCAGCGCCCCCTCGTACGCAGGAACACACTGGATCACAACTATATCGGCTTCTTTTTTTGCTGGGGGGTCCGCTTTGGTCTGGTCGAGAATAACGTGATTCTGGACAACCAGAAATACGGCGTTCATCTTGGCCACAAGGATACGGACAACATCGTGCGTGGTAACGAAATCCAGCGCAGCGGCGAGGCGGGCGTGATTTTCATCGAAACGGACAAGGGTTACTGCCCGGACCGCAACCGGTTGGAGAACAACCGCATTGTGGACAGCGGCTCCGCAGACGGCGTGGGGATTGATGTGCAAGGCGAGACTGACGCCGTCGCCATTTCCCAGAACGAGCTTCGCGAAACCCGGCAGGCTCTGAAGCGCATTGGGGTGAGGATTGGTGCTCAGGCCAGGAACGTGCAATTGGACGAGAACCGCATTGAAGGCTTCGCGCTTGACATTTCTGATCTGCGCCGCCGTTCCGGGAGGGGCAATGGGTCGGGCGGTTCGCATGCAGCTTAGGGAGAGGGTGTTATGAGAGTATCCAGGCCCGATCAACTCAGTAGCACTGGTTCCGGGAAGGTTAATGCGCAGCGAAGAACAGCTCCACCACAGAGCGCAGAGAGACGGCGGAAGAGAGATTATCGCTTCCTTTCTGTGATCCCTGAGACCTCTATGGTGAAAAGCTTTATGCCGTGGCTGCTGTGGCCGTGGTGTGCTTTATTCATGATCTGCTTATTGCTCTCCATGATATCGTGTACCAAAAAGGAAACAGCGGCCAAGCCCGCGGCGGAAAAGACTTCCGTTGAGGTCGCCTGGGACAAGGTAATCACTGTTTCAAGGACGACCCCGACGTTGCAGGTGGTTGTAATGCCTCCGCTGCGGCGCGGCTCAAAGATCCACGACCGCGTCTTTGAGGCTTTGCACGATTTGGGTGCCGACTATGTACGCTACGTGCCCTGGCTGCCCTATCCCAAGCTCGGGGTGGCGGAACTCGATCCTCCCAAGGACGGCCAGACCTCCTGGGACTTCTCCTTGATCGACCCGATGATGGAAGACTTCATGAATGCCACGGCGGGCCACTCGGTAGTGATGAACTTCAGCACCATTCCCCAGTGGATGTTCAAGACGGAAAAGCCGGTGCCGTATCCGGCCGACCCCGACGAGATAACCTGGACGTACGAGCAGGGCAAGGACCTGAGAGATCCGAGCCGTAAGGAACTGGCAGATTACTACGCTCGCCTGGTGAGTTGGTACACGCAGGGCGGATTCACCGATGAGGCCGGCAAGCGGCACGATTCGGGTCATCATTATAAGATCGACTACTGGGAGGTCTTCAACGAAGTCGATGACGAGCACTCCATGACCGCGCAGGATTACGTGGCTGACTATGACGCCATCGTTTCCGCTATTCGGAAAGTCGCGCCTCAGATGAAGTTCATGTCGCTGGCACTCGACTCGGCGGAAAACCACATGCCTCTCATGGAATATTTCCTCGACCCGCGCCACCACAAACCGGGGATGCCCATTGACGTGGTCAGCTACCACTTCTACGCGCACCCCACGCAGAACGAGCCACCCGAGGCGCTGCAGTACACCTTCTTCGATCAAGCCGATCACTTCCTGGCCGTGGTGCGCTGGGTCGAGTCCGTCCGGCAGCGCCTCTCACCGCACACCCAGACTGACCTCGACGAGCTCGGGTCGCAAACCGGCACCGACGGCACGGGAATGCCGCCCGATTACGTTCCCCCGCCCATCCCGAACTCTTACTGGAATCTCTCCGGCGCGCTTTTTGCCTACGTTTATGCCGAGGTCAGCAAGCTTGGGATTGAAGTGACAGGCGAGTCGCAGGTGGTCGGCTATCCCAAGCAGTGGCCGTCGGTCAGCCTGGTGGATTGGAACACCGGTCAGCCGAACGCGCGCTTCTGGGTGCTGAAACTGCTCCATTCAAATTTCGGCCCCGGCGATAAGCTCGTTGAAACCCACCTGGGAACGCCTGCGGTTTACGGCTTGGGATTCGCCACTCGCGACGGCAAACACAAACTGCTGCTGATCAACAAGCACGACCGAGCTATCGTTGTGTCCATTCCCGGCGCCTCAGGAGGCAAGTTGGAAGTGGTCGATCAGCAGACGGCTTTCCAGCCCCCTGCGATGACCCACATCGAAAGTAATGATGTAGTCCTTGGCGGGCTGGCTGTGGGCGTAGTGACTATGCCCTAGTGGCCCGAGCCGGCGAGAGCATTATCAAGATCGGCTATTAGGTCACCAACATCCTCGAGACCCACTGAAATGCGGACCAGGTCCGGCGTGATCCCCATGCGTAATCGAACGTCCTGGGGGACAGAGGCGTGGCTCATGGTGGTCGGATGCTCGATGAGCGACTCGACACCTCCCAGTGACTCCGCCAAGGTGATTATTCGACAGCCTTCCATGAATTGTTTTACGGCTTCCTCGCCGCCTGTCAGCCGGAACGAAAACGTTCCGCCAAAGCCGCTTGCCTGACGCAACGCAAGCTTGTGCTGCGGATGACTTTCGAGCCCCGGATGGTACACCGCCGAGACCTTGGAGTGTTTATCGAGCCAGCGTGCAATCTGCAAGGCGTTGCGGTTGTGCTCCTCCATGCGCAGGGCGAGGGTTTTGATGCCGCGCAGTACCAGGAAGCAATCCTGTGGGCCGGCGCAAGTCCCCATGGCGTTCTGCAAAAAGTAGATCCGTTCGGCGAGCTTCGGGTCCTTGACCACCAGGCCGCCGCCCACCACGTCCGAGTGGCCGTTGATGTATTTGGTCGTCGAATGCACCACGATGTCCGCGCCCAGTTCGAGGGGCCGCTGAAAATAGGGCGAAAGAAATGTGTTGTCGCAGATCACCAGCGCCCCGTGCCGGTGCGCGAGCTCCGAGACCGCGCGGATATCCACCAAATTCATGAGGGGATTCGTCGGCGACTCCACCCACACCGCCTTGGGCGCGGCAGCCAGCGCGGAAGATAGCTTGGCTTGATCGCGCAAATCAACGTAGTGGGCGCGGATCTGCTTCGTCGCCAGCACCGTCTCAAACAGGCGGTACGTGCCGCCATAAAGGTCGTCGTGCACAAGGATGGTGTCTCCCGATTCGAACATCATGAGCAGCGTGGTTTCGGCGGCCATGCCGGTCGCGAAAGCGAACCCGGCCGTCCCGCCTTCGAGCGCAGCCAGGCAGGATTCCAGCGCCTTGCGCGTTGGATTTCCGCTCCGCGAGTAATCGAACGGCCCGGGCTCGCCCAAGCCTCGAAAGGCAAATGTGGATGTCTGGTAGACGGGCGTCATCACGGCGCCGAGATGATCTTTGGGGTCGTGCCCAGCGTGGATTGCAAGCGTCTTGAAATTCATAAGCCCTCGCAAAAGATCCCCAGCCGACTCCCCGGTTTCGGAGTGCAGCGACTGGAGACCCATGGAAAAGTTGGAACGATACAGTATGACATCTTCCGCCGCCAAGACACCAGCGCACAAAGGAATAACCGAGTAAACAGAGCTCCTGATTCCTGGTGTCTTGGTGGTGACCAGAACGCGGTGCAAAGATCGAATTGCCTCGCGAGAGAACAACGGTATAATGGCTGCCCGGAGGTTTCACGATCATGTCTCGAATCCTTTTGGCGTTTCTGATGGTCTTCGCAACTTTCGCAACCCTACCTGCCCAAACTCCCCCGAAAATCAAGGTGCTGATTTTGACGGGCGTAAATAATCACGATTGGCGCTCCACAACTCCGCTGCTGCGCGAAATCCTGGAGCGCACCGGCAAATTCGATGTCCACATCAACGAAGAGGGCCGCGGCAACACGCTTGCAACCTTTTCGCCTTATGACGTCCTGCTGCTCAACTATAACGACATGAAGTATTCCGCCGGTCCCTGGTGGGACGAGGGCTCGCGCCAAGCCATGTTGGATTTCGTAAGAAACGGCAAGGGCCTGGTTTCCTACCACGCTTCGAACAATGCCTTCTGGGGCTGGCCGGAATTCGACAAACTGGTGGGTGGCACCTGGCGCGAGACGGCCGGGCATGGCCCATACCACGCTTACACCGTCACTATCGTCGACCACGAACATCCCATTACCAAGGGCATGCCCGCTTCCTTTGCCGAGCACGACGAGCTTTATCATCGCCTCTCAATGCAGCCTGACATCCACCTTCTCGCCTCGGCGTTCGATGATCCCAACAACTGCCACAAGCCCGGCCAGGGCTGCGGCACGGGGAAGGACGAGCCGCTCATCTGGACGGTTTCCTACGGAACGGGACGCGTATTCCAAACAGCTATTGGGCATGACGTGAAAGCCATGCAGAGTCCCGGCTTCATCCTGACGCTCCAGCGTGGAACCGAGTGGGCCGCCACTGGTCAAGTGACCATTCCCGTGCCTGACGACCTGAAGTAGCGGCCGCGCCTTTCGGGCCCATTGAGCCGGTCGATGAGCAACTCCAGACATGTCGCGCTCGCCTGCATCATCTTGATGAGCCTGCCATTCCTCATTGTTGAAGCGGGCGGAGAGCAGAAGGATGGACCGGCGCCGTTGGAAATTCGACTTCCTCCCGAGATTCCCTCGGAGCAAGTACAACTTTTTTACGACCTGACGGGACCATTTGGAACCCACATTGGCCTCGTGAAGGCCGAGCCTGAGAGAAACTCGTACCTAATCGATACTTTCGTGAACCATCAAGCTGCCGAGACCCTCAAGGTGATGTTGTATGCGTCGGGGTGCCAGATTGTAACCTTCACCGTCACCCCCTTGCAAGACTCTGAGAGGGAGAGAGACGTTACATGTGAAGACCTCCCTCCTATGACCTTCAACGGAAGAGTGGAGTTTCCCGAAGCCCTGCGGCGCCGGCCTTACGACGTAGACGTCAAATACGTGGCCTTTTGGGGGTATGATTTCTTCCACATCTCCGGGGAAGCAGAAATGGCCTTCCATCTGGCGCGAGTGACCCCTGACGAACGTGGCGCTTTCCAATTCCAGCTCCCGAATTTCTCGAAGGATGCCGTCACGGAATCGTACCATCGCAAGGCGTGGATCCGTTTCGTGGCTGTGGAACGCGATACCGGCAATTTCGTGTGTCTCCTCAGTCCGGCCAACGTGCACGGGAAAGAGTTCACAAACGACCTTCCCATCAAGTCGAAGTACCCGAATGAGGTAGTATTCAAGCCTGGCGCTGATGATCACTCCGGAAAAGAGGATGTGGGAGTGAAACCGCAGGACACGCACTAACGCGCGCCTGCTATTCTGAACTCAATCGCTGTCATACTGGGCGCAGATTTCATGATCCTTCGGCTCACCACCGTGGACGAAAAAGGCATGGGTTCCCGCTTTCGCGGGAATGACAACGCGTGCGTCATCCCCGCGAAAACGGGGATCCACTGGTGTTGCGTCGGCCTATTTTTATGGCAGCGAAGGATCTCAGCAGTCCGCTCAGAGTAAACGTCGCGAAGCAGATTTCCAACTTGTAATTTCCGGAACTGCGAAGATCCTTCTCTCGTCTTAGTATGACAGCGCGCAAGGTGATTCATGCCTCCAAACTTCGCGGAATATTACGACGCGGTGATTAATTGGGAGAAGCGTTTGGCGCGCGAGTTGCCGCTGCTGGAGAAGTTCGCCCGGAGTGTGGGCGGACGAGTCCTCGTGCCGGCTTGCGGAACGGGAGGGCATGTGGCGGCGCTCGCCCGGCGTGGCTTCAGCCTGCTGGGGTTCGATGCGGATGAAGACGCCGTGGCCTTTGCCCAGCACCGAATCGATCAGGAAGCGAACGCTATCGCTGCAGCCGGTGGTGAAGCCCATGTAAGCCTTCTCATAATGGAGGGAGTCGGCACGTTCGGCCCGGTCTACGATGCCGCCTTCTGCCTGGGCAATGCCCTGCCTGGAATCGCGGGAGCGGGGCAATTGCCGGCTGCGCTAAAGGGAATCGCGGGCGCACTGCGGCCGGGAGGCATCGTCCTCACCCAAAACCTCAACTACGACCTGCGATGGAAAGAGAAGGCCCATTGGTTCCCGCTGCTATCGGGACAGACTGCGAATGAAGAAGTCTTGCTGGTGAAATTTGCAGACTACGAACCCGAAGCGATCAACTTTCACGCTATGTTTCTGGCGCGCGAAAAGGCGGGGGGTAAGTGGCAATCCCATGTCAGGAGCTCGCGCCAAGTACCGCTTTTCCGGGAACGGCTCGCCGGACTTCTGACAGAGGCCGGTTTTGGGCGGCTGCAATTCTGGGGTGATTATTCGCAGTCTCCCTTCGATCCGGCAAAATCGAACGACCTATTGGTGATGGGAGAAAAGCTGTAGGCAGCCGGTTCGCCGTCATTCTGCGAGGGCATGGGCCTCCGGCCCATCCGCAGAAATGAGAGTCAAGCCTTGGTCGCAACTCGCACGCGGGGCCCACCGCGCAAGAACGAGCTGGATTCCCGCTTGCGCGGGAATGACGAGACTTTCAGAGGAGTTTCCATGGGCCTGTGGCCCACCCGAAGGAATGAAAATCGCCAACAAGGTCACCCCCGCGAAAGCGGGGGTCCATGTTGCCTAGATGGATTCCCGCTTGCGCGGGAGTGACGTATTTGAGGATGATATTAAGGAGAGCGCAGCAACGAATCCCCGCAGTTTATAGCAGGCGGGTGGACGCAAGAAGCAGCCGCAGAATTCCTTCGCTGGGCTCGGGATGACACGCCAACAGATCTGATGAGAGGAGCGTACCCTCACGATGCACGCAATATCGAGAAGACGATTCCTCGAGACCGCCGGAGTTGGGTTGACGGCTCTCGCCTTGGGCCGCCACGATCGGCTTCTGGCTAATCCTTACGGAATGCCCATTGGCTTGCAACTTTATACCGTCCGCGACCACATGGAAAAGGACTTGGAAGGGACGATCAGGCGGGTGGCCGAGATCGGATACGGGGAAGTGGAGATCGGCAGCTCCAGCTACTACGGAAAGAAGCCCGCGGAGCTGCGCCAACTCCTTACCGAGCACGGGCTCAAGGCGACCAGCATGCACTTCGGGGAACTGCAGTTCAGGCTCGATCTCGCGAAGCATCTTGCGAGCGCCAAGGAATGCGGCGTCAGCTACATCGGCCTTTCGAGCCTGGGCGACCAGGAACGGAAGACGCTCGAGGCCGTCAAGCGCGACGCGGAATGGTTCAACCGAATCGGGAAGTCCGTGAGCGAGGCGGGCTGCAGGTTTTTCTATCACGGCCACAACTTCGATTACGCGAGTGTGGACGGCGTGGTCATCTACGACGAGCTGATTCGGAGGACGGATCCTAAGCTCGTGAATTTTCAGCTCGACTGCTTCTGGTGCGTGCGCGCGGGGAAGGACCCGGTGGATTACTTCCACCGCTTCCCGGGGCGTTTCCCCCTGCTTCACATCAAGGATTTGAAGCCCGGCTTCCCGCCCACCACGGTCGAGGGGCCCGCGGCCTTCACGGAAGTGGGCCAGGGGATCATCGACTGGAAGAAGATTTTCACGGCCGCGCGCGAAGGCGGGCTGGAGCGTTATTACGTCGAGCAGGATCAGTGGGACCGCGACTCACTAGATAGTGCGCGGATTAGTTATACCTATTTGCATAATCTCAGCGTGTGACTCCGGACGCCGCCTCGCCCTCTCTTGCAGCCCCGCCAGCCTCAGCCTCGGGCTTTGCCCGCCGAGCCAAAAGCCTGCATGAGCTTGATCGCTTCTCGCTTCACCGCCTGGCGGGCCGCCATCATGACGTCCTGCCTGCCCCCCATGCCCAGGAACGGATGCGGGTTCATGGGTTCGCGATACTTCTCGAGGTTGGCTTCGAGGGCGCGGAGGTAGGCCTGCTTGAGTCCCGTTCCGAAATTGAATTTGGCCACGCCGTAACGAGCCGCCTGCTTGGCCTTTGGGCGCGGAAACCCAGTCCCGCCATGCACCACAAGGGGCAGCTTGACTTGGCGGTCGATCTCAGCCAGCAGTTTCAAGTCAACCGTAGCCCCGCCCCGAGTCATGACATGCACGTTCCCGATCGATACAGCCAGGGCATCAATACCGGTTGATCGAGCGAAGGCCCGCGCAGCACCGGGATCGGTGAGCGACCCGCGATGAGGTTTCGCGCCGGCGTGCTCGGGCAGATGGCCCGCCTGGGCCTCGACGGCCACGCCGCGCCGGTGAGCCCAGATCACCACCTGGCGCACGAGGGCATGATACTCGTCCGCGCGCAAGCGCTCGTCGTCCACCATCACCCCATTGAACCCAAGTTCGATGCCCCTCTTGATCTGATCGAAGTCATCGGTTTCGTTCAGTAATAAAGCAACCGGCACACTGGCCACTTGGGCGGCGGCAAGGCCCAGCCCCGCATAGTACTCGAGCGGCTCAGGGCGCCCTCTCTCCGGCCGCATGAGAAAACCGCCGCCGAAGCCCACGATCACGGGCGAGCGTGTCTCCTCCGCCGCCTCGACCACCGCCTCGAGCGATTCGAGATTCCAAGATTCGCAATAACAAACTGCGTAATGCTCGCGGCGTGCCCTAGCGAGCATCCCTTTCATCGATGTCAGAGCCATTCATCACCTATCGCATGCGTCTTATCCGCAAGGGTGGGTCCAAACAGGCTGAGGGGGATCCCTTCGAACGGTCATTCCTCGCTCCACTCGGAATGACACGCTAAAATCCATTTAGCTTTCTGCGGGGGAGGTTCCTAAGGAAGCCGCCGGTAAGGGAATTTTTCCTCCATCTTAAAAATCTCTTCCCAGGGCCTGATTCCTCCGGTCGTGGTCAGGTGGCTCAGGTTCATGGCCCCGGCGCAGATGGCGAAGCGGAGCGTCTTTTCGTAGCTCCAGCCTCGGTGCAGCCCGTAAAGCACGCCGGCGTAGAACGAGTCGCCTGCGCCCGTGCTTCCGACGATATAACTTTCGGGGAGATCCAAGGAAGGCTGGTAAATCTCACTCCGGTCTCTCGTCAGAAGGTAAGCTCCTTCCGGGAAGTGAATCACCACGAGTTCATCCACGCCAAAGCCCAGAATGGCAGTGGCAATCCCTTTCAGATTACCCGGGAGAAGCGTCTGGTTCTGCCGAATGGGAATTCCGGAGAGCTTCTCGGCTTCGTAATCGTTAATGATGCAATAGGTCGAAAGTCTCAGCGCCGGGGGCACGATTTGACGGTAGCGGTCGCTGTCCTCGGACACCAGATCAATGGACGTCTTGATGTTCCGCTCCCGAATCTGGGCCAACAATCGCGCCGCCACGGTTCCATGCCGATCGTCCGCTTGCGACATAGTGTTCAGCAGATTCAGATATCCCAAATGAAACAAATCGACCGGGAGCTTATCCAGGTCCACGTCTTCGGGACAAAAAAGTGCGTTGGCCCCCTGGTAGTGGAAAAACGTTCTGCGCCCGGTGGAAGCGACATTGAAAACGTCCGTGTAAGACGTTCCCGCCTTGTCCGTCCTCTTGAGCTGCTCGAGGTGGACGCGTGCGTGCTGGCGGTATTGCTCGATCAGATAATCCCCGTTGGCATCGTTCCCAATCACGCCCACTGGGTAGAGATCGAGCTGACTGTCGAAGATCGCAAGGTTCAGCGTCACATTGAAGGAGCATCCGCCCCCACCCATCGACTCGGCGCTGATATTGGCGATGGAACACTCTGCGGGGTAATAGTCGACGACCTTCACCCGGTCGAGAATCCAATTACCTCCGCAGGCAATACCTTTTCGTTGCTCAGTGGACATATTCATAATCGAAGATCCGATGGTGGAAACGTGAATGCGCTGACTCTCCTGTCAGGAGCTGAAGTGTGAGAAGAAGACTCACGTCAACCCTGCAGGCCCGTCATGCTGGGGCAACACCGTGTGGCGCGACAAACGCTGTCGCGCACACTGCACAAAAATTGGGCAATGGAATGGCGGAATTGGAGCACACTCGTCCCTCGATTCCGCGCATACCCGCCCCCTGCTCCCAAAGTACGCGATGGCTAGGGAGTCTTAGCATCTCCGCAACGCTAGGCCTCGCTCGGACGCACGTTCGTAGCCCGGGGTCCTTTATCACCTCTCTCCACTTCCAACTCGACGCTCGCTCCTTCCTTCAAAGCGTCGAAGTTAAGCCCCTGAAGGCTGCTGCGGTGAAAGAAAACTTCCTGCCCCTCGGCAGTGCGGATAAAACCAAACCCACGGTCACGTATGATTCGCTTGATTGTCCCCTGCATGGCCACCTCGGACGGCGTGAGGAAACTTCGCGCGGGGTAAAGAAAGAAAGGCGTCCTGCGCGTGAAGCCACCTTACGCACGCATTGGCGCAACTGTACCACACCGAAGCGCGTTGTCAACGAGTAAACAATGCAAATGCGAAAAGAATTGGACTTTCTCTTTCACTCACCTCTTTTCTCAGGCCATGCCGAACCGGACGGTCGGTAGTTGGGACCGAATGTCCAAGACTGACTGTTCCGGCGGCGGCGCGAACACCCATCGGGTCTTGTGCAAAAAGTCGCTGACCGGGCCGATGTCTCGCGCATCACACACCAACAGACGGCAAAAAACGTCCGGCGTTGCCACCTTGGGCTCAACCTTGGCCGCATCCCGAAGCGTGGCCACCGCATCTTTCTTGCGATTGAGCTCCCAAAGCGCGATGGATTGAAGCGCCAGCATGGAGGCGATGTCCGGCTCAGTCCCAAGTGCCATAGCGGCTTCCGCCAGCGCGCCCTCGAGGTCGTGCTCCTTCCAAAGGATAAGCGCGCGCAGGCGGTGCCCTTCCGCCGCCTGGGGATGTTCGGCGAGCAGCGAATCTACCTTGGCGCTGGCCTGTTTCAAATCGCCGCGCCGCACCAGGCCCATCACGAGCTGCTCCTTCGCCGGCAAATACTCCGGGTGCAGGCGCGTCACCTTCTTCGAGCAGTTCCGTGGCGCTCGCAACTTCCCCGGCCGCGTTCAGCAACACGGCGAGCTGATACTGGCTCTCCCAATCTTGCGGATCGAGCGCCACGACTTTTTCCAGCATGCCTCGCGCCCCGGCGGAATGGCCCTGCTGGATGTAAATCTGCGCCATGCCCGCATACGCCTCGGCAAGGTTGGGGGAAACCTGGATGGCCTGCTGATAATTCTCCGCCGCCTGCGCGTAGCGCTTCTGATAGAACCGGATCTGGCCGAGCGCCAAGTATGCCCGGCCTTCCTTCGGGTTGAGCTTCAACGCTTTTCCGAATTCTGCTGTAGCTTTGTCTTCCTCCGCGCCGGCAAAGTAGACATGCCCGAGCGCCAGGTGGGTCGCGGCATCGTCCGGCGCGACTCGGGCCGCCTCCTGCGCCTCTGCCAGGGCATCTTCTTTTCGCCCCGCTTCGAGGTCGAGCTCAGCCAGGGTTTCCCGAATCGAGGCATCCTGGGGGCGGAGCGCGGCCAGCTTCTTGTATTCGTCGGCGGCCATGGCGCGATAGTCCTGGGACGGCTTCCCTTGGGCGGACGCCGATGCTGAAGACTGACGGCTCAAGCCCCAGGCTGTTTCCGCCAGAGCATAATGGGCATCCGCATCCGAAGGGTCGAGGCGCGTGGCCACTTCGAGTTCACGCAAGGCCGCTTCACCCTGGCCGCGAGCCCGCAACGCCAAGCCCAGCCCGCGGTGCGCCAGCTCGAGCTCCGGTTGCAACTCGATGGCTTGGCGAAATGCCGCTTCCGCGCCTGCCGCGTCGTTGCGCGCCAGCAGGTCGAAACCTTTGTTAACCGCCTCGGCAACGCCGGGCAGGGGTTGCGGCATGGGCGGCGATGGGGCCTGCTGCTGCGCACCGGCGGAGGCCAAAGCAGGGGGGGGGCTACATTGGGGAAAAAGCCCCCAGACCAGGACCACAATTACTGCCAAGCGGTATTGCATAATTCTTTTCAATCGCGCAACCTCGGGGTTGCGGGTTACCTCACGGAGCCGTTCGAATCTGTCCGGGATCGCGGATAACAATCTCAGGTTTTCCCTGATAGACGGTAATGGTCCCGCGGATTTCAATTTGCCTCCCTGCCAAGGACTCGAGATCTCCGAATTTGTTCTTATCGGCGGAAAAAATCACGCTCGTGAAGGGGCAGCCATGATAGTCAGAGCAAAAATCGAGAAACGTGTTACCGCCCGCCGAGGTGAAGACCTTTACCACACGGCCTGATACGCATCCCGCCTGGCCCGCATGGGGACCAGCGTCGTGGAAATCCACGCAACCGGCCGCGTCGGTCCGGGGAGTTGCGCGCGGAGCAAAGGTGGAAGCAGCCGATGGAGTGCGGCCGGTGCGACGGCCCACCAGGACTCCCAGGCAGAAGGCCGCAAGCACAATTCCCGCCACGAGTGTCTGCTTCCGCCTCATCTTAAAACTCTCGAAGGAGCGGCGACGAGTTCATCTCGCCATTGGGCGGCTTAACGGCGCCTCCCGGCCAGATTGAGACTCGACCGGCTCCTTTGCAGGCTTTCCCGGCAACGGAGGCTTTCCCGCTCGAACCCAGGCAGTATACCAAACGCTGCTCACGAAAGAAGCCCCGGCGGTGAGGCGCTTCTCGGCCAGCGGCCCCGCAAGCCTGTAGAAAGACACAGAGTACTGGGGATCAAGGTAGCTCCGGCCGGAAACCGCCAGGCGGTCCGATGCGAAGACGAGATTTCTCGAAGAAAAGCTCGCGACCATCTCCTGAAAAATCCGCGCCCGCAGGTCAGGCTCGGCAACCGCAGGACGTGGCGCGAGCCGCCAGCCGTCCGCAAGGGCATTCACAAGGTCGCTCTCAAAGCGCGCGTGAACTCCCTTCTGCCCGGTAAGTTGCCCATCGTAATTCATGACCGTGTGCAAGGGTTGGGTAAGATCACCCGCGTAGTGCGCGGCAAAGACAGCGTTGCGGTCCGCATCCTCCCATCGCCGGCGCTTCATGGCGTCTCGGAGCAGCAACGTGAAACGCTCGATCTGCCATATCGAATCTCCATGCCGGAGTTGCCACGCAGTAGGACCTGCTTTGTCTATAACGAATTGCCGGCGCAGGGTGAGGAACGGGAAAGTATCCTCGGCATCAGCGTCGGTATAGTGGTGAGTGCGCTCCCCGGCGTCGTCGTGCGCCAGGAGGTCGGGATCGGAGGCGTGTTCCACCAGATAAACTTTGCGCGCCAGGAAATAGGTGCGAAGGGGTTCGGGCAGGTTCCCCACTGCGGCCGCGTTGATCAACTCGTGCCCGCGAACACCCCAAGCCAATCCCCGCACGGGCGACTGGCCAAGAACCAGGAGCAGCCCCATCGCCAAAGGCAGCCACTGGGAGACGCTCAGGGCACCTCCGCCGCATGAAAGGGTGTCGCAATTCTTACTTGGGCCAGTAGTAACCCCATTTGTTTTCAACAACATTCCCGGATTAAAAAATAAGTGCTGTTTTTTCAGTAATATACCGGCTTCGTGGGAGGGTTTTCCGCACCGCCCCTTTGTTTTCATAGACATTCCCGGTTTGTTCCTTGAATTTCGACGAACACGAAGCATCAGCCTCACTGCTCTCGAAGGGCTGGAATTCTCGACCCAGAGTACCACAAGTTGTAAGGGGGCGGCCTGACGTCCGGGGCGGCGGTTCTCCGCGGCCATCCCATAACTAGCCTATCAAAGTGAGCGTAGCTCGCCCAGGTCTTTCGGCCCCGGGTAGTGTGATATAGTTGCGTTGCTGGCTCACAGGTTTCTCTTGCGTCCCTCAGGGGCTGTGCTAGACTTTGGGCATGGCCGACCCGATTAAAACCGCAAAACACATCTTCGATAAATTCCTGTCCAAAGCCGACCCTGCCAGTGTGCCAAACTATGACCCCAGCGCCAAGGACGCCCAGGCTCAGGCAGCAGGGCGTGAAGGCGGCAAGGTTGGCGGCCCGGAGAGGGCAAGACTCCTTACCGTTAGTAAACGCAGACGAATAGCCAAACAAGCTGCTGCCGTACGCTGGTCCAAATCTTAAGGCAAGAAATCGGTCTTGACAAACCCAACGTGTGATACAATACGCCTCGGGCGTAGGAGATAGAAGACCAAATTTTACTGTGCAGGAAAAATTTGACTCCCCCGATGCGTCTAAGAATCGGAGGGGTTGGTGTCTTTGTGAAAAAAATCATGGAGGACGACAATTGGCCCTTCGCTTGCTCATCACGTTTGGCTTGAGGTTAGCTATTCCAAATGTGAGGTTCGACTTCCGAGGGTAGTAGAAGTCAAAACGCTTGAACGAAGGGGAATGTAAATCATGGGAACTACACTGATGGGAATTCCTCGGGACGCCTGCCAGCCATTCGAGTTATGTTCCGCTGGGACTATTTTCGAGCATTCTGACGTTGCAGATACCAATCTAGTTGGCTCGGACGAGCGATTACTCAGGGAGTTAATCAGGATAATTGACAGTCAAATGATCGAGGTTCTTGAAAGTCGATCATCGACAGAGTTTATTAGCTCGGTGAACAGGGTGTGGATGAAATATGTCCGCTCCGCACGCGCACTCTCAGACACAGTAAGCAATCTTTTGTCAGAGGACCAGATAGCGATTATCGCTAATGTTTCAGGAGGCGAATTCAGGGAGGATTTGGAGAAGCAACGTGGGGAACGGTTCTCAGGTGGATTGGTTGACCAAGCGATATTCACCATCTGGGCCATGGGCAAAATCCGCTCGATCGGGAAAAAGATTCACGAGGCTGGAGAAGCCCGCGACAAGGACGAAGACCTAAAACTGAATAGGGATTTCCAGGGTTATGTGTTGTGTGCGCGTTTCCATATGGACTGTTTAGCTTCAGCAATGAAGTTTAGGAAGTCTCTTCCTGTTGATGTGCAGGAAGTCATTCAAGAGGGTCTTCGTACGGCGGTAAATGCCTACGCGATAGCGTGGGAAGCGTTAGATTTGCGACTGTCGCAGGCCCAAGAAAATCTCGGGATCGAATTGCCATGGGACAAAGAAGACGAGGAATTGCTAGCCTCGTCAATGCGAGACATGAATGCCATCTCCGAATCCTGCGATGGTTAAAACGGGGGAGATGTACTGGTGCGAACCAGATCCCAAAGACACTGTCGGCTCCGAACAGGAAAAGGACCGGATATGGGTGATCGTATCCCGCGATGAACTCCACCGGGGGAACTGCGTCGTCGGAGTTCCCTTGACAACCCAGACTAAGAAAGCTGTGGCTCATCTCATAAAAATCCCTGCCGAGCATTTAACGATGGGCGACGGAAAGATCCCGCAAGACTGTGTGGCTCTGACAGACCAAATCAGAGCCCTCGACAAAACCCGCTTGCGACGCAAAGCTGGCCATATTTCCAAACAGGGACTGAGTTCAATCCTTTTTGGACTTCAGCGCCTTTTTGGAATAGACGATTAGCCACTCCCCTACCAACGGAACTTCTCTTCCGCAAAATTCACTAACCGCTTCAGCATTGAATGAATTCTTCTCTTGACAATGCTTGAGCAATGTGATATTCTTGCGTTGTTAGAGAGGGGAACCACAACGAACTGTCCAACCTGTAACGCGCCGGCTAAGAAATTCGGGATGCATCGAAACGGACTGCAAAGGTATCGTTGTAGCCTATGCAAAAAGACGTTCACCGAGCCACACGGCAAGCCGCTTGGCGATATGATTCTGGCCGAAGAAAAGGCCATGAGCGTGTTGCAGCATTTGGTTGAGGGTTGCTCAGTACGCACTACTTCGCGCATTACCGGCGTGCATCCGCGAACGATCCTCAATCTCCTGACGTTCGTTGGCGAACGATGCGAGCAACTGATGGCCCAGCGCATCTCTGGGCTGCGGGTTAAAGAGGTCCAGTGCGACGAGATGTGGGGCTACGTGGGAATGAAGGAAAAGACGAAGGCCGCGAAGGGCAAAGATGAAGTCACGCTCGGGGACGCCTACACGTTCGTTGCGATTGAGCGACACAGCAAGCTAGTGCTTGCTTGGCGCCTCGGGCGGCGTACAGAGCGGGACACGGTAGCCTTCACCGAAAAGTTGGCTGCGTCTACTCAGGGAAATTTCCAAGTGACGACGGACGGGTTCGCAGCTTACCGTGATGCCGTTGATCTGAGCTTGGGTGCACAAGGCGTAGACTTCGCGCAATTGGTGAAACTCTACGCTTCGAATCCCGAGAGTGAAACTCGATATTCGCCAGCGCAGTGCATCGGGTGCAAGAAGACTCGGGTGTTTGGCGATCCCGATCCGGCCAAGGTCAGTACTTCACATGTCGAACGCCAGAACTTGACCATGCGAATGCAAATGCGTAGGCTAACCAGGTTGACCAACGCGTTTTCCAAGAAATGGAGCAAGCTCTACGCAATGTTGGCGCTGTACTTCGCTTGGTACAATTTTTGCCGCGTGCACCAGACCCTGAGAGTTACACCTGCGATGGAGGCGGGGATTTCAAATCACATCTGGACTGTCGCGGAACTGCTTGCGGATGAAAAGCCGATAGCAAAAGCATCTGCCTGATTTACAGGACCCGCCAATACATAGCGGCCAACAAATATTTTCATACAACATCTTGCGATTTCTAAGTTGACAGTCAGAGGTGCTTCGTGGTCCAATTAGGATGCACCTCAGAGGGAAATCGAGCTTCCGACTCGACTATCCCCCACATGTTAGTGCCGCGAACGCGAACAGGCGGCGAGTAAAGTCAATCCCTGGCAGTAAGCATACCGGACGCAACTCTCCCCCTGTCAAGCAGAAATTTATCGCGAAGCTCGCGTGGTGGTGTGTCCCATAGGTGAAGTATGGCAACTAACGAACAGTTTAATGGTGCGTGGGAACGAGCCCAAACAGTGCGCGGCAAAGACTCTGATCACTGGCGACGGGATGAGGAAGGAAATCTGATCCGATACAACTCTTATGGCACTAAGGGAGAATTCGGATGCGAAGTTGAACCATCGGGTCCCAAAGTCCAGGGGTGGAAGTGACCATGGTCGAAATCTTCGTGCGCTGCATTGGCAAGCTAACCGAGAAAAGTCGGACTCCTACTGATCAGCGTTCTCGAAAAAATAGGAATAGTGAATTGCGGTACAAAGGGCCCCTCGCAACTCTTCCGGCGTGAGGCCCTCAACTCCGATCCTTACGCCTTCGGTACTAAAGCTTATAACGACTGCCCCCTTGTCTCCCAATTCTCCTGCCACGGTTTTTGCTAATCCTTGAAGATTAATGCCGACACGTTGCATGTTCATACCGCTTAGATATAGTTCCAAAGTCCGATGGATTCAAGATAATGGCTATTTTCAACAAGAAAGGAGTCCAAGTGCCAGCAACGCAACTATATATCACAACCCGGCCCCAGTCAGTTTCTATGAATCCGCCGCTCGCGGTCGTTGTGTGCAACCTATTCCGGGCTCCAACATCTTATAGGTTTAGCCCGGTGTCGGGCTAAATCAGAAGGGCGAGCTGAAACATTCGGAAGCCGAAGCCACTGCCCATTCAAGCGAGCAGTGGAGGGAGTTAGCGTGCCGAAGCCGGTGATCATCGCCGTGGACGACGACGCCGAGGTGTTGCGCGCTGTCGAGCGCGACCTGCGCAAGCGCTATGCGGAGCGCTACAGGATCCTGCGCGCCGGTTCCGCCGCGGAAGCGCTCGACGCGCTCAACCAGCTCAAGAAGCGCAACGAGCAGGTTGCACTTTTCCTCGTCGACCAGCGCATGCCCGTGACCACGGGGGTGGAATTCCTGGGCCAGGCGATTGAACTCTACCCCGACGCCCGCCGCGTCCTGCTCACCGCCTACGCCGACACCGACGCTGCCATTCAGGCCATCAATGAGGCGAGGATTCACCACTACCTGCTGAAGCCCTGGGATCCGCCCGAAGAGAATCTCTACCCGGTGCTTGACGACCTGCTCGATGACTGGCTCTCCACCTACCATCCTGCCTTTGACGGCGTGCGCGTGCTGGGGCACCGCTGGTCGCCGCAGTCGCACAGCGTGCGGGACTTCCTGGCGCGGCAACGTGTTCCCTATCGTTGGCTTGACGTCGAAACCGGCGCCCAGGATGCGGAGGTCCGCGCCCTGCTCGATTCCTCGGGCGGGCCGCCACCCGGTCTGCCCCTGGTGGTCTTTTCTGATGGGAGCACGCTCAGCGATCCCTCGAGCCTTCAACTCGCGGAGAAACTGGGCCTGCGCACGCGCTCCGAATCGCCCTTCTGCGACCTGCTCATCGTGGGCGGCGGTCCGGCGGGCCTGGCCGCGGCGGTCTACGGCGCCTCCGAAGGCCTGCGCACGGTGATGATCGAGAGGGAAGCGCCGGGGGGGCAGGCGGGCATGAGCTCGCGCATTGAAAATTATCTCGGCTTTCCATCCGGTTTGAGCGGAGGGGATCTGGCCCGGCGCGCCGTAGACCAGGCCAGGCGCTTCGGCGTCGAGATTCTCACTCCTCAGGAAGCAGGATCGGTGCGCGTGGAAGGCCCCTCGCGCGTGGTGAAGATGACCGACGACAGTGAAGTCGGCTGCAAAGCGCTGCTCATCGCCTCGGGCCTCGCCTATCGCAAGCTCGACGTTCCCGGCGCGGAACGGCTGCAAGGCCGGGGCATCTACTACGGCGCGGCGATGAGCGAAGCCGCTTCCTGCCAAGGCGAGGACATCTACGTCGTGGGCGGCGCCAACTCCGCCGGGCAAGCCGCCATGCATTTCTCGAAATATGCCCGCCGGGTGGTGATGCTGGTGCGCGGCGATTCGCTCTCAAAGACCATGTCGCAATACCTGATCGACGAGATCGGCCGCACCGCGAACATCGTGGTCGAGCCGCACAGCCAGGTGGTGGAAGTGTTCGGTGAAGAACACCTGGAAGCCCTCTCGGTTCACTGCTCCGATAGCGGACAGACCGAAAAGGTTGCCGCCTCCGCCCTTTTCGTGTTCATCGGCGCCGAGCCCCGCACGGACTGGCTGGCGGGAGTAGTCGAACGCGACCCGCGCGGCTTTCTGCTGACCGGCACCGACCTTCTCAAAATGGGAAAGCGGCCCCGGGGCTGGATGCTCGACCGCGACCCGTATCTGCTCGAAACCAGTGTTCCGGGCATCTTCGCCGTGGGCGATGTCCGCTGCGGCTCGGTGAAGCGCGTGGCCTCCGGAGTGGGCGAGGGGTCCATCGCCGTGCAGTTCGTTCATCAGTATCTCAGTGCTTTGTAATATGAGCAACGATATTATCGCAAATAACTCTACCGCCCTGGCCGCAGACCTTCGCAAAATTCCGGTCTTCGCCGACTTGGCGGACGGCCAGTTGAGCTGGTTGGCAGAACACCTCGAGGAGTATCGATTCGAGCCGGGGGACGTCCTGGCGCGCGAGGGCGAGCCCATCGCCCATATGACCGTGATTCTGGACGGAGAGATTCGAATCGAACGGGGCGACCGCTTCGGGACTCAGATCTTCACGGCGGAGGCAGGTGAGGTGACCGGCCTGCTTCCCTATTCGCGTCTCACCAAGTATGGCGGCACCAGCCGAGCGGTTCTTCCCACGCATCTGGCCCGTTTGCATAAGGACTTCTTTCCGGAGATGCTTCAGCGCATTCCGCTGCTCGGCCAGCGCCTCGTGGCGATCATGTCGGACCGTATCCGCGAGTTTACGCGGATGGACGTGCAGCGTGAGAAGTTGATGGCCTTGGGCAAGCTCTCCGCAGGCCTCGCCCACGAACTCAACAATCCCGCCGCTGCCGCGCAGCGGGCCGCCTCAACTTTGCGTGAAGCCCTCGAGGCGCTGCGCGATGCAAGCCTTCGTCTCGGCCGCCAACATCTCTCCGACGCCGAGCGCGAGGCCCTGGCGCAACTGGAACGTGAGGCGGGCAAGCCGAAGGCAACGGAAACAGTTGACGGCTTGGCGCTGAGCGACCGCGAGGAACGCGTCGCCACCTGGCTCGAATCGCGCAACGTGCCAGAGGGATGGAAAGTGGCCCCCGTGCTGGCCGACGCCGGCGTCGAAACCTCGAGCCTTGAAAGCCTGGCGGCGCAGGTGGGCGATAAGGCATTGCCCGACGCGCTCGGACGTGTCGCGGCGCTTCTTACCGTCGTCAGCTTGGTTGGCGAGATCGAATCGAGCACCCGCCGCATTTCAGAACTGGTGCGCTCGATCAAGGAATACTCCTACATGGACCAGGCGCCCATGCAGGAAATCGACGTTCACCAAGGGTTAGAGAGTACGCTCACGATGCTGACCCACCAACTGAAACACGGCGTCGAGGTGGTGCGCGACTATGACCGGACCATTCCGCGCCTCTGCGCATACGGCGGCGAGTTGAACCAGGTGTGGACCAATCTGATCACCAACGCCGTGGACGCCATGAACGGCAAAGGGCGCCTGGAGATTCGCACTTGGCGGGAACTTGATAACGTCCTGGTGGAAATCACCGACTCGGGCTCCGGAATTCCGCCCGAAGTGCAGTCGCGCATCTTCGAGCCGTTTTTCACCACCAAGGGCGTCGGAGAAGGCACGGGGCTGGGCCTCGACATCGTGCTGCGCATCGTGCGCAAGCATCACGGCGACATCCGCTTCGTCTCGAAACCCGGCAACACCCGCTTCCGCGTGTGCCTGCCGCTCACACAGCCGCGGACGTAGCCGGAGCCTCGTAAGGGGCGGCAGCATGGAGCCCAGGGCGTGAGAAGGTGTGAAAAAATCGATCCTACGTAAAAACCTGTCATTCCGAGCGCAGCGAGGAATCTGGCCCTGCCGACGGAAGTCACTGATAGCGGAGGAGAAACAGAGCGAGATTCCTCGCTGCGCTCGGAATGACACACGCGCGCCTTGATGGTTTGTCGGCGGCAGATGATTTGATCACACCTTCTGAGCCGTGGGTCAGGCGGACCTTCCTCTCCCCTGTCCCGCATAGGCGCTAGGTTAAGGGCCGGTGGGGCGCCCAACATGCCCGAAGGGCATAAAGGTCATTAGCCGTAGGTGGAACCTACGGGCGAGAAGGCATACATTGAGTTTGCCCGCGACCCCGGAGGGGTCGAATTCAACCCTCCGGGGTTGGACTCATTACTTTGGGTTGGCGCGTACCGTAGGTTGCACCTACGGCTAATGATGTTGAGTCCCTTCGGGACCCCGTCGCAACGCTTAATCTAGCGCCTATGCCCCTGTCGCCTCTTCCGCCCGCGCGGGAGAGGGGTGCCGAAGGCGGGGTGAGGGTCGTTTGCCCCCCCACGAACCGACATGAAACCGCAGGAGGAAGCAAACCATGAGCGCACAATGCCAGCATCTCGATCAGATCCGCGACGTCAAACCGAAGACCCAGGGTTGCGAGGAGTGCCTGAAATCGGGCGACGTATGGGTGCACCTGCGCCTTTGTAGAATCTGCGGCCACGTGGGCTGCTGCGATTCATCCAAGAATAAACACGCCACTAAGCATTTTCACGCCACGCGCCACCCCATCATACAATCGCTCGAGCCCGGCGAAAACTGGGGATGGTGCTACATCGACGAAGCCGTGATTGAGAATCTCGACTAGCGCTTAGTCGTGTTAATGAGCGCAATTATTCTGAGTCCTGGAAGGGCGGGGCTTCAGCCCCGCCATACGCAGAGCACGGTGCAAGGGGCCTTTAGGCCCTGAGGCAACGCGGCTTCAGGGGCTAAAGCCCCCGTGAGTGGCCTTTTCTCCGCGGCGGGGCTGAAGCCCCGCCCTGCCGACGCCAAACGAATATGAACGCTTACTTCTGGAAGTAAGCACTACTCCAGATGTTTGGACTCGAGGAATTGGCGCGCCACTTCTTCAATTTCCTTGTGTTCTCCGTCCACGCTGTAATTCATGCGGCGCATCTCTTCATCGGAGATCGTGCCGGCCAGTTCGCCGAGGGCGGTTCCAACCTCGGGGTGGCGAGCCAAGGCTTCTTCACGCACTATGGGAACGGCCTCGTAAGGGGGAAAGTAGTGCCGGTCGTCTTCGAGCACGGCCAAGTCATGCGCGGCAATCAAGCCGTCCGTGGAGTTCCCCGCCACCAGATCCACTTGGTTCTCGAGCAGGGACCTGTAAAGCAACCCCAGATCCATGATGCGCGGTGGGGCTGCAAATCGCAGCCCATAGGTGCGCACCAGGCCTTGATACCCGTCCTGCCGCTCCATGAACTCGTATCCGAACCCGGCCCGCCACTCGCGCGTGAAGTGCGCAGCTTGTGAAATCGTTTGAACATGCAGCCGCCGCGCCTCGGGGCCGCGCATGACGAGCGCAAAGGTGTTGTCGAAACCCAGCGGTTCTTCAACAGCAAGCTGAAACCGCTGCGCGTATTCCTGCTTGACGCGTTCGTAAACCGCGCGCGGGTCGCTCAAGGGCGACTGCTTGAGGATGGCGCCGAGCGCCGTGCCCGTGTATTCGACATAGACGTCGATACGGCCGGCCAGGATCGCCTGATGGCAGATGTAGGTTCCCGCGAGATACAAACGCCGGTCCACGGGCAAGTGCGTATGCGTTTCGAGGTACTGCGCGAGGAGTTCGCCCAGGATTGCCTGTTCGGTGAAGTTTTTCGAGCCCACCACAATCCGGTTCCGGTGAACGCCACCGCAGCCCACTAGGAAAGCGCAGCACAACGTAATGTGAAAGACGCGAATCATGGCCGTCAGGCGTAACGGAATCGGCGCTCGAGCCGTCCCAGTAAAAAATCGGCGAGGAGCGCCATGAGCGCGGCCGGGATGGCGCCGGCCAGGATCACGCGATTATCAACCATGGCCAGGCCGCGGAAAATGAATTCACCCAGCCCGCCTGCGCCGATCGCGGCGGCGATGGTGGCGACGCCGATGGTGATCACCGTAGCCACGCGCACGCCGGCAAGAATCACACTCATGGCCAGGGGGAGCTCAACCTGGAGGAGAAGCTGGAAATCGGTCATGCCCATGCCGCGCGCCGCTTCGCGAACGCTCGCGTCCACACCCGTAATCCCGGCATACGTATTTTGGATGATGGGGAGGAGCGCATAAAGCGTCAGGGCAGTGACAGCCAGGCGATCCGCGCGCGCTCCCAGCCAAGGCGAGGACAACAGGAAGCCGAACAAGGCGAGCGAGGGGATGGTTTGCACGATGGTCGATGCGCCAAGAATCGCCTTGCCGAAGGCCGGACGGCGCGTTCCCACGATGCCCAGCGGCAAACCGATCGATACCGCCAGCAACATGGAAATCGCCACCAGCCACAGGTGCTCGAGGGTCAGCGCATAGACTTGCGCCTGATTCTTCCAAAAGAATTGCAGGATGCTCATCCGCCTCCTCTTGCCATCAGCTTTCGGTCGCCCAACGACACCGATTGTAGGGGGACGGCTTGCCGTCCCCAGTGCACAGGGTAGGGCAAGCCCTACCCCTTAACGCGTTCGCCTTTCTACAGCGGGTTTGAGCCTGCTTCGAACGCCTTCGAAAACGCCGCCACCGCAGGGTTAGACTCACGGCGAAACTCCTCCGGCGTATATACACCCACCAGTCTGCCATCTTCGAGCAATGCTACGCGCGTCGCAAGCATCAGCGCTTCCCGCAAGTCATGGGTGACGAACACGATGGTCTTTTGCAGCCGCTCTTTCAGCCCTCGAAACTCCTGTTGGATTTCGGCGCGAGTGAGGGGATCGAGGGCGCCGAAGGGTTCATCCATCAAAAGCAGCGGCGGATCGGCCGCGAGCGCGCGCGCCACGCCTACACGCTGTCGTTGGCCACCAGAGAGTTCCCCGGGTAGCGCTTGGCGAACTGCGCCGGTTCGAGGCCCACGAGCCCAAGCATCTCCACCACTCTCGCCCGGATGCGCTCCTTGGGCCAGCCTTCGAGGCGCGGCACCAGCCCAACGTTGCGCTCCACGGTGAAGTTGGGAAACAGGCCCGCTTCCTGAATGACGTACCCGATGCGGCGGCGCAAACGAATGGGGTCGGTGTCGGTTGTGGCGCGCCCCTCGACAAGAACCTGACCATGCGTCGGTTCCAGTAGCCGGTTGATCAGCTTAAGCGTGGTCGTTTTGCCGGAACCGCTTCGCCCCAGCAGCACGAGTGTTTCGCCGCGCCGCACCTGCAAATTCAAGTCGCTAAGTAATGGCCGCCCGGAGTCCAGGCTGTACGACACTCCGCGAAACTCGATCACGACTTCCGATTCGTCCGCCATGTTGGTTGAGTGCCTGCCTCGACTCCCTGTTGACTCCAAATGGCCCCTGGGCGTAATCTTGAGTTTCGGGGCCTTAAAAAAACAACTCAATTCCTACTGAACCAGGGAGGTGCATATGTCAGCTCAACAAACCCTGAAGGAATCCGCCCGCTCGATCGTCGCTTCCGTAGCCCAGGCTCGCGCTCTCACCGACGATCTGTTTCGCGTGGTCCGCCAGGAGAGCCTCTACGAGCGGCCTATACCCGAGCGGCACCGCATCCTTTTTTATCTCGGGCACCTCGAGGCCTTTGACTGGAACCTGATCGGCCGAAGCGTTCTGGCGCTCGATTCTTTCCAAAGGGAATTCGATCGCTTGTTTGCCTTCGGGATCGATCCCGTCGGCGGAGGCCTGCCCAGCGACAAGCCCTCCGATTGGCCTTCGATCGCGGAAGTCGAACGTTACAACCGGCGCGTCCGCGAAACGCTTGACGCCGCGCTCGAGAAAACTTCCTTTTCTGACCCTGACCTACCCTTGCTCCGCGACGGCTATGCTCTTCACGTGGCCATCGAGCACAGGCTGATGCACGCGGAGACCTTTGCTTACATGCTGCACCAGTTGCCGCTCGAAAGCAAACTTCCTGAGAGGCAGGCGTCGGCCCCAGCCGCTCCTCCCGCGGCGCCCAGGATGGTGAGGGTACCCGCCGGCGTTGCCGCGCTCGGCATGCCGCGAGATAACGGCGACAGTTTCGGTTGGGACAACGAATTCGAGACCCAGGAGATTACGGTTCCGGAATTTTCCATCCATGTCCACAACGTAACGAATCGTGAGTTTCTGGAATTCATGCGTGCCGGCGGATACGACGACCGAAAGAATTGGACGGATTCCGATTGGGAGTGGAAGACGACGCAGGGGATTGAGCACCCGCTGTTCTGGACACGCGTCGGCGACCAGTGGTTCTATCGCGGCATGTTTCAAGAAATTCCTCTGCCGCTCGATTGGCCGGGTTACGTGAGCCACGCCGAGGCCTCGGCCTATGCGCGATGGGTGGGGAAGCAGCTTCCCTCCGAAGCGCAATTCCATCGCGCCGCCTTTGGAACGTCGAACGGGCACGAGCGCGAGTATCCATGGGGCGATCAACCGCCCGAAGCGCAACTGGGGAATTTCGACTTCCAGCGCTGGGACCCTGCACCCGTCGGTTCCTATCCTTCCGGCACGAGCGCCTTCGGCGTGGCAGATCTCGTGGGCAACGGCTGGGAATGGACCTCGACGGTCTTCGCTCCCCTGCCCGGCTTCAAGGCGTTTCCCTTCTATCCCGGCTATTCCGCCGACTTCTTCGACGGCAAACATTACGTAATCAAAGGCGGCTCCGCAAGGACCGCTGCCAAGCTCTTGCGGCGCACTTTCCGCAACTGGTTTCAACCGCGCTATCCTTACGTGTACGCGAAGTTTCGATGCGTCGCGAGCGCATCCTGAATTGGGCCTCAACAGATGCTAACCCAGTCCGTAGCAGTGCCCTCACCCTCGGAGCTTGCCCAGGACGTGCGGGCAGGTCTCTCGAAAGACGGCCAAAAGGAGTTGCCGTGCAGATATTTCTACGACCCAGTCGGCTCGGCGCTCTTTGAAGTCATCACCCATCTGCCGGAATACGGCCTAACCCGCGCCGGCGAGCGCCTGCTGCGGAAGCACTCTGGGGCATTGGCCGCGCGTGTGCCGTCGCCCGTGATCGTTGCCGAACTCGGCTGCGGAAGCGGCAAGAATACGCGCTGGCTGCTTGAAGCCCTGAGCCGCAGGCGCCCGGTCACCTACTGCCCCATCGAGATTTCGGGCGCGGCCCTGGCCGTTTGCAAGCGCCAATTGGATGATATCGACTCCCTGAATTTTGTGGGCTTCGAGCGCGAATACCTGGATGGCCTGGAGGAAGTCGCCAAGCTTCGCCGCGCTGAGGAGCACCTTCTGGTTTTGTTCCTGGGAAGCACCATCGGAAATTTCGATCGCCACCAAGCTGTCGAATTCCTCGCCGAGGTGCGCCGGAAGCTCGTTACCGGAGATTCGTTGCTTCTCGCCACGGACCTTGTGAAGCCTGTCCCGCAATTGCTTAGCGCTTACGACGATCCGCTAGGCGTGACGGCGGCTTTCAATCTTAATTTGCTGGCTCGGCTCAACCGCGAGCTCGAGGCGGATTTCCGCCTTGACCAGTTTCGCCACCTCGCCCGCTACAACGTTCAAGAGCGCAGGATCGAGATGCATCTCCTCTCCACTTCCCAGCAGACCGTAACGATTCCAGGGGCAGGTCTTGAAGTCAGGCTCGAGCGGGGCGAAACCATATGGACTGAGAGCAGCCACAAGTACAACCTCACAGAGATTTTCGAGATGGCTCACCAGAGCGGCTTCCGCTGCGACGCGCAATGGCTGGATGAAGAATGGCCCTTCGCGCACACCTTACTCATTGCCAAATAATATGACTTGTGTGATGCCCGCGGGCCGCAGGTCCTTCCGCTATCGCCTTGTGCCGCCAGTTCACATTAAAACCCAACAGGAGCCGGTCTGAATCCAATCAACAGGGGCGGACTCATGACCGGCGCGCACAAGGTGGTTATCCTGGGAGGCGGTTTCGGCGGCCTTTACGCTGCAAAGGCACTCAAACCCGCGCCCGTCGCGGTGACGCTGATCGACCGGCACAATTACCATCTCTTTCAGCCCCTGATGTACCAGGTGGCCACGGGATCGCTTTCGCCCGGAGAAATCGCCGCGCCATTACGCGGTGTTTTGCGGCATCAGAAAAACGTCCGCGTGCTGCTGGGTGAAGCCGTGGATATCGATCCCGCTGCGAAGCAGGTGCTGCTGGGAGACGGCGCGCGCTTCGACTACGATTCATTGATCGTCTCGACCGGTTCGCGGACCGCCTACTTCGGCAACCCTCAATGGCAGGAGTGGGCGCCGAGCTTGAAGTCGGTGGAAGAGGCCCTGACCATCCGGCACAAGATTCTCTATGCCTTTGAAGCTGCTGAGCGCGCTGCGGACCCGCGAGAACATCACGCCTGGCTCACGTTCGTCATTGTGGGCGCCGGGACTACGGGACTCGAGCTGGCCGGAGCGCTGGCGGAGATCGCTCGCGAAACGCTTCGCCACGACTTTCGCTCCATTCATCCCGAGGACGCGCGAATTATTCTGATGGATGGGTCACCGAAGGTGCTCCCTACCTATCCGGACGACCTCTCCGCCAAAGCCGAGCGCTTGCTCGGGGACCTTGGCGTCGAGGTGCGCACGAACCTGCGCGTGGTCGGCATCGACCGTGAGGGCGTGACCCTCGAGGCAAGCGGCCGCACAGAGCATCTGGCTGCGCGGACAGTCCTCTGGGCCGCGGGAGTTGAGGCTTCCGATTTTGGCAGGACGCTCGCCACTCGAACGGGAGCGGAGACAGACCGGGCAGGAAGAATCAAGGTGAACGCCGACCTCACCATCCCCGGCCACCCCGATATCTACGTGGTCGGGGACCTTGCGCTGGCGCGGCGGCCCAATGGAAAGCAACTGCCGGGCGTTGCTCAAGTTGCTATGCAAGGGGGTGCTTATGCCGCAAGGGCGATTATTAAAAGGCTAAATGGGCCCGCCGTCTTGCCGCCCTTCCGGTACTTCGACAAGGGCGACATGGCGGTGATCGGTCGAGCCGCCGCCGTGGCGGACATCTTCGGATTCCACGTCTCGGGATGGCCCGCCTGGATTATGTGGCTGTTCATTCACCTGATGTACCTGGTCGAGTTCCAAAGCCGCATCCTGGTTTTCATCCAGTGGGGTTTTCAGTACCTAACCTTCAGCC
The DNA here is from genome assembly GCA_963770415.1 of uncultured Acidobacteriota bacterium. Lineage (GTDB taxonomy): Bacteria > Acidobacteriota > Terriglobia > UBA7540 > UBA7540 > CAVROP01. Next base: position 193,575 of record CAVYPU010000044.1, read on the forward strand.
GCGGCGCCCGGCTGATCACCGGCGCCGCTGATTCCGACTGCACCCCGCAGAAAGCAAGCGCCTCTGGCCCCCAGGGTTAGCAAGCAGTCCTACTCGCATTCGTTTCGAATCAACGCCCCAGGCGTGAGTTGAGGAACGCGATAAGTGCCTGATCGTCGGCGCCTCGAGGCAAGCCGCAATAGTCCGTGAGCCATTGGGCCAGCTCCCGTTTATAGAACCGGTTATGCTGGACTGCGTCAAGGAAAAAGTTGAATGCCAGTGGCCGGCCCTTGAGGATGAGCTGCTCGGCAGAGTTGGTCCTGACGAATACATAGGGCGAGTCTGATATCGCGTGTTCAAGATAAGGGATGGCGCGGTCTCCGTAGCCGTGCAAGAGGGCGTAGGGCAGGCTCGAAAGGTCGCGCCCGTACGGATCAGGATCTCCAGGCTTCAGCAAGCAATCACCGAGTCGAGGAAGGTCACGGCTATCACCAAGCCACGTCAGCACGATGAGCGCCTGCTGGTGTCCCGGCCCGGTGCCCTCAGCCAACTGCCACAGAAGACCGCGCGATTCATCGCTTTTGATGCCGCCAAGGTAGAGTGCCAGCATTTGTCGAACCTCATCGCCACGCTTGGCGAGTTTGGGCGCGACGGCCAGCACCGCGCGGTCCACTTGGCTCGAAATCTCTGAGTCCGCCGGCCAACTGCCCTCGGCTGGGTGAACCTTGGAACTGAATAATTGAAGCGCCGCTGCCACCTGCCTGTCCTGGGCTGAACGCAAATAGGGCAACATCGTGCGAACCAGGTCTTCCCTGTCATCCTGAAACTGCGCGGCCCACGAGAGGAGATATGCCAGCCGATCAGTGGGTCCACGCCGATGCAAGATATCAATTCCTTGCGTGCGCACGTCCTCTCTACGGAATAAACCCAGGCTGCTGAGCGCATAGCTGCTCACCAACGCGTCATTCGAATAAAGCAGCTCCATCAATATATGAAGCGCCCGAGGATCGGGAGAGGCGACGAGCAGGGAGGGCAGATAATCGCCCACCAACCTGCCCGGCTCGTCTGGAACTGCGGCAAGCTCTTTTACCAGCCAGGCTTCTCTCTGCTCTGGAGTCGATGGCTTTACTTCAAAGTTAAACCAGTTCGAGCGCGCCACTATCTCGACTGTCGGACGGTCGCCTGCAAGTCCGTGTCGAATTGCCGTCCAACGAACCGAGTATGTGCCCGGCTCTGCGATGGAGTATTGCATGTGAAGAGGCAAGCGATTCGTTGGGGAAGTGGGGGGAGCAGCCGAGCCATCCTGTCCCCCCGCCCTTGCGGAACTGGCAAAAGCGGGGAATGTCCGAGGTGCAAGCAGCTTCCCATCATGTTCCACCTCGATCTGATTGGGGCCGAAGTCACTGGCATCTTCGGAATACGGATAGCGAGCCTCGAACGGATAGGCGAGGTCGGCCTTAACCCAGACAGGCAGCTCCGTGTAAGCTGGCGCGTCGATTCTGAGGTGAATCTCCTGGACAGGAAGCGCCTGGGCTTGGGCTGTCACGGGGAAGGTGAGAGCCAACACAATCACTATCAACAACTGGCGCGTGAAAGTCGCCGGCATAAGTGCCCCCATAGCTCTAGATGCCGAAACCGAAGCCTTGTTTGGCTGGCCCAGACTCCAACCTGTACGCTCAGCGAAGGCCCACGCCCTGCCCTCGGCCGAGGGCCAGACTTATCAACCACATTGAAGCCGATTTTTTGCTTGACTTCAAGTGCACATGAAGATCGAAACTTAATAGAAATCGAATTCAGGGCTGAGAAGGGAGAACACAACTTTGAAATACTATTTATTCGGCACAAGTGGGCTCAGGGTAAGCGAAATTTCTCTGGGGACAATGACCTTTGGCGAAGAGTGGGGCTGGGGGTCCGCCAAGGACGAGGCCAGGAAGATCTATGACGCCTATCGCGAGGCGGGGGGCAACTTCATTGACACCGCGAACGTGTATACGAACGGCACGAGCGAGACGTTTCTCGGCGAATTCCTCGCCGGCCACCGCGACGAGGTGGTGCTCGCCACCAAATATACGAACGCCTTTCCCGGAAAAGACCCCAACGCCGGCGGCAACCATCGCAAAAACATGATGCGTGCCGTCGAGGCGAGCCTCAAGCGCCTCAAGACCGACTATATCGATCTCTACTGGCTTCACGTCTGGGACCAGCTTACGCCGGTGGAGGAAGTGATGCGCGCCTTCGACGACCTGGTGCGGCAGGGCAAGGTGCTGCACGCGGGGGTTTCAGACGCGCCGGCCTGGTGGATAGCACAGGCCAACACGCTGGCCGATCTGCGCGGCTGGTCGGCTTTCATCGGACTGCAAATCGAGTACAGCCTGATCGAGCGCAGCGTCGAGCGCGAACTCGTCCCTATGGCCAAGGCGTTCAACCTCGGGCTGGTCGCCTGGTCGCCGCTCTCGGGCGGCGTGCTGACGGGAAAATACGATGGCACGCAGTCCAAAGGCGAGGCGCGGTACACGAATCCGGACTCGGAGCAGTTCATGCCCGACCGCGCGCGCACGGAGCGCATTGTCCCGGCGGTTCGCAAGGTCAGCAAGGAAACCGGACGGTCGCTTGCGCAGGTGGCGTTGGCCTGGCTGCGCTATCGCGATATCCCCGTGATTCCTATTATCGGGGCGCGAAAACTCTCGCAGCTTCATGACAACCTGGAGAGTTTGACTCTCACGCTCGCGCCCGAGCAGTTGAAGGCTCTGGACGAGGCGAGCCGGATTGAGGTGGGCTTCCCGCAGATCATGTACCAGCGTGAATTCGTTCGCGCCATTGTTTACGGAGGCATGCGCGATCAGCTTCTGGTCTAAGCCTTCTCAAAATAAGCGTGCAGCGGGGCGCGGTAGGCGATCTTGAGTTCCGGCGTTTCGAGGCGCTTCTTCTGGCGCCGCGACTCGAAGAGGAAAGAGAGGGCGCCGGTGGTCAGCAGCGTTCTCTCGACCGGGTAGAGCGGCTTGCCGGTCACATACATTTTCTCGATGCAGTACACCAAGGCGTCGAAATGCACCAGCGTGCGCTCACCGCTGGTAAAGGCGAAGCGCGTCGCGGCGGGCTGAGAATTTCCCTTTAGTTTGCCGGCGAAGAGAAAATCGTTCGCGTGGCCTTCGAGCATGTAGCTTGCGGTGCGGAACCCATCGCGGTATTCGAGAAGGAACAAAAACGGTTTCTTGCAGTTATCCTCGGGCCGGCCGAGTTTGGTTTTGGGATCGGTCGAGAGCGCCGCCTCGAGCAGCGGGGCGCTCCAGCGGCCGGCATCGCTGTCGCGGTACTTCCACACGTCGTCGCCCTCGAGCATTTCCACCGCAGCCACTCCCGTCTCCGCTCCCTTGCGCCGTTCCACCATGCATTCGAGAGCCTCGAGGGTGTGAAAGCCGTAGGCGTCGAGGTCTCCGAAGCCCACTGAAACCGCATGCTCGAGCGCACAGCCGAGCGGCAGCTCAAGATCCGGCACGCGAATCGTGACTGGAATGGACGACCCGGCCATGAGCGGAAACTTCAGCTCGCGCGACCAGTCGTACATCTGCTTCGCCTTCTGCCACGAGTAAGAAAGGTGCTTGTCGGAATAAACCGGCACGGACCGCCCGGTCTTGCGAAAGACGTCCACGATCTGGCTGTAAAGCTCGTAGCGCGGGTAAAGCTTCTGGCCCACGTCGTTCGAGGGGTAGTCGCCGTGCTCGCCGACGAAGACCACGCCATCCACCGCGAGTTTGTCTCCGCCAAGCGTCAGCGCCTCGGCGATGGTGGGGTACATTTTGAATCCTTGCTTCGCGGCTAAACCTCGACTCAGATCATTGCTTGGAAATTGGGCGGTGTACATGGAGACGATCTGGGTTTGCGGCTCCGTAAAAACTCCGTCAGGATAATAGCCTTGGAGCATTCGTCCGATGATGACCGCGGCGTGGCTCTTAAGCCCGCGGTCGTCAACGTACATGGTGACGACGGCGCCGATCTTCTTCTTTGGCGTCGCAGCGCCGGCTTTAGCCGCTCCCACGAGGCCTGCTACACTGGCTGCCAGGAAATCACGACGTTTCATTTCGGTTCTCCTTATGTTCATTCGATTCAAGTCAGCGATTCTGGCTGGCCTGTGGTCGCAGAGGAGACTCTGTGCTCTGCTTAGAGCCTGTGTTTCCCTCGAAACTCTCGCGGGCTCACCCCAAACTCGGCGCGAAAGGCGTGGTTGAAATTCGATATGTCGCCAAATCCGCTATCGAAGGCGATGTCCAATACCTTGGTCCGCTCTGTTGCCAACCTGGTTGCCGCGTCGCGAAGGCGGGCTCGCCGGATATATTGGTGAGGCGTCGTGCCCGTAAGCTGCTGAAAGGTACGCAGGAAATGGTACGGGCTCAGCCTCGCCTCTTGTGCCATGCGTGCCAGGCTCAACTCGGATTCGCGGTTCTTCTCGATCAATCGCACGGCGCGCGTCACCCGCGCGAGTTCGCTGGGCAACGCCTCTCGCCTGTCCCGCCCGGCGCTATTGGCAAGCCGCAGAGCCCGGGCGGCCACTTGAATGCCCAATTCTTCCCACGCCATCTCATGCGGCCGGTCATCCGGTGGCGCGGAACTGCAACGCAGCGCCGCGCGTGCGTGGGCGACGAGAGGGGAAAGCGCCCGAACAGCGGGCAAGCGAAGCATAGCAAAGGCGCGGTCCTCGCGGGAAGCTCCGGCGTCCGCGGCGATGCGCTCAAAGTAATCGGGGGCGAACGTAAACGAAAGGCAGCGGTCTCCCGCGCCGTGCTCGTGCCCGCATTCGAAATGCTGTCCCGCATTGCCAAGCATCAGCGAGCCCGGCGTCATAAGCGTGCCTGCGCCGGGGCGCGCGTTCGCGGCGCGGTACTGAAACGTTCCCTCGAGCACGATGGCAATCGAGACCTGCGAGTGCATCTCCTCGAAGGGACGGTCCCACGGCCCCGCTGTGCAGACTACGTCCTCCACCGTCCACTCATTACCCGCGGCGAGTTGCCGAGCGGCCGGGCGGCCCGGTGTGGTCGGTTGTGGTTCCGAACCCCTCGCGAAATCGACCGCAATTTTCACCAAGAACGCGCTCCCGCGCCGGGTTATAACGGTCAAGTATACAACGTCTGCATAATTCAAGGAGGTTTGATAATGCATACTTTGGAAACAACGACGCAGAACGGTTTTCTTGCGAACTTGGCGGCTCCGGGCCGCTCCGCCGAGATTCCCGAATCCGCCGACGTCTACGGCTGGCTGGTGGGAAGTTGGGAATTGGAAGTCCTGCACTACAACGCAATTAACGTCTCCGCGCAGGGGATGAAGGGTGAAGCCCACTTCGGCTGGGTGCTCGAAGGCCGCGCCATTCAGGACGTGTGGATCATGCCTCGTGTCTCCGAACGCACAGCCGACACAGGCAAGGCCAATAACATGTACGGGACGACGCAGCGCATCTGGGACCCGGCGCTTCAGGCCTGGCGCATCAGGTGGATCAATCCCGTGACCGGCCGCAGGGACGAACAGATCGGGCGGCGCATCGGTTCGGACATTGTTCAGGCCGGCACTCATCACGATGGCACGCCAACGCGATGGCGCTTCACTGAAATCACTCCCGACTCCTTCCATTGGATTGGCGAAGCGCTTAACCCGGACGGCCAAACCTGGAAGCTCGAGGCTGAGTTCCTCGCCAAGCGCGCGCAGCCCTGAACTGGCCGGCGCAAGACTCTATGAACCGCCTGCCACGTGGGGGCATCCATATATGTTAGGCAGCGGGTTCTCATTCGCATTATGAAAGGGGGCAAAACTATGGCCAACGATAAAGCGTTAAGGCAACACCTTCTGGATCTGCTCAAGGGGGGCAATGCTCACGCGGACTTCGACACAGTCTTCAAGGACCTTCCCGCCAAGTTGCGCGGCAAGCGGCCCAAGGGCGCCGAGCACTCTCCGTGGGAAGTTCTCGAGCACTTGCGCATCGCGCAGTGGGACATCCTCGAGTTCTCCCGCAACCCGCATCACAAGTCCCCGGATTTTCCGGCCGGCTACTGGCCCAGCACGCCGGCGCCTCCGGACGAAGCAGCTTGGGACAAGAGCCTCGAATCCTTCCGCAAGGACCTCAAGGCGATGTGCAATCTCGTGGCCGACGAGTCCGTTGATCTTTACGCCAAGATTCCGCACGGGGATGGTCAAACCATCCTGCGCGAGGCTCTGCTCACCGCCGACCACAACGCCTACCACCTGGGCGAAGCCGTGCTGCTGCGCCGCGTGCTTGGCGCGTGGCGCTAGTACTTGCTAGTTGACGGTGACTTTCACTGTTGATGGCCGGGGTGGCGCAGACATCCGGTTTTTGATGTCTGCGAGATTCGCGGCAGCGAACCGTGGTTGCGCCGCGGTCATCGCCCTCGATCACTTTGCTTCGCGGAAACGCGGACCTCACCGGGCAAAGCTGTCCGCCAGCCCGCCGGCTTTATCGAGCGCCCACTCGAGCCTGTCCCTTCGGGACATCGAAGACCCCACAAGGCCGGGGTCTTCGCAAGCCAGCCACTATTGTTCAGCAATTACTGAAATCGTTTGGGGATGCACGGTTACTTTATCATTTTGCCAAACAAAGAGGAGTGCTCCGGTCATCACGAAATGTTTTCCGATTTCGGATTCGAGATGAGCTTCCACCGGCACAGATGAGACCGCGCCCTTCGGCAGCCCCGATGAGATGCTCTTGTACTCATTCTCTACTTCAACGTACTGGATAGTTCCCGCAGCTATAAGTTTCGTCCCTCCCAGATTCTTCATCTCCCCATTCATCTTAAGCGCTTTCAATTTAAGCGCTGTGCGGCCCGTGTTCATAAAGTTCATGCGGTTTTTCTCCGTATCGTAGGTCAGAGCAATGGAAGGATCATAGAACAGTGAGAGTTGATCATGGATTCCTTGATTCATGGTTACGGTAGTCGATTTCAGTACGCGCAACGTTTCTGCCGTTGTGGATGCGTTGCCGTTCATCTTATCCATGGTCCTGGTCAGCGTCTTTAAAGTTTCTGCCTCCGCCAAAGCACTCGTTTGCATGCCAGTTAGAATGCCATTCTGCTTGTCCATGAGCCTATCCTCGTCACGGCCTTGCTTGATGGCTAAGGCAATTTCAACTCCGATCAACAAAATGACAACCGCTTCGAGAATGAAGTCCCGCAAAGCTATGCGCCGGTTGAACCGTCTGTCGCCTTCGCCTTGCCTGCGGTCCATCTCGCTCATGTAGAATTGTGCTTCGAGCAGCCGTACGGCCACGAGATCGCCAGTCATGTATATAGTCTTGGGCTCATCAAAGCAGGCTTTAGCGTGCTCCCGCAACGTCTGTGGGCTTGCGTTTTCAAACTCCTCGAATGTCATGGCCTTTCCACCTTTCCCTTTGGATGGCAGTATACAACCAAACGACGAAACCCCATTTCCACGCCCGTCGCTCGCCCGGATGCCCCACCAATTTCCATAGTCGGACAAGTTGGCGGGCCGAAAGCTGGCGCACAGCAAAGCTGGAGAAAAAGGTGTCAGGCACCGTTTCCTCCCGGTTGGCCCTCGGCTCGACTCGCGTGCAAGCGGCTACGCTGGTGCTTCGAGGCGCGTTCGCGCTGGTGGCAATGGGTCTGCTGTTCGGGTTTCCGGTAACGCTGGCAGCGGGACGATTTCTGGGCAGCCAACTCTATGGGCTGAACCCCTACGACCCGGCAGTGCTCGTGGCCGCCGTAATGGCGCTCGGGTTCTCGGCTCTGGTCGCGTCCTTGATTCCGGCTGTCCGAGTAAGCTCGATTTCACCGTCACAGGCTATGCGGGCCGAGTGATGCGAACCTCGTCAGCGCGCGGGTGACGCCTACCTCCGAACGCGTGTGGCGCGTCTGAACGCTTTTTGTTCGGATGGATGGGCTATGCGGTCATCTTTCGACGAATGACTTGAGACGCGATAGCGCTTGGTCCCACTGCTTGGAGACGAGGTCGAGGTATTGCTTGAGGTCATCCATGGGCTGGGGATTGAATTCGAAGAGGCTCTCGCGGCCAGCGCGAGTCGAGCGCACGATCTTGGCGCGCTCGAGCACCTGAAGGTGCTTGGTGATGGCTTGGCGGGTGAGCTTCGAGCCGCGGGCCAACTGCGAGATCGAGCGGGGCGGCCCGGCCGAGAGCTTCGCCACCAGCAACAGGCGCGTCTCATCACCGAGCGCTGCGAAGACCGGCGCAGTCAGCTTCGGTTTGTCCATCCTCGAGCTACGAATTTGGCGCGGCATAACCTTCAGCGCTGGCAATCTGCCCGGCCAAGCAGCCCTCCTTCATGCTGCGGATTGATCCGAGATTCATGGATTTTCTCTCGCGCAGCGAAAACCAATGGGGATCTGGTCTCCTTCTTTTTCCTGGGCCAAGCGGCGCGAGACGCGAAGAGCCGTTGCGTCGTTCTCCCAAAAGCCGCCTCGCGCCACGGCGATGGCGTTCGAAGCAAGAGGCTCTTCGACGCCGGGGCCAGTGGCCACAGAGTCCAGAGAGTACTTGTCGAAGTAGCGGTCCAGCACCCATTCGGAGACGTTCCCCAGCATGTCGTACAGGCCGTAGGCGTTGGGTTGCTTGGTACCCACGGCGTGCAGCGCATCGCCGCTGTTCGCCGCATACCAGGCGATCTCGGAGATCACACCGTAATAGGGTTGAGCGCTCCCGCCGCGCGCTGCGTATTCCCATTCCGCTTCGGTGGGCAGGCGTCCCCCCGTCGCGGCGCAATAGGCTTTCGCTTCGGCCCGGCTTACGCCGCTTACAGGAAGATCGCCGGCGCCGGCAGGAAGTTGCTGTGCGGATTTCGGCGCGAACTTCCTATAGGCTGCGATGGTCACTTCGGTTTGGCCCAGCCAGAAACCTTTCTCGATGCGCACCTGGTGAGTCGGTTTTTCGTCCTCTCTGCATTCACTGTCTTGCTCCGAGCATCCCATGGTGAACGTTCCGGCCGGAATCCAGGCGTACTTCAGCCCATCCGCGGGGTTGGACCAGACCTTCAATGGCGGTTCGGGCCGCGGGGTGGTGGGAAGCGGATTAGTCGCCCCCGTGGTCGTCGAGGAGGTTGTGTTGGAGGCCGGCTTCTTTCGCGATTGCAAAACGAGGAGCACCCCGGCCGCCGCCACCACTGCCAGGGCTGCACCGGCGATCCATTTTACGTGGCTCTTGAGCGGCGCCAGCGGGCGCACGATGCGCTCGCCTGCCACGGCGGCCAAGGTTGCTCCGACAAGGCGCTTCAAGTTCTGGTCAGTGCAACCATCGGGAGCGTCGAGCCACTGGGTCAGGGAAAGGAAGTATTCGAGATCCTCGGGCAAGGCCTTCTGCGAAATGCGGAAGGGTATGATCCGTTTCTTGCCGCTGAAAGCGTGGCCGACCTCGGTCACGACGTGGGGAGAGGCTGCGGCGTGCTCGGTCAGGACGAGGAGCAGCACGCGCGCCGAACCTATCGCGTCCACAATGGCGGTGGGGTAGTCCGTGCCCGGCTCAATATTCCGGGGAGCAATCCAACAAGTAGCTCCGGCGCTTTCGAGGGCGCCGCAAATCCGCTCAGCCATTTCCTTGTCAGAGGATGCGTAGCTGATGAAAACCTGCTGTGCCATGTCCTGCCTTAGTTCTTTTGCTTAGCCGCTTCTTCCTGTGCAGAGGCCCACTTGGCATCCTCCTGCGACACCAGTGATTCAATCCTCTCAGCCAGCAGTGCGTGTGCGTTTGCGGGCGCCGAATAAGGACCGGCATTTGCCAGGTAAAGGTATTTCTCGTGTTTCAGCGTCTCGCTAGTCAACCGGTAGGCGATCCAATTGTGATGATACTGGTTGAGTTGCAACAGTCCCTCCAGCACTGCAATCAGAACTCCCAGGCTTCCCGTGATCGCCGCCGGCCAATGGAGGCCTGCCGACAAGGGCACAAGCGCCGCAGCCAAAATCTCAATGACCTTGATCACCTTGTAAGCCTTCTGGCTGTAACTACTTTTCCGGTCGTACCAGTTGATCTGGTCGTCGAGCCGTTCCAAGGTGGGGTCTGATTCGCCCATGTTTTCGCCTCTTGTTTCGCTTTTGAACAATTCTAGCTCAAGACGAGGAATCATTCACCTGTCTTGGATTGCCTTGTCCTGGATTGCTTCGCAACCAATGGCGTTGCGGCATACCTCTCGCCGCGTGAGCCTAGGGCTTTGGCGCGACGTAAGCTTCGATATTCCGCATCTGCTCGGCCCAGCCACCATCGTTCGAGCTGAACGCTTGCTCGCGGCGTTCGGCCGGGATGTTTTCGAAGCCGGACTCGGTGACGACCAACAGCGCGCCGCCCGCAGTTTTCTCCAGCCTGAATTCGACCAGCGTGGGCGTTTCCTTCGAATAGTCTTGGTTGGGATCGACGGCATAGGGGTGCCAGGTGTAAGAGAAAAGCCGCTCGGGCTCCATCTTTTCCACTACGGCCTCCCATTTCAGGTGCTCGTAGCCCGGATAGGTGATATGGCCGCGCGAGACCTGGCCCGGCACGAAAGGGCCGTCGAGCTTTACGCGAAACCATTCGCCGAACTCGCGGTAATCGGTCAAGGCGCGCCAGACTCGCGAAACCGGCGCCTCGAGTTCAACGCGCTTTTCAATGCGATGTTCCATTTCAGTTAACCTCCGGCGTATCCCCCGCTTCCCCGCGGCAGAGGAAAAACCTCGCGGGAATGACGAGGCTCAGAATACCGCACGCCGTACTTAAATGCAACCTTCTTGTTGCGCTTTCGAATTGCTTCAGACCTGGAGCGGCGGAGAATGTGTTCAGAGCAGTCACTCATGCCCGTCTGCTGACGGGCACCCGGAAAGCATGAAATGTCATTCCGAGCGGAGCGAGGAATCTTGCTCTGCGTCGGGGCAGACCGCCCCAGGAAGACCAGGGCGAGATTCCTCGCTCCGCTCGGAATGACAGCGCATTTCAGCGCCGGATTATGGCGGCAGCGAAAGCGCGCCTTTGGGAAGCGCATGGAAGAGAGTAAGAAACGCGCCGTTCGTCCAGCCGAACCCCACGGCGTTTGCATGGTAACCGACAAGAATGTGAGTCGAGGAGGAACGGGTCACAACGTGGTACTTTTCGCGGATGGTTCCCTCTCGCTCGAAGTTTTCGAGGACCATGGAAAGAAATTGGGTCGAAATGCGGTCGGCGTCGCTCGCGTCGCCATTGCGCCGCAAGCCCTCAACCGCGACGAGTTGAATCGGCGCCCAGCCGTAAGGGTAGTCCCCCTGCGCTTCGGTCTCCTGAGTGCTCATGACGATGCCGCCCGGTTTATCAAAAAGGTTGAGGTTGGCTTCGATAGCTCGGGCCTGCGCGGGGGAAGCGAGCCCCACAGCCGCATCTCTTTCGGCGTTGACCCTTTGTTTTCATAGACATTCCCGCTTCGTTCCGTGATTTTAATATTCGTATCGGTGGGGCGGATTCGCCAGTGGAGTGACATAGTGATGTCTTGAGGAGACGACGAGCAGAGTCTTCCGCAGTAATCCGACGGACTTGGCATGAAAGAGCGCTTATCGAGCACCGACCCTTTGTTTTCATAGACATTCTCGCTTTGTTCCGTGAATTTAATTTTCGCAGCGGGTAGCGGGGTCGCCAGTGGAGTGACATATTGACGTTGTGAAGAGACGGCTAAGAGGGTCTTCCGCGATTTATCGACGCTCCTGACATGAAAGCTCATCTTCCTGCACTAGCCTATACGAGTGGGTGTAGTTTGTCAAGGAGCCGCTCCCAAGTTAGGGAAGTAGGGCATAGGCAATGGGGTCAACCGATCGCGAAAACACCAAAGCCGCTATTCTAACGCGTACGCTCCCAAGGGGGCGAGGGCGGGGACCCGGAGAGGCGAAGGGATGACCGGGCATAAGCGGCCTGAAAGAACCTGCATCCGGCTAATGGAAATCGCTGTGGGGCCGCTCGCGAACAAGGGGCTGCGCTGTAACCCCGCGGGGTTCGTAAACGTCATGGCTGAATGTAGGGCCTGATTGTCGGCAAGTCGATCACCCGGAATGTCTACAAACTTCTCAAGGCACCTTCCTCTTTTGGCGGCGGTTTGGGCGCTGGCTCTCGCGCCGGCCTCTTTGCTTTTCGGTCAAGCATCGGGGACAGGGTCTATCACCGGCCACGTGCGCGGCCCGGGGGGCATATCGGTCCCTGCTGCTACGGTGCAGCTCATCAATCCGCAGACCGGCGAGCGCAAGGAAACCATTACGGACGAGGAGGGGAACTTCAGCTTCACCGGCATCAAGGCCGGAAACTATCGGTTGAGCTTGTCGCTCGTGGGGTTCCGCCCTGACGTTCGCGAACCGATTCCGTGGTTCCTGACAAAGCGCTCAAGGTGAACTTGGCGATGGTTCTAGCCATGCCGGAGACCGCCCAGCATCAGGGGAATGGTGAGGCAAACCCGCCGCTGCGGCACCGTCCCGGCAACCCGGCGGCGATACCAGCCGGAGCGCGAAATCGCGGCCAACTCCCCGGCTCTGGAGGCCAGGCGGGCGATGGCGCCGCAGGTGAAGCTGCGGGAGACGAAGGAGTGATCCGCATTGCGGAGAATGCAGGTGCTGAAAATGGTGGTGCGCCAAGCGCTGCCGCCTCCGAGGCCGAGAATCCGGACACCTCCACGAGCTCCGCCAACTCTTTCTTGCTCGCCGGCGGAGTGGGCGACGTGGCCGCTCCCGGTGAAGGCCGTGGCGGGCGGCGGGGCATGCGCGGCGGAGGGATGGGGTTCGGCGGGGGGCCAGGCGGAGGTGGCGGAGCCGCCGGCAGCCCCTTCGGTGGAGGAGGAGGCGGGAGGCGGCGGCGGTGGCGGGTTTGGCGGGGGAGGCGGTGGCTTGGCGGCGGAGGCGGTGGGGCGGCGGGGGAGCCCGCGGCTGGGGTCGCAATCGCGCCCAGGTGAATCGAATTCGCGGCAATGTTACGGAGCAGTTCACGAATGCCGGCTTCGATGCTCGTCCCTATCCCTCTGAATGTGCCAGAGTCGCCTCGCATTCCTTCTTATCAGGAAACCTTCGGGTTCTCCCTCGGCGGCCCGCTCGTGATTCCCAAGATTTATAACGGCGGCAACAAGACGAGTTGGTTCGCAAGCTACAATTTGCAGCGCGGCAGGACCGGCCTCGACAGCTTTTCCACCGTGCCCACCTTGGCGGAGCGCGGCGGGGATTTTTCCGACGCGATCATCGCTTCCGGGCCAATACGCGGGAACGGTTCCACAATTTACGATCCCCTGACCAGCGCTACCGGAGCGCGCACCGCCTTTCGCCGGAAACGTCATTCCTCACCCAGCGACTCTATTCCGCCGCGCTGGGCTTGCTGCAATACATTCCCCAGCCCAACCTTCCCGGGCAGGTGCAGAACTTTCATTTGCAGGATGCCCTTGCCCACCTCGAACGACCGCGTGATGGGCCGCATTGGCCAGCAGATCAACTCCAAGAACAGTCTGAATGTGATGTACTATTTCAACCGGTCGTGCAGCCAGCGCGTGAACAGCCTTTCCTGGCATAACCTCGCACACTTCGAGCCGCGGCCAGAACCTGAGCGCCAGCGAATCCCATACCTTCAATCCCCACCTGGTCAATACCGCTGTCGTTGAACTTCAATCGCATGCGCACCTCCTTGCTGAACGGCTTTGCGTTCCAGGAGGACATCGCCGCGCAACTGGGGATCACCGGTGTTTCGACCGATCCCTTCGACTGGGCAATCCCCGGCGATCGGCTTCACCAATTTTGGGGGTTTGAACGATCCTCTCGCATCGCTCACCCGCACCCAGACCATCCGCGCGAACTGATGTCCTGATCTGGAACCACGGCAAGCACAACATCCGCCTGGGAGGCGAGTTGCGCCGCGTGCAACAGAATACCGAGACCGATCCCAACGCCAGCGGGACGTTCAGCTTCACCGGTTACAACACCAGCAACTTCAGCAACGGCTACCCCGTGCCCGGCACCGGTTTCGACTTCGCGGACTTCCTCCTGGGCCTTCCCCAGACCACCTCCGTCCGCTACGGCGTCGCCAGCAATTACCTGCGCACCTGGGTCACCACCGCTTTCATTCAAGACGACTGGCGCGTGGGCCGCACTGGACGGTGAACGGCGGCGTGCGGTACGAGTACTTCATGCCCTTTCACCGAAAAGTACGGCCATCTCTCGGACTTGTCCTTTGCGCCCGGCTTCACTTCGCCCGAGGTGGTCACCGGCCTTAACCCGGGGTCGCTGCCCCCCTCGCTGATTCACAGCGACTGGCATAACTTTTCGCCCCGCCTAGGAATCGCCTACCGGCCCTGGATTCAGCACCACCTGGTGATGCGTGGAGGCTACGGCATTTTTTACGATGGCAGCATCTACTCGCGCATGGTCACCAACATGGTGGACCAGCCGCCTTTCGCGCAGGCCTCGACGCTGACCACCAACCCCGCAGCAGGTGTTGACGCTCGAAGACGGTTTCCCCACGCTTTCCGCCAACACCATTCACAACACCTACGCGGCGGACAGCAATTTCCGCCGCCCTTACGCGCAGACTTGGAACTTCAGCCTCGAGGACGAGATCTTCCGCAACGTCGTCCTTTCGGTGGGCTACGTTGGCACCAAGGGAACAAAGCTCGATCTGCTGCTTTCACCCAGACAGCGTGAATCCCAGCGCCTCCGGTTCGCACCAGACTTCCATCCCCGGCGTCCAGCAGTTTCTTTACGAGACCTCGGGCGCCGCCTCGATTTACAACGGCCTCCAGGTGGTTCTGCGGCGGCAGTTCCACAGCGGCTTTTCCATGAGCGGTTACTACACCTGGTCGAAATCGATTGACGACGCCGCCAGCGTCGGGGGCAGTGGGCACAACGTGCCGCAGAACAGCTTCGACCTCGCGGCGGAACGAGCGCTTTCCAACTTCAATGTCGCCCAAAAACTGGTGGTCAATCACACCTACGAACTGCCCTTCGGCGAGCAGCGCCGTTTCCTCAATCGCGGCGGCCCGGCGGGGCGTGATCTATCGGCGACTGGCAGATCAGCGGCGTGACTACGCTCGCAAACAGGCCCGCCACTTACGGCGCAGGTGGCCGGCAACCAATCCAATAACAACGGTTCGGGCGTGTTTGCCTCTGAGCGCCCCAACGCCACAGGCCTGCCCGTCAGCCCTGCCGCGCTCGGACAGGACCACCCTCGATTTCTTCAATACCGCGGCGTTCGCGCTTCCTGCCTCCGGCGAACTGGGCACGGCGGGACGCAACACCATTACCGGGCCGGGCTCGGTTACCTTTAATATGTCGCTGGGGCGCTTCTTCACTTTCTCGCGCGAGAAGGGCATTCGCGGGCGGTTCAGCATCAACGCCAATAACATTTTCAACCACCCGAACTACAGCGGGGTGGCGACCACCATCAACGCGCAGAATTTCGGCTGGGTGACCGGCGTATCGGTCATGCGATCCCTGAATGTAGCCTTGCGTTTTAATTTTTAAGGCCATGGACCACCTAGACACCAAAACACAAAGGAAATCGGGCAGCAGGGCAAGATCTGCCTGGAGTGGATTTTGGTTTTTGCCATCTGTGTTTTTCTTTGTGTCTTTGTGCCTTGGTGGTGAACCCCTGTTTGCGCAGGCCAAGCCCGCGACCCCAACATCCCGAAGCTCACCGCAAGCTTTCATCCTGCGCTCGCAGACGAATGAAGTGCTCGTTGATGTGCGCGTGTACGACAAATCAGGCAAGCCCGTGACGGACTTGAAGCAATCGGATTTTCGCGTGTTTGAAGACGGCGTTCTGCAGCCCATCGCCGGTTTCAGCATGGAAGACATCGAGAAACTGGCTCAAGTTACGGGCGGAGATGAGCGCGCGCAGGTGATCGACCTCGCCAAGCTTCCGCCCGAGGTCAACGCCGACAGGGTGCTTCAGGATCATCGCCTGCTTGTGTTTTTCTTTGACTTGAGCTCCATGCAGCCTGACGAGTTGATGCGCGCCCTGAAGGCCTCGAGCGATTTTGTGGCCCACCGCTTGACCCCCGCGGACTTGATTGCGGTGGTCACCTACTCCTCCAGCCTGCGCGTGGCGCAGGACTTCACCAACAATCGCGATTCGCTCTCGAAGGTCCTGCGCACCATCCTGGTGGGCGAAGAATCCTCGACCCTGGCGACGACGGGCGCCATCGGCGAAGCAGGCGGCGCCGACGCCAATGGAATGGAGATCGTCACTCAGGATGTTTCCGATGCTTTTACGCCGGATGAAACCGAATTCAACATTTTCAATACGGACCAGAAGCTGGCCGCCATCGAATCTTTGTCCACGATGCTGCGCCAGGTGCCGGGGCGCAAGAGCGTAATCCACTTCTCCAGCGGCATCTCGCGCACCGGGCAGGAAAACCAGGCGCAGTTGCGAGCCACCATCGACGCGGCGAATCAAGCTAACGTTTCGCTCTACACCATGGACGCGCGCGGCCTGCTGGCTCTGCCCCCCGGCGGCGACGCGTCTACGTCCAGCCCCTCCGGCACCGGCATTTATTCGGGCTCCGCCGTGGCCTCGCAGGTTTCCTCTCTGCAGGGCAGCCGCGAGACGCTTGCGTCGCTCGCGACCGATACGGGCGGCAAGACGTTTTACGATCTGAACGATTTCTCTCCCGCATTTCAGGAAGTGCAAAGGCTGAATTCGAGTTATTACTTGATTGGATATACTCCTACAAATAAGCGCTCGGATGGCCGCTTCCGGCACGTTCGCGTGGAAGTGTCGCGCCAGGGCCTGAAGGTGCAGGCGCGGCCCGGCTACTTCGCTCCCAAGAATTTCCGGCAATTGACGCGCGAGGATAAGGAAGTTCAACTCGAGCAGGTGATGGACCTCGACGTGCCCTTCGTGGACCTTCCCTTTGCCATCGATACGGCCTACTTCCGCCGGCCTGACAAGAAATACACCGTCGTGCTGGCCGCCAAGATTCCAGGCTCGCAGATTTCCTTCCTCAAGAAGTCCGGCAGGCACGAAACGGAGTTTGACTTTGCCTGGAGGCTGACCGACGCGCAGAACCATGTAGCCGGGGGATTGCGCGACACGCTTCCCGTGAAGATGACCGACGAGACGTTCGACGAAATCACCAGCGGCAATCTTCTCTATGAAGGTGAAATCACGCTGGCGCCGGGAAAATACAACTTGAAAGTGGTGGCGCGTGAGAACCAAGGCGGTAAGATGGGCACGTTCGAAACCTCGCTCGTCTTGCCGGAGATTTCCGACCAGGGCCTGAGCCTGAGCTCGGTGGTGCTTTCGAATGAAGTGAAGCCTGCCGACCAGCTTCCGCGGGCCCGATTCGAGCGGGACAAGAACGCGCCGCTCGAGGTGGGTAATCGCACCGTGCTGCCAAGCGTGACCCGGGTCTTTCGAACCAACCAGACCCTTACGGTCTACCTGGAATCTTATGCCGGAAAACCTGCGGCGAACACGAGCGCGCAGAACGCCGCGTCCGGCGCCACCCTGCCGCCATCGGTCGGGCTCGTCTTCCTCCACCACGGGAAGAAGTTTGCGGAAGCCGGGCCATTCACCGGGAAAGCCGAGAAGGGTTCGGCGACCAAAGCCACGTACTTCGCTCAAATCCCGCTCGAGAAGTTTCCGGTGGGGCGCTATACCGTGCAGGTGAATGTGCTGGACTTGGCTGCCGCGCGCGTGGCCTTCGTGCGCTTGCCCATGGCGGTCGTAAAACCTCCACCGCGCGCTCCGCATGCCGGAGGCGGGTAGGGCAGGCGGCGCGTACGAGGCACTGGTGCTTAGCTGTGTTAATAAGCGCAATTATTCTGAGTCCCGGAAGGGCGGGGCTTCAGCCCCGCCGATTCGCAGACCAAAATTGAAAGGGCCTTTAGGCCCTGAAGCAACGCGGCTCCAGGGGCTAAAGCCCCGAGGAGTAGCCCGTTCCCGCGGCGGGGCTGAAGCCCCGCCCTTCCGACGCCGAACGAATTAGAACGCTTACTTCTGCAAGTAAGCACTAGAGGCGTGATGCCTGCTCTACGCCAATAACCGTACAACCACCGGGCAAGGCGGGGAATCGAAGGAGAAGAGACGGGGCATCGATAATCAGGAGGGTGGAAATCCATGGCAAGGCACTTCAGTGTTGTGGTTCGGAACGCGGTTCCGGCGGCAGCGTTTTTCCTGGCCGTGTCACTGGCCGGAGTGGCTCGCGCCGGAGACAGCCAGCCGAAGCTGGGTGGCCGCTGGCAGTACAACAAAGATCAAAGCGACGACGCGCAACAGAAGATTACCGAAGCGCAGAGCAACCAGCGCACAAACACTAACAGCGGCGGCGGCTATCCCGGAGGCGGCACAGGCGGGGGCACAGGCGGTGGCTATCCCGGCGGAGGGGGCGGCTATCCCGGAGGCGGTGGCGGGTGGCCGGGTGGCGGAGGCGGATACCCCGGAGGTGGGATGGGACGCGGAGGCGGCATGGGCCGCCGGGGAGGACAGTCGAGCGGCCGCGGAAGCACAGTGAGCAGCGTGGACTGGGACCGCCTGGCGGAAAATCCCAAGTTTCTTGATGTCAACCAGAAATCTGACCAGGTGGTGGTGACCGACGACTCAGACCACGCTCAGACCTATTACACCGACGGGAAGAAGCACGACGACAAGGATGAGAACGGCAAGAAGGTTTCCACGACCAAAACCGACTGGCAAAGCGACGCGCTGATAGCCGAAACCAAGCTGGATCACGGCACCAAGTTCACGCAGTCGTTCCGGCTGAGCGAGGACGGCAAACAGCTCTACGTCACCTCGAAACTCGAGAACCCTTCGCTGCAAGGTCCCGTCACCGTTCGGCGCGTGTATGACATGATGGGTTCGACAACCCCGCAAGGCTCGGCGCAGAAATAGTCGCGTATCTCAGGCCGCAACTCGGGCCACATTTTCATGGGGCAGGTCGAGCTTCATTTCGCATTCATCGCCGTAGCTGCTCTTGATCGAAAAGCCCAGTTTGCGGAAGAGGCCGATGGCACGGTAGTTCGAGAACTCGGTAGTGAGAAGGACTTTGACGAAACCCATCTCGAAAGACCATGAGAGGGCCAGCTTGCTCAGCACTGTTCCGAGCCCTTCTTCGCGGTAACCCTGAAGGACGAAGATCGTGAACTCGGCCTCGTCCGATTGAATCGGGCAGAGGAGGACGTGGGCGGCGATGTTCGTCCCATCGAGCGCCAGGAGGGCGAAAGACTTGTTCTGGAGCTGCTCGAGCCAGCGAGCGATACGCAGCACGTCAGGCGGAGGGAGACCCTGCGCCACGCGCTTCGGCTCGAAGCTCGCGTACATTTGAACGAGTGTCGGGAAGTCTTCAGGAACGCCCGCGCGCACCAGGAGCGTCCGCCCCTTGCGGGTTTGGATCTCCACGGGTTTGAACAGAGCTTCCTGGGTGCCGGTCATTATCCCCCTTCAACCGGAGCACGCTCACGACCAAACCAGTTGATTATAATGCCATATCTTGCCAACTGAAAGGAAAGATGGCCGACCCTAATCCCTCGATAACAACAGAGAGGTAGGGGGACGGCTTGCCGTCCCCTTCGAGCAGGCCGTTGGCCCGCGGGTAGGGCAAGCCTCACCCTTGTCGGGGCCAGCATAAATGCGGGGACGGCAAGCCGTCCCCCTACAGCAGCGAGGTTATCAACGGATCAGGAACGCAGTATCAGTCTTGAGCCGATGCGCGTCGGAATGCTAAGCTCCACTTCATGGGTGAAATAACCACGGATCAACCGGAAAGGGTTCCAGCGGTTGAGCAGTATCGCGCCTTGCTCGAGATCTCGGAATCCATTGCCACCCACCGGGACCTTGGTGCGCTCTTCCACGCTATCGCGCACCGGCTGCATCG
Source organism: uncultured Acidobacteriota bacterium (assembly GCA_963770415.1). Lineage (GTDB taxonomy): Bacteria > Acidobacteriota > Terriglobia > UBA7540 > UBA7540 > CAVROP01. Next base: position 213,343 of record CAVYPU010000044.1, read on the forward strand.
GCTGGTGACATTCGACTTCATCGGGTTGACGCTTCCGGACGCGGACCGCAGTACAGTGCGCCTGCACGTGCTCGAGAGCTCGCTCCCCACGGAAGTAAAGGAAGGCTTCGAGTTTCCTATTGAGGAGGCGACGCAGGATATCGTCTGGGAACAGCAGAAGGCGCTGGTGGTTACCGACCTCGAGTTCGAATCGCGTTTCCCGCGCAACGTGGAACTGCTGCGCAGGGAAGGCATTAACTCGTTCTGCCTGCTTCCCCTCACCACCGCCCAGCGGCGCGTGGGCGCGCTGGCCTTCGGGTCAGTCAGGAAAGGAGCCTACAACGAAGCGGACCTCGAATTCCTGCGGCAGGTGGCGGCGCAGGTTGCGGTTGCCGTGGACAACGCCCTGAACTTTCAGGACGCCCAGGTTTATCAGGAACAGCTCTCTCGTGAGCGCGACCGCTTGCGGCTGCTTCTCGAGGTCACGAACGCCCTGGTATCGAACCTTGACCTGCGAGAACTCTTGAAGCAGATCGCGGCGTGCTTGCGTCGAGTGATTCGCCACGATTACATCGCGTTGGCCTTGTACGATCCCGCCAGAAATGAGATGCGCCTGACCGCTCTGGATTTCCCCGAGGGGAAAGGACTGATCCACGAGGAAATGACTATTCCCCTTGAAGGCTCGGCGGGCGGCGAGGTGTTCGCCACACGCAAGCCATTGCTCGTGGACGCCGCGAACGCCCAGCGATTCCGCTCGCCCCTTGCTCGCCTGGCCGAGGAAGAAGGCCTGAAGTGTGCTTGTGTCCTTCCCTTGTTCACTTCCACGCGCGAGCTAGGGACACTGGCTGTGGGATCGCTCGGCGAAGATGCCTTCCATCAAGAGGACATCGATCTGCTGGCCCAGGTGGCCAATCAGGTCGCCATTGCGGTTGAGAACGCGCTGGCCTACCGCGAAATCGCTGAACTCAAGAACAAGTTGGCGGAAGAGAAACTGTACCTCGAAGAGGAGATCCGCACCGAACACAATTTCGAGGAAGTGATCGGCGAGAGCGCGGCGCTCAAGCGAGCGCTGAGCCAAGTGGAAACCGTTGCGCCCACTGACTCGGCGGTGCTGGTGCTGGGGGAAACGGGCACCGGCAAGGAAGTGCTGGCGCGCGCCATCCACGACCTGAGCCGGCGGCGTAACGGTACGTTCGTCAAGATCAACTGTGCGGCCATCCCGACAGGCCTGCTGGAGAGCGAACTGTTCGGCCACGAGAGAGGCGCATTTACCGGCGCGATTGCGCAGAAGATCGGCCGATTCGAACTCGCTCACCACGGCACTCTCTTCCTCGACGAAGTCGGCGATATTCCTCTCGAGCTTCAGCCCAAGCTCCTGCGCGTTTTGCAGGAGAAAGAGTTCGAGCGGCTGGGCGGAACCCGCACCACGCGAGTGGACGTTCGCGTGGTCGCAGCCACCAACCGCAACCTGGCGGAGATGGTTGAAGAGGACCTCTTTCGCCGCGACCTCTACTATCGCCTCAATGTCTTCCCGATATTGATTCCGCCGCTGCGCGAGCGCAGGGAAGATATCCCTTTGCTGGTCCGCTACTTCGTACAGAAATACGCGCGCCAGATGGATCGCCGGATCGAGTCCATCTCCGCGGAGGAGTTGGACGCCCTGACGCGCTACCACTGGCCGGGCAACGTGCGGGAACTCCAAAACCTGATCGAGCGAGCCGTGATTCTCTCTCCTGGTCCCGAACTTCGCCTGCCGGTGGCCGGACTCAAACAGCCTTCAGAAGCTCCCTCAAATGCCACTTTGCGGGCGGCGGAGCGCGAGCACATCATTCGGGTACTGGAGGAAACAAACTGGGTGGTGGGCGGGCCGCGTGGCGCCGCTACCCGGCTCGGATTGAAGCGGACAACGCTGCAATCCAAAATGCGCAAGCTGGGCATCGCGGCGCGAGATCTGTAGCTGCCTACCTTTTATGAGGACTTTTGCCGCGGTTGATATTGGATCCAACTCTGTGCGCATCAAGATCGCGCGCGTCGTCCGGCACCGCCTCCAGACCATTCACGAGGACCGCGTCGTAACGCGCCTTGGTGAATCTGCATTCCGTTTTGGAACCCTTTCACCCGAAGCCATGGAAGATACAGTGAAAGTGCTGCGGCGCTTCTACCGCGACGTCCAGACTTTCGGTGTGGACCAGGTGCGGGTTGTGGCTACGAGCGCCTTGCGTGACGCCCCCAACTCGGCGGCGTTTATCGCCTGGGTGCATTCCGCGACCGGCTGGAAAGTGGAGACGATTTCGGGTCTTGAAGAAGGCCGGCTGATCCATCTGGGTGTCATGGCCAACACGACGTTGGGCGCTGCCAGGATTCTACTCATCGACCTGGGAGGCGGCAGTTGCGAGCTGACGCTGTCAGAAAATGGGCACATCCGCGAGATGGTCAGCCTGCCGCTCGGAGCGGTGCGTCTGACCGAGGAATTCCTGGCTCACGATCCTCCGCGTCCTGTGGAGATTCAAAGGCTGCGCAAGGGCATTGCGGAAGAACTTGAGCGCGTCCGCAAACAACTCGCCGCAGCGAAGTTGAAGAACGTTCTGGCCACATCGGGGACCGCCGCGGCAATCTCGAGCGCTGCCCGAGCGGACGAACCCCCGCGCCACAGGCCAAGACCCGGGTACGTCTCACGCACCGCCGCCGTGCGCCTTGCTGAGCACCTGGCCATGCTGGACTTGAAGGGTCGGAATAAGGCGCCTGGAATCGGGCCACGAAGGGCGGAGATCATCGTGGCCGGCGCTTATGTCTTTGCAGAACTCATGCAGCGGTGCAACCTTCCCGGTTTTCGATTTTCGCCGTTGGGGCTACGGGATGGGCTGCTGGCCCAGATGCTCGCGGACCACGATCAGGCCACTGCTCCGCGCCGGCAAATTGAGGCTGAACGAGGGGACGCCATCCTTGCCATGTGCAAGCAGTACCGGGTGGACCTCCGAAAGGCGGAGGAAGTCCGCCGCCTGTCAGGACAGCTTTTCAACGAACTGCGCCGTGTCCACGCGCTCCCGCCCGAGTATGAAGGCTGGCTAAATGCCGCGGCCATGCTGCACGAAGTGGGCACGTTCGTTAATCGGAGCGGGAGCCACCGGCACACCTACTATCTGATCGCCAACTCGGAGATTTTCGGCTTTACACCGGAGCAACGGTTGATCATTGCAGCTGTGGCGCGCTATCTGGGGAAAACTCGTCCGAGCCCGCCCGATGGTCCGATGCAGGCCCTCAACAAAGTGGACCTAGGCCTCGTTCCCAAGGCAGTTGTGCTGCTGCGTCTTGCCAGGGCAATGAGCCACGGCCCGCGCGGCAGCATCGCCAGTGTGACGGCGGAAGTTAATCGCGAGCGCGTCATGCTTAAGCTCGCGGCCAAGGGGAGCACGGATCTCGAAGTTTGGATGTTGAGCAAGGAAGGGGCGCATTTCCGGGAGGTGTTTGGCCGCGAACTGGATATCATGATGCTGTAGAGGACAGATTCCAGGAGCCGGGTGTCCGGCAGGAAGGCGTGGGATACGAATCGTTTGAGGGTGAAGCGTGCGGTGTTGCATCCCGTGGTCAGTTATCGCGAAGGCGTCGCGCGCAACTGATTTCTGACACTTTACACCCCGCGCCTGACGCACTTCGCACAAAGGGCTTGCAAGACCAGGCAATGCCCTGTAGCCTTGCAATCTGAACCTATTGTGAGCCCTGCCGCTATGCGGCAGCAATTTCAGGGAGCCGAATATGCCAAAGCCAAAGGGCGTTGTTATTAATGGAGTACGTTTCCGGCATGGAGATGTGGACTGGGAGGACGCGCACGGAGCCAATCGCGACAAGTTGCCCGACTTTGACGCCATGCGTCAAGGTGGTCAATACATTGGTTCGAAGATAACATCCACAGGGCTCATCGCTAAAATTGGAAAGTACCTTCTTATAATTACCGAGAAAGATGAGGCGCTGACGGAATTCGATTACACATTGATTCCTCTGCACGCGAAGGTCCAGATCCGCTATAACACATAAACCTGCCTAACCCTAAATCCCCTAGACGGCCCTTGTAGAAAGTCATGACGGTATGGTCTTGATCCGGGCATGGTTTGGACAGGGTTTGGGGTTACAAAACATGACAATCATGTTAACTTATTGCAACGGGTGTGGGTGCCCGTGGCATCTAAGTTACACGTACGCGGTCGTTTGCCCTGCATATCATGAGGAGCGGAATCATGCTGCTTAGACGTTTGCTGCTTACCCTGAGTCTCGCGTGCGCAGCGGTATGGCCCGCAATCGCGGTTGGGCCTACGGGGACGATAGTCGGAACGGTCGTTGATCCGAGCGAGGCCGTTATTCCGAAATCGCAGGTCACGGTTCGCAATCAAGGGACGAATGCCATTCGCATAGTGCTGACCAACGATGCTGGAGATTTCAGCGTCCCGCTGCTGCCTGCAGGAGTGTATGAGGTTGTGGCGGAAAAAGCCGGTTTTCGGCGAAGTGTTTACAGTAATGTCAACCTGAACGTCGACCAGACGGTGCGGGTGGATTTTGATGCTGCAGATTGGCCAGCCGAGTGAGCAGGTCATCGTCACTGAGTCCGTGCCCCTGGTTCAAACGGACACCTCGACACTTGGCCAGGTCATCGAGCGCAAGCAAGTGAGCGATCTGCCTTTGAACGAGCGCAATTTCCTCACTTTTGCGCTTCTGGTCCCGGGCGGCCAAATGCCTGTCGCAAGGCTCCCAGAATTCCACCCAGGGAGGCGCCATCAGCGTCAATGGCGCGCGCGAGCAGTCCAACGACTTTCTGCTCGACGGCGTTGACAATAACGACCTCTACATCAATCAATACAGCGTGCTTCCCTCGGTCGACGCCATCCAGGAATTCAAAGTGCAATCCAGCGATTACTCGGCTGAATTCGGACGCAGCGGCGGCGCCCAAGTCAACGTGGTGCTGAAGAGCGGCACGAATCAATTCCACGGGAGCGGGTTTGAGTTTCTTCGTAACCGCCACCTGGATGCCAAGAACTTCTTCGATCAGCCGGATTGCACGCCCGACTCCATTCAGGGAACTTGCGCCTCTATCCCACGCCTCGACCGGAACCAGTTCGGCGGTACGTTGGGCGGGCCGATGCGAAAGGATAAGACCTTCTTCTTCGTCTCCTACGAAGGTCTGCGCCTGCGCCAGGCAACCACGCGGGAAGCCGAACGTGCCTTCGCAAAACGTGGACTTGGCGGAGGCCGGCGCCTTCTTCGGCTTGATGCAGAATCTCGGGTACGTGCAGAATCCTGCCGGCATGGCCGCGCTCAACCTCATTCCAGCGGCCAACGTCGCCGTGCCGGACTTGGGCGATTCCAATACCTACGTGTCCGCCCCGGTGATTCAGAACACAGTGAACCTGTTGACCGTCAAGCTGGATCGCCAGGCCGGCTCGGACAACACGTTTTCGGGCCACTACTCGCTGTTCAATGAGAACAATTTCAATCCTTTCGATCCCGTCAACGCGTTTACGAACCTGCCTGGCTACGGGGCCACCGCCAAGAATCGTGGGCAGAACGCCGGCTTTACCTGGACTCACGTCTTCAACTCCCATTGGATCAACGAAGCGCGACTAGGCTTCAACCGGCTGCATGCTGCTGATTTTCAACAGGACAGTGGTGTCAATATCGGGCAGCAACTGGGCTTCCCGACTACCTTCTCGAATCCCGTGGACTGGGGATACCCCAACATCAACCTCTACGGCTACGACGGCATCGGCGAGCCTGTGAACTATCCCCAGGACCGCCACGACAACACCTATGAATTTGCCGATAATCTTGCCTGGAATACCGGACGCCACCAATTCAAATTTGGAGGGGACATTCGCCGTTTTCAGTTGAATTCCTACCTGGACTTCATTTCGCGCGGCGATTGGTTCTTCGAAGGCGTGACCGCGCAGGGTCTGGCGCAAGGCTTGGCGCAGGCGGGATTGCCGCCACAGGCTCTCGACATCTGTCCCGGCGGAATCGCCAACTGCCCGCCGCAGGTCGGCGCCCTGGCGCAACTCATGGCCGGCGTTCCGGACTACGTCGTGACGGAAAGCGGGCAACACCAACAACGGGCTGCGCACCACCGGCCTGGGCGACCTATGTACAAGACGATATTCGCGTTTTGCCGCGATTCACCCTGAATGTCGGCCTGAGATGGGAGTTCAACAGCCCGCCCATCGAGATCCACAACCGTTTCAGCGTCCCGGACTTGAGCGTCGATCCAGCAACCTGCAACGCATTGGCTGGCGGCTTACCCCAACTGCGCGTTCATTCAGGCTGGAACGGACGGGATTCCGCGAGCGACCTACGGAAAGAATCTACATGATTTCGCCCCGCGCATTGGGATTGCTTGGCGGCCTTTGAAGACCGAGCGCTTTGTCGTCCGCTCGGCCTTCGGCATCTTCTATGATCAGAGCATTCTTAACCTCAACATCCTGCCGCGCTTCAATCCTCCTTTCGTCGATATTTCCGCCTTGCCCCAAAACAGCACCGGAAGCCTGTGTCATTCAGGACATCCTGAACCAGCCGGGACTGTCCGAGCCCCAGGCCAATTTTGTTTCGCCCAACTTCCGCGATGCCTACATGCAGGACTGGAACGTTGACCTCCAGTACGAGGTGCAACCGAACTGGATGATTGACTTGGCTTACGTGGGCACCAAGGGCACGCATCTTCCCGCCACCCGCGACATGAACGAAGTGAACCCGCTCACCCAGGCCTCCCCCTACCCGGAGTTCAACTCGATTCTGGTGGTGGAGCCCCGCGCCAACAGCATTTACAACGCCTTGCAGTTTCGATCCGAGAAGCGCATCAGCCAGGGAATGGCTTTCCTTGCTGCTTACACCTGGTCGCGATCGATCGACGACGATTCCGCCGTCTTCAGCGGAAGCGTCGGTTCGGGCGTGCCGCAGGATTCGTATGATTTTCGCGCCGACCGAGGCCTTTCTGACTTCCAGGTCGAACAGCGCTTTGTCTTCAGTTACCTCTATGACCTGCCGTTTGGCCTGGCCGGAAGTGGCTCAGCGGTCCCGGCGTATTCAACCACATCTTTGGGTCCTGGCAAACGGCGGGAATTGCCACCATGCAAACCGGCAGTCCGTTTACGATCAATATGCCGGCCTCACAGGCTGGAACATCAATCACCTCTTTTGGAGTTCCCTACCGGCCGGATTTAGTGGGCGATCCCAACAAAGCCGGACCCGTCGCTGCAAACCCGGCGTGCTCAGCCCCCGCTCAGATTCACACAGCCGAATAGTTGGTTCAATCCCGTGCGCCTTTGCGACCCCTCAGGACCCGCTCCTGGGGACTGAAGGCCGGAACGGCTTGATCGGTCCGGGACTCAACAACCTCGACTTTTCGATGCTCAAGAATATCCCATTCCGGCACGAGGGCCGACGACTCGAAGTTCGCTTCGAGTTCTTTAACCTTTTCAATATTCCGCACTTTGATATTCCCGGCCGGACCTTCGACACGTCGGCGTTTGGCGTGGTGCAGTCGGCAAATGAATACGGCAATAAGCCGCCCCGGCAGATTCAGTTGGGGCTGAAGTATATTTTCTGAGGAAGTTAACAGTCCACTGTACAGAGTGACCCAGGTGGCGTGCGCATTGGTTTAATTGCACACGCCCCGCCGGTCGCACGTCATTCCCGCGAAAGTCGGGAATCCACTTCGGCCCGGGCCAACAATGGACACCCCGCATTTCGCGGGGCTGACGTCGCAAGAAATTTTCATCCCTTTTGGTGGGACGCAGGCCCATGCACGTTCGGGATGACATGTGACTGTAACGGGAGTGACACCGGATGGATCGCCAAGAAGCCTGGAATCTTCTCTGCGAGTATACTAAGAACGAGAACTTGCGCAAGCATGCGCTGGCCGTGGAGGCCTGTGTTCGCGCCTATGCGCGGAAGTTCGGCGAGGACGAGGAGAAGTGGAGCGTGGTGGGCCTGATCCACGACTTCGATTACGAGCTATACCCGAACGCGCCCGACCACCCGCTGAAGGGGAGCGAGATCCTGAAAGAGAAGGGTGTATCGGAGGAAATCCGACGCGCCATTCTGGGCCACGCTGATTACTACCGGCGTGCCGCGCGATACCCAGCTGGCCAAAGTTCTCTTCGCATGCGACGAACTGGCTGGGTTCATCACCGCCTGCTCCCTGGTGCGGCCCGACCGGATTGCCAGCCTCGAGGCCAAGTCGGTTCGCAAGCGGATGAAGGACAAAGCATTCGCCCGCTCCGTCAGCCGCGAGGATATCATCAAGGGCGCCGAGGAACTGGGCGTGCCTCTCGACGAGCACATCACCTTCTGCATCGAAGCCATGCGCGCCATTCGGGACCAACTGAGCCTCGCCCCGCTGTAGCCTTGACAGCAAGCGGAGAATCCCGTACGGTAAGCGCTTGTAGACAATGCAGCGTTGTGTCGAGTGATGAGGTCCCTAGCCTGGGTTTCTCAATGGCTTTGGGGAGCTCGCGTTGGGGCGGGGCTTTATTAGAGGTTGCGGAAAAACTTGTCTAGGCTGTCACCCTGAGGAGTACCCATGGGCCTGTGGCCCACCTGAGGGAATGAAGATCGCCCACAAGGTCACCCCCGCGAAAGCGGGGGTCCATGTCGCCTAAATGGATTCCCGCTTGCGCGGGAATGACGTATTTGTGGGTGATTTTCTGGAGCCGCAGGCGGTCCTGAGTGGAACGAAGGAAGGATCTCCGCAGTTCCTGGAATTCACAACGGCCGAGATTCTTCGCTTGGCTCAGAATGACAGCGCTGAGGGTTTTTTTCACAGCCTGTAAAGCCCCGCTCTACATGCACGGTGAAGAACCTGGGCTAGCTACTCAACTCTCGACTTGCCCTTCGAGGCTCCTATGGCAAAAGACAAGTTCGCGCTGGGAATCGATTACGGAACGGAATCGGGCCGCGCGGTGGTGATCCGTGTGCGCAATGGGGAAGAGATCGCTTCTGCGGTGGTCCCGTACCCCGATGGAGTGATTGACGAAAGGCTGCCGGGCGGGCCGCGCCTCGAGCCCGACTGGGCCTTGCAGAACCCGCGCGATTACCTTCTGGTGGCCGAGAAGGGCGTCCCCAAGGCGCTGAAAGCAGCCAGGGTAAAGGCCGAAGACGTGATCGGGATCGGCACGGACTTCACGGCCTCCACGCCATTGCCCGTCAAACGCGACGGCACGCCGCTCTGTTCTCTTGCCCCACTACCGCAAGCGCCCGCACGCCTGGGTGAAGCTCTGGAAGCACCATGCTGCGCAGCCGGAGGCGAACCGGATCAACGAAGTGGGCCGGGATCGGAACGAAGAGTTCATTCAAGTCTACGGCGGCAAGTATTCTTCCGAGTGGTTCTTCTCCAAGGTCCTGCAGGTCCTGAATGAAGACTCCGAAATTTACGACGCCGCCGATCGCTTCATCGAAGGCGCCGATTGGATCGTTTGGCAGTTGACGGGTGTCGAGAAGCGGAACACTTGCACGGCCGGCTACAAGGGCATGTGGATCAAAGGCAAGGGATTTCCGTCCGAGGATTTTTTCCGCACCCTGCACCCCCGCCTCGAAAACGTCATGGACACGAAAGTAGGGGAAGACTTCTACCCGCTCGGACAGAAGGCGGGAGAGTTGACGGCCTATTGGGCTCGGAAGACGGGGCTGAAGCAGGGCACACCCGTGGCGATGGGCAATGTCGATGGGCACACCGCTGTGCCCGCTTGCACGGTGACCCAACCCGGCTCGCTTGTCATGATCATGGGAACTTCTATCGTGCCACATGGTTCTGGGCGGCTGGACGGCATATGGTGGAGGGCATGTGCGGTACAGTCGAAGACGGTATCGTGCCCGGCTTGTGGGGTTACGAAGCAGGGCAATCCGCCGTGGGCGATATCTTCGCCTGGTTCTTCGAGCACGGCATTCCGGATTATATCCACAAGGAAGCGCGCAAGATGAAGGTTCCTTTCTCTGCCGCGCTCGAGAATCGTGCCGCCGCCCTCAAACCCGGCGAGTCAGGTTTGCTGGCGCTCGATTGGTGGAACGGCAATCGCTCGGTGCTCGTGGATGTTGACCTGAGCGGAGTGATGCTCGGGGTCACCTTGGCTACTAAGGCCGAAGAAGTCTATCGCGCCTTGATCGAGGCCACCGCCTTTGGTACGCGAACCATCATCGAGGCCTTTGAATCGAAAGGCGTGGAGGTGGCGACGCTGGTGGCCTGCGGCGGCCTGCCGGAGAAGAACAAGCTGCTCATGCAGATTTACGCCGATGTGACTGGACGCGAGATCAAGCTGGCAGACCGGCTTCAGACCTGCTCCGCCCTGGGCGCTGCCATGCACGGGGCCGTTGCCGCCGGACGCGCGGGCGGCGGATACGACACCATTGCTGAGGCCGCCAAGCATATGGCGCACGTGCAGAAGCTCACCTACCGGCCTAGCGCCCAAAATCACGCCATCTACAATCGGCTCTTCAAAGAGTACCAGACGCTGCACGACTACTTTGGGCGCGGAGCGAACGATGTGATGAAACGGCTCAAAGCCCTGCGCCGCGAGCAGTCGGCACGCTGAGTGCGGACGGCTTACAGTTCGACTGCGCTTCTACCCATGCGGGAACTTGAACATTTGCGCGAGGAAGTCTGGAAAGCCAATCTGGGAGTATACCGCGCCGGGCTCGTCACCATGCACAGCGGCAACGCCAGCGGAATCGATCGCGAGCAAGGCGTGGTGCTGATCAAACCCAGCGGCATGGATTACGACCGCATGCGCCCCCAGGACATGGTCGCGGCCGATCTCGAGGGCCGGAAACTCAAGGGCCGATGGAACCCGTCCGTGGACCTGCCCGACCATCTGTACATCTACAACCATTGCCCCGAGATCGGCGGCGTCATCCATACGCACTCGAACTATGCCACGAGTTTTGCGCTGCTCGGCAAGCCGCTGCGCGTCTATCTGACGGCCATCGCGGACGAGTTCGGTGAAGAGATCCCTTGCATTCCATACGTGGATAACCGTGCGGACCACATCGGGAAAGCCATCGTCAAGCATATGGGCAAGCGCGCCCCAGCTGTGCTCCTGGCGCAACACGGCGTGTTCGCATTCGGGCCGACGCCGCGCGCCGCGCTCAAAGCCGCCGTGATGGTCGAAGACGTGGCAAAGACGTGCCATCTCGCCATGCTGCTCGGCAAGCCGAAACCCTTGCCGCCGGCGGAAATCGAAAAGTGGTGGGACCGTTATCACACGACCTACGGCCAGCCGAAAAAGGAGTAGTCGGTTGGTTTTGAAGGATGCCGGCACGCTGTTGGGAGTCTGTGTGGCAACTCGACGACCGTGAGTAGGGTCTGTTGCTGGGCCGAAGCCCGGCTTTGGAGTGCGGCAGCTTGCTGCCGCTTTCCTTCGGGCCAGCTTGCTGGCCAGTCCTGCGGACCGTAGCGGAAGTCCCGAGCAAGCTCACACTCAGAGTTTGTGACTTTTTTCGTTTCTTGGCCATTTGGGAGCAGTTAACTCCTTTGTTATTAGTGTCAATTTTCGGCCAAGTTCAAAAGAGTCGCAAACTCTCAGGGAAAGCGGCAGCAAGCTGCCGCACTCCAAAGCGCCTGCGGCGCCCTTCCTCTCTTGGTGGAGTTGAAACACAGATTCCCTTGGGGGAGAGGGTGGGCCGCACCGGCGTTTTCATCAGCCGGGGCGGGCCGGGTGAGGGAGTCGCGATCCTGACTCACCCTTGTGCGGCGGATCACCATGGTTCGGTAATTGAGGTTCGTTCATGACCTTGTCCATGTCCTTTTGCAATCCCGCCTTGCTGGCCGCAGACCCCGGCGCCGCGCAGCCGGCTCATTTCGCTACATTCCCCCGACATCGCCATCATCGCCATCTATTTCGCCATGGTGCTGGGAATCGGCTTCTATCTGCGGCGATACACGAAAAGCGGTGAAGACTTTTTCCTTGCTGGCCGCGAGATGACGGCTTGGGTGGCCGGGTTGAGTTTCGTCTCCGCCAACCTCGGCGCGCTCGAACTGATGGGGTGGGCCGCGGCCAGCTATCAGTACGGCATTCTGGCGGCACACTGGTATTGGGTGGGAGCGATTCCCGCCATGCTTTTCCTGGGCATCGTCATGATGCCTTTCTATTACATCTCGAAGACGCATTCGGTTCCGGGCTACCTGCAACTGCGCTTCGGCGAATCGTCGCGCGGGCTCGCTGCCGTGATGTTCAGCGTGATGACCATCTTGATGTCCGGCATCAACATGTACGCCATGGCGCTGGTGATGAAGGTGGTGCTGGGCTGGAACATCCACTTCAGCATCTGGGTCTCGTCGATCACGGTGGCAGTGTACGTGGCGCTGGGTGGGTTATTCTCCGCCATATTCAACGAGGTGCTTCAGTTTTTCCTGATTTGGCTGGGCGCGCTGTTGATCCCGATTCTCGGTCTGGTCGAGACCGGCGGCTGGTCAGGTATCGTTGCGCGCATCCACCAGAATTTCCCCCAAGGGGATTACACTCACCTTTGGCGCACCATGGGCAGCTTCACCGACAACCCCATGGGCATTCACTGGACGGGAATCGTCTTCGGCCTCGGCTTCGTGATTTCCTTCGGTTATTGGACGACGGATTTCCTGGTGGTGCAGAGAATACTCGCGGCCAAGGACATTCGCGCCGCCAAGTCTCGCTCCCATCATCGGCTCGTTTTTCAAGATGGCTGTACCGTTCATCGTGATCTTGCCGGGATTACTTGGGCCTGGCAGTGCTGCCGTTCAAGTTAGCTGCCGGAAAGCGCCGTGGCCGCGCGGCCAGCACAGTTACAACGAGGTTTTGCCCCTCATGCTGGCGCGCTACTGCGGGCCCGGGCTTGCTGGGGCTGGGCATCACGGCGCTCATCGCCGGCTTCATGTCGGGCATGGCGGGCAACACGAGCGCTTTCGCCACGGTCTGGACCTACGACCTCTATCGGAGTTTCATCAGGAAGAACGCCTCCGACGATCACTACGTGAAAATGGGCCGCTGGTGCACAATCCTGGGGGTGCTCATCAGCATCGGCACGGCCTACCTGGTGATGAAATTCGGCAGCATCATGGATTACGTGCAGGCGCTTTTCAGTTTCTTCATAGCGCCACTGTTGGGCACCGTGCTGCTGGGCATGCTTGTGGAAGCGCGCCACGTCCGGCCGGGGGTTTCTGGGGACTTCTCTGCGGCACCTCTCCTCCATCGGCATGTGGGCTCTTGTCAAGGCAAACCCCGCCTGCTCGTCTACATTGCCCTTTCAGGCCATGCCAAGGACATGGCCGAAAACATGTATCGCGCGCTGTGGTCGTGGATCGTGTGTGTGGTCGTCACCGTGGTTGTCAGCCTTCTGACGCGGCCCGAAACCCTTGGCGGAGTTGACCGGCTTGGTCTATGGCTGTACGGAACTGCCGAGCGAAGGACATCTGCCCTTCTGGAAGCGCCCCATCTTCTGGGCCGATAGTTTCATTCGCGCTTTTCCTGATCCTGCAATGGATCTTCTGGTGATCTTGGAAATCAGTTTTTCTGAACGTTTTAGATCTTAGCCTTCGGATTTTGCATCTTCGATTTCAGGTTCTGGATTTTCGATCAGCGGTGATTGCATGTTGCATCTGAAATCTCGAATTTCAAATTTCAGATTCTTTGCTTGAGACCTTGCTACGATGTTTAGCAACAATTGTGAACGCTGCCATTTCGACCCAAGCGCCCCATCGCCTGCCTGCGCACCGAGCTCTTTCGATGAGCCTAGACGCAAAGTCAGATTGAGGCCGTACAAAAGGGAATCTCGCTCTGCCGCCGCCAGCTTCTTAGGTGTGCTTGTAGCCCTTATGGTGCTTATCGGGGACGCACGTGCCGGACTGTGCCAGCAACCCCCTGGCAACAGCCCCGACCGCCTCGAGTGGTTTCGCGACCAGGGCTTTGGCCTTTTCATCCACTGGAGCGTGGATAGCCAGCTTGGAACGGTAATCAGCCACTCGCTGGTCGGCGCGTCGGACGACTACGCAAGTCGTTTCTTTGACGACTTGCCAAAGACCTTCAACCCGCTGGAAATTTCGCCCCGCGGACTGGGCGGCGCTCGCGAAGCTGGCCGGCGTGACGATACGTTGTTTTCACTGCCAAGCACCACTCCGGCTTCTGCATGTTCGACGACCGCCACCACGGACTTCAGCATTCTGCATACGCCTTTCAAGAGGGATATCTAGCGCGAAGTCCTTCCGGCATTCCGTGAGCAGGGTATATTCCCCGGCATCTACTTTTCACCGGACGACTTCCTCTGGCTTCACCAACACGGGAAGACAATCCAGCGCGATGTCCCCGATGTGCAGCCCCGGAATAATCCCGGCCTGATGTCTTACGACAAAGCCCAGTTGCGGGAATTGCTCACTCAATATGGTCAGGTCGATGTCCTCTTTCTTGACGGCGAAGCTGAAGGATTGCGCGAACTCGCCTGGCAATTGCAGCCTAACATCGTGGTGACGCGCGGGGCCATGGAGACGCCGGAGCAGTACGTTCCCGGGGTCTCCGCTCAAAGGCCCATGGGAAGCGTGTATCACCATGGGCACCGCGTGGCAATACCAACCCACCAACGAAATTTACAAATCAGGTGGAGAGCTTATCGGCTTGTTGATTGAAACGCGCGCCAAGGGCGGAAACTTGCTGTTGAACATCGGACCCAAGCCGGACGGCGATCTCCCCATCGAACAGGAAGAGCGCCTGCGCGAGATCGCACTCTGGATGTTCGTCAACCACGAGGCGATCTACAGCGTGCGCCCCTGGGTCGTCACCAACGAGAGCGATATTTGGTTTACCAAAAAGAAGGATGGAGACACTGTCTTTGCCATTCGTCCGAGGAAAAGAGCAGTGGAAATACGGCCAGTGGAAGGAACTGGTCTTGCACTCGGTCAAAGCCACGGACGCCACGCAGGTCAGCGTGCTTGGCCAGAATGATGCGGTGCTGGAGTACCAACCGAAGGTCGTCCCCAAAACCACTTGGCATCAGGAAGCCGACGGCCTGCACATTCGCGCCATGCACGCCCAGCGCCTGGTTGACAACAGGCAATGGCCTGACCCTATTGTGCTTGAGATTACGAATGCCAAGCCGGGAGTGGCGACTCAAAGCAAGTGAGATTGCCGCCTCTAGTCAACCCCGCAGGAGCGGGCGCCCAGAACCTTCCGCGCAGGGCTGGATTCCCGCTTTCGGGAATGACGACATCACAGGAGCAAGTTGAATTGCTGAAAGCTGCAAGCTGACGGCTGAAAGCTTCCCGAGGTCTTCACATGAGCGAAAGTCATCACATGATTCCCGTCTGGTTTTTCGTGGGAGTGATTCTCCTGATCTACGGCGTGATCATTTTGGCGACGGGCCTCTACGAGTTTTCGAGCCCACCGGCCACCGTGCTAGCTCATTTTCATCCGGCAATCTGGTGGGGAGCACTGCTCAGCATCGTGGGCGGCGCATACGTGTACCTTTATCTACCGCGAAAATCTTGAGGGAAGGCCCTGCCCCCATCAATCCCCGGACCGGAATCCAAAATCCAGAATAAAAAACTACTCTACACTTCGGGGATGCCCAAGTCGCTGCTGCCGAGCGGCGACATCTTCACTTGCGGCGCGAATTCCTCGATCATTTCGACCGCAATGCGCGCCCGGTGAACGCGCTCTCGCGCCATCTTCACGGCAAGGTCTTCAATGTGCTTTCCGCAAGGATAAATGTCCGGCGCATTGCGCAGCCCGAACTTGAAATAAACGGGCGCGGCCACGCGCAAGATTTGAGGCATTTCGTAATAGCGGATGAAGCCGCCGAAGTTGTCCGGCACTTCGATGTAGAGGTCGATCGGAATATCCACGGTTTGCCGGATGGAACCCATCTGGGCCGGGGTCAGGTCGGTAGGAATATTCATGGTGGAGACGCCCGCCTGCTCGAATAGCTTCGCCGTAGCGGGATTGGCGGCGGGCAGCGTGACGGAACTCTTGATGATCAGAT
This sequence comes from uncultured Acidobacteriota bacterium, assembly GCA_963770415.1. GTDB lineage: Bacteria > Acidobacteriota > Terriglobia > UBA7540 > UBA7540 > CAVROP01. The sequence continues at coordinate 229,297 of CAVYPU010000044.1, forward strand.
TCTTGGGAAGCTCACCCGCCTCTTTCATTTCCTTGAGCACCCAGATAAGGCCCAAATCCGCCGGCAAAACGCTCCGAATGCCGAGGTCGCAGGCCTTGCGCACATCTTCGACCGCGTAAACCAGTTGGTCGGCGCCGCGGTGTTGCAGGCCTATCACCTTGCCTGCTGTAGAGACGGTTTGGGCGCCGGTCTCGAACGTCGCACGGGGACCGACGAACAAGCAGACTTCAATGCGCTCAGCGGCGCCCATGCGCGCCATCTCGCGAATCTCATCTTTGGTCAGCAGCATGATACCGCTTCCCTGGCTGACGCGATGGATCGGAACTTTGAGTTCCTTGGCGGCCTCGAGTACCTCGCGAAAAACGCGCGGACCTTCGACGCTCGGAATCTCGAAGCGGTACTGCCCGCCATCCTTGAATAGCTTGCCGCTCGCTTCGAGCGCGTGGTTGTCTTCTACAGGCAGCTTGAGCTTGGCAAGGAACTGTTGTGTCTTTTTCATATGTCCTCTCACAAGGCTACTGGGTGTATTTCAAATAAACCGTCCGCGTTTCTGTATAGAAATCGAGCGCTGCCGGCCCTTGTTCGCGCATGCCGAAGCTCGACTCCTTGGTGCCGCCGAAGGGGAACTGATACTCGACGCCCGCCGTGGGCAGGTTTACGGTAATCAAACCGGCTTCAATGCCATTGATAAACTGGTGAACGCGAGTGAGGTCGCGCGAAACGATGGACGCCGAGAGGCCAAAACGGGCGCCGTTGGCGAGCCGCATGGCGTCTTCGAAATCGTTCGCCACCATCAACGCCAGGACAGGGCCAAAGACTTCTTCTTGCGCGATGCGCATTTGGGGAGAAACGCCGGCGAAGATGGTCGGCTCCACAAAATAGCCCGCGTCGTACATGCCGCCCGTCAAGCGATTCCCGCCGCAGAGCAGTTGCGCCCCTTCCCTCTTCGCGATATCAATGTATTTCAAGTCCGTTTCGAGTTGCTTCGCGTCAACCGCGGGGCCGATCTCAATGCCCGGCTCGAGCCCGTTGCCCACCTTCAGCTTCTTGGTCCTGGCAACCAATTTCTCCACCAAGGCCTCGTAAATGGGCTTCTCGATAATGGCGCGGCTGCACGCGGTGCATTTCTGCCCGGTGGAAAAGAAGGCGCCGTTCACGAGCACGGCGGCGGCGTAATCGAGATCCGCGTCCTTGAGCACGATAGTGGGATTCTTGCCGCCCATTTCAAGTTGCAGTCGGACCTTGCGTTTCGTCACCTTTTCGTAAAGCGCGTTTCCGACCTCGCAAGAACCCGTAAAGGACACGGCGCGGATGGCGGGGTGCTCGACAAGAGCGTCGCCGGTCGCGCCCCCGCTGCCCGTCACGAAGTTCAAAACCCCGGCAGGTATGCCCGCCTCGTGCAGCGCTTCAACGATTCGGTAAGCGCTGAGCGGCGCGAGCGAGGCCGGCTTGATCACCACCGTGTTGCCGGCAACCAGCGCCGGCGCCATTTTCCAGGCGGGAATGGCGCTGGGGAAATTCCAGGGCGTGATAAGCGCCACCACGCCCAGGGGCTTGCGCATGGTGTAGCAGAGTACGTTCTCCCGCTCAGACGGGATCTGATAGCTGAACTGGCGCGGCCCTTCGCCTCCGAAATAGCGCAGGATATTGATGGCGCGTTTGACTTCGCCTTTGGCTTCGGGCAGCGTCTTGCCTTCCTCGCGCGTCATCTCCTCGGAGAGTTTCTGGATGCGGCTCTCCATGATCTCGGCGGCCTTGTAAAGGAATTCGCCACGCAAAGGAGCGGGTGTCGCCGCCCAGCCCGGCTGCGCTTTTTGGGCGGCTTCGCACGCTTCCTGAATGTCCTCCGCACCCGAAGCTTGGAACAAGCCCACGGTCTCATTTGTAATGGCAGGATTAACATTGGGGAATGTCTTCTTTGTCTTGCACTCGACCCAATGTCCAGCTATGTAATTTCGAAAAACGACATCCGCCATGAAAAATACCCCCCTTGAGTTTGAAACGATCGGATGAAGGGAACTGAAATTATGGATGAGCGCTTGAACAGTCGTCAAGCTAAAGCCGATTTCGAGCCGCGTTCCGCAGGCCCGTTCTCTTGGTCATCGGCCTTGGCGGGGCACGCCGCCCCCATGCTATCCAATTCGCCGTGTAAACGATCCCTCACGCGGCCCGCGACAACTGGTGGAACCGCCGTCGCGGGCCACAGTCTTTCCAAAGGAGAGGGGAAGGAGTGACTTCCCTTCATCTCTCCGAGAAAAGGGCGGACGTCATGGTATGACAGGAAGAACGATCGCTGACGGATGCTCCCTATCGTGGAGAATCGTGTTCGTCGCCTTCACCCAGCGCGTCCCTTGGCTCGCCACTTCGCCGGTATTCAAGTTGCGGTCGAATCGCGGAAAATTACTGCTCGAGATTTCCAGGCGCAGCTTGTGCCCCTTCAGGAAGACGTTCGAGGTGGCCCATAAATCGAGGGTGAGTCTTATAGACCTCGCCAGGATTGATGAATTCGACATTCTCGGGAGAGTTGCGATAACGCAACCGCAAGATCCCCTCCGTCAAATTCTGCGCAAAGCCATTGGGCCAGACGTCCACCAACTTACCGGTGAAGTCGGTATCCACGGCGGACGAACTGGCATAGAGCTCGACGCTCACCGGGCCGGTCACTTCGAAGTCCTCTTTGAACGGTGGCGTGGAATAAACCAGCACGTCGTTCCGAGCCTCGTCAGGACGCTGGTCGAGCGCTCCGGGGGCGAGATGCGTGGCGTCGCAACAAAGCGGGCCGCCGCGAGTCGGCACCGGATCTGCAGGATCGTAAACGTACTGATCGGCGTGCTCGCTGGCAGGCTGCGACGTGTTGAGCGACCCATCGCCGGAAAGCGTGTTCGCCTTGCCCTGGGAATGAAGATAAAAGCGCGTGCTCTTGGCGCGCGCCAGCGGCCAGTCGTCTTCCTCGCGCCAGGCATTCTTGCCGAGGACGAAGATCTTCACCGGCTTTTCGGTCGCTATGCCGTTCTTCTCCCCCTTCAGCAAGTAGTCATACCAACCGAGCGCCAGATCTTCTTCGTTCACCACTGAGTCGCGCCCGAAGTCAACCTCGCCGATGCGAGGGCCCGACCCCGAGTGCCCACCGGTAATAACCATCAGGCGCTGACCGCGGCGCGCCTCTTCACTGCCGCCGCGCGCCTTGATGCCCGCGTAATTCCTGAGCGTACCACCCAGAAAGATGTCGTACCAGGCGCCCACGTGCAGAATCGGAACGGTGATTTGAGAGAAATGGTCTTCGATGGAGACTTGCTTCCAATAGTCATCGTAGCCGGGGTGGGCAAGCCAATCGAAGAAATAGGAAGCAAGCGTCTGGGGACTGTCGATAGAGTCGCCGGCGTCGCCCACGCCCAGCAATGGGAAAGCCGCCAGGGGCAGTTTGAAAACGTGCGGGATGGCGTTGTTATGCGCCTGCGCCCGGCGATTGAGGGTGTCCATGGAAAGGTGCAACGTCCAGGATTCGTTGAACCATTGCTCGAAGGCCCCGCCCTGATAGGTCCAGTTCTCGTGGTAGTTGGAAGCGGTAACGACAGGGCAGATGCCCGCGAGGTGAGGCGGAGTCGAGATAGCGGTCAACATTTGAGTGGCGCCGACGTACGATCCGCCGATCATCCCCACCTTGCCGTTCGAGTAGGGCAGCGCGGCGGCCCACTCCACGGTGTCGTAACCGTCCGCTGACTCATGTCTGAACGGGTCCCATTCACCGTCAGAGGAGAAACGACCGCGCACATCCTGAATAATCACGACGTATCCCAGCGCAGCGCCGTGCAGGCCGAAATCCACGCCTGGCCGCTTGTCGTAAGGCGTCCGTTCGAGCAAGACCGGGAACTTCCCGTCGCTCTTGGGCCGGTAAATATCCGCGCGGAGCACCGTGCCATCCCGCATTTTGGCTCCTGCACCGTGTTCAATCAGGACGTCATAGTGTTCGCTGGCTAGACCTAGCGTTGCGGACGACATAGCCAGAACAGTAATAATAAACAAGAGAATTCTTTGGCGATTCATAGCCACCTCTCGATGGTCAGGCGGGCAGTACGCAGGCAGTCGGCTTCTTTCCCGACCCTGCCTCCCGACCTGCCCACCTGCCTAGTTTGCCACTTTAATCGTAATGATCTCCCAGGGTTTTACCGTGAAATCCAAACCCCTATCCGTTGACACGGCCAAGGGTCCAAGCTCTTCCTCGATCAAATTCGTCCGCCAAGCCTGGCGGATGCTACGCGCGAAGCGGATTCGGGCTCGGGTCCCGGAGCCCTCCGCTTCGTAACTGCGCAACACGAGTGAATCGTCATCATCGCACACTTTAAGCGAAGTCATGACAAAGTTGGGAGTAGTGGGGGCGAGGGCTTGATCTCGATTGGAGAACACCACCGTCACGACCTCCCAAGTTCTCGCAGTGAATCGAGGAGCCGGTCAACTTCCTCCGTCGTGTTGTAGTGGGCAAGGCCGATGCGCAGCATTCCGCCGCTCGGTTCGACTCCCAACCGCTCGCTCAAGTTAAGTGCGTAGTAGTTCCCGTCCCAGGTAAACATTCCACGCTCGCCGAGGTGGGTTGCCAGCTCGCGCGGAGTGTGGCCCGCAATCCGAACCGCCACGGTGGGCACGCGCTGAGTGAAGCGCGCCGGGTCTTTGATTCCATAGAACGTGAGGCCGGGAATGGCCAGGAGGCCGCTGATGAGCCGTTCCGCCAAGCCGCGCTCATAAGGCCGTATCACATCGTAAGCGGCCAGCAGCGCGGCACGGCGCGATGCGGCGACGGGCGAGGCGCGACGGCCTAGTTCAGCCAAGTAATCGACCGCGGCCAGAATCCCCGCCTGGCCTTCATGGTTCTGAGTGCCGGTTTCCCAGCGGAAAGGATTCTCCTCCGTAGCCGGGCGGACTTTGTAAGGCTGCAAACGCGTGAGGTGCTCGCGCTTCCCATACAGCACGCCGGAATGCGGCCCGAAGAACTTATAAGGAGAGCAGACCAGAAAATCGCAGTCGAGGCGGCGAACGTCAATCGGGCCGTGGGGCGCGTAGTGGACCGCGTCGATATACGCTAGCGCGCCCACGGCGTGCGCCATGCGAACGATTTCCTCGACGTTGTTGATGGTGCCCACGGCATTTGAAGCGTAGCCCACCGCTATGACGCGCGTGCTCGGGGTAATTTGCCTCTCAAGATCAGCCATGTCCAGAGTGCAGTCGTTCGGGTCGATGTCCACAAACCGCACCCGGCAGCCACGCTCTTCGAGCGCGCACCAGGGCGCCACGTTGCCGTCGTGATCGAGGCGCGTAACCACGATTTCATCGCCTGGCCCAAGCTCGCGTCCCAAGGCGCGGCTGAGGTTGAACGTCAGGCTGGTCATGTTCGGACCAAAGACGACTTCCCGAGCGTCGCACCCCAGCAAATCAGCCATGGCCTCGTGCGCTTGCGCGATCACCACGTCGCTCTTGCTACTGGTCGCGAATGCGCCGTGCGTGTTGGCATTGGAACGGGTCAGATAATCACACATCGCGTCGATCACGCGCACGGGAACTTGCGTGCCGCCGGGACCATCGAAATAAGCCACCGGTCTACCGTTCACTTCGAGTGCCAGAGCGGGAAACTGTCTGCGCACCCAGTCAATGTCGAACACGGGCATGAACTCCTCCTGATGGACATGGAATTATGCCGACCGCCGAAAGAGAATTCAAGATGAATGAGGCATTCAATCCGCTTGAGTCTTTCAATCAACTTCGTGCATCTAAAGTAGTTGAGAACTAGATCAGGGAACACCAATAAACAAAAGGAGCTAATATGCCGTTCACACTTCCATCGCTCCCCTACGCTTCCGACGCGCTGGAACCCTCCATCGATAAGACGACCATGGAAATTCACCATGGGAAACACCATGCAACTTACGTAACGAATTTGAACAAGGCGCTCGAGTCAGCTCCCGATCTGGCCGGGAAGACCGTTGAGGAACTGCTGGCGAACAATTGCGGCGCCGTGCCGGAGAACATCCGAACTGCCGTGCGCAACAATGGCGGTGGGCACATCAACCATTCGATGTTCTGGCAGATCATGGCGCCCCATGCTGGCGGGCAGCCCAGCGGGCCACTCGCGCAAGCCATTCAGAGTACCTTCGGCAGCTTTGACCAGTTGAAAGAGAAATTCACCGCCGCTGCTTTAGGACGCTTCGGCTCAGGCTGGGCGTGGCTGGTAGCTCAGGGCGGGAAGCTCGACATCTACTCGACCGCCAACCAGGACAGCCCCGTGATGGAAGGCAAGTTCCCAGTTTTAGGTCTCGATGTTTGGGAACACGCCTACTACCTCAAGTACCAGAACCGCCGCGCTGAGTACATCACTGCCTGGTGGAATGTCGTGAACTGGGCCGAGATCGGGAAGCGCTTCAGTACCGTTAAATAAGCACCAGCTTCGACCCTACGCGATCTGCCCCTGTCATCCTGAGCGTTGCGAACGAACCCCAAAGTTGTATGCCGCCGAACCGGAAGTAGAAGTGTAAAGATGCTTCGTTCAGGACGACAGCGGCCGGTCTCGCCGGCCTCACTTCCCCACGCAAAACGTCGAGAAGATGATATCCAGCACATCGTCAACGTAAGTTGCGCCAGTGATCTTGTCGAGCGGGCGTAAAGCTTCGTACAGATCGAGGAGCAGCATTTCGTGGGGGACGTTTTGCTCGGCCGCTTGGCGAGCCCTCGCGAGTGCCTGAAGCGAATCCTTGAGTAGTTGCTGATGGCGCAAGTTGGTGATGAACTCGCCCACCGCGCCCATTTCGTGCGCGGGTGCCGCAACCTCCAGGATTTTCTCCCTAAGTTGCGGTATGCCGTCTCCCGTGAGAGCCGAGGTCCATACCACCGGCGGCGCGGCAGCCGCATCCGGCCCGGTGCGGAGTGCGCTGGCCAACTGGTCGCTCGAAACCTTATGCGCAAGGTCGCCTTTATTACAAGCGACGAGCAGAGCGCCGAGCGGACGCACTTTGTTCAACAAATTCGAATCCTCGCCGGTCCATCCCTCGGAGGCGTCAACCACGAGGAGCCGCAAGTCAGAATCGGCGATGGCCTGGAAGGATTTCTCGACGCCGATTTTTTCCAATCTCATCTTCCGTGTGACGAATGCCTGCCGTATCCACGAAGCGCAGCGGTATGCCCCCAATGCTGGCGGTCTCGGCCACCAGATCGCGCGTGGTCCCCGGGGTCGAAGTCACGATGGCGCGTTCTTCATTCAGGAGGCGGTTGAACAGGCTCGACTTGCCGACGTTGGGGCGGCCCACGATGGCCAGGCTCAGTCCCTCGCGAACCACCCTGCCATAAATCGTAACCTTGCACCAACTTTTCGAGGTCGGCGCGGATCGCGTCGATGCGGGCCGAGAATATCCTGCCACTCCATCACCGCCACATCGTCTTCGGCAAAGTCGATGCCGGCCTCCAGCCGCGCAATGAGCTCGAGCAGAACCTGTTTGTGCGGCTTCAGGCGAGCGCGAGACCGCGCCTTCAAGTTGTTGCGCCGCCACGCGGGCTTGATAGAGGGTGCGCGACTCGATCAGGTCGCGCACCGCTTCCGCTTGCGTCAGGTCGATGCGCCCATTCAAAAATCCCCGCAGTGGTGAACTCGCCCGGCTCTGCCGCGCGCGCCCCGCGGCAAGGCAGCATTCCACCAGATAGCGCAAGGATTACGGGAGCGCCATGGCAGGAAATCTCAACCACGTCTTCGGCCGTGTAGGAGTGAGGACGCTGGAAGCACGTGACCACAACCTGGTCGAGAACCTTGCCGCCCTGCGGATCGCAGAACTCGCCCAGCGTGGCCTGCCTGGGTTTCAAGCGGCAACTTTGGGAAACGGATGAGGCTGGAGGCGATTTCGATCGCCTGGCTTCCGGAAAGGCGCACCACCCCCAGGCCGCCGCGGCCGGGCGGCGTGGCAATGGCCACGATGGTGTCGTCGTGGGTCATGAGATCGGGGCGATCGGGTGAATCTGAAGGTCGGATGATTCAACGAAGGCTCGGTGACATGGAAATGGTAAACCGTATCGTTCTTGGTTACCTTATTAGCGGCGCGGCAGAATCACGACTCGGCGCTCGGCGCCCACGCCTTCGCTCGCGGTACGGAGGTCTTGGCCGGTCTCGGAGCGCCAGATGGATGATGCGCCTCTCGCGCGGATTCATGGGGCTTAAGGCGAAGGGATCGCCGCTCTCCACCACCCGCTCGGCGGCGATTTGCGCGGTGAGTTTCAGTTCTTCGATGCGCAGCCGCCGCCAGTCCTGGCAGTCGAAGGTGATTTTGCCCAGGTGCTCTTCCCGCAAACGCGCCGCCTTCAGAACCACGTGTTCGAGGGCGTCCAGAAGGGCGCCATTCCGTTCCAAGAGGAGGTCGGCGTCCGCGCCCGTAAAATCCACCACATATTCCGGCGAATCGGGGTCCGACGGATCCTGAGCCAAGTGGTGGATTGCAAAGGAGAGGGCAAACTCGCCGTGCTGGATGATCTTCTTCAGAAGAGAGTCGATCGGCGCAAGATAGTTTCTCCACCGACTGACCTGGAATCTGTGCGGCATTTTCCGAATCCATCGAGGACCAGCCTTTCACTTCGGGCGCCCCTGCGGGGGCGGCGGGGGCCTGGGGCATGGGCATCAATTTGTTAATCAGAACTTGCTGCACAATCCCCACCACATTGGCAGTCAGAAAATAGAGAACCAAGCCGCTGGCGAAATTATAAGAACATGATGCCGAAAATGAGTCGGCATGAGCATCATCATGCGCTGCTGGGCGGGGTCAGCGGTTGCCATGGGAGTCATTTTCTGCATGACGAACATGGTGATGACCATACACGTGGGAAGAATAGGAAGCGGAATTCCAAAGGGATGGAATTTATCCGGCGCCGAAAGATCCTTGATCCAGAAGAATCCAGGGGGCGTGACGGAGTTCGATGGGCAAGTCCAGCACCCGGTAAAAGCCGTAAAGAAACGGGAGTTGGAGAGCCATCGGCAAACAGCCGCCCAGGGGATTGACGCCATGCTCCTTGTAGAGCTTCATCATCTCCTCGTTCATGCGCGCCTTTTTCGGGTCGTTGAACTTGAGATTCTTGTATTTCTCCTGAATGCTCTTTACCAGCGGTGCAATGCGCTGCATCTCCTGCGCGGAACGGATACTCTTCAGTTTCAGCGGAAACATGGCCAGGTTGATGAATAAGGTCAGGATCACAATCGCCCAGCCATAGTTGTGCACCCAGTGCTCGTAGATGAAGCGCAGCCCCAGGAACAGGGGCTTGGCGACGAAACGCGAACAATCCGAAGTCCACCAGCGATTCCAGCGGAGGCTTTTCGGCGCGCAGCACGATCCAGGTTCTTCGGTCCCACGAACATGCGAAAAGCCAGGGGCTTCGGCTGCGGTTGACCTAACTCCGCGACGATCGGGCTGGGCTTGTCGGAATCTTTTCCGGTCCAGTCGTTGGGAGTCCAGGTCTGACGGCCAAGCCGAAAGATCGCGTCCGGAGAATCGGGCAAGAAGATTCCTGCAAAGTAGCGGTCCTCGAGGCCTGCAAGCTGAAGAGGAGCAGGGACCAGGCGGTCCGCGGAGAGTTTCCGTTGCGCCACTGTGGTCAAATCGCCGATGGAACCGTAGACACCTTGCGAGAGGGTATTGATAAGAGCCGGCGCAAGGGAATGGTCCCCGAACCCTCCAGGCCAAGCGACCTCTACGGGCAGGTAGTGGCCTCCTTCGATGACGCTCACTTCGGCGTGGACCTCATAACCGGTTCCGAAAGTAAATACCTTGTGCGCTTGCACCTTGCCATCGCTGTAAGCGAACTCGACCTTGACGGGCGGTCTCAGCGGGCCGCCGGAGGGCTTGGCGACATAGAGCGCGGAGTTAAGCTTGTTCGCCAGCTCGCTCTCTGCCAGGCTCAGACTCATGGGAAAGCCGAGCTTGCCGCACGCCTCGTCGTCGATGAGATCCAGGGGGGCTTCCTTGGCGTCACGGTATTTCTTGAGTATCCAATTCTGCACAACTGCCCCGCGCGTGGAAAAGGTTATCTTGTAAAGGTCGCTTTCAACGACGATGTCTTCCGCCTTACTGCCTTCAATAACAGGCATGGTCGGAGGAAGCGGCAGGGCCGCTGCAGAAGGCAGCCGGCCTTTCGGCGCGCCGTTTGGGTCTGCGACCGCAGGATTGGACTTTGAAGATGGCGTAGGGGGCGGTTCCTTAACAAAGAATACCCGCCAAAGCAATGAGCATTACAAAGGAGAGCGCGAATGCCGCCAGCACCCGCTTTTCTTGGTTCACAAAAGGTCCTCTCGATTTAGGAGCGATTCGCCCCGCGACCCAAAACCCTCGGGCGAGGGGTCGCAAGCCGGCCCTACAGACTCGTCGTCAGGGCACGGGGTCGATGCCATGCCCGCCGAATGGCCGGCACCGCAACAGCCGGCCGAACGTCAAACGCATTCCCCGCCAGACCCCCCACTTTTCCACCGCTTCGTACGCGTATGCTGAGCAGGTCGGGTAGAAACGGCAAGACGATGGAATGATCGGAGAAAGGCAAGCCTGGTAGAACTTAATAAGCCCAGCGTAACGAACTTCACTTGGCGTGCAACTCCTCGCAAATTCGCGGGGGAGGCTGGCTAGGGAAAAGCCTTAGAACTTCCCCTTCCAGAGTCCGAAAGGGCGCCTTCGCCACCGACTCGCGGGGATTTACTAGGATGTCCCAGCCGCCCGGCAGGTGCGCGCGATTGACGGCGAAACACTTCCCGCAGGCGGCGCTTCAGCCGGTTGCGCAATACAGCGTTCCCCAGGCGCGCTGGTGTTGTGACCCCGAAGCGGGATTGCGGTAACCCATTGGGCCGGATAAACACCGTGCATAGCGATGCGCTCCGGCGACGCCCTTCGTCATAGACTCGCCGAAACTCGCCTCGACGGAGCAGCCGGAAACTCTTAGGAAAAGCCTGAGATGCCAATTGATCTCTTATGGAGTCAGGTGCTGACGGCCCTTTAGACGCCGACGCTTTATTACGTTGCGGCCTCCCGGGGTCCTCATGCGCACGCGGAATCCATGTGTTTTGGCTCGGCGCCTACGATTAGGTTGAAAGGTCCGTTTCAAACGGCCATGCTCCCTGTTAGATTTCTGGCCCTCAGGGCCAATCTAGAACCATAACCCGATGTGTCACCGGAAGTCAAGCAGACTGCGGGATCGGTAGTGTCTCGATTTGACGTGGCATGGCCATCTTGGCCATGAAGCAATACGGGCTGGATGCCCGTGCCACTTCAAACTGAGACACTACCGTGGGACCTCCGGACATCTGTTTGCGGCGGAATCGGCCCGGGGCTATAATAAAAACTCGGTAATTAACTATATGTTTAGTTAAGAAACGGCCTGGGCTGTAAAAATGGCCTGATTCAGCTTTGGCCGCCCGATCATCTAGCTGCCAATCGCGCCTGCATTGCCCAGTGGGAATACAGGGACGTCCCGCGACGGCCGAAGAATGCGCAGTCGAGGAAAACCCTCTCCGAGGGGAGAGGGCTGTGAACCCATTTCTTGATGCTCCCTACGAATCCTTTTCCCGTGAAAAGTATTGGATGAAAACATGGGAGGGTGCGGGACGCTTCCGCGGCTGCGGGCGACATGCCCGGGCTGCCACAATGGAAAGGAACTGAGAAACTATGAGACGATTCAATTGGGCAATTCTGCTACGGCAAGCGGTGATCTTTGCCGCTTTGCATCTTCTTGTTCTCGCAACTCATGCATCCGCGCAGTTCGGGTCTGCGCCTCCCCCGAGTTCCCAGGCCAATCCGGTTCCGCTTTCCGGCCGCAACACGCAGGGAGGCGGAGTGGTCACGAGCGAATCGCCGGTGCCCAGCACCACGACGAGCGTAAATACTCTGAATCCCACCGTTTCGATCCAAGGCGCCTACAGCGGGAGCGTGCGCAGCACGGCGCAGCTTCCCTTCTCTGGAAAACTGTCGCTCAACGAAGCGATCCAGCGGGGCTTGCAGTTTAACCTCGGGGCGGTCGGCGTGACCCAAGCGTTGTTGCAAGCGCGGGGGCAAGCGCACGCGGCGCGCAGCGCCTTGCTTCCCAACATCAAGGCGGACATGAACGATACCGAAGAAACTTTTAATCTTCGGTCCATCGGCTTCAGCTTCAGCGTCCCTGGTTTCTCGCTTCCCAACGTCCTCGGTCCCTTCAACGTGATGGATATCCGCGCTCGGGCGTCACAGACGATCGCCGATTTCACCGCGCTCAACAATTACCGCTCGGCGCGAGAGACGGCGCGCGCCGGGGAGCTTTCGGCCAAGGATGCGCAGGATATTGTGGTTTTTGGAGTCGCCGGCGCGTATCTTCAGGTGCTGACTGCGAAGTCGCGCCTCGATTCAGCTCAAGCGCAACTCGACACCGCAAAAGCCCTTTATGAGCGCACGGTACAGCAGCTCAAGTTCGGCAGAGCCGCTCAGATTGACGTGAATCGAAGTCAGGTCGAGGTGCTGCTCGACCAGCAGCGCCTGGTATCGCTCGAGAACGATCTGGCCAAGCAGAAAATCAATCTGGCGCGCCTGACGGGCTTGCCCCCGAATGCCGACTACGAACTTTCGAGCGATATTCCTTATGTTGCCGCACCGGCTCTTAGGATTGAGGACGCAATCCAGCAGGCCCTCGGGCAGCGTGCTGACCTGAAAGCGGCGGAGGCCCAAGTGAGAGTGGCGGAGCGCGCCCTGGCTGCCGCACGCGCCGAACGTTATCCTTCGGCTTCGGCCAATGCCGATTACGGCGAGCTCGGCACTCCTTCTGAACTCCGTCCCACGTACACGGTATCGGCCACGCTGAACGTGCCGATCTGGAACGGCGGCCGCACCGCTGCGGATATCCAGCAGGCCCAGGCAGCCTTGACGCAGCGCCGCGCTGAACTCGAGGACACTCGAAGCCAGATCGAAAGCGAAGTGCGGAGCGCCTTTCTGGACCTCGATGCGGCCTCGAGCCAAGTGAAAGTCGCGCGGCAGAATATCGACCTGATGGGCGCCACCCTGCATCAAACTCGCCAGCGCTTCGAGGCCGGCGTGAGCGAGAATGTTGAGGTTGTGCAGTCTCAGGAATCAGTGGCGGGCGCGAACCTCGATTACATTGACAGCGTGTTTGCGCACAACTTAGCGAAGCTGGCTCTGGCACGCGCCCTGGGAGATGCGGCTAGTAAGCTTGGGCAATACCTTCCAGTGCAACAGCACTAGTAGTATTGCAATATTATCCCGAATTCCAAAGTTGAAGCGTGGCCGGCGCGCACACCTGCCGCTGTCATTCTGAGCGCACCGAAGGATCTCGGCAGTTGCAGTTTCAACGAACTACGCAGATCCTTCCTTCGTTACAGTCAGGACCGCCTGCGGCTCCTGAAAATCACCCACAAATACGTCATTCCCGCGCCAGCGGGAATCCATTTAGGCGACATGGACCGCCGCTTTCGCGGGGGTAACCTTGTGGGCGATTTTCATTCCCTCGGGTGGGCCACAGGCCCATGGGTACTCCTCAGGATTACACCAGGAAGGGTTATTCCGCAGCCTCTTCAGCCCCGCCCTTTGGAGTCCATGGTGAGAAATCCGGGCACGGCAGATGCAGTCACCCCGCACCCGACCACACTCCGTGCCATTTCGCAGGCGCAGAAGTATCCGCTGCCTAGAGTTCCGCGGGCTAGGGAAGGCGTATCCGCTGATGCCGAGCTGATCAGGAATTGGCCAACTGGGCGGCGTGTACCTGGACCTTGCGCATAGCGGTTGCGACCTGCTCCATTTCGGAGCGGCCTGTCAGGAGCGCGGTTTGATAAAGACCCAGGACGATTTCGCGGCAGAAGTGCTCGTTCACCGGGCACTGGTTGCGCTCTTCCAGAGCGGATAGTTCGGCCTGGGTGTAGATGCGCTGGTAGGCCCGCGAGCGTAAGGTGTTCTTGAAGAACTGCCGTTTGTTCAGCGGCGAGTATCCCGCCGTTAGGGGGATTCCCTCCGCCTGGACCGCCTTCAGGAACTTATCGCGAGGCAGGCCCGAAAAGTGCTCGCTGTTGTAGCACATCGTGTAGATGTGGTAGGAGTGGCGGGTGGTTCCGGGGTACAGACGCGTCGGCGTAACGCCGGGAATCTCCTTTAGCAGGCTGCTCAGATACTCGGCGTTCTGCTCGCGGGTCTTGGACTGCTGCTCCAGCCGACCCATCTGAGCGAGCAGGATGGCCGCCTGGAACGCTGTCATGCAGAACTTGGTGCCGTACAGCGAGTCAGTGAAATCGAACCGCTCCGTCTTCCTTCCCTGGCCGTTCCAATGGAAGGCGTAACACTTTTCATACAGTTCTTCGTTGGCGGTGAGGATGGCGCCGCCTTCTCCGCAATTCAGATTCTTGCTCGCCTGGAAACTGAAACATCCCGTGTCGCCGAAGGTTCCTACGTTCTGTCCGTGCCATCCCGTAACCACCGATTGCGCCGCATCTTCAACGACCGCCACCTTGTGCTTGCGGGCGATCGTGAGGATAGCATCCAAATCCGCCGGCGCTCCGCCGATGTGAACCGGCATGATAGCGACGGTGCGGCTGGTGATGGCGGCTTCGATTTTGCCGGCGTCAATCTGGGCGGTTTCCGGATCGATGTCCACGAAGACAGGCAGGGCGTGCCGCATCAAAATGACGTTCAGCGTCGCCGGGAAAGTGTATGGCGGCAGGATCACTTCATCTCCCGGGCCCACGCCCAAGGCGGCGAGGGAAATTTCCATCGCCGCGGTGCAACTGGTGGTGGCCAGGCAGTACTTGGCCTTCGTCATCTCGGCAAAGGCGGCCTCAAACCGCGCCACCGTCGAGGGTCCGCTATACCCACGGAACCAGGTTCCGCTGCGCACCGCATCCACCACACTCTGCTTTTCTTCCGAACCGTGGATAGGCCACGCGGGCGAAGGGAAAGGCTCCGTCCGGACGGGTTTGCCCCCCAGCAAAGCCGGCGCCTCTGTCGGAGTTCCTGCCGTGGCCCTGCGCGGTGCAACTCCAATTGCGTAGGCCGCAGAAGCGGCCGCGAGAAAATTGCGTCGAGAAATGGTCTTCATTTTGTTGCCTCCAACGGATTCCTTTGGCCGGGGAGCCGCAGCGGAGAGGCTCTAGGGATGGCACCTCGTCGCGGGTGGTTGTGCTCAGAAGGCCCGGCAACCGACGAGACTGGTCCCGACTTTAGCAGAATCTCATCCGGCCCGCAAACAGAAAGGGGATGGAAAACGGGTGGCCGAAAGCGGGTCGCACCACGCCTGTCCATTCTGCTGCGTGGAACGCCCTGGACCGACAGTTCATTTTCGGGCGCGCAACCTTATTGATTCCCTCGAACCGGGATGATACGTTCATGCCAGCAAGAAGTGGTGTGTTCCCCTTACCGTCAGCTTCGACGTGAGGGGTTGTGTGTTGTTTGACGTTGAGTGGGGGTTGCATCCGGTCTTGGCTTTTTATTACGGCGCTTCCGCATCCGTCGCCGACGATATCGGGTCGAAAGGGGAACAGGAATGAATAAAGGTCTAGCGGTTTGTCTTATGGTGGGCGCCTTAGCGGTGGGGCGGGCGGCAGGCGCAGCGGAGTGGAAAGCCGGAGCGGCCAAGATCTGCATTACGCCGCGGAAATCCTTGTGGATGGCGGGGTTCGGGGACCGCACCAAGCCATCCGAAGGAGTGGGCTTGGATCTCTACGCCCGGGCCTTGGCGCTCGAAGACGCGCGCGGCCAGCGCGCCGTCCTGGTTACTGCGGACACTCTCGGATTCCCAGCGACCCTCGGCAAAGCGATTGCCGACCAGGTTCACGAACGCTTCGGCATCAGCCGGGACAGACTTCTGCTGAACGCTTCTCACACTCATTGCGGCCCGGTGGTGGAGCGCATGCTTGAGGGTGGCTATGCGCTTACAGCGCAGCAGTCGGCTGATATTGCGGCCTACACGCGGGAGCTTCAGGACGAGGTGGTTAGGGTAATCGGCGAGGCGCTCGAGGCTCTTGCTCCGGCGCACCTGACCTTCGGCCAAACGAACGCCTCCTTCGGCGTAAACCGGCGGCAGGACGAGGGCCGGAAGTGGGGGCCCAATTACCAGGGCACAGCCGGCCATGACGTACCCATCCTGCGAGCGGATGGTGAAAGCGGAAAAATCCGCGCCCTGGTGTTCGGCTACGGTTGCCACCCCAGCACGCTTCCGCCTTCCTACTACAAATTCCATGGCGATTACGCCGGCGTGGCGGCCAAATATCTCGAGGACCATCACCCGGGCGCGGTGGCGTTGTTTGTGCAAGGGGCCGGTGGGGATGTAAAGCCTTTCCCCTGCGACACACTCGAGCTGGCCGAAAAGTATGGGCAGTTGCTAGCCGTAACCGTGGAACATCAAATAGACGATCTACCCATGGTGGCACTTGGCGGGCCATTGGTCAGTGCCTTCGACACGGTGCCGTTAGCTTTTGCCCCGCCGCCTACGCGGGAGCAATTGGAGCAGAGGTTGAAGAACGGCAACCCGCTCGAGCGCCGCCAGGCCGGCCGCATGCTGGCAATTCTGGATCGGGACGGTCATTTGCCCTTCGATTATCCCTACCCCGTGCAGGCCTGGCAGTTCGGCCGCGATCTGACGCTGCTCGCCATGGGCGGAGAATTGCTCTCGGATTATGCGCTGCGCCTTAAGAGGGAAGCAGGGGAAACCCGGCTTTGGGTAGCCGGTTACAGTAACGACGTGTTTGCGTACATTCCCTCGTTGCGGGTGCTTCGAGAAGGTGGATACGAAGGTGGGGGAGCTATGCTCTTTTATGGCCAGCCCGGGCCCTGGGCGTCTTCGGTAGAGGAGACGATCGTCACCAAAGCGCACGAGATGATGGATCGGGTTCGGGGCGATTAGCCGATGTTCTCCCCGCTCTATGTATGTGACTCTCATTGAGTTTTCAGGAGGAGGCCATGGACGGCTCTGCCACCGACAGTCAACTTATCAAAATCACGAGTGGACCTCCGCCCACAACGATTGCCGACGTGCTCGCCCTGATGCGCAGAATCGACGATCTGCTGCCGAATGGCGACGGGCTCAAGTGGTTCAACCTTCTCTATATGACGGTCACTCAGCAAGTGGACACTAGTCCTCCGCCAGGAGGCTGGGAAGATTCGGCATGGCTCACCCGCCTCGACGTCGTCTTTGCCCAGTTTTATTTCACTGCAATTTTGAATTGGCTGAACAACCCCGCAAACGTCCCCAGTTCGTGGAAGGCCCTATTCGAAGCGCGCTTTCGTCCTGGCATTGAGCGCATCCAGTTTGCTCTGGCTGGAATGAACGCGCACATCAATCACGATCTGGCGCTGGCGCTGCTTCAGACCGACACTGAACTGAACCTGGTTCCGGGGAAGACGAGCCCGGAACATGACGATTTTGAGCACGTGAACGGGATCCTGGAAGCCGTCCTTCCCCAAGCTCTGGAGTTCCTCGCGACCGGAATCCTCGGTGAGTTGGCGCAGGACACCGGGAAGATTGGGAGGCTTCTGGCGATTTGGAATGTCCGCGCCGCGCGGGATTTGGCTTGGGACTTCGCCGACCATCTTCGCTCCCTGACAGGGATCGCGCGTAATTCGGCTTTGACGGCGCAGGATCAGGTGACGGGAGCCTTAGGTCGCAGCCTGCTGGTGGCCGTTTAGTTTTCTCGTTTTAGACGCGACCGTGCCGGATGTTCGGACCTGGCCGCCACGAACTCGGAGCATGCCTCCAGAAACGGGGTTCGGGGCCGCGAAGCCGACTTCAAGTCGCTGTATCGAAAGCGCGCCGGGGAGAGTATCTGCTAGTCCGCAACTTTGTGCAGTCGGCGCGCTTCCGATACAGCACTAAGACTTCGGGGGAGTCAGGGGACCCAGTTCTAGGGGTAGGCCGTATAAGGTTAAAGTGGATTGTTCCGAACCCATTGGCGCCGCCCGCGTTCTATTAACCATCATCTACCGCGAGCTCAAGCCTCCTTTCCTCGCCATCTGATAGTCGCGAGGCAGCAGACGCTTAAGGGTGCCCGTCTCCGCTGGCCTCGGTCAGAAAATCTCTGAGCGTGGTTACCACCTTATTCCTCTTGCCTTTCCGCTGGGCCGGATGTATACCCGTCATCTAGTTATCGCAGTTATCCCTCAGAGGCGGCGCGCCCATTGCAAGTAGCGCGATGCAGCGGCCACGCTCTTGGGCGATCGATGGAGGTGGGTGCGGACATGTGGGATGAGGAAAAGAAGTTTCTCAGTGAGAACTGGTTAAGCCTTGCTCTGTCACTTATTATGCTCCTAGTCGTTATTATGATGTTGTATCTAATCGCAAATGTCGAGCACCAGACCAGCCGCGAGGCCGCGTTAGAGGCAGGCATTCTAACCGCTGCATCTATTATTGCTTCGATACTAGCTACGAAAATTTATGCAGAGCTCGGCTACAGCAAGAGTTTACGTGATCACGGAGTTCAGATCGCGAGCGGGATAATGGTGCTCAAGCGACAAATAGAAAGCCTGACGGATTGGGTTGCCGGAAAACGTGCGGGCCTAAAGAAGTCCGGTGTGAGCAGCTACGAAGGTACAGATGCGACCCTGGAACACGTCGAGCGCACTTTGGACGGGTTTCGAAGCATGACTGACACAGCTCTAGGGGGGATCGCGGGGGTGATTGGTGCTGCTTTGGCTGAGTACGAAGCCGTTATGAAGCAAATCAGCCAAGTACGGATGCGAGCTGGCGAAGAAACGAGTCAAATAAGGCGTGAGATTCAAACCGCCGAATCGAATGCGGAAGTTGCTAGGCTACAGGCTCAAATTGACAATATTGCGGAGCGGACCGAGGAACAAGTTTCCCGGCTTGCGTTAAAATCAGCTCTCCCAATTCCCGAGCCACCTCCGGTTAGAAGGTTCGACGGGAATTGCCCATACTGTCATGCGAAGAATTCGCCTGAGTTGGTCGATTGGCCCGGGACCACAGAAAGGATTCTCTGTGAGTCATGCGGTCAGCCGTTTAACGTGCATGTCTTGTCAGGGCACAAAATCATCAGCAGAACTGTCCCAGTTCGTCCTGAAGCAGTCCAATTCGTTGCGAAAGCGAAAGGCTTCCTTGTACGAACGCAGGCTTGGCTTTTGCCGCGACAGGTTGAGGCCCTGGTTCCGCTAACAATTTCGGTGGACTGTGGCATGAAGGCTGCTGGAGAGGCGCGATCTCCGTTCAACCTGCAAGGGGCACTATTCCGCGAGGCTGAAAAGTTGACACAAATAGGGGTCGGGAGGGTGGCGGTTCGGAGATTTTTGAAACTGCTCTATCAGGGTGGGGGTTCGTATCTCCGAAGGGCGTAAAAATGACATTCCGTACTTCGTACGTCAACGACCTAGACAAACCCTGTCTACTTGGTGCGTATGCTGTGGCCTGTGTCTCTTGAGTATCCCAAGTCGTGCCTCTCACGTCGGACCACGCTCCGAAGCTCGCCGAACTGCTCTTCGAAGGTCGGTTCGAGGAGGCCACGAGCATGGTCAGACGGGTCATTTCTGGCCTCCGGGGGTTCCCCACAGCGACTTCCGAGGCGGAAATAGCAGAAAGCTCTTGACAAGGAGAGGTTGACGGGGTACTCTTATTTTGGCCTATTAAAGGCGTATGTTTGAATAGCCCTTCGGGGCTCTGAATATCTCTTGGAGGACAAAGAGCCCCCCCTGAAAAGGGGGGGCTTTTTTATTCGCGCGGACGGCGCATACGTACTTTTGGGCGATGGAACAAGCGCTGCGGGTAGAGGGCATCCCTGCCTTCGTCTCTGATGTATGCACCGCACGTGCTCGGGTATCCGTCGCGAAGCTTGCAGTCACGACGAACCGCTAACCGCGCCGACCGAGGAGCAACCATATGGCTCAAGAGGCTCTTCCGATCTTAACGCAATTAAACCGTTGAAGTGCCACTCGCATGCAAACTCCCGAGATACGGGGTTGTGGGAAGTAGCTCCTGCCTTCTCCCCTTGGGCTTTTCGACCAATCCGCAGGGGGCAATCGGGCGCGGCAGTGCCGGCTGGACCAGCCTTCCCCAGTCGCGTGAATCGACGGCAGGAGGCTGACCGCAGAGGGGAGCGTGACAAGCCATGTATTATCGTGCAGGCACCTTGCCGTTGCTCAACTCGGTCACACCCTGCTCCTGAGCGACGACTGATCCGTCTCGTGATCTTCTGCCTCCTGAATGCCTGGCCAAGTAGTCAACCAGAGCAAAGTTGACCACCAAAGCATCCGACGTCAGGCGTACTGGAAGCCGTCATTCGTGAATTGGCGGGCCACGTTGCCCCCCAAATGATGCGCATCTATAAGTACCCCGGGCTGGCGGCTAAAAGGCGGGTTGTGGAAGCCTTGGCAATGGTAAAAACAGGTCGGTCTGAGGGGGGTACGTCACAAACCACATCACAAAAGGGCTTCCAGCAGGTTTCGCTGATGCGGAAGTTATTGAAAAAATGGTCGGGGCGCCCAGATTTGAACTGGGGACCTCTTGGTCCCGAACCAAGCGCGCTACCAGGCTACGCTACGCCCCGAAAAGCAAATGTGAGGTTCCAGGTACCGGGTGTCAGCGGAGAGCGCCGGAACGACACTTGAGACCTGACACCCGAAACCTGAAACCTATCTTTTGGTCGGGACGGCCAGATTTGAACTGGAGACCCCTTGCACCCCAAGCGCATCCCGTACCAATGCGACAGTGTACCACAATTCGGTCTTAACCCCTACCAGTGCGCCTTTGGTGCAGTTCTGGCAGCGCTGGCGATTGCTACCAAATCATACCGTTTTTCATCGAGGTGTGCACCAATTTTCGGTCACCGAAATCTGCCTGCTTGGACCGAAAACCCAATGCAAAGCTCCCAATCTCGACCCAAAACGTTTTGCTATCCGCAGTCCATAGCATCATCGCACCTCAACAAATCTTATCACAAGCTGGTTGCCGCCGGTCTCCCGCGCGAGGCCCACCGAGTAGCCATAGCCTATCGAAATCGTCATCGCCGCCGGTAAACCTGATTCTCCCTGGCACATCCGAGGGTCTCGGACGCGAGGCCCGAAATGGCCCAAGCGGATATGCACCTGGTCACGATACGGATGTGGGGCTTTGGCGGATGTATGCCGCGGGTCTGTCGGCGATGCAATTCCGTCATTGCCGGGATGCCTTCTACCGCACTCAAATGGAGTCGCCGCAGAATAGCGACCCCAATCGCTTTCGCATTCGCTTCCGGGAGCCAAATGATCTCATGACTTTCAAACCACAGGAGTTGGGAAGACCCTTTTCATCACTCTCTCTGTTGTTTGTGCCGTGATTGCCTATTACTTCGGTCTCTGCTACTTCAGTGGCGCGAATCTTGGCTTTACACCAGCCAGGAAGTACGTCCAAGGCCTGGCTAAGACCCCCCTTCACACCGAAGCCACCGCAGCGCGCGAAGTCGGTGTGACTTCCGTGTCAAGAACCGAACAAGCGGCCTAGCAGATTTCCCGCTGATCGTGGTTGCCGCAACTCTCTCAGATGTCGAAGGAGAGGCACATGTCACTCGTAACCCGTTACCGGCTCTTCTGGACTGCCTGCATGGCCGCTCTTTGTGGCCTCGCGCTAGTGCAAGGACGCTGTGGACGAATGGTTCAAGGTGAAGGCGAATGACACCTTGGATCTCAAAGTCGTGCGTTGCATCGAAGGCACAGGGAAGCTCGCTGGCAGCCTGGGAGCCATGGTCGTGGAAGGACCGACTGGCTTGCAGAGTGAAATCGGTTCATTCCAATTGACCAACGAACAGCGGCAATGGATTTGGGCCAATCGCGACTTACTGACAGGTCAAATCGCTGAAGTGAGAGCCATGACGGTCAATGGAAGTGGAGCAATACGGGCAGGAGTCTTTGTTCGGCTTCACCCGAGTTGACCAGAGGTTAGCCTGCTTATGTACTCAGATAGCCTGGCTGGGTTGACAGACCCGGACAAGAGTCGGTCGATGATGTTTCGGCTAAAGAGTTCAGTTGGATGGAAGAGATGAATGGGTGCAGACCAACACCTGCTGAGGTCTCGAGCCCTCGTATTACGTCGTTTAGAATCCTAGAGGAAAGGGCTTTTAAGGTCCCAGGATCGTTCGCGTTTCAAAGCAGTGCGAGCAGAGCCGGGCTTATTCATGCCGCAGTGCCACCAACGGATCAACCTTCGTTGCGCGGCGCCCGGGTATGTACCCGGCAATAAACGTCACGGCACTCAGCAGTAGAATGATTCCCGCAAAGGTCGCGGGATCGGTCGGCGTAGTTCCGAAGAGGAGCGACGCGATCCACCTGGCGGCCGCGAGGGAGACAATAGTCCCCAACACAATCCCGATGAGCGCCAGCCGCAGCGTTTTGGCGATCACTCCGAACTAACACTTGCGACGCCGTGGCGCCCAAAGCCATGCGGATTCCCATCTCCTGCGTGCGCTGCGCCACCGAATAGGAGATGACGCCGTAAATTCCCAGCGAGGCCAGAATGAGCCCCAGCAGCGGCGAAGCAGGCTACCAGCGAAACGAAGAAGCGGCGCGGCGAGACGGCATGATCCACGATTCGCTGGAGGGGGCGGAATTCGTTGGCCGGTTGCCCCGGATTCAGTGCGCGCAGCGTCTTCAAGACACTCGAGGCCAGCGCCTCCGGCGGAAGCTTGGTGCGCACCACCAGCTCTCACCCGGTCCGGATCGCGCCTGGGTTGCCGGCACATAGACCTCCGGGTTGGAGGTCTCCTCCACACTGCTCTCGCGAACATCGGAAATGACGCCGACCACGCTGCGTATCGGCATCACCGATGCTCTGGGCCAGGCGCCCCACAGGGTCCTCGCCCGGCCATTCACGGCGAGCTGCGGCTTGATTGATGATGATAACCGGCTCGCTGGTGGGAGTGTCCTGCCAGTTGAAGTCGCGGCCCTCGCGCAAATGCATGCCCATGGCGCCGAAATAGCCGGGAGTCACGACGTAGACGAAGGCATCGTGGTTCTCCTGGGCGATAGGCCCGGCCCTTCGCCCGGAGATCCCAGCTCCGATTGCGGTCCAGCGGAAGCTTGTCGGACATGCCTGCGGATTCGACACCGGGAATGGCGCTGACGCGCTCGCAAAATCTCCTGCAGGATGGCGCTGCGGCGCGCCCGATTACCGCCATCGTCGTAGTCCACTTTGATTGCGGCAGCCCGGCTGGGCTGGAATCCCAGGTCGACATCCAGGACTCTCAGAAAGCTGCGCAGCAACAAGCCTGCGCCAATCAGCAGCACGCAAGCCAGAGCGACCTCCGAAACCACCAGCGCCGCGCGCAGGCGCTCGTGCTTTCGGCCCGCGCTCATTCCGGGGCCGGCGTCCTTGAGCGCCTCCTGAAGGTTGACCGCCGGCGATCCTGAGGCCGGGAACAAGACCAAAGAGAACGGCGGCGGCCACGGTGATAAGTAGCGTCCAGGTGAGAGCGGTAACGTCCACTCTCGCGCTGCTCAGCAAGGGCAGCGCAATCGACCCCTGATGCGCCAGATACCTGGTGATGGCAAAGGCAAAACCCAGGCCGAGCAGGGCGCCCGGCGCTCGACAAGCACCAGGCTCTCCGTCAGCAATTGGCGAATCAGTCTTCCTCGTCCTGCTCCCAGAGCGCTGCGCATGGCGAACTCCTTGCTTCGCGCCGCGGCGCGCGCCAGCAGCAGGTTCGAGAGATTCACACAAACGATGAGCAGGATAAGGCCCACGGCGCACCATAACACAATCAGCGAGCGTCGCAGCTTTCCGCTAACGTGCTCCTTGCAGCCCCGTAATGGTCGTCTTGACATCGCGTCAACCAATCCGGATGTTTGCGCCTTGGACTGCGCGAGCAGAAGTGTTACCTCAGCCTGCGCCTGACCCAGGGTCACGCCGGGTTTGAGCCGCCCGATCACCGACAGCATATGTCCGTAAGTGCGAATGTCATCCATGATGACCGGGACGAAAAAATCCATTCTTCAATCCCGGCGCGAAAACAGCTGCTGAAATCGAATGTGTCCGGAAGTACGCCGACGACGGTGTACGGCCTGCTTGTTGAGCGTAATCGCTTGCCCGATAATGGCGGGATTTGCCGCAAACTGCCGCTGCCAAAAGGCGTGGCTCAATAGGACAGCGGGCCTGCCGCCCTTCACGCACTCCTCGGGGGTGAACAGCCGCCCCAGCGCCGGCTGGATGCCCAGCGTTTGAAAGAAATTTCCGGCTACCCAAACCCGAAAACAGGCTTCGGCTCGCCATAGCCCATTAGCTTGAAGTCGGAATGACCGAGTAGTAAGGGCACATAACCCGTCACATCCTGGAAGGACTGGCTGTGGCGCTGGATCTCCTCATACACGTCCACCCGGTAGGTCTGGTCGGAAAGGCCCCCCACCCCGTTGTTCCCCGCCAGCCAGGTGAGTTGTTGTGGATCGTGAAACGGCAGCGGCCGCAGCAGGATGGTATTCACTACGCTGAAGACAGCAATATTCGCGCCGATGCCCAGCGCCAGGGTCAGAACCGCCACGACCGTGAAGCCTGGATTCTTCGCGAACATGTACAAGGCATAGCGAAGGTCCTGCCAAAGAGTCCCCATGGGTAACCTCCCATAACCCATAACGCTTGGCGACGAACAAAAGTTCACAGATAGTTTTCAGTGCGGAACGTATGGCTGGCGACATATCCCTGTCGATCGAACCCTGGGTAGGGCCGACCGCTCCTGCTCGAATCCCATTTGGAAGGAGGGATTACCATGATCATTGGTGTCACCCACGACTAAGACGGCCGTGTCGTCCAGCGGGTGTCCGTATCCACGAAGGCCTCCTTTGGCCTTCCACCTAATGGAGATCGCAACCACCCCAATAAGAAAGAAGACAGCTATGACGGAGGTTGATACCCCAAAGCTGCGAGCGGCCACTGACCTGCTAGCCTGACCGTCCCCTTCGCGCCAACTCTCGTACTGGTTTGCGTGATCTTTCGTACTGGATGGCCTTCAGTGCACAATGGGCTGAGATGTCTGTCCACGGGGCGGCCGCTTCGTCAGGGCAATCAAGGGAATTAAAACCAGACTTAGCAGTCCCAGATATTGAAAAACCCGAATCAACGCCACCATGGTGGCTTCGCGCTGCACCAAACCAAAGAGGGCAACGTAAGCTTGCTGGTCAGCCCAACCCGGCCCGGAACCTGCAAATAAACCCCTCAGTCCGCCGACCAGTCTGAGCGCCAAAGGGGAAGTCGGGGTGATATTGGCGATCAACAAGTGGGTGTGCTCCTGCCCCATGCGGGTGAGCATAGTTTCCACGATCGAAATGCCCACTCCGCCGCCGATGTTCCGCATCATATTGAACAAACTGGTTGCATTCCCCATCCTCTCTTTGGGGATGAAAGCCATGGTCAAAACGGTGAGCGGGACAAACACGAGCCCGAGCGAAAGACCCTGAAGGAACTGCGGCCAGAACACATCCCAGAAACCGACATTCAAGTTGAACCCCATCAACCGATAGAATGAGAACCTGAATCCCAGCACTCCACACACGAACACCTTACGAGGATCGAACCTGGATACCAGGAAGGAGGCCATGGGCATGGCGAGAGCCGCTCCTAATCCCATGGCCACCATGGCGATGCCTGCTTGTATCGACGGATAACCCATCAAAGTCTGCAGCCAAATCGAGATGGTGACTTGGCTGCCATACATCACGAAGCCCTGCGATTGCTATCACTGTCGTGCCGGCGGCAAATGGCGCCTGACTGAACACCCGCAGGTCCGCAACGGGTATTGCGTATTTAATTCGCGTGCCACCCAGGCGAGGAGCCCTACCACGAAGGCCACGGCCAAGACCACGATGAACCGGGAATCAAACCAATCCTCTTCCTGCCCTTTGTCCAGCATGATCTGGAGCGCGGCCACCCAAATAACCAGTGTCGCCAGCCCCCAGGAATCAATGCGTGCGGAGGAACGCCGGATATAGGGTGGGTCTTTCAGGAACGATTGGATCATGATCACAGAAATCAAACCCACCGGCAGGTTGATGTAAAAGACCCAACGCCAGGAGAAATTGTCCGTCAGCCAGCCACCCAGAACAGGTCCGAGCACAGGCGCTACAATGGCCGCCATCGCCCAGATCGCCATGGCTTTACCGTGTTGTTTGGGAGGAAACGCCTCCAGCATCACGGCCTGCGACATCGGTTGCAGTGAACCACCACAAGCACCCTGAATGACGCGAAAAGTCACCAGCAGACCCATGCTGGGCGCGATGCCGCAGAGCAAAGAGGCGGCCGTGAAACCGGCAGTGGAAATCAGGAGTAGGTTCTTACGTCCAATGCGATTGGCCAGCCATCCCGAAATCGGAATGACAATACCGTTGGCCACTAGATACGAAGTGAGCGCCCAAGTAGCTTCGTTGGGTGTCGCCGAGAGGCTCCCAGCAATGTGAGTCAAGGAGACGTTGACGACAGTGCCGTCTAGGATTTCCATAAAGGTCGCGAGCATTACGGCCGCGGTAATGAGCCCCGGGCCCTCAACAAGGCTTGCTACTCGACTGGTTATCGCCGACTGTCTGTCCTGTTGGCTTTGTGTGAGAACGGTCATCGGCTGACCCCTTCGACGTGGAATCCCAAGCTGGTCACAGAGTGCGCGAGCGAACGGGGAGGTGCACACGAGACGTCGATGCGCCTGCCAAAGGGCGAGAAGGGCCTGCTCGCCGGTGTGGTCCGCACAAGTGATCCCGTCGAGATCAATCTCGACTTCCCCTTCAGGACAACACTGGGCGATGGTCATGGGCAGACAATCTGCCCATTCCCCGACAAGTTGTCCATTCAGGACAACTTTAACTCGACCTCGCAAATAGAGGACGGTGGTTCGTAGCACAACCAGAACGAATGCATGTTCCGCTCCGTAGTCCACCGGGTCATAACTTTCTGTAATCTGGATAGTTAGACGCACTTGCAGGGTAGTGCGGGAAACCGGAAGTGCCCGGACAATGGCAGAGTGCCCAATGGAGGGCACTAGTTAGGATGGTTTCGAGGAATCAGGCGGTTTGATGTTTAGGACGCGCATGCGCGACTGGAGTGTCGTGCGCTTGAGACCCAGCAATGCCGCCGCCCCGCTCGGACCACTAACCCGCCCATTCGTTTTCCTCAAGGCTTCCAAAATCGCCTCGCGTTCAACTTCCTTTAGATTAAGGGTTCCGCTTCTTCGTGTCGAATTCTGTTCTGCACGCACAAGTTTCAGTTCCTCCAGCGGAACCTCGAGGCGCTCTCCCCGCGTCAGAATCACCGCCCGCTCGATGAAGTTCTGCAATTCCCGGATATTACCGGGCCAGGGCCACTCGGACATTGCTTCCATTGCCTGGGTTGGAATTTCTTTGATCTTCTTCTTCATGCGGCGAGCGTGGCGACCCACGAAGTATTCGACCAGCAGGGGAATGTCTTCCCGTCTTTCGCGTAGAGGCGGCAAATGGATGGGGAACACTGCGAGCCGGTAATACAGGTCTTCACGGAACTCCCGGCTGGCGACCATTTGGGAGAGATCACGGTTGGTCGCAGCGATAAGACGCGCATCGACCTTCAGCGTCCGATTGCTCCCCAGCCGTTCGAATTCCTTTTCCTGCAAGACACGGAGAAGTTTGGGCTGAAGGTCCAGGGTGATATCGCCAACCTCGTCGAGAAAGAGGCTCCCGTGATTGGCCAACTCGAAACGGCCGGATTTGGCTGCCACCGCGCCAGTGAATGCCCCCCTTTCATGGCCGAACAGTTCACTCTCCATGAGGCCGGAGGGGACCGCCGCGCAATTCAACTTCACAAACGTGCGGTCTCGGCGCGAGCTATGGTTGTGAATCAGCCTCGCGATGAGCTCCTTCCCGGTCCCTGTCTCACCCATGAGCAGCACGGTGGCGTCTGTTCCCGCGACGACCTCTGCTTGGTTAAGTGTCTCATGCAGGCCGCGGCTCCTGCCGACAATGTCTTCGAGGTTTTGATCGTAGCGGATCTCATCTTCCAGGTAGGTTTTCTCGGTGTTCAGTTGGTTCCGCGCCTCCGCAACTTTCTCGTAGGCCAGAGCATTCTCAATCGCCAACGCCACTTGATTGCCAACCTGCAAAAGTAAAGCCAACTCTTCCTGCCGGAATGCGGATTCCATCGTGCTCCCCAGGGTCAGGATGCCGAGCGGCCTGGAGCCGGCGACCAGAGGAATGGAGACACCCGAACGGAGGTTCTCGGCCAGGATCGGCGAAGCGATCTGCGCTGGCAGTTGGGCGATTTCCTCTCGCCTGATGAGCCTGGGCACGCGAGCTTGGACCTCCGCAAATTCCGAAGGCGTCAGATCTGCCAGTTGCAGCTTTTGCATGAATCCCCGATTGCTGGGAAAGTCCATGCCCACGCAGCGCAGTTGCGTGCTGCCTTCCTCAAACAACCACAGGCCCGTGTACTCGTGGTGGAAACATTCCCTTAGGGCCGATGATATGGCCCGGAAAAGATCCCCGAGCTCCAAATGAGAGATGACATGGTTGTTAACTTCCAGCAACAGCCGCAGCCGGTCGCGCTCATGGAGCAAGAGTTGCTGATAGGAACAGGCATCCTCAAAATTCAGGGCGTTCTCCACGGCTACCGCAACATGGGCGGCAACCGTGGTCATGAGCTTCAAATCCTCAGCGTCGTAATCTTTCTGGTAAGTGGTTCCAAAGACCAGTACCCCGAGCTGCCGTCGGGGAGACGCAAGAGGGAGGAGGCACATCGACCGAACCCCATAGTGGCGTGCATGTTCGACGATATCGGGAAACCTTGTCT
Organism: uncultured Acidobacteriota bacterium; assembly: GCA_963770415.1. Classification (GTDB taxonomy): domain Bacteria; phylum Acidobacteriota; class Terriglobia; order UBA7540; family UBA7540; genus CAVROP01. Next base: position 258,025 of record CAVYPU010000044.1, read on the forward strand.
CCTTCTCGATGTCATTTAGAATGATTGGCTTCTGCTCTTCCAGCAACATCGCGGCCGCCGAGGACTCGGCCACAGGAACTTCCGTCCCAATTTCTGCACTGCCGGCCAAAGTGCCTCCAAAAGCATAGAGGCGAGAGACCTGGCGCTCGGCATCGTGAAGAGACACGCCGAGGAATTCAAAACTCACCACCGAGCGAAGAAACCGGACGAGGTTCTCCAACACTCCATTCAGGTCCGCCTGCGAGGCAATAACGTCAGAGGCGCGTCGTAGCGCGTCGTAGCGAGTCTGCTGGCCTACTTCTCCACCATTGTCATCGAGTTCCAGAGAATCCTCCTCTGACTATTAGAAGTGCTCATACTCTAACATGGAAATCTTGAAGGTTAGAAAAGAGGAAGGGCACTTCAACCAAAAGCGAAGTGCCCCTTTTAGAGCTTGCAGAGTTTTCGAGCGGAGTTGCGTGAGATCATCCCTCCTTTATTAATTAAGGGTCCGAGTTGCAACTAGGGTGTCTCTCCGCATACGACTCGGACATTCTCACCGAATCTCTTGATCGCTGTCAGTCCAATACTGCACAGTTCTTAAGAATTGTGATCTTTCGTCCAACCCGGCAGCAAGCGCGGTAACTCTCATTGAGAGACCTAGAAAACTGGGTTCGATCCATCACGAAAGGAGGTAGTCATACACCTATGTTGAATGAAGTCCTGCTTATCGGATACGCCGGCGCGGACAGCGAGATGAAATTCACCGCTGCCGGCATTCCGGTGGCAAACTTCTCTCTGGCCGTGAAGGATGTTGCTTTTGTCAATCTGATCTGGCCCACTTTGATCATTTCATTTGGCCCACTCTAAGTTTCTGATATCACTTTTCTCTTCCCTTCCTGTGATCTTTGTTCTGGCCTTCTTGGTTCTCGGCGTTCTCCTTTATTAAGGAGACTCTCCCGCGCTGGGGCTCCGGCTGGAGCGAAGCCCTGCGGAGCCCGCAGGGCGGAGCGTGTGCGTTGAACATGGATGATCGATTGGGGGTGAAAGTCCCCTGCAGAGTCCGTTGGAGGCAACTGCGAGCCAAAGGCAACTGCACTTTCCGTGAGGGGGTGTGGGGAGGAAGCCGGCGGCAAACTGCAGCACCTAACGCGAGTGAACCCTTGGAAGGCCGGCCTGGTGGAGGTGAGCGTGCACGGCGACGTGACACCCAACATCCAACCGTGGCCAGGACGGTAATGGGGGAGGGCAGCGCGGTTTAGGGATACCCGACGTGGTGGACCGGTGGGTTCAACAGGCGGTGCTCCAAATCTTGGAGCCGATCTTTGAACCGACGTTTCACCCGAGCAGTCACGGGTTCCGGCCCGCACGAGGGGCGCAGACAGCCATCGCTGAAGCAAGGCAGCATCTGGTGCAGGGGCATCGCGGGGGTGGCGCAGACATTGATTTCTGTGTCTGCGCCCTGTGGCGACTTGCACTGCCGACGTGTCGCCGACATAAAAACCAATGTCGGCGCCACCCACGAGCGCCAGCTTTGGAGTGCGGGAGCTTGCTCCCGCTTTCCTTCCGCCGAAGCTAGCTTCGGCGGGGACGGCGGCGGCAAGCCGCCGCAGTCCAAAGCAGGCCTGCGCCAGCACGTGTCCCTTCGGGACATCGCAGACCCCAAAATACGGGGGTCTGCGCCAGCCCGCCGCAAATTGTGGCACGGCCATCCTGGCCGTGCGCACGGGCAGAGCCTGTCCTGAGCGCAGCGAAGGAATGCCCGTGCCACCGCTGGCTGGCGCAGACATCCGATTTTTGATGTCTCGGAGGTTCGCGGCAGCGAACCGTTTTTTGGCATCGGCCATCACCTCTAAGAGTTTCGCTTCGCGAGATCGCAGATCTCACAAGTCAGAGGCTTGCGCCAGCCCGCCGCACATTGTGGCACGGCCATCTTGGCCGTGCGCACGGGCAGAGCCTGTCCTGAGCGTAGCGAAGGAATGCCCGTGCCACCCTACCTGGCCTAGGCGTGTGACATCCTGTCTCTTGACAAGCGCTGGCCTCGGTGGTAGGCTATTGACGTGTACTACCCGGCCGGCGGGGGAGTCCTTCTCCCGCTCTCATCACTTTCCGTTTCAGGAGGAATCGTGTCTTTACGCAAAACCCCTCGTCTTACTTCCCGCCGGATCGAGGCCGCGCGGCAGAATGCGCAGCGCTCGACCGGGCCCCGCAGCGCGGCCGGTAAGGAGCGCATGCGGATGAACGCTCTCAAGCACGGCTGCGACGCGGCGCCCGCGAACGATGCGGCCATCATGCGGGCGCTCGGCGAAGACCCCGCCCGGCTGGCTGGCGCAGACATCCGATTTTTGATGTCTGCGAGGTTCGCGGCAGCGAACCGTTTTTTGGCATCGGCCATCACCTCTAAGAGTTTCGCTTCGCGAGATCGCAGATCTCACAAGTCAGAGGTCTGCGCCAGCCGGTGGAAAGTGCGGAGGACGCGTCGGCGACACAAGGCGCAGACATACAAAACAATGTCTGCGCCACCCCCGTAGAGGACGACAGCGAAACTTCAAAATCGCCGGAACAAAGCCAGAATGTTATAGAAAACAAAGAGCCGGCCGCGGTTGGGGTGTGTGGATGAGGGTAGCGCCGACACGCGTTCCAGGTCGGCGCCGGTGGGCAGGAGCCCCCTCACCCAGCCCGCCCCGGCTGAAGAAAGCGCCGGCTGCGGCCCACCCTCTCAGAAGGTGTGAAAAAATCGTAGCGGCGGGTTCATCCCGCCATCGCGGTTCTGAAAACGCTGGAGATATGGCGGGGTAAACCCGCCGCTACCTCTCGGCCGACGATTTTTTCACAGCTTCTCCCCCAAGGGGGAGAGGGACATTGTCAAGGATTATGTGGGGCAGGAGGCTAGCGAACCACCACATACTCGCCTGGCTTGAGTTCGAGTTCTGTGTCCGGGAACGAGAGGCCGGGCAGATCCATCGCCTTATGCAGCTTGGTTCTCACCGTCCGGTCCGTGGGGTTGTTCACCGAGACGTGCCACTGGTCAGGGGTGTCCCACACGTGAGTAACCTGGATGAACAGGTCCTTGCCCTCCCCGTCGGCCACAATCGGATGGCCGGCCACAACGTGAGTCTCCGGGGCGAGGTCCACGTACATGGGCGCGTACGCGTAGCCAAACTCATCCACCCCGAGCGGGCGATACCGGTTCGAGCCCGTGCCGTAGTCCCCTTTCACGTAGCCGCTCTTCTGCCACAAGCCCGCCGACCAGCGGCGGTTCATCCCTTTGACTCTTAGCGGCAGCGTCAGGTGCGTATTCGCAGCGGGCTTCGGCAGGCTGACCTCGACCGCGCCGTCCTGGGCCGCGCACTCGATGAAGCCCGGTGAAGCGAGGCGTTTGCCGCGCAGGATTTTGAGGCCCTCCGGTTCATCGAGGTATGTCATGAGGCCCCGCATCGCTTCCGCGCTTTTGAGGTCCACATTGAGCGGAATGCCGAGCGAGAACAACTCGAACTCGAACGTGTCGCCTTGCTTGACCTCGCGGCCGGAGGTTTCCGCCGAAATCACGAGCGAGCCCGGCGGTGCGATCTCAAGCTCGACCGGTTCTCCGCGCACCACGAAGAGGTGGCCGCAAGCCAGATTCTTAGTGTAGAGCGCGAACCAGTCGCCCGGTTTGAGATGCACGGTTTCGGCCTTGCCGCCCGGCCCGTAATCCAACTGCTGTTGGATCTCGTGAGGCGCGCGCCCGATGAGCAGTACCACGGACGTCGCATTGGGCGTGCGATCGTTCTTCAAAAGCTCGAGACGCTTCACGGTCATGTCCGCCTTGAACCGAATCTCCGAGCGGAAGAGGCAGGCGGTGATACCCTCGCGCACTCCGTAACTCGGCCAACTCACTTCCGGCACCGCGACCGTGGGCGGCGGAAACTGCCAATGCCGCAGCGTGAATTCGATCAGTTTCGGCGGCCCACCGATGGGGCTGAAGGTTTCCCAGGGATTCGTCACGGTGATGAAGCTATCGGGGAACACCCGCCCCTGCCAGGAAGCGGTTGCGACCGCGTCTTCGTCGTCGAAGTCGAGCAGTGGCGTCTGATCGAAACGGTTTCCCACCTCCGTGCCACGATCGGTTTCGATCACAGGCCTGGACTCGCCGAAATCCGCCAGCGGCAGAAAAGCCGGCGGGCCGCCGTCCCACGTATCACCCGCCACTTCCACCGGCAACGGCTCGACCCAGGTGACGAGGGTCGTGATCGGTCCATGGGCCATCAGCACGCGCGAGCGGCAGTCATTGATGTGGTCGCTGCAGAACATGGGGGCCGGACTGCCTTCCTTCCAGCAGCGCCGCGCAAAGCTGACTGCTTTGCCGCCCTGCATGTCCGTTGCGATCAGGACCAGGTTCTTGTGCAGATAGGCGTCGAGCAGCAGCGTCTCGCGGAAGCGCTGGTCGCCGTGGCACAAGAAGCGCCGGAACAGTTCCTGCCCGTTGTAGATCGCAACCTCCTTCAAGCCGCGCTCGGCGCTGACGTCGATGCGCGAGACGAGCAGGTTGGGCTGCGTCACGAACTCCTCGGCGCCCATGGTCCGCACGCGCACCGTGGCGGGCCAATCGTGGATGATCGGTCCATCCGAAAGGAAAGTGTTGACCGACACGGAGTGGATGGGCCACAACAGGCCGTCCACGAAAATGGTCTTCACCGAGCGAGCCTGCGTGTAGGTCAAGGCGTGGCCGCTCGCCGCCTCGCGCTCGAGCTCCTGGGGAGAATGAACTTCATTGAAGGAAATCGGCGAGGGCGGAATCGTCCCCTGCGCGCAACGCAGGTATTCGTCCGTTATGTCTTCCATCAGCTTGCCGTTGCGGTAGTAGCGCAGCGCCGCCGCGCCGTACAAGCGCAGGTCCGTGATGCGCATATTGTGGGGACTGGAGTTGAAGTTGTAATAACCAATGTTGCCGTGCTCGGCATGGTACTTGAACATCCAGTCGAACGACTTCCCGCTGTGGCCGGTGTACCTCCCCGAGGCATCCTGCGGCTGCAAATCGTACAACGTCTTGCCCGGCCCCGTGCGGACGTCTTCCGGGGGCCACTCGCCGTCGGGGGAGTAGAAAAACATGTGGTCGCCCGAGTTGGCGTCGATTGCGAAGCCCGCGAGCAGCGTCACCTCGTCGTCAGAGTATTGCCGGCAATCCCGCTTGAGCGCCGCGAACTTTTCGGGAGTCAGCTTGTCAAAGTCCTCGGTGAAAACTACGAAATGTAGCCCCGCCTTCTTGGCCGCCTCTCGGAATTCCTCCACGGTGCCCTGCCCGGAACTGTAGGCGGATTTCGCGCCGATCAGCCCGCGGAAAACAGGCGCAAACATCGGCGGGCGGCCCTTCTGCACGGCCGGTTCCTGATACCAGAAACGATACTCGAAATCCTTGCGCGCTCCGGCGCGCCGGTTCGGGGCCACCAGCACCTCCTCGCGCGTCTGGTAGCCACCCACCGCGTGGTTTTCAAGCGACGGCTCCGTCAGCCAATGAAAAGTGTTCTCGAGTAGTTTGCCAAAATCACTTGGCCGTCCGTCGCAACCTTTCTCGAGCACTTGCCGGTCGTAGATCCACTTCAGCCCCGCCCCCATCGAGAATTGCGGCCACTGATTCACGAGCGCCACGCGCCCCGCCCCGAGTTGGCGAATGGCGAATAGCGCCGGCTCCTTCACGCTGGGACGGATAAGGATGTTGGCCGGGAGCTTGAATTTGAGCGAAGACGGATCGAGCGGCATGGTCTCGGCCGTTGGTGACGCTTTAACCACAACCTGCCAGTTCGAATCGACATCAATCGAACTGCCCATGGCGGCATCGTAAGCCTGGGTGTACGGATACCAGATGCCTCCTACACCTGCACTGACGGGCGAGTCGAGTACCTGAGCCGTGTAGGCCAGCGGCACGTCGTAGGAAGCATGGCTCAGCTTGCTGAGCTTATGCTCGTCCTTCTCCACGACGACTTCGAGCGGGAGTCTGGCGCCCCAGCGGTCGGTGAGTTCCTGAAGGAGCTGCTTCCTGGCGTTCTGCTCCATGGGCATCAGCAATACGCCGCCGCCCGCCCGGACGTACCTTTCGATGAGGGCCACGAATTGCGCCACAAGCTCGGGTTTCGGGTTGGCCAGCAGCACCTCCACGTCAAACCCGTCGGGCGTCGTGTAGAGCACCAGCGCGTTGTAGCGATGGATGCGCTCCCAGGTGACGTCCGCCGGCGTGTCGGTGTAGTCCACCTCGAATCCACGGTCGTGAAGCTGCCGCAGATAGGCGAGATCGATCCAACCCCCGGTCAGGCCCTGCGGCGAGCAGAACAGGATGGAGGGTTTATTCTCGGCGCGCACAGAACTGCCGAGCGCAAGCCACAGAGCCATGATAAGCGTGGCGATTGTCGTTGTTGTCTTCATTCGTCCTGTCTCCCTTCGCTGACTAAACCCGATCGCGCCCGGGGAGCACGTTTAGGCCAACTACTCGTAGAATGTCAAGCCTCTGCCGAGCCTGGTAGTGTCTCAATTTGAAGTTGAGGCGGCATAACGCCGCAATCTGGCGAGGTAAACTCGCCGCCACAAATTCAAGCCGCGACACTACCGAAAGTTCAGTAGGCGCTCAGGCCTGACGGAATGCTCTTCCAAATTACGCCACTACTTAGAGTTCAATCCACGGTTGTTATCGAGTTGCCGGAACAAGCTCCAGCGGCTTGCCCTCCGCCCATGGCTTGTAGGTGGCGGCGAATTGAATGCGTTCGCCGGTCGAGGGGTGGGTGTACAGCCAGAAGCGAATGAAGGGATTGGGATCGGGGTCTTCCAGGTCTTCCTCGGCCATGATTTGAAACGACCGCACGTCCGCGGCGTTGGGGTCCGGCACGATTCCGTATGCCACTTCCAAGCCGAATTGGTCGGCTTGTTGTTCGAAGTGACGCGAGATCCCGTTGAAGGCCGGAGAAGCGAGGAACACCAGCGCCATCAATACCAGCAGGACGATGGGGAGCGAGGCGAGATCGGCGACGCCTCCCACACCAGTGGAGAAGTCGAGAGTCGAGGGTCGGGGAGTAGAGGCTTTCTCGACAGACGACTCCTCAACGCCCGTGGAGGGCACGCCATGACGCGCCCGTGCATCATGCGCCGTGATCCTGTTGATGAGCACAAACCCCAGGTAGAACAGCAGCAGGAAGATCGCCTCATCGAGCGCGAATTCCTTGGGGATATGGTGGAGCACGTAGTGGCCGGCTTCGTGGCCGACCACCAGGAGCGTCTGGTCGCCGTCGAGCTTACTGAGCGTGGTATCCCACACGACCACGCGTTTACTCGCGCCCCACCCCGAGACGTAGGCGTTCACAAGCCTTGTCTTGGCGCTCGCCTGCATTTCGAAGATGCGGGAGCGGGGGATCTCGAGGCCGGCGTGCCCCAGCATCTTCTCGATGCGTTCCGTCAAGGCGGGCTGCGTCTTCTCGAGGGGAGTGAAGCGGTAGAAAAGCGGCTCGACTACGTATGGCTCAATGACGATGAAAGCCAGCGTTATGGGAACCGTGGCAAACCAGAAGTAAAGCCACCAGCGGCGCGGGTTGCGCCGCACCAGCCAGTAAAAAACCCAGAGGATGAGAATTCCCGCCAGCGCAGTCAGGCCGAGGTCCTTCGCCCAATCACCGATCCAGGAGCCCAGACCCTGCGTCGAAAGGTCGTAGCGGTGTTCGAGTGTGAAGCCCCAGTAGTAATCCAGTGGCAATTCGAGCAACCTCACAACCGCGAGAAACAAAGCAACGAACAGGGCGCACTGCACGAATCGCCGCGCGGAGACTCGCTTCACCCATTCCCGCAAGGCCACTGCAAAACCGCTCCGCCAAAGTAGAGTGTAAATGAGGAGAGAGAGCGCCGTGCCCACGAAATACAAGATGTACTGTGCGCGTGAATAGGCGATAGCCTTGGCACGCTTTTCTCGAGACAGAGCGTAATGCGCCGATGCCGATGGGGCTTCGGACGGCTTCGGACTTGCTACGGCGCTCGCGTCCGTCGCGGGCACGGATTGAGACGAGGCTCGAGGCGCAGACTGCGCAGAAGCAGCCCGCCATGCCGCCAGCGGCACCCTGAAACCATGAAAATGGGCTGGGGTAGCGCAGACATTGCCCTGTATGTCTGCGCCCTGTGTCGCCGATATAGAAAGCAATGTCGGCGCCACCCACGTGAGGGGGGGAGTCATTTTCAGGGCAGTCGCGGGTCGCGGCAGGACGAACACGAGAAGAGCGACTAGAAGCAAGACGTGCCTCATGAGCCTCATCATAGAGCAGGAGAATATTCTTGACAACGCCGCAGCCACTATCTACGATTAAATGTCTGTATTTTCAGGAGGTTCGCTTGATAAAGCTGGACATCATTAACGAAGTCGTCAACCGCACCGGCATCACCAAAACCAAAGCGGAAATCGCCGTCGAGACTGTTTTCGACTCCATGAAGAAGGCCCTCGCCGGAAACGACCGCATTGAACTTCGTGGCTTTGGTGTTTTTAACGTCAAGCCCCGCAAGACAGGAATTGGCCGCAACCCCAGGACAGGCGCTGAAGTGAGCATCCCGCCCGGGAAAGCCGTGCGCTTCAAACCTGGCAAGGAACTTCAAACGCTTCCCTAGACTATTTACAGATATAGACGAGCAGGCGAAAATAGATCTTTGGCATCCGCTGCTATGGGTGAAGAATCCTACATCCGGCCTGGCCTCGGGGAAGCGTTTCGGAATCTCGGCGGGTCAAACGGCGAACCGCCGGCACCGTGGAGTCTCAGGAGATTTTGGCGGTGGTGGCTTAGTTCGCTCGCCTTTCATGTCCTGCTGTTTTTGCTCACCATTCTGAGTACCCTAGTCGTGGGCACGCACATCGCCCTGAACTATGAGCATAACTTTCCCGCCTTTGACTGGGATATTTCGCGGGCTTACTTCACGAGCCTTATTCATGACCCCAGTACGCTGATGCTCGGGATTCCCTTTTCGTTGACTTTGCTTAGCATCCTGTTAGCCCATGAATTGGGTCACTACTTCACCTGCCGGTATTATGGCCTCCAAGCCAGCTATCCTTACTTTATTCCTGCGCCGACCTTGATCGGAACCATGGGGGCTTTCATTCGGATCAAGAGCCCCATCACGACGCGGCGCGCGCTCTTCGATGTTGGGATCTCCGGCCCGCTGGCGGGGTTCGTCGTCGCCCTGCCCGCGCTGATTGTGGCAACCTTAAGGTGCCAGCCCGTGGTGCCGATAAACCTGCCGGACACCATCACACTGGGCAATCCGCTGGCCATCACGCTGCTCGGAAAGATCCTGCGCCCCGGCCTCAATCCCGCCAGCATCTCGTTGCAGCCCATAGGCTGCGCGGCCTGGGTGGGATTGTTTGCCACCGCGCTCAATTTGCTTCCCGTGGGCCAACTCGACGGGGGCCACATCCTTTACGCGGCCTTGGGCGACAGACACCGGACGGTATCCTGGGGATTGTTCGCGGCGCTGGTTCCGCTGGGAGTTTTCTGCTGGGCAGGCTGGATGGTATGGGCTGTCATCCTGCTGGTCGTCGGCCTTCGCCACCCCACGGTCATGATTCCCTCTGAAACGCTCGGAAAAGCGCGGAGAACGCTCGCCCTTGTGGCGGTATTGCTCTTCCTAATCACCTTCATCCCCACCCCGTTCGCGGTTCGTTAGGGTTCACCACCAAGACACGAAGACACCAAGAAGGGCCGTTTTCTGTTCTATACCTTATTCCTTTGTGCCTTGGTGTCTTGGTGGTGGCAGTCTTTTAGTTGCGGCCTACATGATGCTTGCCGGGTCCACGTCGATCATTACCTCGCGTGGCTGAATCCCGACTGCTCGCAGTGGTCGGCCATTTGCTTCAGCAGAGCGTGAAGGGAGGAGCGCGAAGCCGACTTCAAAATGAACTGGATACGATAGCGCTGTTCGACTCTAGCCAAGGGTGCGGGTCCGGGACCGAGAACCTTGATGCCGGGGAACAGCGTTTCGACCTTGGTGAAGAATTCTCCGATCTCTTTTGCCACCTGCGCAGCCCTTTCCAGCTTCTCATGCTGCGCCACCACGTTGGCGAGAGCGGTGACGGGCGGGTAATGCATCATGCGGCGGAAACCCATCTCCTTGCTGAAAAACCCCTCGTAGTTCTGGTCGGCGGCGAGGCGAACGGCGTAGTGGTCGGGAAAGAAGGTTTGCACAAGCACGCGGCCTGGGGCATCGCCTCTGCCGGCGCGGCCCGCCACCTGGGTCACAAGCTGGAAAGTGCGCTCGGCGGCGCGGAAATCCGGCAGGCCCAGGCCGATGTCCGCGGAGACCACGCCGACCAGCGTGACGCCGGGGAAGTCATGCCCTTTGGCGATCAGTTGCGTGCCCACGAGGATGTCGATCTTTCCCTCCCGGAAACTCGGAGAGCACGCGCAGGAATTCGCTGCGGCGGCGGGCCACGTCGCGGTCCAGCCGGGCCACTCGCGCGCCGGGAAAAAGCTCGGCGAATTTCTGCTCGAGCTTTTCGGTTCCCTCGCCCACATAGTGGAGATACTCGCTCCCGCAAGCGGGACAAACGGCGGGTACGGCGCTCGAATAACCGCAGTAGTGGCAGATCAGACGGTGCTCCCGGCGATGATAGGTGAGCGAGACGGAGCAATTCACGCAGCGCTGCGTCTGGCCGCAGCTCCGGCATAGCAGGAACCACGAGTAGCCTCGCCGGTTGAGCAGCAGCATGGTCTGCGCCGAGGCGCGAAGCTGGGCTTCGATTTCCTCGCTTCAGCCGGCGCGAGACGGGCACTTGCGTGTGTGTCTCGCGGAACTCCTGCCGCATGTCCACGATCTCGACCGTCGCCAGCTTCCTGCCTCCCACGCGTTCCGTCAACTTGGCCAGGTGATATTTGCCCTCCCGCGCGTTCCAGTAAGATTCCAGCGAGGGCGTGGCCGAGCCGAGAAGCGCCAAGGCGCCCTGCCATGCGCGCCCGCACCACCGCCACGTCCCTGCCGTGGTATCGCGGCGTTTCATCCTGCTTGTAGCTCGAATCGTGCTCCTCGTCCACGATCACCGCCCCCAGATTCGCGAGTGGCGCGAAGACGGCCGAGCGTGTTCCCAGCACCACTCGCGTTTCTCCGCGGCGCACCCGCCACCAGGCATCATCGCGTTCCCGTTCCGTCAGGCCGCTGTGCAGCAACGCCACCTGGTCGCCGAACCTCGAAAAGAATAAGGATTGCATGGCCGGGGTAAGCGATATCTCCGGGACCAACATCAGGGCGGAGCGGTCCTGCTCGAGACACCGGGCAATCAGGTGGAGGTAGATTTCCGTTTTCCCGCTTCCTGTAATGCCGTGCAGAAGCACGACGCCGAACTTTCCGGAATCAAGGCGAGTGTAAAGATCATCGAGGACAGCGTTCTGCGCGGGTGTCAGCGTGAGTGGGGCTTCAAATCCGCCATTCGGATGCCCGCTCTCTGCGCCCTCCGATCGCTTTCCGGGCCACGACCCGCGCTTGCCCTCGCCTAGCACGATCAATCCCGCCCGGCTGAGCGTGTGGAGGCTCGCCAGGTGCGCGTTTGCGGCCTCAAGAAGCTGCCGATGATCTTCGGCAGGCCCCTGGCGTTCGAGCGCCTCGATTATTCTACGCGCCACGGGAGAAAGCCGGGGCGGAGGTTCCGGCAAAGGCCCCGCCAGCCGCACTGCGAGGACCTTGCGGCGACTGCGCTCTTTTTTCACTTCCTCGACGGCCGCCCATTCCTCGCCGAGCGCCCGCGGCAGCGCTTGGGGAAATTTCTTGCGGAGGATTTCGAGGGATGCGCCGGGACGCCGGTCAAGATAGGCCAGCAGTGTCGCATCCTGGCCTCCCTTGCTCTCCTCCAGCAGGCTGTCGGCGAGTTCCAGAATCTTATGCCTTCCCTTCTCCGTCAAGTGCACCTGCCGCGCGTCTCGTGTCTCGCGCCTGAGCGGCAACATGGCGCGGAAGACTTCACCCGGCGGCGCAAAATAGTAATCGGATATCCAAAGCCCCAGCTTTACGAGTTCGACCGAGAGCGCAGGCTCAGGGTCGAGGGTACGCAAGGCTTCGCGCACCTCGATTCCCGGCGCCAGCTTGCCTGCCGGCCTAAGCACGATGCCTGTTGCATTCCGAGTCGCGAGAGGAACCAGCACCCGCTGGCCGGGAGAAACTGAAAACGAAGGCGGGAAACGATAAGTAAGCAGATGGCGAATGGCCGCCATCACCGCAACATCGAAGAGGGCGCCTTGCGGCTTTGTTCGCTCTCGATCCACTTCCGCATTCTATGCTGTATGAGCCGAGGAGTCGAGCGTTGAGGAGTCAAGAGTTGAGGAGTCGAGAGTTGACAACCGAACCGTGGGAGATCAGCATTGACATCTCTGTAACGCGCACCCGTTCTGATTGCAGCACGCTCTCCCTTGGGAGTCTGTGTGAAGACCTTTTTTGGAGTGTCATTCCGAGCGAAGCGAGGAATCTCGCTCTGAGTGTTTTCAAGGCACTGCGAGATTCCTCGTCGCCTGCGGCTCCTCGGAATGACAGCAAAAACGAGTTCTCACACAGACTCCCTTGGGGGCGGCTCGCACCGGCGTTTTCTTCAGCCGCGCGGGCCGGGTGAGGGGGGTCTTATGGATACCCCACCGCTTTCTGTAGGGGGACGGCTCGCAGTCCCCTCACCTTGTGCCCTTCACTTGCGTACTTTTATGATCCCGTCGGTTTGGATCTCATAGACGTGCCCCCCTGCCCCCACGAATTCAGGACCAGGTGGTTTCCGCGTTAGCACGTAGAAAACGTCAGTATCCTCAGGAATATCGCTCAGCACGTGAGAATGAACCCCACCCACTACTTTTGCTCCTTGTGGCACGGAACCTCTGGACCCAATAATGGACTTATGCAACTGGCGCCGCTCAATGATTCTTAATCCATCGGCCGAAAATAAGTAACGAACGTCGCCACCCAGGGGGTAGATTCCGACGGTTGTCTGCGCGGGGAAAACGTAGACGTACATTTGACTTGCGTCTGCAGGTAAGACCGCCACGCGATAGGGGCGTTTTTCCCGTTGAAAATCGCGCATCGCCCCGTCGATAGCCCTAGCCGCGAAGAAAAGGAAGCCGTCGTCTTCTTCCGGCGGGTCCTCCTTCTTCAGCGTGAACACCTCGGGGGCCGTCCCAGGCATTGCTTCATAAACGACCAAGAACTTATCGTGTTGGCTGTTGAACCGTCCGAAGGCTACAACCCAGCCGTCAGAACTCTTGCGCGCGACGTAGCGGTCGATGATCCCTTGCTCCGGCTGAGCCGCCTGCACTACTTTGACTGCTTTCGTCGCGGCATTCTCATATTCAGCGAGCATACGCCCGCGTTGAGTGATTGCAGCGGATTCCTCGTCAGAGAGCGGACTGCTCCTCTTGGCGGAGGCAGGCAGGACGATAAGAACCATGACGAGAGTGACAAGTGCGTTCAAGATTGCCCCACGGTTGTGCACCGACGCCTCCGAAACTACTTGGACGCGCGGGAAACTCAGGCTTCCAACCGCTGGTTCCGCGCCACATAGTCATAGCACAGAAAATCAGTTAGGCAAGAGTTTAATTATGTAATGGATTCAACTGGCGCTTGCGAATGAAGGAGACATTGCTGCCTCGTCGAAAGGGTGACTGCGGGACGTAGCCTGAGGGCGGCCATAAGAGCCGACCCTATTGAGTTAAGCTGCGGGCATGGGTCGCCACGAGGTTGGCGTAAAGATTTCCGAGGCGATCGAGCATCTTGATGGCGGGGGAAAAATTTCGGCGGTTGATATGTTCGATGTTGAGGCCGATGGGCGGGGGGTCAGGCGGCAGGTTGTCGAAAACATCCATGAGGATGCGTTGGGCCAAGTCGAGTGATCTCTCGAGGCAGGTCTCGGCGGGGGCGGCGTCGCCTTCCTCCGAACCGAGCAGAAAGCGATCGAGGTCCTGCGGGATGTCCGCCCCCAGCCAACGCAGGAACTGCAAATCGCGGCGATGGCTGACCGGAGCGAAGCTCAGGAAAACGCGCGCATGCACGCCGTTAAGCCGCTGTATGAGCCACACCACGTCATTCGAGTCGAAGACCACCTGGGAAGTGAAGAAATCGAGGCCCGCGCGGGCCTTGACCCGAATGCGCTCGGATTCGTTTTTGCGGCGGGGAATCGTGATGCCGCCCAGCGTCATCGGCAGGCCCTCACCGCGCACCAGGGCTGCGGCCTCCTTGACACTTGGCCCGGGGTAGCGCACCTGGGTGGATTCGCCGCCCACCAGCACGACGTGCCGCAGTCCGCGTTCGAGGCATGTCTCCCGGAACCAGATCTCCGGCTTCGGGTCGTGGACGACTACGCGGTTTAATATGACGTCGCAACCTATCTCACTCTGAATGCGCGCACCCAACGCTCGCGGCTCGACGCGCGGCACGAACTTGCTGGTCCGCTCCCCGCCGCGATCTTCGTCGTGAATTTCCGGCAGGTTGATCCCGTCCACGAAGGGCTTGACCCTGCCTAGTTCATTAATGGATTCGTCGATCGCAGCGGGCTGATCCGCAGCCGGCGGCACCACTTCGAATAGCGTCACAGGAATGGTGGAATTCAGTATTTTTTCTTGCAGTGTCATCTATCAAAGCCCATATAACCTGGTATTTACTTCTCACTTTAGCCCGAACAGGCGAAATCCGCAACCTTGGGGGAGCTATAACTGGCATTCACTGAAGTTGGGGAAGGGCGGAGCGTCAGCGCCGGAGGCGCCTTGGAGTGCGGTAGCGCAAGCTACCGCCTTTTTCGGAGCGCTGTGGTGTCAGCTGCCGTCATTCTGGGAACACGGTGGCACTAGCTGCCGCCGCTTTAGCATCGCTACCGTCTTCCCTACAGCAAGACAGTCGTGCGGGAAAACGATGTTCCAAGCTAAAGGCGGCAGCTCCGCTGCCGCACTCCAAGGCGCTTCGCGCACCTCTGTGCCCCGCCGCAGTGCCTCGCCCTTCCGGTTGTGGTGAGGAATCATCGAATGAACTTCGAGTCGCGTGAGAGGGGCACGCCATGGCGTGCCCCTATCGGTGTTTTCGCAGCATCTTACTGCGGTTCGTTGTATGACGGCAGGCGACGGGGGTGGCGATAGGCGTCTCGCAGACGGTCCACGTGTTTTGCGGAGCCCTCCCAGCGGGCCAATTCCTCGTCGTAGCGAACCAGGATGTTGCCCAGGAAATACGGCCGGTTCTCCCCCAGCCAAAGTTTTTGATAGTGGGCCTTGAGCAGGTTCGTCTGGTCGCGCATGTCCTGGAAGAGGCCGTTGTTTCCGTCGATTCTCCCCATGATGTCGCCAACGACCTCGGACTTGGCGGCGTTCGCTTGCGCCTGCGAATAGAGGTCCATGATGTACTTTGAGTAGATCGCCTTCTGGCCGACGAAATCGAAGCGGCGGGCGGCGAAGTCCACGTAATCGAGCAAGTCCTGGTTGCGGCGCGCGAGGTGGCCGTTGGTGATGAGATCGGCGATGACGTCTTCAGCCAGCAGGCGGACCTTGTGCGCGGCAGGCTCCAGTTCGGCGTAGAACTTTTGCCCGTCCGGGCTCATGGCGTCGACCCAGGTCAGCCAGTCTTCGCCGTCCGAATGGACCGCGGCCTGGAGCAGGCGATGAATGTCGGTGAGGTTCCTGATTTCAGTCGCGAAGTGATGATCGTGCGCGCGATAGAAGGCCCAATCCCACGCGTCGGTGAACTGGTCCTCATCCACGGTCTTCTGCCAGGATTGCGCGGCGCCGTAGACGAGGCCGTACCAGGTGAAGTTGATCATGCCCTCGCCGTCGTCGAGCCAAGTGGTGTTGAACACGCCAGTAGCACCCAGTTCTTTCCCGTCAGTAATAAATTGCCGGATGTTGGGAAACGCTTCGGCGTAGTCGGGGAAGATGCGGCTCCAGTTGCTCACGCCGGGGGCCACCCAGGTTTCGAGACCCACGTCGCGGAAGGGCTTGATCTCATTCACGAAGGATTTCCGCGGTGCGTAGTCCCAGGGGACCGCGATCATGTCGTGCGGCAAGTCCTTGAGGTGCTCCGGATGCTGGACTCCCATGTCGCCCCAGAAGAGGACCTTGCGATGGTAGGTGCTCAGGTTCTCGTCGATCTTGCGCAGGTAATCAATATACACACTGCCATAGCCTAGTTTTTCGATCTGCTCTTTGGTGCGGCCCTGGCCCAGCTCGAAGGTTTCATCCGCTCCGATGTGGAAGAACGGCCCCGGGAACGACGAAGCGAGGTCCGCGAACATCTTCCCGATAAATGTGAAGGAGCCCGGGACGGTGGGCGAGAGCACGTGGCCGTACGGGACCTCGGCCATGTCCTGGTATTGCTCGTTCTGAAGCGCCAGATGCAGGTGACCGAAGGACTCCTGCTCGGGGACGATCACCATGTGATATTGCTTGGCGTAGTTGACCAGTTCGGCGGCTTCTTGAGGCGTCACCGCGCCCTCCGGCGCTGCCACTAACGGCAGACTCGGGTAGGCAAACGTGTTCTCCATGTAAAGTGAAAACAGATTGATCTTGAACTCAGCCAGCAGGGCGATCTCCCTCTTGAATGAAGCCAAGGTGGGAATGGGGCCGCGGCTGATGTCAATGCTCACGCCGCGCCAGCGCATGGCGGGCCAATCCACCACGCTCACGGCAGGGATCTCGGTGCCGCCCGGCGTCCGCTCGACTAACTGCCGAAGCGTCTGAACGCCGTAGAAGATCCCCGCCGCAGTCTTCCCCACGATTGAAGCTTCATGGGCAGTCACCACAAGGATGTAGCCTTCCTCTTCGGCCTGCGGCGGCAGGGTCAACTTGGATTGCCCGAGGATACGCTTGCCGGCTTGGCTATCGCTTCGCGCCAGCACAATGCGCGGCCCTCCGCCTTTCGTTCCAACGCTCGCCGAGATGCCGCCCATCGATTCGAGCTCCTGGGAGAGAAGCGACGCGGCAAAGCGGTCTTCCTCATCGTTGCTCGACACTTCAATTGTGACACGCGCTCCCAGCCGAAGGGCTCCCTCGCCCGCCTCAAGCTGGTTCGGGTAAGGAGTAAGTGGCAAGCTGGCCGCAAATAGCCCGGGACTAAAGAATGCCAATGTAAATAACAAACTAGCAAATCGTCTTTTCACAGTTAACCCTCCTCCTCGAGTCGCTTGGGCTTGCCCATGGCTGGCGTTCCCATTCTAGGACCCAGAGAAGCAGAGAGTTTACACCCTACCAGCTATTTTTGGCATCTACCTCGACACTACCTCGACGTGAGTGTCGGCGTGTGATGTCTCGACGCGTGATGTTGACGAGCGGATCCCTTCCTGAGACGAGAGGTCCGGCGCCGCGAAGCTCGCTCCGTGTCTTGCGGCCCGATTAAGACCCCAGATTTACGGTCGTTGTTTTTGGTCCCGACAAGCACAATCTGGTATAGTAAAGACCCAGGTGTAAACAGAACCCGATGGACTATGACCAGCTAGCCAGCTTTCTGGAGGTCACCAAGCTGCAGAGCTTTTCTCGCGCGGCCGAGAAGCTCTTTCGAACCCAGCCCGCTATCAGCGCCCAGGTGCGACTTCTCGAGCAGGAGTGTGGCGAGAAGTTGTTCGACCGCAGCGGCAAAAGAGTACTGCTGACTCCGGCAGGCGAGATCCTGCGGCGTTACGCGGACAAGATGCTGGAGCTTCACAAGGAGGCGCTGCAGGCCATCGCCGAGCTCAACCAGACGCCCCGCGGAAAGCTCTACATAGGAGCCAACGAGGCCACATGCCTCTACGTCCTGCCCAAGACTTTCGCCAAGTTCAAACAGCTTTATCCGCTGGTCCAGATCAGCATCTACCGCAACTTCAGCCACAAGATTTTGCAGAAGGTGCAGGAAGGTGTTCTGGACATGGGAATCGTCACTCTGCCGCACGCGGCGACCAACACCGAAGTGATCTCGCTCTTTCGCGACGAAGTCCAGCTTGTGGTGCCCAAGAATCACCCCTTGAGTAAGAACAAGAGCGTGACGCCGGAGCAGATTTCACACCACCCGCTGATCCTGCCCAAAACCGGGCACACGCGGGTGGTGATTGACCGGCTACTGCGTGAGTTCCGCGACCACATTCAGATTTCCATGGAGCTGGCGAGCGTTGAAACGATCAAGAAATTTGTGAGCGTGGGCCTGGGAATTTCTCTGATCTCGAGGACCTATGCACAGCCCGAGGTCCTGGCCGGCGTGCTCAAGCTGATCCCCCTCGAGGGCGAGAAAATTTACCGTGAGCTGGGTCTCGTGTACCGCCGGGACAGGTATCTGTCGCTTCCTGCCAAGGTTTTCATCGACGTGGTTCGCGAATCGACGAAGACGTCCAATCCTGCTTCCTCTTCCACGACCTCAGGTGCAACCCGCTAGCAGTGGGGAGGGAACGAAGCGTGCCCCCTCCATGCTTAAGTTCGGGTTAGAGTGGTGGTTGGAGCGGTGGACCTGGCGGGTACGGCTAATCACTATTTCAAAGCAGCCAAGGAACGAAATATGGTCAAAGAAGTAGCTGCAAAAGAGAAGAAGCCGCTCATCGTCTGGAAATTCGGCGGGACATCGGTGGGGAATGCCGAGCGCATGCAGAACGTGGCCAAGCTGGTGGCCGAGCATGCCCAACACACTGAACTGGCCGTGGTGGTTTCGGCCATGGGTGGTGTGACGGACATGCTGATTCGCGCCGCTACGGAAGCCAGCACCGGCAATGGCGAGCACTGGAAGAACGTGCGGCGGGAGCTGGCGCGGCGCCACCGCGAAGTGGCCGACCAGCTTCTCTCCGCCGCTGAGCAGTCCCTCGTATTGCCTCGCCTGGCCGAGCAGGTCGGCAACTTTGAGAACCTTTGCTCGGGCTTCTCCATGGTGCGCGAGGTTACGCCGCGCGCCATGGATACGCTCTCGAGTCTCGGCGAAGTGATGTCGGCGAACCTCCAGGCGGCGATTCTTCGCTCCCAGGGCACTGCGGCGGAGGCGGTGGACGCGACCGAACTGATCGTCACCGACGACAACTTCGGCAACGCTTCTCCGCAGTTCGAAGAGACCGCTGCCAAGACCCGCCAGCGCCTGGTGCCGCTTCGCAAGCGCGGAATCATTCCCGTGATTACCGGGTTTCGAGGCGCCACGCCGGAAGGCGTCTGCACGACGCTCGGCCGGGGTGGGTCGGATTTCAGCGGCACCATCATCGGGGCGGCTCTTGACGCCGACGAAGTGTGGATCTGGACCGACGTGGACGGCGTGATGACGGCCGACCCGCGCCTGGTCCCTGAAGCTCAAATCATCCCCGGCATCTCTTACCGCGAAGCGATCGAGCTTTCCTTCTTCGGCGCGAAAGTGCTCCACCCCAAAACGATTCAGCCCGTGATGAAGAAGCAGATTCCGGTCTGGATTAAGAACAGCTTCAATCCTTCCTGCCCGGGAACGCGGATCGTGCCTTCGGCGGCCGACGGCCCGCCGGGCGTGAAAGCCATCACTTCCTTGGGCAAGGCCGGCCTCATCATGGTCAGCGGAGGAGACCGGCTGAGCTTCGCCCAGTTGGCCATCCGGGTTTTCAACTGCCTCAGCCAGGAAGACATCACCTCGCTTATGGTGACTCAATCCTCCGCTGAGAATGTGCTTTGTCTCGCCCTCCTTGAGTCCGACTTGAAGCGGACGAAGGCCAAGCTTGAAAAGGCGTTCGAGCTTGAAATCCTTCATGACCGCTCGGCGTCAGTCGAGATCATGCCCCATGTGGCGATTGTGGTCGCCGTCGGCGAAAATATGAAAGGAACGCCGGGTATTTCCGGGCGCGCTTTCGCAGCACTCGGACGGCGCGGCATCAACATTATTGCCATCGCTCAGGGTTCTTCCGAATTGAGCATTTCGTTTGCCGTGAAGGCCGCTGACGTGAAAGAAGCGGTGAAGACGATTCACGAGGAGTTCAAACTCTAGGTCAGGTGTCGGGTGTCAGGTGCCGGGGGACTGCGCGTCTCCAGATTGGCCGTTGTGCCAACTGGCTGCTGTTCTTCCCTAGTTCCGATTGCTTACTTGTGTTAATAAGCGTTCTTATTCGTTTGGCGTCGGAAGGGCGGGGCTTCAGCCCCGCCGCAGAGAACAGGCCATTCCTCGGGGCTATAGCCCCTGAAGCTGCGTTGCTTCAGGGCCTAAAGGCCCCTCAGGGTGTTTTGCTTACCGGCGGGGCTAAAGCCCCGCCCTTGAACTGATAACTAATTACTGACTACTGAAAACTAGCATGTCCTCCTATCTCCAATGCATCGAAGAAGCTTGCCGGCGCAAGCAGGACCCCAAGAAGGATGTGCACGCGTGTGCTTATTGTGGCGGGCTTCTGGAGGTCAAGTACGAATTTGATAGCTTCGATCCCGAAGCCACGCGACGCATGTGGCATCAGCGGCGCTTGAGCGGCGAACCCATCGACCGCAGCGGCGTTTGGCGATTCCGCGAGCTGATTCCTTTCATCGAGCCGGGCGACCGCATCATCTCACTTTCGGAGGGCTCGACGCCCATTGTGGGAACCCGCCGCACGGGATGGTGGGCGGGCCCCGTGCATTTGACCATCAAGCACCAGGGCAACAATCCCACCGGGTCGTTCAAGGACCTGGGGATGACCGCCTGCATCACGCGCGCCGCTGTCGCGAGGCATCCGCAGGGTGGCCTGCGCTTCCACCGGCAACACGTCCTCCTCGATGGCGGCTTACGCGGCTCGGGCGGGCATGAAATCGCTGCTCTTTGTGCCGTACCGGCAAATCTCCGCCGCCAAGCTTGCTCAGGCCTTGGATTTCGGCTCGCTGGTGGTGGAAGTGGGCGATACATTCGATGAGGCGTTCCGTCTGCTGCGTGAAATCGCGGCGGAAATGGATCTATACCTGGTGAACTCCGTGAACCCTTTCCGCATCGAGGGCCAGAAAACCATCGTGGCGGAGATGCTGGAGCAGCGAGCCTGGCGGCCCCCCGACTACATCGTGGTTCCCGGCGGCAATCTGGGTAATTCCTCCGCCATCGGCAAGGGACTGCGCGAATTGAAGGAGATGGGATTCATCGAAAAGGTGCCGAAGGTGGTGGTGGTGCAGGCGGCGGGCGCGAGTCCCTTCCACCAGATGGTGGCGGGCGGGTCGAGCGACCTGGCTCCGGTCGACAAACCCAATACCGAGGCCACCGCAATCCGCATCGGCCATCCCGCCAATTGGAAGAAGGCGCAGCGAGTGCTCGAATGGTCCGGGGGGTTCACGGAATCCGTCACTGACCAGGAAATTTTCGAGGCCAAGGCCATGCTGGCTGAAGACGGCGTGGGATGTGAGCCGGCCTCCGCCGCGACCGTTGCCGGGGTTCGCAAGCTGGTGCGCGCCGGGAAGATCCCCTGGCACGCGGATATCGTCTGCGTTCTTACAGGGCACCAACTGAAAGATACCGAGTACATCATGCGCCACCGCTCGGAGGATCAGGAAAGCCGCCAGCGACTGCGGGTCGAACCGACCCTCGAGGCGCTGCGGAAGGCGCTCGGACAAGCACTGGGCGAAGGGGCCTGAAGAAGGCGACAGTCCCGAGACAACAGTCAACAGCCGAAACGACGTGTCATCCCAAGCCCAATCGCTGTCATCCTGAGCCCGGGGAAGGATCTCTGCAGTTGGCTTGGGGCAAAAACCGCGAGGAATTTTGAACCGAATCCTGAAACAGCACGCAGGGCGAGATTCCTCGCAGCGCTCGGGATGACACCTTAG
Organism: uncultured Acidobacteriota bacterium; assembly: GCA_963770415.1. Classification (GTDB taxonomy): domain Bacteria; phylum Acidobacteriota; class Terriglobia; order UBA7540; family UBA7540; genus CAVROP01. Next base: position 279,672 of record CAVYPU010000044.1, read on the forward strand.
CCTGGAGTGCCGTGTCCCCCTGAAACTCGACACCTGGCGCCTGACACCTGTCTTTTATGAACGAGCCACTGCGGCAGGAAGTGCGATTTCTCACCACGCGACTGGGCGCGATTGTGCAGGAGCAGTGTGGCGCGAAGACCTTCCAGGCGATCGAACGCCTGCGCGGGCTCGCCAAGCAAATCCGGCAAAAGCCCGATGCGAAGCTTCTGGAATTGAAGGAGTCGGCGGTCCGCGGACTCTCTACCGAGCGAGCCACCGAAGTGGCTCATGCTTTCAGCCTCTTCTTCCACTTGGTCAACCTTTGTGAGGAGCGGGAACGGGTACGCCGCCTGCGAGCTTACGCATCCGAGGAAGCGGGTGCGCCCATGTCACTCCGCTTCACATTCAACGAGCTGCGCCGCCAGCAGGTTTCCCGTTCCCACCTCAAAGAGGTGCTCGCTTCAATGCACATCGAGCCCGTGCTGACCGCGCACCCCACAGAAGCAAAGCGCCGCAGCGTCCTTAACCACATTCTGCGCATCGGGAGGACGCTCGAGGCATTGCATGGAGACTTCAACGGCGACGCGGAGCAGGCCATCGACCCTTGGATCGAAGCCTTGTGGCTCACCGATGAAGTCCGCGAGACCCCGGTCACGCCTCAAGTCGAGAGCGAGAACGCGCGCTTCTTCCTCGAGCGCACCATCTACGACCTGGCAGGAAGCTTCTGGGAGAAGTTCTGCGACGAGCTTCATCGTTACGATCCTCACGCTTCCGAACCCCAGCCTTTCCTGAGTTTCGGCTCGTGGGTCGGCACGGACCGCGACGGCAACCCCAACGTCACACCTGAAACAAGTAAGGAAGCCGCCGAGGAAGTCCGACGCAGCATTCTGCATTACTTCCGTGAGGGCTGCAGGCGCATGCTGGGCCTGGCGTCGTTTCCCTGCCGGCATGTTCCGGAAATCGAGCGCGACCTGGACCGGCTCATGCGCCGATTTCCGGACACACGAGCCTTTCGCGAGGTCGATCAGCCAAGCGAACTTTACCGCCGCAAGCTTCGCGTCATGATGTGGAGACTGGACGAGACGCTGAATCGCGCCCGCGGCGCCTATGGGCTCCCCGAAGAGTTCACTCGCGACCTCCGGCTACTCGAGCGACTCTTGGCGCGCCATCCCAGCCCTCGAATCTCCAAGGTGGGAGCGCGCAGGCTTCGCGTTGCCTCGCAGGTTTTCGGCTTTCATGGCGCAAGCCTCGATTTTCGAACCCACTCCTACGCCACTCGCACCGCCGCAAGCGAACTGCTACACGAGCTGGGGCTTCCTTCCGAACCCCCGAGGCTCGCATTGCTGTCCATCAAGAGCCTTCTCCTGAAACCGCGGAACTCAAGGCCGGAGATCCGCGTTGCTGATACCTCGCAGCGGAACGCTTTCTCTGCTGAGACCCACCCGGCGTGCTCTGGAAGAATTCGCCGCCCTCAAGGAGATTCAGACCCGCAATGGAGAAGCGGCGGCCCATCGCTACATCCTGAGCATGACGTCGAGCGCCGCGGACGTGTGGGATATTCTGCTGCTGGGGCGGCAAGCCGGCCTGGTGGAAATCCGCAAGGGCGAGCTGCGTTCTTCGTTCGACGTCATTCCCCTGTTCGAGACCCTCGACGATCTGGAAGCGGGTCCGGAGATCATGCAACGAGCTTTTCGCGGACCCGCTCTACCGGCGCATACTGAAGTCCCGCGGCGAATTTCAGGAAGTCATGCTGGGCTATTCCGACTCGGTCAAGGATGGAGGTTATGTGGCCGCCAACTGGGCGCTGTTCCGCGCCCAGAAGCGGCTGGCTTCGGTGGCGGAGAAATTGCGGCGTGCGACTGAGCCTGTTTCACGGCAAAGGTGGGACGATCGACCGTGGAGGAGGACAATCCCACCGCAGCATCGAGGCGCAACCCTTCGCGGCCCCCGGCGGAAGACTTCGGATCACCGAACAAGGCGAGGTCATCTCTCTTAAGTATGCCAATCCTGCCATTGCGGAGAGGAACCTCGAGCAGCTCGTCACCGCCGTGCTGCACGCGCACTTGCTGCACTTCCGGCGGGTCGAGGCGGACCAGATACCTGGCTGGGAAGATCACGCCCAGGAACTCGCCGTCGAGCAGCCGCGCCTTCTATCGCGAGCTCGTCTACGAGACTCCTGGGTTCGCCTCGTACTTTCGCCAGGCCACACCGATCGACCTCATCGAGCGCATCCGGCTCGGGTCGCGTCCCAGCCGGCGCTTCCGCACCGAAAACCTGGGCGACTTGCGCGCCATTCCCTGGGTCTTTGCGTGGACGCAATCGCGGCAACTCCTCCCTGCCTGGTACGGCCTGGGATATGCGCTCGAGAATTCATCGACGACCCACCCCTCCGACGGACTTCACTTGCTGCGCCGCATGTACAAGGGCTGGCCGTTCTTCTCGCATCTTGATCAACAACGCGGAAGCCTCCTTGCTAAAACTGACCTCTATATCGCCAGCCGCTACGCCGCCCTGGTTCGGCCCCGCCTCGCTGGGGAGCAAGATCTTCGGCCGTATCCGGGAAGAATATGAGCGCAGCGTGCGCGGCGTCCTTGAAGTCTCCGGCTCGATCCGCTGCTCGAACGCCAGCCCGTTCTGGCGGAATCCATCCGCCTGCGCAATCCCTACGTCGATCCTCTCAATTTCCTCCAGACCCGTTTCCTCGAGAAATGGCGCCGCGCACCCGACCGGCAGCCGGAAATGCTTCATCTTTTGCAAATTACCGTGGGCGGTATTGCATTTGGGATGAAGAGCACCGGGTAGGAAGCAGGTGAGAGGGTCCGAGGCTTCGTACTAGCTCGTCACTTGCTCTAAAATCGCAAAATCCCCCGGGTTCCATGCCTGCGCAATGATATACAGTTTGTCCGCGATACGGCGCAGCGCGGCATTGTGGATGTGCACGAAGTTCTGCAAGCCCAGTTCCTCCTTGGGCATGACCGTGGAAACCAGCTTCTCGTTTTCGAAGATGTAAATGGGCGCTCCCTTCTTCTTGTCCGGGCCATCGAGCGCGGGGACCACGCTGTACTGCGGGTCAAGGTAATTGATGTCGCAGGGCAACGATCCCGAGGGCGTCTTCAGGGTAGAAAGGTAATGGCCGTAGCGCGTAAAGCGTTCGATGCGGGAGTGAGGGCGGTCCGCAACTTCTAAATGCGCCTTTCCAGGTGGCAAAGTAATGCCGTGGCCCGTTCCAAACTGCCCATGTCCTTCACCCCTGCCGCCAAACGCCAGGTCATTCCAAACCGCCTCGAATCGGCCCGCTCGTTCGATGCGCGCCGTCAGTACATAATCGAGATTCGAATATCCCGTCGTAATGTAGTAGAGGCCTTTCCAGTATTCCACTGCCGTGGGAGCAAAATTTCCCCCTCCCAAAAAATAGTCGTGGACCTCCGGCTGTTCGAACTCGATTGCTGCCGTGGGCGCGTCGAGCGAATCAACCAGTTTCCCGTCGAGCGTGGTTGTGAAAATCTTGCCTGCGTCGTTGGCAGGAAAGGTCAGATAGGGGGTGCCGTCCGCATCGTACCAGATGGTTGAGTCGTGCAGGTTCACCTTCCGCATCTCATCGGGAGTGTCGAGCAGATCTATGGCTTTGAGATCGGAACTGATGCGAAGAATTCCAGCGCCGGGAATTGCGAAATACGTCTCCTCTTTGCCAGGGCGCCGGTCAACCGCAAATCCGCCATGAGCGTTCACCAGGACCTTCCGCGCTTCCGGAGGAAGTCGCTCAGCCGTGTAAAGGACGCGGAATTTCAGCTTTCCCTGGCCGCTCACGCCGAGGGCTGAACTGGCTCCTGAACCGGAGGATGCCGGGTAGGCTCGATTAGCGCTCGCTCCGGGCGCATGAGGGTGCGCGGCGAGGGCGTTGATGTGATGGCTTGCGCCCGTCAGACCAAGCAAGCTGTAAAGCATGGTTCTCCTCCTAATTCTCATGTCAACTCTCCCCGCGGGCATAACGCTTGGAATGTCAATCCGGGAGGTCCTTCTCCGCGATCAGTCCGCGGTTATTTCTCTCCGTCGGATTCATTCGGAACAGTCAAGTTTCTAAAGGTTCAGCCCTGTACTGTTATGATTCTATGAAAGATCAAGGCGCGGGTCAATCAAATGGCTGGAATGAAACGGCATTCAAGGAGGCGTAACGAGGAGTCCCTTAACGCCTAACGGCAAAGCTGCCGAAGGCTGCTGGTTTTTAACTCCTAGAATTCGGACTCGTGAGTCTCGACTGCAGTGAAAATAGGCCGACGCGGTACCAGTGGACCCCCGCTTTCGCGGGGATGACGCACGGGTTGTCATTCCCGCGAAAGCGGGAATCCAGGCTTCTCTCATGCAGAGTGGCGAGCTAAAGCTCATGAAATCTGCTTAGGTGTTCTGGTCTTCCACCAACTGCCGCGCGCGCTGGCCGGCGCGCACCACCGCTTTGATCAGCGTAACCCGCAGGCCGCCTTCCTCGAGTTCGAGCAAGCCGTCGATGGTGCAGCCCGCTGGCGTGGTGACAATGTCTTTCAGTTTGGCAGGATGCTCGCCGGTGTGAAGCACCATGGCGGACGCACCCAGCAAAGTTTGGGCGGAGAGTTCGGTGGAAAGGTCGCGCGGCAGCCCCATCTTCACCCCGGCCTCGGCCAGCGACTCGATAATCAGATAAACGTAGGCAGGGCCGGAGGCCGAAAGGCCGGTGATGGCGTCCATGTGTTCTTCACCCACCACCACGATTCGGCCCATGGAACTGAAAATATCTCGCGCCATTAGGACGTCGTCTTCGGTGGCATGCTTCCCTGCGCGCAATGGCCGTCATTCCCTGGCGGATGAGGCATGGCGTGTTGGGCATGGCGCGGACCACGCGCGCCGGCCGTCCCAGCTCACGCTCGATCAAGGCGGTGGTCACCGAGGCCGCAGCGGAAATGATGACTGCATCATTCCTCAGATGCTTCTTGATTTCGTGCAAGACGCCTTTCACCTGTTGGGGTTTCAAGCAAATCAGTACCAGGCCGGCTCCGGAGACCGCCTCGCATGTTATTGGTGTGCGCTTTGACGCCATATTTTTCTGTCAGGTAGCTCGGCACGCGGCTCGTCGGCTACTGCCACCGTCGCTTCGACGCACGCCGCGGGAACAAGCTGCGAGCCCAACATGCCGGAGAGCAAGCCTTCGCCCAGTTTACCGGCGCCGATGAGCGCGAGTTTTTCCAACGCGAGCTTGGAAATCCTTCGCTGTCTGGGTGCTCGTCTGCGAACTGTCTGTTGCTGGCTTCATGTCAGTCCTCAACTTTGCCGGAATGAACGGGCGGGGGTTCAGGGTCTGTGTCAAAACCATGTTTGATGACGTGACTGGTCAGGATTGAACCCCCTCGCCCGTCCCGCCGCGGCTGACGAAAACGCCGTCGCGGGCCACCCTCTCCCCCAAGGGGGAGAGGGCTGAATATTAGCCGGGCTCTTCGGCCCTGTCCTTCCCTGCCGTAGTGACAATCCGGAATTACTTCCGTGCCTCGGCCTGGGCGGCGGTGGCTTCCTCTTTCGAGCCCTGGATCCAGGGCATCATTTTCCGCAACTCACTGCCGACCTTTTCAATCAGGTGGTCTGCGAGCCTGGGCGCGCATTTCGAGGAACTTCTTCCGGCCTTGCGCGTTCTCGTCCATCCATTCTTTGGCGAACTTGCCGTTCTGAACCTCGGCCAGGATCTTCTTCATGGTCTCGCGCACGTGCGCGTCAATCACCATGGGCCCGCGCGTGTAGTCGCCATATTCGGCCGTGTCGCTCACCGAGTAGCGCATGTACTTGATGCCGCCCTGGTAAATCAGGTCCACAATCAGCTTCAATTCGTGCAGGCACTCGAAGTAAGCGATCTCCGGCTGGTAACCCGCCTGCACCAGCGTTTCGAATCCCGCCGTGATCAACGCAGACACCCCGCCGCACAATACGGTTTGTTCTCCGAACAGGTCGGTTTCGGTTTCTTCCTTGAAGGTGGTGCGGATGACACCCGCTTTAAGGCTCCCTAGGGCTCGTCGCATAAGCGAGCGCGGTTTGTTCGGCATGGCCGGAGGCGTCCTGCTCGACGGCGAGCAGCGCCGGCACACCGATGCCTTCCTCGAAAAGCTCACGCAGGCGGTGACCGGGGCACTTGGGCGCGATCATGATGACGTCCACCGTCGGAGGGCGGAACGACAAACTTGAAGTGAATGTTGAACCCGTGGGCAAACAACAAGGTCTTCCCTTTGCCCAGGTTGGGTTCGATCTGTTCCTTGTAAACCTTGGGCTGCACATGGTCCGGGATGAGCACGGCGATAAGGTCGCCGCGCTTGGTGGCTTCCGCTGCGTCGACGACCTCGAAGCCCGCCTCCTTCGCCTTGGCCTGAGGAGTCGAGGGGCGCGACTTCACCCACAATAACATTCAGCCCGCTGTCGCGCAGATTGAGCGCGTGCGCGTGTCCCTGGCTGCCGTAGCCGATGATCGCGACGGTCTTGCCCACCAGGGGTTTCAAATCTCCATCTTTTTCGTAATAGACTTTTGCCATTTTGTATCCTTTTTGAAATTGAAATATTCGCTTCGGAGTTCATCCCAAGCGCGACGAGGAATCTCGCTCTGCTTCGCGTGTCGGAAGGGAACCAGGGCGAGATTCCTCGTCGCGCTCGGAGTGACGGAACTTACCTTCTGGGAACACAGCAGAATAACAGTTCTCCGCTGGATTGTCATTTGCCAAACTGGATTGAGATGCCAAGGATGCAGCGCACGCGTGGAGCACTCACTGCTGACGAAAGGGAAAATCAAGCCTCGACTGCCGCAAACTCCGGCTGCGGGGCCGAGCGTGTCGTCTTGACGCACGCGAAGGGGAGAAACGCCGCGCCTTGATCGCCGATCAGGCTTGGGCTCCGCCGTTTCTCCGCCGGAATCTCCAGCAAGTACTTCCCGTTGCTGGCAAACATCAATTTCGATTCCGGGAACACCTTCAGCAGTCGAGCGACGCCGGAATTATCCTCCTCCGAATCGATAAACACAAAGGAAGCCTTGGGAGAAGATTCGTGCCGGTAGCAGGTGACGTGCTGCGACTCCCTCGGTCTGCCGCAGGAAGTTGAAGAGATAGTCCATTTCGGCTTCCGCCGATTCCACGACGCCCATCAGGGAGAATCCCGAAGGCCGGGCCGTCATGGCAAGCGTAGCAATCATCAGGCTCTTGCGGCGGAAGATGTTCATCAGCCTGCAAATGGAGATCATGTCGCTATTCGTTTCAAGTGTCAGTAACCACTGCATAACCTACTCCTTATCCAGCTTACCGTCGTAACGCTGACCTTCGGGTCAGCACATTTCAATGCCGACCCAAAGGTCGGCGCTGCAATGCACCTTGTTAGACCGCCCACAGATCGTCGAGCGCTTCCTCTTCCACCATCACGTGCGGCGGCTCCACCACCATTTCCGCCAGCGATGCCCCCGGCGGCACGATGGGATAAACGTTCTCCGCCGGATCAACCCAGAAATCGATCAGGCGCGGCTTCGCGGTCGCTCAGGAAATCCTGCACCGCGTCTGCTACGTCGGTGCGGTGTTCGACCCGCGTGCCGCGAATCCCGTAGGCTTCGGCCAGCTTCACGAAGTCGGGGGCGAAGGCCAGGTCAGTGTCGCAGTAGCGCTTCTCAAAGAAGATCTCCTGCCACTGGCGAACCATGCCCAGGGCCCGATTGTTGATGATGGCGATCTTGACCGGAACACGGTACTGCACCACCGTGGCCAGGTCGTTCAGGGTCATCTGGAATCCACCGTCGCCCACAATGGCGATCACCTGCCGATCGGGAAATGCCATTTGCGCGCCCATGGCCGCCGGGAACCCGTAGCCCATCGAGCCGAGCCCGCTCGAGGAGAGCCAGGTGCGCGGCCGCGTGAAATTCCAGAATTGGGCGCCCCACATCTGGTGCTGGCCCACGTCCACAGCCACGATGGCATCCTCACTGGCATATTGCGAGAGCGTCTCGATCACGAATTGCGGCTTGACGTTGTTGGCGTACTTGTCGTAGGTCAGCGGGTGCTCGGAACGCCAGGACTCTCAATGCGTTGCAGCCACTGCTGCCTTTCCATCCGAGGGGGCCGCGTTCCGGCGCTTCAAAGCGGCAACCAGCGCGCGCAGGGCTCTCCTTGGCGTCGCCCACCAAGCGCCAGATCCACGCGCACGTTCTTGTTGACCTCGGAGGGGTCCACGTCCAGGTGGATCTTCTTGGCGTTGGTGCGCGAAACCGTTCAGGCGGCCCGTGACGCGGTCGTCAAACCGCGCCCCCACCGCGATCAGCAAGTCGCACTGGCAGATGGCCATGTTGGTGGCATAGGAGCCGTGCATTCCCAGCATGCCCAGCGAAAGCGGATGGCGCGAGGGGAAGCAGCCCAAACCCATCAGCGTGGTGGTGACCGGAATATGCGTCAAATCGGCAAGCTCGCGCAATTCGTCGGAAGCGTCTGACGTGATGACTCCACCGCCCGCATAGAGCACCGCCCGCTTGCTCGCCAGGATCATCTCGGCGGCGCGCTCCACGTCGTCGTCCGTCCACTCGCGCAGCCGTTGCCGGTGACGCGGGAGCGGCAGCGGCGGGGTAGCTGTACTCGGCGTTTTCCATCAGCACGCTCTTGGGAAGATCGACCAACACCGGTCCCGGGCCGTCCCGATACGGCGGCTTTGAAGGCCTTCTCAATCACGGACGGGATCTCGGCCGCGGACCGCACCAGGAACGATTGCTTGGTGCTGGGAAGGCTGATGCCGATCGTATCGGCCTCCTGGAAGCCATCCTTGCCGATCAGCGACAGCCGGCACCTGGCCCGTCAGGGCCACCACCGGAATGGAGTCCATCATCGCCGAAGTCAAGCCCGTGATCAGGTTTGTAGCCCCAGGCCCTGAAGTGCCCAGGCAGACGCCGGGCTTGCCGGTGACCCGCGCATAGCCGTCCGCGGCAAAAGCCGCCGCCTGCTCATGGCGGACCAGGAGGTGGCGGATGCCCGCGCTGTAAAGGGCGTCGTAAAGAGGCAACACGGCGCCGCCGGGAAGCCCAAAAAACACCTCCACCTGCTGGCGGCTGAGACTTTCCAGTAAGAGTTCCGAACCCGAGTAAAGTTTTGGCATCATCTCTCCCGCTCCGAAGAGCGGCGGGCTGATGCTACCGACCAGTCGGTAGGTAGAGTAGCATTCCAACTTGTCCGCTGTCAATCGTTTATTGGCTACTTTCTTCCCGCAGTGAACTTTGTTTGTTTTCGGGAATTCCGCCGCCAGCATCTAGGCTAGCGGCGCAATAATGATGACGCGCAATCTGGGTGGGTACGCCGCTCAGCACTCAGGCCAGCGGCGCCGTAAGGATGAGACGAATGAGAGTTCCTGTTTAGGATCGAACCGTTCATTGTCTTGACTCCCCCGGCAAAGCAAAACCGATTGAGGGGGCCGCACTACGCACGAAAAATCCTCACTATGGTAACCCATCGACTGGATGCAATGCAAGTTAATTCTGCTTATGCTGCCATAAAGATTATTCTATTAAAGTTTCCCCTTCCTCGGACCTGCGATCCTTCGCCGGCTCCGGAATGCCGCGTTTCGTCGCCGCAGCGGTGAGACAATTCAGCTCATCGACCGTTCACCACCACCCGGCGCTTGAGCCCACGCTCCTCAATCTGAGGAGCGGAGTTCAGCGCAGCAGTTCTTCCAAGCCGCACCGCCTGGTCCGTCTTCTCGTCGCGATACTTGATGATGACGGGAGTGTAGAGGGAAAGCCCCAACTCCTTTCCTCGTCCCCTGGTGATGGCGCGGGCGCCAGGGACAACCACCGCCCCCGCGGGAATCATCAGCGGCTGCTCGCCCTCGCGGCGATAGACCGCGTCCCGCACTAAATCGTAAACCGGGGTCGAGCCCGTCAGAATCGTGCCGGCGGCCAAAACGCTTCCCTTGCCGACCATCGTCCCCTCGTAAACCCCGCAATTGCCGCCCACCAGGACCTCGTCCTCGACAATCACGGGCAGGGCGCCGATCGGCTCGAGCACGCCGCCGATCTGCGCCGCCGCGCTCAGGTGCACGCGCTTGCCCACCTGCGCGCAGGAACCTACCAGCGCGTGCGAGTCGATCATCGTGCCATCGTCCACGTAGGCGCCCACGTTCACATACATGGGCGGCATGCAGGTCACGTTCTTGCCGATGTAACAGCCATCGCGAATGGAAGACCCGCCGGGCACCACGCGCACGTTTTGGTTCGCAGGGAGCTGCTTCAAAGGGAAAGTGTGCTTGTCGCGAAACTGAAAGTCGGCAGGCCCCATCTCGCACGACGCGCCCGATCCTGAACCCCAGCAGAATCCCCTTCTTCACCCAGGGATTCACTTTCCAACCCGTGGGCGAGCGCGGCATCAGGCTCCGCCGCGCGAATCCGGCCTTCATTCAGCGCCGGTTTGAATTCGTCAAAGGCCCGGAAGTATTCTTCGCCGAATTGGTCGGTCTGGCGCGTCGTAGAGTTCTTCAATAGTCGATCTGAAGATTCAGCCAATTTAGTTTCACACTTCTGCGCAGCTACAGGCCAAGGACTCGTCTTAGCCCGTCCTCCACCCGAACCAGCACATGAGTGGGGAAACTACCCACCCGCTCCGTGAAGAGCATCCTTGTCAACTGTAACGACTTGGGACACATTCACAACCGAATCCCTGGGGAGTCCCGTTTCTTTCGATCCGCAGTGAACATTGCCTGGCGCCGCTGCCAAGTCGTAGGTTTGTAGTCAAGATCACCGCGAGCGCAGTCTTGATTCTGCTCTCGTTGAATTCGTCGGCTTGAATAACCAGAACCGGACGGGGAAACCCTGGGCCTGACCCCGTTGGCGGGGGCAGGGAGGCCCACCAGATCTCGCCTCGGCGCATCACCACTCCTCCGGCCAATTGACAGGCTTTGCAGCGTGCGATCACAGGATCAAGGGAGGAATCTTCGGTCGCATAAATGGCATCGAGTGCGTCCTTGACTCCCTTCGCTTCCTGCCTTTTCAGATAGGCCTCGACCGCTCGGGCGTAGAAGCGGCTGCGCGAGACCTTCTGACGCTTCGCCGCCCGCTCTGCCGCATGGAAAAGAGAGTCTGGAATCGAGACCGCTGTTTTCATACGAAAAGTATAACCGGAGTTATACCCGGAAGCAAGTTATCGGAAACGGGGTCGTCGCTGTCATCTTGAGGGAAGACTTCACGACCCGTCGGCTCACCAGTTGCGACGAAAGCCGCTGTCATCCTGAGCGAAGCGAAGGATCTGCAGTTCCCTGAGGGACAAATGCGGATTCTTCGCTTCGCTCAGAATGACAGACGTTCGAGAGAACGCGGCGTCAGCGGACAATTGCTTTTTTCCTAGGCCCAGCTAAACTTGAATTGAGATGTTGACTTCGGGGTTGAAGAACATACCGCAGGGGTCCCTGGCTTCCTTGGCTTGGGCGCACCCGCTCGTCGAGGAATGGTTCGCGGCCAGGTTCGGCTCGCCCACGGAACCGCAGGAGCAGGGCTGGCCGCCCATCCTGGCGGGCAAGTCCACACTGATCTCCGCGCCCACCGGCTCCGGCAAGACGCTGGCGGCGTTTCTTGCCTGCATCGACCGCCTGATTCGCAAGGCGCCTGAGCGGCGCGCTCGAGGACCGCACCGAAGTCGTTTATGTTTCGCCGCTCAAGGCACTGAGCAACGACATTCGCAAGAATCTGGAAGTGCCGCTGCAGTGAAATCACCGCGCTGGCCGCTGCAGCGAGGCTTGCCGATGCCGCCCATCCGCGCCGCGGTCCGCACCGGCGACACGCTCGCGCCGAACGCCGGGCGATGCTGGCGCATCCGCCCCACATCCTGGTGACCACGCCCGAGTCTCTTTACATCCTGCTGACGGCGGAAAAAAGCCGCGCCATCCTGGGCGACGTTGAAACGGTGATCGTGGATGAAATCCACGCCGTGGCGGACGACAAACGCGGCGCGCACCTGGCGCTTTCGCTGGAAAGGCTGGAAGCGCTGGTGGCGCAGTCGCGGCCGGACCGCGCCGCCGGTGCGCATCGGACTTTCGGCCACGCAAAAGCCGCATCGAGCTGGTGGCCAGGTTCCTGGTGGGAAGCGGCCGCGGCCGAGCCCGTCATTGTGAACATCGGCCATCGCCGCGCGCTCGATCTGGCCGTCGAGGTGCCGCGCGAGCGAGCTTGGGCCTATCGCCACCAACGAAATGTGGGAAGAGGTTTACGACCGGCTGGCGGAACTGGCGCGGCAGCACCGCTCGACGCTGGTCTTTGTGAACACGCGGCGGCTGTCGGAGCGCGATGGCGCATCACCTGGCGCGAGCGCCTGGGCGCGGACGCCGTGGCGGCGCATCACGGCAGCCTGGCGCGCAAGGTGCGCCTGGCGGCGGAAAACAGGTTGAAGTCGGGCGAGGTGCGGGTGCTGGTGGCCACGGCCTCCCTCGAACTGGGCATCGACATCGGCACGGTGGACCTGGTTTGCCAGATCGGCTCGCCCCGTTCCATCGCCGTGGCCTTGCAACGTATCGGCCGGTCCGGCCATTGGCGCGGGGCGGTGCCCAAGGGCCGCCTTTTCGCCACGACGCGCGATGAGCTGATCGAATGCGCCGCGCTGGTCCGGGCCCTGCGCGCAGGGCGAACTCGACCGGCTGGAGATTCCGGAAGCGCCGCTTGGACGTTCTGGCCCAGCAGATCGTGGCGATGTGCGCGTGCGAGGACTGGAGTGAGGAGATCTGTTCGCGGTCGTGCGCCGGGCCTACCCTTACCGCGATCTGGCCCGCGCAGGAATTTGACGCGCTGCTCGAGATGCTTTCGGAGGGAATCACCGCCCGCCGCGGCCGCTACGGCGCCTATCTGCATCGCGACCGCGTCGAGCATCGCCTGCGAGGCCGGCGCGGCAGCCGCCTGGTGGCCATCACCAACGGCGGCGCGATTCCGGAGTCCGCGCTTTACACCGTGGTGGCGCAGCCGGAAGGCGACATGGTGGGCACGGTGGCTGAGGACTTTGCGGTCGAAAGCATGCGCGGCGACGTCTTCCTGCTGGGCAACACGTCCTGGCGCATCTCGCCGGATCGAAGGCAGTTCCGGCCGCGTGCTGGTGGAGGATGCGCACGGCGCCGCCCCCAACATTCCCTTCTGGCTTGGCGAGGCGCCGGCGCGCACCCCGGAACTCTCCGCCCAGGTCGCAGAGATTCGCGAGAAGATCAGTGATCTGTCAGGCCAGCTTAAGCGCAGCGAGGCCCAGCTGCCTTGCCGGCGCCTACGAAGGCCGCAGCGGACGCCGGACGCGCTACAAGGTGCCTCTCGGCAATCCGCGGCATCGCCTGGCTTGAAAGAGCAATGCGGGCTGGACGACGCCGGGGCGGAGCAGGCGGTCGAGTACATTCTGGCGCGGGCGCGCCGTGCTGGGCGCGGTGCCGACTCAAAACACCATCATTGCCGAGCGCTTTTTCGACGAAGGCGGCGGCATGCAGCTTGTGATCCACGCGCCCTTTGGCGGCAGAATCAACAAAGCCTGGGGACTGGCGCTGCGCAAGCGGTTCTGCCGCTCCTTCAATTTTGAATTGCAAGCTGCCGCCACCGAGGACGGCCTGAACATTTCGCTGGGCGAGCAGCACAGCTTTCCGCTGGCGGAGGTTTTCCATTTTCTGTCGCCGGAATCCGCTGCCGCCGGTCCTGGAACAGGCGGCGCTGGTCTCGCCCATCTTCGCCACGCGCTGGCGTTGGGACGCGACACGCGCCCTGGCGCTGCCGCGTTTTCGCAACGGGAAGAAGATTCCGCTGCAAATTCAGCGCATGCGCGCGGACGACCTGCTGGCAGCGGTCTTCCCCGATGCGGCGGCCTGCCAGGACAACATCGAGGGCGACATTCGCGTTCCGGACCATCCCCTGATCCGCGAGGTGATGAAGGACGTGCTGACGGAGGCGTTGGACATCGAGGGCTTGAAGCGGGTGCTGCGCGGCAATCGGCGACGGCAGCATCCGTTGCATCGCCGTGGATACGCCCGCGCCTTCGCCAGTTCTCGCACGAGATTCTGAACGCCAATCCCTACGCCTATCTGGACGATGCCCCGCTGGAGGAGCGCCGGGCGCGCGCCGTCTCGATGCGCCGCGTGCTGCCGGAGACGGTGCTCACGGAGATCGGCCGGCTCGATCCCGCCGCCATCGCGCAAGTGCGCGAGGAGGCTTGGCCGGACGTTCGCGACGCCGACGAATTGAACGAAGCGCTCCAGGTATTCGTGGCCTTGCCGGAAAACTTCGTGCCGCCCCGCGAGGCTTGCCTGTGCTAGCGCGCACAGTGGGGCGATCTCTTTCGTCAACTCGTTGCCGACGGGCCGCGCCGCTCGCGCGCAGGTGGGCGACGAATATTATCTGGGTTGCCGCGGAGAGAATCAAGGCCTTCTCAATGCTCTTCCCCGAGCGCAAGGTTCGAGACCAGCCTGCCGAGGTTGATGAGCCGGTTCATTACAAGAGACGATGCCCTGCTTCAACTCGTGCGAGGCTGGATGGCCATTCGGGCCGGTCGAGATTGCCGTGGCTGGCGCGCACGCTGGGATTGCCGGCGTGCGCAGATATCGAAGCGGCCATGCTTCGCCTCGAGGGCGAAGGGCGGGTGCTGCGAGGACAGTTCACCGGTGCAACTGCACCAATTGAGGGCCGGTAGCCCGTCGAATGGTGCGACCGCCGGCTGCTGGCGCGCATTCATCGGCTCACGCTCGGCGCGCTGCGCAAGGAGATTCAGCCTGTCACACGAGCTCAATTCATGCGCTGGTTGCTGCGCTGGCAACACGTTGCCCCAGGGACGCAGGTGCTGCGAACGTGGCGTGCTGGAAGTCATCCGGCAATTGCAAGGCTTCGAGGCGCCGGCCAGCGCCTGGGAGCCGCAGATCCTGGCGCGTCGAGTGGCCGGCTACGATCCGCAGAATGCTCGATCAGCTTTGCCTGACGGGCGCGGTGGGCTGGGGACGATTGTCACCGCATCCGGCGACCCTGGGGCCAGGCGACGCCTCTACCGGACTACGCATTGGAACCTCTCGAAAGCATGCCATCCCGAGCGAAGTGAGGAATCTCGCTCTGTTACTTCGAAAGCCACGTCATTCCCGCGCAAGCGGGAATCCAATCCGTCGAATGGCATGGAGCGACGGGCTGCTCGGCGGCAAGTCCCTGTTCCTGGACACGGGCGGCCCGGCGGCCGGTGCCACGATGATCACAGCCGGCGGCACGATCGAGGGTCCACGCAGTCCTCGGTCAGCATCGAGCAGCTGCTGGGCAAGTTCATTTTCGGCAACCTCGCCCTCGAAGCCCGCCGAGACGGCGGCGCCGCTCCGGCCGGCGCCGAAATGAGTTTTTCGCCGCCCCCGCGCTGGCCGGCCGCCGACGGCACGGTCTCGCCTGCCGCGAAAAAATGCGCGTGCTGGCGGAGAACCACGCCGAGCTCGCGCAAGTTATGCAGGACGTATTCGAGGACGCCATACTGATGGGCGTGGAGGAAAGGCGATGCGCGCGATCCTCGGTGGACATGGTCCACGGCCTCGCCAGCCCGATAAGCGCGGCGCGGCCGGCCCGAGGCGCATTGTGATGATTCTCTTCGCGCTCCGCCCCGCAACAGCCCCCTCGCGACCCGCTGCGCGGCCTCGGGGGTCTGGGGCCCGCGTGGCAAGGTCTTGGCGGCGCAGCCGCCACCGGGCCAGCCGGTACCGTTGCTCGTCCCCATAGCAGCAGCCTTGCGCAGCCGCCGCAGGCCCGCCGCCACAGGGCGCAGCCCGCAGCCGCAGCCGCCCGCCGGCCAGGGCCGCCGCCGCTCAGGCAGTGTCGGCCGGCCGCTCAGACGCCAGCCGAACGTGCCTGGCTGCGCAGGCAGCGCGGTGCTGCCGAGCCGTGGCACTGGACAAGGTCAACGCCAAGCGGACGACACCGATGACGGTGAAGGTCGGCCAGACCGCGACATTCGGCTCGCTCAGCATCGCGGTGCCGCCTGCGAGGTGCGTCCGCCGGACATGCCGCAGGACGCGACGGCCTTCCTCGACGATCACCGACACGCGATGCCGGCGCAGCCGGCTTCAAGGGCTGGATGCTGAAGTCCGACCCATCGCTGTCGATGCTGGAGCACCCGCTCTACGACGTGCGGGTGATCGGCTGCACGCCATGAGCCTGGATCAGCCTGCCGCCGTTCGGCGCTACCGCGCTGCTGCTGGACCTCGACGGCACGCTGCTGGACATCGCGCCGACGGCCGGACGCGGTGGTGGTGCCGCCGGGCCTGCCCGACGCGCTGCGCACGCTGCGCGACCGGCTGGGCGGCGCCCTGGCGGTCATCACCGGCCGCCCGGTCGAGAACGGTCGATGCGCTTGCTCGGCGACGCGCCCTATGCGGTGGCCGGCGAGCATGGCGGCGCGGTGCGCCACGCCCCGGGCGAGGCGCTGGACGCGCTCGCGCTGCCCGCCCCCCGCCGGCCTGGCTGGACGCGGCGGAGCGCACTGGCCGCCGCGCATCCCGGCGTGCTGCTGGAGCGCAAGGCGCGCGGCTTCGCGCTGCATTTCCGCGCCGTCGCCGAGGCGGGTCCGGCGCTGCGGCGACGCTGCGCTGACGGCGCTGGCTGCGCGGATCCGCCGCATTCGAACTGCTGCCGGCGCACATGCTGTGGGAGGTGCGGCCGCGCGGCGTGGACAAGGGCAAGGCGGTGCGCCGCCTGATGGCGCGCGCGCCGTTCGCCGGCCGCGTGCCGGTGTTCATCGGCGACGACGTGACCGACGAGGACGGGATGGCGGCGGCGGTCGCGGTGGGCGGATCTGGTCTGCGCGTGCCCGATGCGTTCGGCTATCCGGCAGGCGTGCGGGCCTGGCTGCATGGCGCGGCGGCCGAGGATCAGGCTAGCGCGCGCAGGCCGGTCCGCAACTGCTCCGGATCGCCGATGGCTTGCTCCACGTCGCCTGCGTCCTCTCCCAGATCGGCACCGCCCGCGCGAGCAGCGCCATGCCGGCCGGCGTCAGGCTCAGCCGCCGGCTGCGGCGATCCCCCGGATCGGCGGCCACCTCGACAGCCCCGCCGCTGCAGCGGCTTCAGCGCGGCGGTGAGCGTCGTGCGGTCCATCGCCAGCATCGCCGCAACCATCCCGATCGTCGGCGGTTCGGGCCGGTTGAGGGACATCAGCAGGGAGAATTGGCCGCTGGTCAGGCCGGGCGGGCGCAGGGCGTCGTCGAAATGCCGCGCCACCGCCCGCGCCGCCCGCTGCAGATGCAGGCACAGGCAGCTGTCGCGGACCTGCAACGTCTTGTCGAAGGGGACTGGCCGGGCTTTTGACATCTCCATTACGTTGATATCAAACATTTGTCAAGCGTCCCTCAACCAGAAGCTGCGGAAAAGCGCAACGCACGAAGGGAACCATGCCGCACAACATCGTCTCGCGCGAGGAATGGCTGGCGGCGCGCAAGGCGCTGCTGGCGATGGAAAAGGAAGCGACCCGGCTGCGCGACCGGGTCAACGCGGCGCGGCTGGCGCTGCCCTGGGTCAAGGTGGACAAGAGATAATCAGTTCGACACGCCGGCGGGCCGAAGAGCCTCGGCGAGCTGTTCGACGGGCGCAGCCAGCTGATCGTCTATCATTTCATGCTGGGACCCGGGCTGGAAGGCGGGTTGCCCCGGCTGCTCCTTCCTCTCCGACCACGTCGACGGCGCGCTGCCCCATCTCGAGCATCACGACGTCAGCTGGGTCGCGGTGTCGCGCGCGCCGCTGGACGAGATCGAGCGCTACAAGCAGCGCATGGGCTGGACATTCCCCTGGGTCTCGTCCTTCGGCAGCGACTTCAACTACGACTTCCACGTTTCCTTCACCGAGGAGCAACTGGCCCAAGGCCACGGTGGACTACAATTTACGAGAACGATCCCGGCCGACGCCAACGACGAGCTGCCGGGCCTCAGCGCCTTCGCCAAGGCGACCGGCGACGTCTTCCACACCTATTCGAGCTATGGCCGCGGGCCGGAAGAGCTGATCGGCACGCTGATGATCCTCGACCGCGCGCCCAAGGGCCGCAACGAGAAGACGACGATGGAATTCGTCCGCCGCCACGACGAATACGCGAGCACTCGCGGCGGACGCAATCCTTAAACGGTACGATGCCACAGGCAAGAGCGGGCACCGCCCGCATCGGCGTCGCGCTCCGCGGGTACGTCCCGCGCGGCGAGGTGGCTGGCGCGGTCGCGCTCATCGCCCGGCCCGAGGGTGAGCAGGTCGAGGCGACCGGCGTGCAGGACTTTGCCACCGCCGCGCCGATGCGGCGGGACACGATCTTTCGCCTCGCCTCGATGACCAAGCCGATCACGCGGCCATGGCGATGCTGCTGATCGAGGAGGGAGAATCGCGCTCCGATCCGGTCGAGCGCTGGCTGCCGGAACTGGGGACCGCCGCGTCCTGCGCTCGCTCGAAAGCCCGCTCGACGACACCGAACCGGCGCGCCGGCCGATCACGCTCGACGATCTGCTGACCTTCCGCTGCGGCATCGGCGCGCTCATGGGGCCGCCCGGCCGCACGCCCATCCAGCGGCCATGGAGCAGCTCGGCGTCGCCCCCGGCCCCGACATCCTGCCGTTCGCCCGACGAATTCATGGCGCGCTTCGGCCGCTGCCGCTCATCCACCAGCCCGGCGAGCGCTGGATGTACACACCGGCACCGACGTGCTGGCGGTGCTGATCGCGCGCCTCGCCGGCGCCCCGTCGGGGATTCCTGACGAGCGGATCTTCACCCCGCTCGGCATGCGGGACACCGGATACTGGGTCCCCGCCGCTCGCTCGACCGGTTCGCCACCTGTTACGCCCGCGATGCGAGCGGCCGATTGCCGGTCTGGGATCTCCACGCGGCGGCCGGTATTCGCGCCGCCTGTCGTTCCCCAACGCACTGGTCTCCACCGCTGACGATTTCTTTTCCTTTTGCCGAATGCTGCTCAACGAGGGGCGGCACGACGGAAAACAGATTTTGGCGCCCGGCAGCGTGCGGATGATGCTGACGGATCACATCACGCCGGCGCAAAAAGCCGCGTCGCCGTTCTTTCCCGGCTTCTGGGAGCGCAACGGCTGGGGTTTCGGCGGCGCCGTCACCACGCGCGGCGGCGGCACGCCTAGTCTCGGCAGCTACGGCTGGGCCGGCGGCTGCGGCACGCGGTTCGTGGCCGACCCGCAGGCAAACATGATCGTCATCGCGCTGACGCAGCGGCTGATGCGCGGCCCCGACGACGCCGCGATCGTCGCGGCCGTCGAGACACTTGTCCTACCAGGCGATCGCCGCCTGAACGCCACCAACGCAGCAACGGGAAACACCTGCATGTCCCCCTTCCACGGAAAATTCG
>CAVYPU010000045.1:0-27769 GCA_963770415.1 uncultured Acidobacteriota bacterium
AGAGCTTATGTTACCGACAAATACGAAAAGAAAGGCAAGTATTATGTCGACCTCACCTGTATGTCAAACCATCGACATCAAGGACCGGGTCGAGGAAGGCTTTGCCACAGTGAAGCTGTCCAAGAAAAGCTAGTGTAAGTTGGGCAAAGGAATCTCCCGGCTTCTGCTGGGAGATTCCCTAGACGAGGATAGAGCATTTCATGAGGGGGGCTCGACCTGCCCCATCACGGATGCCAGTTATTGGGCTTCGGTGGCGAGCACGATCTCTCCCTTGTAGGAACCGGGTACGATCGGCTTTTCCACGCCCTCAACCGTCATGGTGAGTTTTTCCCCTTTCGGTGCAGTGACGCTGGCGCCCGGGGCCACGTCCAGGCCGGTCAAATAAGACGTTCGTGCGACCACCCAGCGGCTCCTGCCGTCGAGCGAAACGGTAGCGCCGTGCGCATCTTTGGTTGCCGCATAGGTCAGGTTTACTTCGCCGATCAAATAATAAAGGTCGGGCGAATCCTGCATCACGAGCTTCTCGCCGTGAGGCCCAACGGCGTGAATGGGAATGGCTGTGGTGATGGAGCCGGTGACGGTCGAGTTCACCAGCGAGACATTCATCGCGCTCCGCTTGGTCAGAGCATTTACGAAGTCGCCGGTGAGCTTCGAATTTTTGATCGTTGTGTGTTCGTCGTCGGTGCCATTTGTGGTGCTGTACTTGGTTCCCATCGCGCTTGGTCCGCCGCCCGGAGGAGGTCCGCCGGCTCCGGGGGGTCCAGCGGCTCCGGGAGGCCCACCTGCGCCAGGGCCACTCTTGTTGGGGTCGTCATTAGGGAACATTTCCAGGATGATGTCCTTCTTCGACTCCAGGCTGGCGTTATCGATCAGCACATCGGGGCTGCTGCTCTTCAGCTGGATCACGGCTTCTTCGGTATGGAAGACGCTGCCCATGTCGATGGTCAGTGTGCCGTGGCTGCCGCCGTGCGCCATCACGCCGATGCGGCGGGAATTGACCACGCTGCCGTTGGTAAACACGCCCGATCCACCCGACAAGATCAGACCATAGGTGGCCACGTCGAAGGTGCTTCCGCTCGAATGAATCAGCGAATTGCCGTCGGCGTAAGCGCCATAGCCGCTCTCTACGGTTTCAATGTGACACTTGTTCAGGTTAACGACAGCTTCCTCAACTGCATCGGTCGACATGGCTCCCCATGCCTGGGCCTTGATGTGGGAGTTGTTGAATGTAGCCGTGCCGTGGCCAACAACCAGCGTGGCGCGATTGTTGCCGCGCAGTCCCAGCATCCACGGCACCTCCATCATGACGACACCGTTGCCGGTTGGGCCGGTGGTCCAGGACCATCCGTAGTTAGCCGGCAAGGTTCCGTTGTGCACCTCAATCTCGGCGTTATTCACGGTGACATCGGCGTTGTCGCCGACCCAGATCGCGGTTCGCACCGCGCCCGTGCTGTCGATCCTGGCGCCATCGATGGTGACCTTCGATCTGCCCCCGGCGCGAATGGATGCGCCATAACCGAAGAAGTCGTTGGTTCCATTTCCTGTCATCCGAATGACCGGATTTCTGATCGCATAGGTGGAGTCGCCATCGACAATAAACGCCGCAAAAAGCGGGCCATCCGACGTGACCCTGACACCTTCGGCGGAGGAGTTTGTTACCTTACCGCCGAGCGCCGCCGCGGCGATAGACTGCTCGGGAACGTATGCCCCGTTGTTGACATACACAGCAGTGCGGAAATCGTAGTTGTTCCTGGCTCCCATCCCCTCATACGCCATGCTGATGGACTTGGCAGGCGTGAGCACGATTTGGCCTTTGTACGTGCCGGCCTTGACGGGCGTCTCGACGCCATCGACCGTCATGGTCAGGCTGAATCCCTGAGGAGCGGCAAGAGTGGCGCCCTCCTGAATGTTCAAGCTCTCCAGGGCAGTCGTCTTTGTGACCGTCCAACTTTCGCCGGCGGCGATGGTGCGGTTCAAAGACGCCGCCGCGACGAGTGCCGGCGAAGCGGACGCTCCGGGCGCCTGACTCACCGCATGTCTACTAAGAACCGCGAAGACGACAAATGCGCCGAGCGCGATCCCGCTTCCGAATTGTCTTGCTGTCGTTTTCATTGAGTTCCTCCGAAGTTGTGGATATCGCGCATGCAGCTCGAAGCGCAGCCCGCAAAGTGATAATTCCTGCCGAGTTGGTTGTGCGGAAATCCTGTGGCTGCACCGGACACGGCTGAATCGTGTAAGGCAGGACGAATTCGCTGGCGGCGATTCCCTGCGGGAACGCGCCGCCCGGTCAACCTGTTAGCAGAGTGTCTTCTAGGCCGCCGCTCGCCGCTTCTTCAGCGCCATGAGCACAAAGGTCAGAACGAAGCCGAGCAACGCCACCAGCGACTGCAAAAAGAGGGTAGTGTGGTAACTGCCCTGGCTCTTGACCGTCAGGCCGGCGATGTAGAGTCCCAGCACGCCGCCGAAGCTGCCGATACCGCCCCACAGTCCAGACATCTTGCCTACGATCTGCGGCGGATACGAGCTGGCGATCATGTAGAAAATCATCGGGAAGGCAAACATCACGCCATACCCGGCCAGAATCAAATCCAGTTCCAGCAAACCAGCGCTGCCCGTCACGGCCTTGGAGGCCAGCGCGTATACAAAGGCGCACATCAGCAAATAGCCGGTCAACATCACCGGTTTGGCGTTCCCGCGGAAGGTCTTGTCCAGCAGGAAGCCGCTGAGGATCGGTCCCGTGACTCCGGCCAGCAGGGTCACGCCGAGCATCAGTTGTCCTGCGGTCACCCCGCCGTAGCCAACGCCCAGCGGACTGGGAGCTGCCAGGTAGGCTCCGGTCAGGCTATAGAGGCTCTGCATGCCCCAGGCGGTAAGGAAGAACATCGCAATGCCCACGATCGTAAACGGCGACAAGAGCGCCTGCTTAAAGGCCGATCCCTTTCCTTCATCGGCCGCCGGGGCTCCCCCTTTGGGCAGCTTGGCATGATAGGCGACGAACAGAATGATTCCCAGAACCAGGCACGCCCAGACAAAGATGGATAAGGTGGCTGACATGGCCTTCCATTCGCCCACGGCCTTCAGCACCATGGGGCCCAGAAATACGCCGGCAGAGCTACCCACGGCCACCGACGAATTCAGCAGGCCGTTGGCGATGCCCTTCTGGTGGGGCGGAAACAAGGCATTTACGATGGCGGGCATGGCCGGGAACATGAATCCCGAAGAGAGGCCTTCGACCATGCGTGCCCAGAAGATGCCCGTCGTGCTGGCGCCGATCAGCGGCATCAGCGCCGCCGGTACCGCCAGGCATAGGAAGCCCAGAATCAGGGTGACAAAAACACCGAAGCGGTCGCAGACGTAGCCGCCCCCTACAATCCACATCAAACAGCCGGAAAACAGAAACGAGGTCATCAGCAGATTGGTGGCCGTCCCCGGATCTGTGTTCAGGCTGGCGGCGATCACCGGCACCAGCGGCGCCACCGACAGGTTGACCATTTGCATGGAAATGAACCCTAGCGCTGCCAGGACCAGCACCAGCCATCGGAAGCTGGGGTACCCTTCAGCGGCCGAAGCAGTTGGGCCGGTCAATGCACTTTTTGTAGCCATCGGAAATATCCCTTCCGCGTCTTTACGCACCAATGCCGTTTGAAGACGCGGTTCTTCAATTGTTTAAATGCGTCTCAACCATAGTTGCTTCGCAAGGGAATGGGAAACGGTTTGTTGAGATTTCCGATATTGGTGGTGGCGATAGACTTTGGGACCCAACCAGGAATGACGCCGCACCGGAAATTGCTGCCGGGTGTCATGGCTGCTCAACGGGAAAATGGGCTTGGGGTAGCGGCTGTGTGGCTGCACTATCCGCTGTGGTAGAGAGGTTCTGGGTGGCATCGCGCAGGCGTTCCCGCATCCACGCAATTCCGGGGTTCGGGCCGCGGAAGCTATGCTGCTGTATCTTCTCCACGAAGTGCGGTATCTCAAATGGCGGATTCAGGACGCGGATCCGGGAGGGGTTTATTCGAACTGGAGTACGTCGATGCCAATGGAGGGCGCCAACTGCTTGATCCGAGGCAGAACATGGGGCATCAGTACTGGCAAGCCCGGAGATTGTAATGCCTTTCATTGTCACTTTCGTCTTCTCCTTGTTGTTTTGATTACGTGAATTTGAACCACTTCGCATTGGGGGAATCGGCGGACACCGATCTGTCCGATCATTCGGTTTCTTTCGTACTGCAAAAAGCAAACGGGGGGAGCATTTCTGCTCCCCCCTGCCGGTTGAAGTTGAGGTGTGCGGCCTAGAACGACAGGCGCAGCGAGAGTTGGAACTCGCGCGGATTATACGTGTTGGCCATGCTGGTGATCTGGCCGTAGACGGGTTGGCCGATCGCGGAGTTCGGCTCGCCGAAACTGGGCGAGTTGGAGGCGTTGAAGGCGTCGGCGCGGAACTGCAGCTTGAAGGCTTCATAAAGCGGGAAGTCCTTAGAAAGCGACAGGTCGAGGCGCTTTGCATCGGGCCCAAGCACGGCGTTGCGCTTGGCGTTGCCGAGCAGGCCGGGGGTCTGCGCGACAAAGACGGAGGTGTTAAACCATTGACTCAACTTCTTGGGTCCGTTGTTGGGGTTGCCGGTTTGGTTGGGGGCGTCGGCGGGTGGACGCCAGAAGTTCGTCATCTGGCCACCCACTTCGCTGACATTGAATGCGCAGGGCGGTGGTCCGGCGCACTCGGTGACACTTACCGGCAGGCCCGTGGTCCAGACCCAGATGCCGCTGATGTTCCAGTTTTTGGCCGCGTAGCCAACCGGTCCGGTAAGGTTACCGGCCGGAATCGTATAAGCGACCATGGCGGTGATGCGGTGATGGACATGAAGATCGCTTAGACCGTAATCGTATTGTTTAAAGCCGCTCACAGGCACGGCGGTTCCGCTGCCGTTGTCCATCTGGCAGCCGGCGCGCACGCACTCCACGGCGCGGTCGCCGCCCTCGCCCTGCGGCGAGCCGTTATTCATGGCCTTGGCCCAGGTGTAGTTGGCGTTGACCAATAGACCCTTGGCAGCACGCCGCGTCAAGGCGAGCTGCATGGCGTTGTAGTTGCCGGTGGCATCGCTCGATGTCTCGTAGATTGCGTCGGTGCTCAAATCCTGGCCATCAGCGGTATTGGCGGAGGTGTAAAACGGGGAACTGCCGGCGCTGCCAAAGAGGCCGGAGGTCACAGGTTGGTTAACGTCGGGGGCCACCGGCATGTGGCGCTCGGCGTTGCCCACGTAGCCAAGGCTCGCGACGTTGGCCCCGAACTGTTTCTCGACGCCGAGGACGTATTGGACGACGCGGCCCGATTTCAGGTTGTTCTCCACGGCGTCAATTTCCGTGTTTTGCGGCAGTGCCGAAACGACGCTCGAGTTCAAGACCGGCTCCATGATGCCGGCGGCCATGCTGACAACACAGGGCAAGCCGCCCGCATGGGTGCAGGTCGTGTAGCCGTTGGTGATCGGAACACCGGCCACAGCCTGGCCTGCCGGTATGTTGGAGCCATTTCCGTAGATAATGGTCGTGCTATACGGGGGGTTGTCCAGGGCGATATCCGTGCCGCCACCTAATTCGTTGCTGAAGTAGGTGATGCCGATTCCGCCTCTGACCACCAATTGATGGGCCAGCGACGCGGCGAAGCCCACACGCGGCGAGAAGTTGGTGTGCTGGGTTATGACGCCGCCTGAAGGCGAGGACTGATAAACGCCCTTAAGTGAGGGCGATGCGATGACGCCCTTGGCCTCGTTAAAGTTCGACAATGCGCCATGCTTGTCGGTGAGAGGGGTAAAGATCTCGTAGCGCAGGCCCAGGTTGAGGGTCAGCCAGTTGAGGATGCGCCAGTCGTCCTGGGCATAAACGCTGGGCTCCCAGGAACGGTACTGCGGGAAGTTCAGCTCGACCTGCTCCTGCCCGCCGCCGGCGAGGCCCTCGATCATATCGCCCAGATCGCTGCCTGTGATGCCGCCGAAATTCGAGAACGTACCGCGAGGAAAGGGACTCTGAAGGCGGCTGAGCTGGCGGCGGATCAGACCGGCGCCAAATTTCGCGCTGTGGTTGCCGCGATTCCAGATCAACGATCCCTGGTACTGGTAGGCCTGGCTGATGTTGTGCAGCGGGCTGAACGCGCTGTCGCCCAGAAAAAGGCCCGGCCCCATGCCCGGAATGCCGTAGTTCGACAGGTTGATGGATGGCAGGCCCTCGCTGGCGCCGCCGTAAGGCGAGTTGATGCAGTAACCGGTTCCGGCCGAGCAAGACGCGAATCCCAGATTGGTTGCCGCGTTCGGACCGGAGGTCACGTCGGCGGCATTCTGGAACCGGTTATAAGCGGCCTTGCCCTCGAAGAGCAACGACGCCGAGATAGTATGCGTCCAATCGAGCCCCACGCCATCCGTGACAATGTTCGACGGCGCGGTGTTGTCGTAGGTCATGCCGTTGATGGTGATGGGTGGGAAGGGATAGCTGATGCCGGTAAAGGTCTTGTTGTACGAGTAGCGGCCGAAGAGAAGATCCTTGTTCGTGAAGTGATCGTCGATGCGGGCATCGTAAGTATCCCAGTTCTGCGTAGTCTTGTTAGCCCCGACGAAGTTATTGAGGGTGGCGGACGCGTTGGGTCCCTGGGGCGCGGGGAGGAGCTTATAGAGATTGATGCCCACTGCCGTGGGGGTGATATGGATGGTATTGCCGCTGGTCTGATCCACGAAGGAGGTCGCGACGCCCGCGGTCAAGTTGTCTAGCACAGCCCGTTCAGCGGCGTCGGGCACCGTACCCGTCGCGGAGCCGGTGCCGTTGATGCTACGGAAGCCCTGGTAATCGCCGAAGAAGAAGATCTTGTTCTTGCGGATCGGCCCGCCGATGCTGCCGCCGTACTGGTTCTGCCGCAGCTCGCCCTTGGTGGTCAGAAAGTAATTGTCGGCGTCGAACTTATCGTTACGGTCGAACTCGTAGAGGTCGCCGTGGAACTGGTTGCCGCCGGACTTGGTGATCACGTTCATCACGCCGCCCGCCGAGCGGCCGTACTCGGCCGGCGCGATGTTGGTAACTACGATGACCTGGTCGATGGCGTCGAGCGCGGGCTTGATGACCTGCGTTCCGATGGAGCGCTCGTTGTTGTCCATGCCGTCGACCATCTGGTTGTTGTAGACATCGTTCATGCCGTTGGCGGAGAAAACCGAGGTCGGGCGCAGGTCGTCCGCGTGCCCGTTAAAGCCCTGCGCACCGCCCGGTGCGTTCGCGGCGCCCTCGGTGACGCCGGCCGAGAGCTGAACCAAATTTTGAATATTCAGGCCATTGAGCGGCATATCGCTCACGGCGGTGGCGGTGATCGTCGTGTCCAGGGTGGAGGTGTCGGTTTTCAGCTCCGGAGCCGCCGACGCATCGATCTCGACCGTCTCCACCTGGCTGCCCACTTGCAAATTGGCGTCCACGCGGGCACGGTCGTTTGCGTTCAGGGTCAACTGCTTGAGCACAAAGGTCTTGAAGCCCTTGGCTTCTACAGTCACCTTGTAGGTGCCCACCTGCAGGTGGCTGAGCACATATTCGCCATCGCTCGTGGTCTTGGCGACGGTCTTGATTCCCGTGCTGAGATCGAGGGCTGTTATTTGAGCGCCTGGTACCACCGCTCCCGACGGATCAGTCACCGTACCGAGCACATCTGCGGTAGCCACTTGCGCGTGCAGCGGTCGCGGAGCGAGTACGGTGAGGAGTCCGGCGATCATGGCAAGCGCGAGAAGAAATAGGCCACGGTGTGGCCGGTTCTCGCCGCATTGGTCACTGGTTCCCCAACAAAGAAACGGATTGCTTCTGATGGTGCTTGTCATTTTATACCTCCGTGAAACAGTTCGGATTGCGTCCATTAACGAGCGAACCTCGTGCCTTGGACCGTTGTGAAGCATCTCTTGCTCCAATTCAGGTTTAGTAAGCCTTTGCGGCTCGGGACCCGCTATAGAATCACTTCTGACGCAAAACGCCCTGCGCTTCGAAACACTCCGCCGCCCCTAAACTGAAGTTGGCTGCTATATTCGCTCACTTGCGATTGGATTGACGAGTCTTTTTCCGCAATATTTGAAATTGGCTAAATCGATACAACATCCGGCTGGTTCCGGAGCCGTTACCGCCTCACACTTGTAGGAGGGGCGACGGAAGCCGCATTGCTTCGCAGTCGCTCTACACGTGCGGATTCCGCACAGCGAACATCCGCATAATACCATTCAGAAATGTTTTGCCCCCAATTTTGTACGTCATGCCTTTCCTCCTAGAATTTGTGCGGTTGAGCTTGTCTACATGAGTGAACCTCGTCAGCGAATTTACGCATCGGCCATAACAAACGGCTGTGATCTGCTTCCCCTGTGCCGCAGATCACACAGTCCTCCTGTAACGACCAGCTGGGTCGTGATACCACACGGGTACCCCAAAACCACGCGAAGTTCTTGCAAGTAGCTTGTAAGGTGGATCCCCTGATCCCATGCAGGCCACTAAGCCCCAGGCGGGTTCAGCGAACCGAGCAGGAATCGCTTTCTGTCGCGGGATGCCCCCCTTTCCAGAAGCTTCTCGCCTTACTTGGCAATTTGAACGGCATCTTCTACCAGAATCTATACAGTTGGCAAATCTTTCTTTGCAATAGCCAATATTTGTGAAATAGATCACAATTCGGCGAAATCTAAGTGGCTATCGGATGTAAGATTTCCCGGTGCGACGCGAAGGCGCGCAGGCTGCTGCCAATTCACAATTCGACATCGCAATGATCTGGAGAAAACGAATGAGTAAGAACGCAAGGCGCATAGGGAGCGGGATGGTTTTGGGTACAGCGATTCTGCTGATGGCGGCGGGCATACCTGCCGTAAGCCAGGGACCGGGTGGGCCGCCTTCAGCGGCGGAGCTCGCGGCGGCGGCATTGAACCGGACCATCGTCGCCGGCGACAGCTGGCTCGTGGAAAAAACCACACCGCTCGAGAGCCTGGTTGTGGAGCCCGGCGCTGCTGTAGCCGCTGCGGCAGGGCACAGCCTGACCATGACGATCGATGGCGTGGAAACGGACATTGCGCCGGGCAGATACAAGGGCAAGATACTTCTGACCGTAACCGACGATTATCCGGTCAAATTCTCCGAAACACTCACACACCACTTCCGCCAGGCGATTCTTCTCGACAAAGACGGAATCGCCAAGGATAAGTCGGTTGTGGCTGCGGCGGGTAACTATAAGTTGGAGGATGGCGTACTTGCCGGGGCGCATATCGAGTCGATCGGTCAGAACTTCAACGGCATCCTCGTAACCGGAGGTACTTACACGCTTAAGAATGTTCTTCTCGACTTTGTGGGCAATGGCGGAAACGACTTTGCCGGCTATGGCGCGGGCATTATGTCTGACGGCAAAGACACCACGCTGATCGTCGACGGCGCAACCATCCGGATGCACGGCGCCGTCCGGACCGGGGTGATTGGCAATAACGGCAGCAACCTGATCGTCAAGAACTCCGAGATCTCCACCACCGGCGGAGTCCTGCCCTACGACTATGTATCCAACGTCTCACCTGGAGTGATGAAAGACGCGCCGTGGATGTTGGGGATCAAGGGCAACGTGCGCGCCACCAACGTGCTTGGGGACGACACAAAGTGCACGTACATCAACTCCAGCATTTCCTCCAACGGGTGGGGCGTGCTGTCTGTCGATATGAGCCAGAACATCTTCCTGACTGCCATCAACAGCAAGATTGATTTGACCGGTACTAGCGGATACGGCTCCTACTCGATCGGCAACTCGACAAATTCCTTTTACGGCACGTCGATTCATGTGCCCACGCACGGGCTCATCATCACTGGCGGCCATGGCGTCTTCGCTGCCAGCACGCCGGAGAATGTAGCGAGACTAAACACCGACCTGAAGCTTCACCTGACGCCGGCGGAATTGGCCGCGCTCACGCCTCAGCAGACCACGGTCGATTCCGCGCGCTTCGGCGTGATGATCTGGGGCAATGCTACAGTCAAGATCGCCGACGGCACAGTGTTCAACACCGGCGAAGCTACTTTTCTTGACAAGGGCTCGCCCGCTGAAATTGACGTGGACGGCTCGAAGGGCGCGCAGTTGAATTCGGCCAACAGCGTCATCCTGCAGGCCATCAATAACGACGATCCGGGTCCCGTGATGACGGACGGGCTGATGGCCAACACGGGAGTTTTTCACGATCCGGTCACGCCGCCTGAAAAGATCAAGGACTTCGATCTGACCGCACAGCACGATAGCGATATGGTGGCAAAGTTCACCGATATCGTTTTACGCGGCGATTTCTACAATGCAGTCCGGAACCAGACCATCGGCGGCCCGATGGGGGGCGGGGCAGGGCCGGGCGGACCGGGCGGAGTTCCTGCTCCTCCTCCGCGCATTTCCGGCATGAACCTCGTCGTGATGCTTGCCAACTCGAAAGTGACGGGCGCCATCACTGCCGCAAGCGCCAGGCACCGCAAGGACCCAATTACTCCGGCTGACTATCAAATGCTCGGCGAAGTTACCGATACGCCGGAAGCGGCCATCAACAACGGGGTGATTGTCTCGCTCACTCACTCCACCTGGACTGTAACCGGCACTTCTTACCTGACGAGTCTGACCATCGACAGCGGATCGACCGTCGTTGCGCCCCATGGACAGAAGCTGACCATGACGGTAAACGGAGCCGAGAAGTCGATTAGCGCCGGCACATTCAAGGGCAATGTCGCACTGGTTGTCGTGCAGTAACTAAGGCGATGAAAAGAAAAGCGGCCACTTCCGCGGCCGCGTCGCTGCAATGAAAATGCGCCTCGTCCGCGATCCAAAGGTCGGCCAGACGAGGCGCATTCTTTCTCGCGTCTTACCAGGGTTGCTGGGTCTTGAAGAAGCGCTCCCAGAAAGCGATATGGTCCGGCGCAGCGATCGGATACCGTTCGGCCCAGGTACGATCTGCGCCGGTGAGGTCCTGGTGCGGCACCAGCGTTCGGTCTAGCAACCTGGAAGAAGAAGCAGGAGCGGATGGTGTTCATGCGGCGCCGCTGGCCTGAGGATCGGGGAAGCGCTTGGTCTGGAAATTGACAAGCACATTTCACCAGACTTCTTGACTATCAGCATCGAGCAGAAAGCACGCCACGGCAAAAGGGTTTGACACCGTGTACGTCACTCGGCGGGCGTGCTCAAAGCCCGATTTTTGGGGACATCCATTTTTTGATCCTGGTTGGGGATGCTTGCGATAGCCGGAAAGCTCATTCGAATGGTTGCACCGCCGCCGTCCCGGGCAAAGGCACGCACCTCTCCGTGTGTGCAGCCGCACCGCCCGTTCCGCAATGGCAAGTCCCACGCCAAATCCTCCGGTGTTCGGGCTGCGAGCATAATCCACTCGATAGAAAGGGCGGAAGATCGCGTCGAGTTGATCTTCGGGAATCCCGGGGCCGCGATCGCTCACTTCGATTTCTGCCGTGGCGGTTTCCGTTTTTTGCCGTCGCCGAGAGTTTGATCTCAACCTCGGAGCCGCTTTCTGTATAGCGAATCGCGTTGCGCACGACATTTTCAATGGCCCGGTACAGCAGCTCCTCGTTGCCGAGAATCTTGCATTCGCTCGGTCGCGTGAAAGACCACGGAGCATTGGCGCTGCCGGGCTTCGTACTCTGCATCGGGAATCATGCGCTCGATCAGGCGATTCAGAGATAACGGCTCAAAGTTCTCAACCTTTTCAAGCGCTTCCATCGACGACAAGCTCAGCAGTTGGCCAATGAGCGAGATTGAGCCGCTCCGTCTCCCGTTCGATCCGGTCCAGATGCGGCGTCATGGCTGGATCCGCATCCTCGCGAGCCAGTTCGAGCGCGACGCTGAGCCGGGACAAGAGGCGACCGCAGTTCGTGCGATACGTCCCTCAACAGCAGCTTTTGCGCATCCACCAGCGACTCCAGCCGCTCCGCCATGTGATTGAAGTCGTGCATCAGGGCATGGATTTCATCTTCGGCAAAAATACGCGACTTGTGAATGTGGGCCAGGCGACGCGGGCATGCAGGTTTCCCATTGCCAGCTCGCGGGCGGCTTTTCTGAGCCGCACTACCGGACGGGTAAAGAGCAAGACAAGCACGAATGTTGTGAGTCCGCCGACGACGATGGCCACAGGAAGTTGCGGGAACGAGAAATGCAGAAGGTCCTGGTACCAGGTGATGTTCCTTGGAACATGGGGCCGGCTCAGCAGAAACACGTACCGATTCCCGCTTGCTGAGGTAACAGGAACTCTCCAGATATATTGCTGACCGACCTGGCTGCCGGTGATGCGCGTGGGCATCGGGACAGGGCTGCCTTTGCCTTGCGCGGGCCGGCGGTTTGCATAGATCCTGACCGGACGCATCTTCGAGTGCGATGGTCTGGGCGAGAACACGATCCATAGGCATGCAGGGCGTCGCAACCGCCCGTTTCGTAAGAAGCAACGGCTCTTGTTCGCGTCGTTCTGGAGGCTGCTGTAACAGCGCATCAAAGAGAGCATCCGGGATCTCGTCAAAATGATGCCGCACGATCAACGCGGTCGAGATGACAAAGATCAGGCTCTGCGCGATCCAGAAGATGATGAATACCTTGAAGAAGAGGCCGCGCATCGTTTCAGTCCTTTGCCGCGAGCGGATCGTAATTGACAGCGAGCTGATAGCCGACTCCGCGAATCGTCTTCACCTGCTCTTCGTCGCGCCATTCTTGCTGAGCTTTCGCCGCAACCGGCTCACGTGCATATCCAGGCTGCGGTCGAATGGATGGAATTTGCGCCCGAGCACGTTCTCCGATATTTCCTCGCGCGTGACAACTTTTCCCGGCGAGCGCATCAGAGCTTCAAGCAGCGCGAACTCCACATCCGTCAGGTCGATTTTCTTTCCGTTTTGTGAGACGGTTCGAGCTGCCCGGTTGAGTTCCAGCCGTCGACGCGCAGAAGCGTCGCTCTTGCTTTACCGCGGCGCCGCGGTTCTGCGCAGAATCGCGCGCACCCTCGCCAGCAGCTCACGGGGATTGAATGGCTTTGAGAGGTAATCGTCGGCGCCAATCTCCAGCCCAACAATGCGGTCCACATCTTCGCCGCGCGCGGTAAGGAGCAGGACGCTCACCGCGACGCGGCTCTGATCCGCCGCAGCACCTCAAATCCATCCAGTCCCGGCAGCATCACGTCCAGAAGAACCAGCGCAAACGGCTTCTCCAGCGCGGCGTTCAGACCCGTGTCGCCACGATGCACAGCGGAGACGCGGAATCCATATCGACCCATGTATTCCGTCAGCATCGAACAGAGTTCTACGTCATCGTCAATGAGAAGAATGTCGTCCACTAGCGTATTTCTTTCTCCATGAAGGAGCGCTTGCCGCGCGCAACGCTGGTTCGGGCCACGGCCATGACACTCTCCCACTAAGCCTACGCTTTCCGATCTCGAAAGGACGCAACGGAAATGTAACAAATGGTCACGGCCGAAGCGACACTTTGTTACACAGCTTTACCCATTGTGACCGCACGGCGGGCTCATTCAGGGTCTCCTGAATATGACAGTTTGTCCGCGGGGGTGCGTGCAAGCATCATGACCAAACAAGCCATGCTGAAACTGACGTTGTGCACAGTTCTCGCCTGGGTCGCGTTGGCGGCGGCAGAAGCGCAGATCGCAACCGGCGAAGTTCACGGAACCGTGACAGATCCCTCGGGCGCGTTGGTTCCTTCGGCGACCGTCATGCTGACCAACGCGGCGGCGAACCCAAAAAACCGCCACTAGCGGACGCGATGGCGCATTCCGGATCCAGGGGATCGCGCCGGGCACGTATCGCCTCGACATCGCCGCCAACGGATTTGCGCCATCAACGGTAGAGAACATCGCAGTGAAGGCGGGAAAAACCATGCTCGAAAACGTGACCCTGGAGATTGCCGTGGCAGAGCAGCAGGTAGAGGTGACCGATCAGGCGGTCGAGCATCAACACCGCTGCCGACAATAACGCCAGCTCCGTCGTGATCAAGGGCAACGACCTCAATGCGCTTTCCGACGATCCAGACCAGTTGCAGAGCGAACTGACGGCGTTGGCAGGACCCGCGGCCGGCCCGAACGGCGGGCAGATCTACATCGACGGTTTCTCGGGCGGCCAACTCCCGCCCAAGTCCTCGATCCGCGAAATTCGCATCAATCAGAATCCGTTTTCGCGCGCAGTACGACCAGCTGGGCTACGGCCGCATCGAGATCCTCACCAAGCCGGGCACCGACAAGCTGCACGGCAATGTGCATGGTGCAACGGCAACGATTCGGCCTTCAATTCGCTCAATCCGTTCGTCACCCAGGAGCCTGCGTATCACACCTTGTTCGCCATGGGAAGCGTGGGCGGTTCGCTGGGCAGCAAGATCTCCTGGAACGGCAGCGTATTCGACCGTAACAACGCTTCGAATTCGATCGTTACCGCCGTTTCGGATGCAACCACCAACGCCGAACTCCTGGCTCAGTACCCGAGTTTGAACTGCGCAGCCGCATCGGTTGCCGCTGCATACAACTGCTCGGAGGCGGTGGCCACTCCGCAGTCGCGCCTCGATATCAGCCCCCGGTTCGATTTTCAATTGGGCGCGAAGAACACCCTGACCGTGCGCTACATGCTGGACCGTCAGACGCAGACCAACAGTGGCGTATCGGGGTCCTCTCTCCCCAGCCAGGGCTACAACTCGTCGGGCTACGGGAACAGCATTCAGCTTAGCGACAGCGAGGTGCTCAGCGAAACCGCGGTCAATGAAACGCGGTTCCAGTTCAACCGCAACACCAACAGCCAGACTCCGTACAGCCTGGCTCCCTCGGTCATGATCCAGGGAGGGTTCAGCGAGGGCGGAAATGGCCAGGGATCGATGAGCGACCACAGCGAACTCTTCGAGTTGGAGAACTACACCACGATCGCCGTGGGAAAACATGCCATCGAATTCGGCGGACGCTACCGGCTGAACCGCGACGCCAACGAATCCACAGCGGGATTCAACGGCGCGTACATGTATACCTCGCTCGCGGCCTATGAGGCCAACACACCCTCTCAATACAGCGTTGCGGTGGGCAATGCCAACGCGCTCTTCAAAGCCTACGACATAGGCATGTTCTACCAGGACGACTACAAGTACACCACCAACCTCACGCTGAGCTACGGCCTGCGCTACGAAATGCAAAACTGGATCAGCGACCATAACGACTGGGCTCCTCGCTTCTCGATGGCATGGGCGCCCGGCGGAGCTAAGTCCAAAACCGTCATTCGCGCCGGCTACGGTTGGTTCTATAACCGCTTCGGTACCGGCAACATGAGCCCCGGTGGCCCCGGTGGCCCCGGCGGCGGGGGCGGCAGCAGCCCCATTCTCTCGGCCATCCGCCAGAATGGCATCAACCAGCAGCAGTACGTGGTCAACGACCCCTGGTTTTACCAGGGTTCCTCGAATGTCCCGACTCCGAGCCAGCTCGCGGGCCTGAACCAGACTTCTGCAGTCGCGCCCACCATCGACCTGATCGCCCCCAACCTGAAGGCTGCCCTCAACATGCAGGCTGCGGCCGGTGTGGAACATCAGTTCGGCAAATTCTTGACCACCTCGTTGACTTACATCAACTCGCGCGGCGTTCACCAGTTTCTCAGCGACAACATCAATGCCTACGAGCCCGGCGACTGCACCGTATCGACCACTACCGGCGCCACCACTTGCACTGGAAATCGCGCCAATTACGCCACCTACGGGAACGACAACGTCGACCAATTCCAGTCAGGTGGCATCTACAAGCAGAATCAGCTCATGGTGAGCTACAGCTTATCGGCCAAGCGCGTGTCCATTTTCGGCTTCTACTCGCTGACCTATGCCAACGCCGACACTTCCGGCACCGGCTATTTCCCGTCCAACCAGTTCAATCCGGCGGCGGATTATGGGCGGGCCAGCTTCGATGTGCGCAACCGGATATTTTTTGGCGGCACTCTGACTGGCCCGTACGGCATTACGGTCAACCCGATGTTCAATGCCAGTTCGGGGTCGCCGTTCAACATCACCACCGGCTATGACAATGGCGACAACCAGTTTAACGCGAGGCCGGCGTATGCCACCGGCACGAGTACGAATGTCATGAAGACGGCCTGGGGAACATTCGACCTGACCCCGCCCGCCGGCGCGCAGCAAATTCCTTACAACATCGGGACTGGACCTTCGCAATGGAGCCTGAACACGAGAGTCAGCAAAACGTTTGGTATCGGTCCAAAGGTTCAGGGGACAGGCCAGGGGAACGGACCGGGCGGAATGGGCCCTGGCGGCGGACCGGGCGGAGGCCCACGTGGAGGTGGCGGAATGCCGGGAGGCGGACTCGGGCCCGGCGGTTTAAGTGGCAACTCGGGCCGAAATTTCTTCGGGATGGGTGGTCAAACGGTCCCCCGGCGTTACTCGCTCACCTTCTCCGCGATGGGACAGAATGTCTTGAACAAGGTGAATCTGGCGAACCCGGTAAGCGTCCTCGCATCGCCCATATTCGGTACGTCCAATACTCTGGCTGGAGGCTTCTTTCAATCTTCTGCCTCCAACCGCAGCATCGATCTGCAGCTCTCGTTCAGCTTTTAGTGCAAAGTATCCTGCGTCCGGTGTATCACCGCCAAACCAGCAGTCACCTCGGACGCGATCTGCTGGCCGAAAGCTGATCGGGGCTGAGAAAAAGGGTTGTCAAAACAAACGGGACCGGCGCAGGTGGACCATCGTAGTCCAGGAGAGATTAGGAGATTCATGCTACTCAGCCGCTCAGGAAGACGTTCGCTCGGCGAGCGTTGGTCTTTAGTTGTACTTCTGTCGCTCCTGGCCGCCTTGGGATCTACGCCCCAGACATTGGCCCAGGCAAAGAGTCCAGCCAACGATCCACTTCTGTTTCCGACGGACCAATTCACGCTGGAGACCCAGACGGTAAAGACCTCGGCCGGCGAAAAGAAGGTGGTGTATCGGTACTACCAGCACATTCTTTATGTCGCCAAACCGGTGGACAAGAACTACGAGAGTCTGGACGTTAAAGTCCCTGTTTCGGTTGACGGAGTAGCCATCGATGCTAGCCACGCTCCGATTCTTTTCGTTGTCGGGGTGGGCGGTTACATGTCCTCCAGTAACTATCGGGACGCGATGGGCGGGCCAGGTGGGCCAGGCGGACGGGGTGGTCCTCCGGGAGGCCCGGGTGGACCGCCGGACGCTATGGGTGGACCCGGCGGACCGGGTGGACCTCCAGGCGCACCCGGCGGGCCGGGTTTTGCGGGCGCACCGGGCACAATGGGACCTCCGGGCGCCAACACTGAGGCGATGGCGCTGGCGGCTGGCTATGTGATCGTCGCGCCGGGCTGTCGCGGACGCGACAATAAGGCCGCGGACGGCACGTTTTACGGCAAGGCTCCGGCGGCGATCGTGGATCTGAAAGCCGCCGTGCGCTATATCCGCCACAACGCGGGCATACTTCCCGGCAACAGCGATTGGATCGTTTCTTCTGGCTGCAGTGCCGGCGGCGCCATCTCGGCTCTTCTGGGTGCTTCCGGCAACAGTCCCCTGTACGAGCCCTATCTGAAAGAGATCGGCGCCGCCGAAGAGAAAGACAATATCTTCGCCAGCGGCTGTGGCTCGCCGGTGACCGACCTGGATCACGCCGACCTTTCGTATGAGTGGGCATTCGGAGCCTCGAAGACCCGATCGGGCAGCGTGGACCAGGCGGTCTCATCCCAGTTGAAGGAGAAATTCAGGGCCTACGAGTCTTCGCTAGATCTGCAGGGCAAGGATGGTTTCGGCCTCATCACCGTCGATAACCTCGACGCATATCTCGTTAAGGAGTATCTCGCTCCCGCAGCCAGGCAATATCTGCTCGGTTTGACCGAAGACCAACGTAAAGAGTACCTGGAAAAGAATCCGTGGCTTTCCTGGGACGGCAGGGATACGAAGTTCACCTATTCAGAGTTAGCGGCTCAGCACATCACCCGGTTCAAGATGGCTCCGGCATTTGACAGCTTCACTCTATCATCACCCGAGAACAATGAATTTGGCGACAAGACTACCGCTGCGCGCAACTTCACCAACTTCAGCCTGCAGCACCGGACCGGCGATCCCAACGCTATGATCGACGCCGAATTACAGAAATCGGTGAACATGATGAATCCCATGTATTTCACAGGTCGGAAGAATCCCGGTGCGGCAGCTCACTGGTGGATCCGTCACGGCGCCGTTGAGACCGACTCCGCACCGACGAATACCGTGAATCTGGCGCTCAGCCTCGAAAACATGGGACGGGACGTGAATGCCGCTATCTTTTTCGATGCGGGCCATTGCCAGGACCTCGACCCAGAAGGCTTCATCGCCTGGATCGGCAAGATTACCGGCTATAAAATATAGCCCTGTGTGATGAATCGAAGTCGGCCATCCTAACTAGCTTAGCTCGCATCTCGACGCCGTCGATTTTGAGCTTAAAGCACTTGCCCGCAGGAGGCATTGTTACCTGAGGTTAGATACTTTCTTTAGCTCGCAAGGACCACTACTTTGTAAGGAACCAACCGGACTGGCCCAATCAGCCCGTAATTCTGTTGCTTGCGCTGTCCGCCTGGATCACCAGCTCCCGGCTGCATGTTTCCGCCCGGACCTTGTGGGCCGGTTTTCAGTCTGTGACCACCATACATCTCCCCAGTCGGCGGCGAGAGCGGATCCGGCCTCCTCGATGGAGTCAGGTTCTCGGCCTCATCTTCGTTCTGGGATTGGGCGGGAGCAGGGCCTCCACCAAAATCCGAAGGAATGCAGATCCGGCCCACTGGACTGCGCTGTAGGCGGCGCCGCCGGCATGCCAGCCATCCCTGGAGGTGTGGTCCAGTGAAAGATCATCGTGCCGTGCATTGAGAAGATCAGTCCCACCACGACGCGAACGATGGAAAGGACATAAGGCTGTAACGAGGACAGTTTTTGAGCCACATTCAACTCCCAATGGTAGAGATTCCTGGCAATTCTGCAATTTCGCCGGTATGGTGACCGGAAAACTATCGTCGATCGGGATCCGAGTTCCCGGATCTTCGCAATCGCGGGGCGCATGCAATGGTTTTTCTATTTTCCCTTGCAGGGGAACGATAGCTGGCCGATGCGGGGTTGAGAAGCGCTCTTCTCTGATGACCACTAAGGAATTGGTGAGCATTACATCGCCATTCCCTTGGAACGAGGTCGATGTCTCCCGTTACCTCAAAGACGGAACCGTCAGGTGTCTGCTTCGGTGTCAACACGAGCTTGGTGATGCGCTTCTGCAGTTGCGCGCGAGAAGTTTCAGCATTGCCAACCAAAATGTTGGTGAATTCCTGAGTCTTCCGCCTCAGGAACTCGCGTACTTCTTCAATCGTGAACTCCGGCACCTTCGGCTCCACGCCGGCATCGCGCAGGCGCTGGATTTGGGAGATGCGATTTTCCACGGACGTTAGCCTCGCCGACAAACCCTCCGACAAACCATGCCGTGCAATTGCGTCAACAAGATTGGCCTGTTCTTTGTTGAGATGAGCGAGTTCTTCCTTTAATTGGGAGTCCAGTGAAGCCGCTTCGCGGGCGCGCCTCGTTTGCGCGTCCAGCCTCGCCTTGAGTTGATCCAGTAACGCTTGGACACGTTCTTCTTCGAGGCGAGGGTCAGTTAGGTTTGCGGCGAGGGCAGCCAAAAGCTGCTGCTCCAGTTTTCGCTGTGGGATGGTCACGCTGTTTTTGCAGACACCACGATAGCGTGATTGGGGCAGCGGTACGCTGCGTGCGAAGAAGCAAGCCAACTCCAAAGTTGTGCAGATGGTAATGAGGCAGGAACAGCCGGATGCTGAACTTGAGCAGATGGCGGTTTGAAATGCGTGGGGTTTTGTGGGGATGAGAACCGGGTTAATTGCTCGTAAGTTGTTGAATAATTGGCTCCTCAGGTAGGACTCGAACCTACAACCCTTCGGTTAACAGCCGAATACTTAAACCGTGGAGTACCTATGTTTTCAACGGAGTAGAGGGGAGCCGAAGGACGTTTTCGGAGCCTTTTCGGCACACAGTTGGACCAAATTCTGGACCAAGTTTTTTCAGCCAAGTCCCGGTTCTCACTACCTGATCGTGGAGGAACTCGGGGCTTCAGACAACATCCAGCTTGGGATTTCATCCCGGCGCACTAGTGCCCTTGACCACAAGTCGAGGACGGGGCGAAGCTCGTTTCCAGATCCACTCCCCTGGAAACCTGCCTCGGCAGTTTTAGCTAAGCGAGAATCCCGCCAGCGATTGGGGCGCTTCCTTAGCTACACACTTAGCGCGGGTAGTCGGTATAGCCGTTTGGGCCCGACGTAAAGAAGGTGCTTCGGTCCGGCACATTGAGCGGTGCATGGCTCGTAAACCTAGCCGGCAGATCAGGGTTGGCGATAAAGAGTTGGCCGAAGGCTACCGCATCCGCCTCGCCATCCTGAATGACCTGATTTGCTTGTGCCAGCGTGTATTTTTCGTTCGCAATGTACACGCCGCCGAATTGCTTCTTGAGTTGCGGACCTAATCGGTCAGGTCCGAAATACTCACGCGCAAGCAGAAAGCCTAGCTCGCGTTTGCCTAACTCACGCGCCACATAGCCGAATGTTTCCGGCGGGTTTGAATCGTGCATATCCTGAGAATCGCCGCGCGGCGCCAGATGCATGCCCACTCGCTTGGCACCCCAAACTGAGACCA
Source organism: uncultured Acidobacteriota bacterium (assembly GCA_963770415.1). Taxonomy (GTDB): domain Bacteria; phylum Acidobacteriota; class Terriglobia; order UBA7540; family UBA7540; genus CAVROP01. Next base: position 20,678 of record CAVYPU010000045.1, read on the forward strand.
CCGCATCGGCGACTTCAAGCATCAGCCGGGCGCGGTTTTCAATCGATCCGCCGTATTCGTCGGTGCGATGATTGGTTCCGTCTTGCAGGAACTGATCGAGCAGGTAGCCATTGGCTCCATGTATCTCCACACCGTCAAAGCCAGCCAACTTCGCGTTCTCTGCTCCCTTGCGGAAAGCCTCGACGATACCCGGGATTTCGGACGTCTCAAGTGCGCGCGGCGTTACATATTCAGTCACTGGACGCACCAGGCTCACATGGCCGGCAGGCCGGATCGCGCTGGGAGCGACCGGCAGTTTGCCCTCCAGAAAGCGTGGGTCTGAGATGCGGCCCACATGCCAGAGCTGTGCAAAAATGCGGCCCCCTGCCTGGTGCACTGCCTTTGTCACGAATTTCCAGGCTTCGATTTGCTGCGGCAACCAGATCCCCGGCACATTCGCGTAGCCAACGCCTTGCGGTACAACCGGGATGCCTTCGGAGACGATCAGGCCTGCGCCGGCACGCTGAGTATAGTAATCGGCCATGAGTTGCGTCGGAATGTGCTCCGGCGTGCCACGCAAGCGAGTAAGCGGAGCCATAATAACCCGGTTCGGCAGGTGGATCTCGCCGATCTGAATGGGGTCTAACAGAGAAATCATGAGGGTAAATCCTTCCGGAAAAGCGTTCTACTACTTTGGATGCTTCCGACGGATGGAAGATGGGAAACATGAAATTCCATGAAACATGCGAAGTGCGCAGGTTGGATGCAATTGGCCTGCAATGATCGACTCTGCGATTGAACTATTCGCCGGACGATTCATCTGCTCCCTTCTGCTCATTCTGTTTGTCTTCAAGGTCTGAGAACCGCGGCTATCAAGACCGCGAGTCCGTTCCATGCGATTTGCACCCCGATGCAGAGCAAAATGAACGCAACGACCCGAAGAATGCCATGCGCAGTAGACGGAGGAATGACCTTGGTGATCTTTGGAGCATACGCGTAACAAAAATAGACGAGCACACTGAGAACGACCACTGCAAGAAATACGCCAACATGGGCCAGAACATCTCTCGAAATATCGCGATTCGAGATGTGAGCGGTGAGCGTCAGAAGCGCAACAAGCGTTCCAGGACCAGAAGTGACGGGAAATGTGAACGGATAAAATGTTGCCTGCTCGAGGTACCGTGTACGTGTTTCTGCTCGTACCTCACTCTCCTCCTCTTTGTTCTTGACAATCGCGCGTGCATCCCTCTCGTTCAATACAGACCATCCCATCGCCGCTATCACAATACCGCCGGAGAGTTGGACAATAGGCAAAGAGATTCCGAAGAAGTTGAGAATGGCCGCGCCAACAAGTTCAATGACAGCCAGAAAGATAATGTTATTGATTGCGATCTTGCGCGCCAGAGACCGATAGACGGCTGGCGGCGCTTCGCCGGCGAGTCCAAGAAACACGAGAGCCGACCCAAGCGGATTGATCAGCGGCAAGAGCACACTGAAGGCGATCAGAAACGACTTCCAAAGGAGCAAGAGCAGTCCCCTTACTTATGGCCCCAGTCTCTCGGTCCTACGGCGGGAGTTGACATTGCCAGACTCGGCTCCCGCTGAGATGCCCGACCTAGGTGCCAACTTCGTGCAAGGCAAGAAAAGCCTCCAGCAAAACGCGGGGATTGAATTGGCCCTTGTATACGGGCGGCACCTTTCGGTCCAGGCCAAGCAATGAGTAGACCGCCGTCTGCGCAGAGCGAATGGAGTACTCGACTGTGAACACCACATCGTCTGGAAGTTCGCAATACTGCCCGACGAAGGCCAGGTTCCTGAAACCTTCCGGGGTGACCTGGGGACGATCGCCTTGGCTTCGAGGAAGGAACTGGCTGGTGATAAAGGGCATCATGCAAGGAATGCAGGTGCAGGCATCGAGAATCTTGTCGCCATGCTCCTGAAGGCGCAAATGGCCGATGATCTCCGTCATGATTTCACGTCCTGTACATGCCGACATGGGTTTCTTCACGAAATTACCTGGCACATCGACGAATAGTCCGTAACCCCAGAAAACCTGTACCCCCTCTGACTGTCCGATGAAATGGGGCTGGTGGGGCAACACGATAGACGCCAGCCAACTGGACTCGGGAAAGGTAATAAGTCCACCTTCTCCGGGGACGTTGCCCGTAAGATCGCGGATGAGATTGAAGAATGCAGGATCATGCAGCGTGGTAGTGAACGAAAGCCACTTCGATTGCTCAACGTGATCGGCAAAGTTCGAAGGATTTCCGAGCTTTGCCCGTCCGGCCGCAATCCTTTCCCAAAGAGCCCAGGAACCGCCTTCGGTTTTCCCCAGAAGAGCGGCAGCCGAGTCCATTGAACCTAGACTCGAACCCTCGGTCATCGACCCAAGAGTTACTATGACTCTGTCCTGCTCTGTAACGCCAATTTCCCTGACGGCCCCACCCTCTTTGACGATAATCTTCTCGACAGTGAAACCGTCTTTTTTATGCGCAAATGCAAGATCGGTCACAGTTGTCTTGAGCATGAAATTCACGCCGCGCTCTTCAAGCCATTTGTGAAGCGGACGAACTATCGAATCGTACTGGTTGTATACGGTACGCATAATGCCGGTAAGCGTATTGAAACCGGAAACCATGTGAGTAAAACGCACTAGGTAGCGTTTGAACTCGACCGCGCTATGCCAGGGCTGAAAGGCGAAGGTGGTACACCACATGTGCCAGAAGTCCGTCTCAAAGAACCCCGGGGCGAACTGGTCCGAGATCGTAGACCGTCCAAGGAACTGCTCCGGTTCGATCGCCAGACGCTCGAGGTCGAGAATGTCCTTCTCGCCCAAACCAAAACTCGGAGTGTCTACTCTGTGGCCGTTCCGAAACAAGCGGGCTTTGGAGCCGGTTTTCATCGTCTCGTTCCAGTCAAATATCTCCTTCGTTACGGTTCTGGTCCCATCGAGAGTTGGAATCGATGAAAGCAGATCGTAGGTGCAAAGGTATTTGCTTTCGATCATGCGCCCGCCGCGCATCACGTAGCCGTCAGTTGCGTTTCCAGCCGCATCAAGGCTGCCGCCGATCCGTGAGGACTCCTCCAGGATTGTGATTGTGTGCCCTCGCACATCTCCGTCACGAATGAGGAATACTGCAGCAGCAAGAGAAGCGATGCCGCCGCCTACAAGATATGTTGCCGAATTCTGTCAAGGCGAGCCATACGGATCAGTTCACACTCCCTTTTTGCAAAAAGCATCCTGCTCTGAACACGCCGTGGCCCTCCACATAGAGGGCCACGGGGGGCCAGTGTGATTGTCTATCTGTGAAGCGCCAATGACTGTATCAAATTGAACAGATGCTCAGCCGTCCCCGATGGGAGGATCACCTTAACCGCGTGGGAAGGCTCCGGAAATCGGTGCAGACTTTCAATGCCGCCTGATGGCTCCAGGAAGAACGCCTTCCGACCGGCCAAGCCTAAGCAAGAGCACGTGACGAGTAAGAGCACCGACGACGACGCTCTTACCTGCATCAGCCTGATCCTGCTCAATTATTAAGGGAAGGAATAAGACGGAATGAATTCGTACCAACAGTTGAACCCACGATGCGATCGACCTTTTCCTGCGCGCAATAGGCTGAACGGCCGACAGTCTCATCCGAACTAAATCCCGCCGCGGACGGATTGGACGACTGGTAGCAAAAACCTTTGCGCAGCACTCGGCAGTGGTGGCGCAAGCTTCTACACTCATACGCGCGCTTCGGCGAGCCAGCGCGGCCAGTGAATCTCGGGTCAGCCAAGCGCATTGATCAGAGGCGTGGTGGAGTTGTGCTTATAGAAGCACCATCCTGGAGACGCATCCGACCAATATACTCTTCTACGCGCAGGCGCCAACCAGTGATCAGGCGGAGATAGCCGTTGCGGACTGAATGCGCCTATTCGCGATCTCCTCGATCTCCGGTTCGGTCATCGCGGAAAGATCTGCCGCTTCTTCGGCGAGTATTTGAAGGCCCATCATCCCGAGACGGTTGACCGCGCTGCTCTTACCCGTTGCATGTCCGATGAGGTGGTCGCTTGGGCGTGGACGAGATCAGTGGCTATCTCCTCGTAGTAGGAATCCTCCGTCTCGCAGAGGTCTGCGGAATAGATGAATGAGATGAAGGTTCCGAGCGGGCAGTTTTGCAGGGCGGACCGGGGTCGCCGGGGTTGAATGTTCAGCTAAAACGGGTCAAGAGTAATGTAGTCTGCGTGTTTCTTTTTGAACAGACACCTCAAGTTTCGAAGCGTTATCTTTCTGCGAGCCCGTGATTTGAAAATGGAATTCCAATTAATTTCGCATCAGATGTCTACGCCGATTACAACCAGCTCACTGGCAATGAATGGAACCAAATGGCGGCGAACCACAAGCACCGCTCGAAGTGATGCAAAGCAGATTTCTGACTATGGAAGTGGACATGTGAATTGCAGGCTTGTCCTTCGGAAGCAAGTTGGGAAATGACGACTGCCGGAGCTTAGGAGGCGTAATGTTACTGGCTGGCGACGGTGGCGGTACCAAAACACTTGTGGCGGTTTACTCCAGAGAGGTCGGGCCCTACGCGCCGGTAGCCAAGGCAGAGGTGCATAGCTCCGATTATGGTAGCCTGACGGCTATTGCCAGGGAGTTTCTGACGAATGTCAAGCTGTCGGTCGACCAAGCCTGCTTTGCCGTCGCTGGACCAGTGATGGACGGCCGCGCGAAAATTACCAATTTACCGTGGGTAATTGACGAGTCGACGCTCTCAAAGGAACTCAAACTTGATTCCGTCCATCTGATAAACGATCTCGAGGCAATCGCATTTTCTATCCCGAGCCTGCGGACAGACGACGTGCACACAATCAATGCCGGAGTGCCAGTCCCGAAGGGCACCATCGGCGTGATCGCGCCGGGGACTGGACTGGGCGAAGCGTTCCTTACCTGGGAGGGATCCCGTTACATTGCCCATGCCTCCGAAGGCGGCCATACCAGCTATGCACCGAGTGATGAAACACAGCTTGGCTTCTTGGCATTCATGCTCAAACGCTTCGATCATGTGAGTTATGAGCATGTTTGTTCCGGCATTGGGATTCCACACATCTATGATTATCTTCGCACCAGCGGTGATGCGAAGGAAACTCGCGAGGTCGCCGAAGCCATTGCCGCTGCAAGCGACCCGTCGCGGATCATCCTCCAGTTCGGACTCGATCCTGCCAATCCCAGCGCTCTTTGCACCGCTGCTCTCGACATTTTTACTTCGATTCTTGGAGATGAGGCTGGCAATCTTGCGCTCAAAGTACTCGCGACAGGCGGTGTTTACCTCGCCGGTGGCGTCGCCACACACGCGCTGCCGGCACTCGAGAGCCAGCGTTTTATGCATGCGTTCACACGCAAAGGACGGTTTACTGAATTGATGGGGAAGATGCCGATTCACGTGATTGTGATTCGAGCTGCTCTGGCCGGTGCGGCCGCATATGGGTTGGAGACCCTCGTACCCGGATCGTCCCATTCCGCTCTCTTGTGATGGTCCATATCGAAGCAGGCGCCTGAATGAGCCCGGTGAAAGCGCGACTACAGAACGCGGTGAATCGAGTGCTGGCGCGCTGGGTGCGCTACGACTATTACTTTTAGGTTAGAAGCAATGCAAATCGCAACACAAAACTCATGGCTAAGTGATTACGATCTTTATCTTCTCGGAGAAGGCACGCATTCCCACGCGTATCAGAAGATGGGCGCGCATCTCGGGGAACAGGGCGGGCGAGAAGGGGTTCATTTCGCTGTGTGGGCGCCCAATGCCAAGCAGGTCGGCGTAATCGGGGACTTCAACGGATGGAACCCGCAATCGAATGTCCTCGAATCGCGCGGAGCAAGTGGCGTATGGGAGGGTTTTGTACCGGATGTGGCGTCGGGGGCGCGGTACAAGTATCACATTACATCCCAGTACCTAGATTATGAGGCAAATAAAGCGGATCCGTACGCATTCGCTGCGGAAGTCCGGCCGCAAACAGCGTCCCGCGTGTGGGACCTCAACACTTACTCCTGGAGCGATACCGAGTGGATGGAGAGCCGCGCAGGAAAAAACGGTCTGGGATGCGCGATCTCCATTTATGAGGTCCATCTCGGCTCCTGGAAGCGGGTACCGGAGGAGGCGAACCGTCCACTGACTTACCGGGAAATGGCAGTGCAGCTCGCGGATTATGCGCATGAAGCGGGTTATACGCATGTCGAGTTTCTTCCCGTCATGGAGCACCCATTCGATGGCTCATGGGGGTATGAAGTTACCGGCTATTACGCACCCACCAGCCGGTTCGGCGAGCCCGAGGATTTCATGTACCTGGTGGATCGCCTTCATCAGCGTGGGATCGGCGTGATAGTCGACTGGGTCCCGGCTGATTTCCCCAAAGACGAGGCGGGGCTCGGTTTTTTCGACGGCACTCACCTATACGAACATGCAGATCCGAAGCAGGGCGAGCAGCCCGATTGGAACACGTTGGTGTTCAACTATGGGCGACCCGAGGTCCGCGGTTTTCTGACCGCCAATGCCCTATTCTGGTTCGACAAGTACCACGTCGACGGCCTGCGGGTTGACGCCGTCTCCTCCATGCTGTATCTCGATTACGGACGTCACCAGGGACAGTGGATCGCCAATCGAAATGGAGGCAAAGAGAACCTGGACGCGATTCAGTTCCTCCGGCAAATGAACGAAAGAGTGTACGCCGCATTCCCTGGGGCCATGATGATTGCCGAAGAGTCCACAGCGTGGCCAATGGTGTCGCGGCCGGTCTACCTCGGCGGTCTTGGCTTCGGCCTCAAATGGAACATGGGCTGGATGCACGACACGCTTGAATACATGTCGAAGGACCCGATCTATCGCCGCTACAACCACAAAAAGATCACTTTCAGCCTGGTGTACGCCTTCTCGGAGAATTTCGTATTGCCGCTCTCTCACGATGAAGTGGTCTACGGCAAAGGTTCGATGGTGGCCAAGATGCCAGGCGACGACTGGCAGAAGTTCGCGAACCTTCGGCTCCTTTATGGCTATATGTGGGGCCATCCCGGGAAGAAGTTGTTATTCATGGGCAGCGATTTTGGGCAGTGGCGCGAATGGAGCCACGATCGCA
>CAVYPU010000046.1:0-77267 GCA_963770415.1 uncultured Acidobacteriota bacterium
CCCTACCCCTACACCTCCGTTGTAATCGACGGCTTAGCGAAGGCTTATACTCATTGCCTCCGGAAGAGGTTGGGAGTATATTTCCCCCCCAGAAGCCCAAACGGAACTCGGGGACAGTGGGTGTGGGGCTCGCGGGCGCAGTTGTCCAATGGCAGGAGTAACAAAATGAAAAGTTATATGAAGTCGCTGTGCGTGTTTTCGGTTTGTGTATTTCTCCTTGCGGCAACGGCGCTGGCTTGGGGGCAGGAGTCTGTGACGATCCGCGAGGGGCCCCTGGTGCTTCCGACTTATGAAATCGGGCCGCCCGACCCCGAGCCGATGTTCTATGCGGGCCGGGATTACCAGGGCGCCCGGGGCGCAATCTACCCTTATGGGCTCTATGATAATCTTCTGGACAAGCGGGATGAGAAGACTTACCAGGCGGATTTCCTCGAGAACAAATACGTGAAGATCTGTGTGCTTCCGGAGTTGGGCGGGCGCATTCTTTCCGCCACGGACAAGACGGATAACTACGACTACGTTTACCGGCAAACCGAGATCAAGCCGGCCCTGATCGGCATGCTGGGAGCCTGGATCTCGGGAGGTGTCGAGTGGAATATTCCCCACCACCACCGCGCCAGCAGTTATTTGCCGGTCGATCACCGGCTGGTGAAGAACCCGGACGGGAGCAGCACGATTTGGATCGGGGAAGTCGAACTGCGCCATCGCATGGAATGGGCGGTGGGGATTACGCTCTACCCCGACAAGTCCTACATGAAGATCACGACCGTGCTCGTGAATCGCACGCCCTATGTGCATTCCTTCCTCGATTTTACCAATACGAGTGTGCATGCCAACGAAAACTACCAGGTGATTTTCCCGCCTGACACGCAATACGCCGTGTACCACGCCAAGATTGAGTTCGCTCACTGGCCCGTGTCGCACGATTCCTATCAAGGCGTCGACTACACGCGAGGTGTGGACTTGAGCTGGTGGAAAAACCATCCCACTCCGGTCTCCTTCTTCGCCTGGAATTTCGATGCCGATTTCTTTGGCGGATACGATCACGGCAAAGAGGCCGGAATCATTGGCGTCCAGGACCATAACGTATCTCCGGGCGCGAAATTCTTCGAATGGGGAAACGGTCCCGAAGGAAAATTGTGGGACAAGGTTCTGGACAGCCGGGGCGACTACCTCGAACTGATGTCCGGCAACTTCTCGGATAATCAACCTGACTACAGTTGGATTCAGCCCTCGGAAGTGAAGCGAGCTTCGGCGTATTGGTTCCCGATACGGGGCATAGGCGGGGCAAAGAACGCCAATCTGAATGGAGCGGTGAACCTGGAAGTTGCGGAGTCGGGCAAAGTGAAATTCGGTTTCTACGCCACCGAGGAGTTTCATAATGCCAAAGCCGTTCTGACGGCCCGGGATCAAAACCTCTTCGAACAAGACATCGATATCGCTCCCGACGCGCCCTTTGTTCACGAGATGCAATTGCCGGCTGGAATAAAAGAAGACGATTTGAAAGTTGCGCTCCTGGATTCCGCGAACCACGAATTGCTCAGCTACCATCCCGTGAGACGCGAGCCTGAACCGATGCCGCTGGTGGTCAAGCCACCTCTTCCTCCCAAGGAGATCAAGACGGTTGATGAGCTTTACCACGCCGGGCTGAGGCTTGAGCAATTTCATAGCCCGGCTTCGGAGCCGTATCCTTACTTCGAGGAAGCCCTGCGACGTGATCCCGGCGACTACGACGTGAACACTGCTTTGGGCCGCCTGTACTGCGAGCGCGGGATGTGGCGGCAGGCCCGGGAGAGACTGACGGCGGCCCTTGACCGCGCCACGCGCAACTACACACGTCCCAAGGACGGGGAGGCCTATTATTACCTGGGCGTAACCCTGCGAGGCGAAGGCAAGAACGCGGAAGCGGAGGACGCTTTCCACCGGGCCTCCTGGAGTCAGGGCTGGACTGCCGCCAGTTATTATCAGCTCGCCGAACTGGATGGAAAGAAGGGCGAGTGGTCTCAAGCGCTTTCCGACCTCGACCATTCGCTTGCCTACAATACCCTCGAATGCAAAGCATGGGACCTTGAGGCTGCGACGCTTCGACACTTAGGGCGTGCCGACGAGGCTAAGGAAGCTGCCGCGAAGGCCCTGGCAGTGGACCCTCTCGACCTTTGGAGCCTCCACGAACTCGACCTGCTCGAGCCCGGCAGTGAGCCTCGAATTTCTTTAGGTGACGATATGCAGGCCGACCTGGAACTGGCCCTCGATTATTACGACGCCGGACTCGCGCCTGAGGCGGAACAAGTTTTGAAACAGCTTGTGGCCGCAAGCCCCGATCAGAATAAAGTGAACCCGCTCGTTTATTATGACCTGGGCTACATTGCGGCGCAGGCGCAGCAGCTTGACGAAGCTTTGAAGTACTATCACCTGGCCGCACAAATGCCGCCCGACTACGTTTTTCCATTCCGTCTCGAGGAGATCAAGGTGCTCGAAGCCGCCATGCAAGCGAATCCTGCCGATGCGCGCGCGCCTTACTACCTCGGGAACCTTCTCTTCGACCGTCAGCCCGCCGCAGCCATCAGGATGTGGGAGAAATCGGCCGCGATCGACAGTTCCTTCGCGCTCGTGCACCGGAATCTTGCACAGGGCTATGAGCAAACTCTGAATGACACGCCAAAAGCCATCGCCTCCATGGAAAAGGCTGTCCAGTTGGACAAGGGCGACGCCCGTCTGCTCTTCGAGTTGGACATGCTCTACGAAGCCGGTAACGTCTCGCCTCAGAAAAGGCTCGCTTCTTTGGAAGCCGGTTCGGCTGTGGTTGAAGGGCGCTCGGACGCCATGACACAGGAAGCGAAGGTCTTACTGCTGGTGGGCCGATACAGCCAGGCGTTGCAGTTGCTTAGGTCGCACGGATTCCATAATTGGGAAGGCTATGGCGATATTCATGACGTCTACATGGACGCTTGCCTCTTGCAAGGTGAGAAAGAATTTCGCTCCGGCAAGTACCAGGAAGCCTTGAAGGATTACCAGGCGGCGCTTGAATATCCGGAGAATCTCGAAGTCGGGCGGCCCTATAAAGAAGTCAGGCTGCCTCAGATCGACTACTTGATGGGCCTGGCTTACGACAAGCTTGGCAACGCAGCGAAGTCCAAGGAGCTATTTCAGCAGGCGATGGTGACACAAGGGTCTGGCAGACGGCGACGGCGGGACCGGTCTGAGATGTCGTACTTCGAGGGCATGGCGGCGCTGAAGTTAGGCCGCAACGCCGAAGCCACACAGCTCTTCGACGACCTGATTGCGGGCGGAAATCAAGCCCTGGCAGCGGGCTCCGATGTGGACTACTTCGCGAAGTTCGGCCAAAGGCGCTCCGACCGCTTGCGCCTTGCCAACGCTCATTACCTGATCGGCTTGGGCAATCTGGGCAAGGGTGAAACCGCTAAAGCTCGAGATGAATTTCAGACGACGTTGAAGCTTGACGTCAATCATCTGGGAGCCACGACGCAGCTCTCCACTTCGAGTCTGGAAGCCGTGGCATCGCGGTAGGGTGCACCCCATCGAATGGAAATCGCCTCGACATTCTCGCGTAGGGGCACGCCATGGCGTGCCACTGGACATTGGCTCTCTGAGAGTCAGGCGTTAGCGTAGCAGACGGCGGAGGCGAGGGGGAAGGAGGATTTCTCGGGCTTCGTGGCAGGGGTTGGGGTGGACGCGAAGCCGGAGAAATTATCCAGGCCGAGACCGCGGCCCCAGACTTCGGCGGGCAGTTGCTGGAGGGCCTGCTGGGTGGAGATGCGGGTACTTGGCGAAGGGCGGATCCACTTGGGGCGCGGCAGCAGGGCTGAGCGGGAATCGGCGAAGGCGCGCTGGGTAGCCAACAGCAGCAAGGCGTAGGCGGCGACGCTGAGGGCGGGAGCGGTCTCGACGGAGCGAGGGGCACGCACCTGGGCTTGGCCCACGCCCAGCAGGGTTTTCTCCTCGCGGAAATTGACCTCTATCTCCCAGCGCGCGATGTAGGTCTCGATGACGAGTTGGGGGTCCAGGTTTTCATCCGTGCAGATCAGAAAGGCGGGCTGGCGATCGAGCAGTTTGGAACCTTGGCGCAGGCGGTAAGCCAGGGGGGCGATGACGATCAGTTGCAGGACTTGGTGGGCGCCGGCGGGGCGCCACATCAGGCCGGTGCGGCGCTTATAACGGAGTTGATGAGTGATGCCGTTGTGCAGGAGGGTCAGCGTCTGCCAGGGGGAGTTATCGGTGCGGACCTGCTCGGGGGTGGGAGCGGGCGCTCCATAGCGGAGGCGGCGGCCGCGTGCTTTCCGGGTGGCGGGATCAGGGCGCAGGAGCAGATGAGCGTCCTGGCGGAGGCGGCCGATGGCGGTGGTGTGGTGGGGGAGAGGCTGGAGCACGGTGCGGTTGGTGTAGCCTCCGTCGAAGGCTAGCAGGAGGAGGCGGCTCGCCGAGCGGGGGTCGGCATCGAGGGCGGCTCGCAGATCCCCGATCTGTTGGCGGGCGCGCTGACTGAGGCGGGTGGCGCGGACTTGGGCGCGATAGGCCTGCTGTTGGCTGGGGCTGGCTTTCTTGCCCGGCTTGGCCGGAGTGGGGGCATGAGAGAAGGCGACCGGGATGAGGCGGCAGGAACCCTCGGCGGCGGGCAGGGCGAGGGAAGTTTGCAGGAAGCGTTGGGCGCGCACGAAGTTGGTTTGAAAGTGCGGGCCGAGCGGATCGCGTCGCCAAGCCACGCCGGGGGTGTGCAGGCCGGAGCGGCGCAGGAGAGAATCATCCCAGTAGGCGCGCACGGGGGCCTGGGGAGGCAGAGCCGCCAGCACCGCGCCACGCGCCACGGCGAAGAGGGTGGGAGCGGGAAGGCGGTCGTGGGAGAAGAGCCGGTAACTGGAGGTCCAGTCACGGAACTGTGCGCCGCAGGTGGTCAGCAGGCCGGTCACGGTATGACGTCCCAAGCACAGCAAGGTGCTCAACGCGAGGGTTTGGGCGTGCGCGGCGAGGCGACGCTGGTGGAAGCCGGAAGCGCCCTGGCGCCAGAGTTGCTGGAAGTGGTCGAGGATGCCGGCAGAGTTTTTTTTAGTACGGGAGCGGGTGGCGTGGTGCGTCGCAAGGCCAGCAGGCTTTTGTCTTCCACGAACCACTCGACGATTTCGCCGCGGGAGAACTCCATGGCCTGGGCGAGAGCGGAAGGGAAATTGATGTACCACTGCTCACTGGCTTGGCGCTTGATGAGCTGCACTTTGGTGGGGAAACCCATGGGAAAGCCTCCTTTTGATACCTAGTCATTATACTAGATAACAAAAGTGCGGCTTCTCTGCAAGCAAAAAGTGTGAAGAGAATTCTGTCTAGTAAAGAGCCAATGTCCAGGGGCACGCCATGGCGTGTCCGTACAAAGTCGAGTGGGGGATGATTTTCAGGGGGTTTCCATAGGCCTGTGGCCCACGCGAGGGAATGAAAAACGCCCACAAGGTCATCCCGCGTCAGCGGGGGTCGATGCCGCCTACATGGATTCCCGCCTGCGCGGGAATGACGTATTTGAAGGTTTTCACACAGACTCGTCAGTTCAGGGCTGCAACCAGCGATCCATCCAGTTGAACGCCTCTTCCTGCATTTCCAGGCTGAAAATATGAGGGTGTTCGTAAAACCCGCTCTTGAACATTGATCCCGCGCCCGCTTTCTCATAGATGGCTGCAATCTTCTTGACTGCCTCCCTCATTCCTTCGAGCGGGTAAAGCTCATCCTGGGTGCATTGTTGCACCATGAGCGGCTTGGGTGCCATGCATCCGATGAGGTCAGGCAAATCAAGGAAATGCGTCAGGCCCGGAAGAAAATGCATAAAGCTGTGGGTGTCCACATGTTTGCGGATCATGGACCGCAGCGTTGACATCCAGGCCACCAAAACCGCGCATTTGATGCGTTCATCGAGACCTGCGAGATAGTCGCATCGGTCGCCGCCCATCGAGATGCCGACGCAGCCGATCCTTTCCGGGTCTACCTCGGGACGGCCAGCGAGGTAATCCACAGTCCTGATGTCATCCCAATGGGCAACTCCCTGCCAAGTCGTCCCGGCCCAGAAAAGGCTGCGCGCCAGAATCCCTTCGTTGTCTCCTGCCCGGCGGTTGAACGCCTTGACCGCGTCCACGGAATATTCCGATCGGTCTTTTCCGTACTTTTCGATATCCCCCGCGTAGAGTGCCCTTCGCTCTCCAAAATAAAAGCAATCGATGGCCACCACCACATAACCGCGTCTGCACAAGGCGAGTGAGGTTGACCGGCCCTGGTAATTTATTTCTCGGTACTCTGAAATGGAGGGATGTTCTCCTTCTGGGACCGGCATTATTTTTTCCTTGCCGAAAACGAACATGCCGCCGTGCGAATGCAAGTCGACAATGCCCGGCCTTCGCCCCTTCCTGCTCTTGGGGATCAAGACGTAGGCAGGCACTCGAAACCAAGGAGTCGTCGAGAAAATCACTCTCTCCTGAATGTAGTCCGAATATTCCCAACGGCCTACCACCTCTGCCGCGGAGGGAACCGGCGGAGGATCGTACAGGAACAACTCCAGAACTTTCTTTCTCACCTCAGTCCGGTAGGATTTGATGTCGGGGTAACTGGCTACTAAGAAGGAGAGGGGATACCGGCACCGTTCGGCAAGCGTCTGGATTTGAGGAAACAGGCTTCCAGAATCGCTATCGTAGGACGCCTCACCGCTTGGGACGCCGGCTTCCGGTTTGGCTGCGTAATTTCCTATGGGTTTGCCAAACATCAGCAGCGATCCCAGGCCGAGTGACTTGAGCATTTCTCGCCGCTCGCGCTGTGCAGCTTTCCTCGTCGAGAATTTTTCTGTACGTTTCATGTCCGCCCAAACCCCTTCGGTTCTCAAGTGTCCGAAGACTTCGGCCGGCAATCATCATGCAAACCACTCCTGCGCGCGGCGAAGACGGGCCGGCGACCTGGACCCCGTAAGGACACTGGACCGTGCACGCTCGCAATCGGCGCAGCGTACTGCCGCGACTTGCGGCCCAAGCTGGAGGAAGTGTTCGCGGCCCAAGGCGAATTGCCCGTAGCCCTCGGCATAAGTCAGGAAGCGGAGCACGTCCGGAACCGGCACGCCCTTCTCGCAGACGCCGCCGCAGGCCCCGCACATCCGGCAGTACTTCGGGCCGATGGCGTCAAGTTGCGCGGTCAGCAACCGCTCGTCCTTCTCGGTGAACGGTTCCGCCATGACGCGCACGTTTTCTTCGAGCTGGTCGTGGCTCGTCATGCAGACGATCGCGGTGTCAACTGAACTTGTTCTTGAGCGCCCATTTGATCGCGGCCACCGGCACGCCCTCCTGGCTGAGCCGCTTGCTCAGAGCCTGCGGATCGGCTCCATAGAGCCGGTCGCCACGCTGCACGCGGGAGACTCCACCCGCCAGGACCTTCATCACCACAATCCCGAGGCCGGCCTTCCGCGCCTCGCGGATGGCCGCCGTCATGTCCGTCTTGGGCGCGTGCTGATTGGTATTCGCATCGGCCTCCACCGACCGCATGGCGAAATTGTAAGTGGTCAGCACCACATCCGTCTGGCCGAGCGTTGCAAGGTAGCGCCAGCATCTGGTCCATGTTGAAATGGGTACTGACGCCGGCAAAGCGGATCTTCCCGTTTTGTTTGGCAAGGCGTTGCGCTTCCAGCAAGTCGTCGCTCACCTCCTGCGGCTGGTTCTTCATATGCAGATACCAGATATCCAGATAATCGGTACCCAGTTCGCGAAGGCTTGTATCGAGGTCGGCGAGAGCTTCTTGTTTCGTCTTCGCCGGGCTTTTGCTGGAGATGATAACCTTCGTCCGCACCTTTTTGAGAGCCGCGCCGACCATCCGCTCGTTGTTCCCGCCCTGATAAGCTTCGCGCCGTATCGAAGAGATTGATACCGAAGTCCGCGGCGTGCTCGATAACCGACGGATCGGAGGTCGTCATGCAGCCGAAAGCAAGCGATGTCACTTTCAAGCCTGTTTTGCCCAAGATGCGGTGGTCCAGCCTGGCGGATTCGGGCTTGGTTTGGCTGACGCCTTGAGCAAACGATGAGTCCGAAGAAGTGACAAGGCCGGCGGCGGGAAGAGCCAGTCCGGCCGCCAGAAAATCGCGGCGAGAGTAATCGTGTTTCATTGCACCCTCCAAAACCTAATTTGCGAGGTCGATCATACACAGAAATCCGGCGTTCTGCGAGTGCCTACTGAGGATTGCAAAATGGTGTGGCGACAACCACCCCTTAGTCCCCTCCTTAGTAAGGAGGGGAGCCCGAAGGGCGGGGTGGTTGACCGATGCCACACGCTGCAGCGCCTGCTGGGGGCCGTCACTGTAATTTGCAATGCTGAATGGAATTCCGCCCTCACAGATAAGTTTTTGGCGAGTCATATCCGAATCAATCCGTCGCAGGCATGCGTAACCGCTGGATCAATTGCGCAAGGGAGTCATACCGTTTCAATTGCAATCCCACGGCGCCGCCTCCCGGGTGAACCACCACGAATTCCGGGTCAGGCGTGAGACCGAAGCGGCGATAGAACGCGCTGCGGATGAACTGCTTGGCGTCACTCACAGAGACCCGCTGGGTGTCCACATGGACCTGGAAATAATCTCCCTGACCTGCCGCATTCACCCGCACGGCCACGGTTTCCGGTCCATATGCCTTCTTGAGCATGGCCTCGGCGAGGTCAATCAAGGCCAGCCCGCGGAAAAAATTCGATCCTCTCAGCCGGTGAAACTCGGGAGGGTTTTCAGGTGATAGCGCGTCGTCGAGCCCCTGGTTGAAATCGAAGGGCGTCGCGCCGTGGCGCTCAAGCCAGAGGTTCATCCGGTCTGGGCCTGTGACTCGGCGCTCCCATTCCAGTTCGCCCTCCATGGCCTCACGGGAAGGCAGAGCGTCCGGGTCGATCTCCACGGAGCGGTCACCGCGCTGCGAGAGCGTCACATATTCGATCCATTCAGAGGGATGGTAAATCAGGTAAAAATTCTTGGCGACTTCGCCAAACAAATACGCGACCATCGCCCGCAGGGGAACCCCGCATTCCTCGATTGCCTGCCCGGTGGGCGTGGGGCGCCGCAACAAGGGATTTCGCCAGCCCGCGAGCAGCGACGTGATGGTGGCCTCGGCTTTCTGGGTTGCCGAGTGTGTGTCAAGGCCATTCACCTCCATCAATTGCCTGACGTGGGCGTCGCGATGGGTCTCCAGGCGCTGCCGCAGGTCTTCCTGCGTGGCGAGCAGCGGGAGTTGCCGCAGGACGGAGCAAATCCAAGCGCGGCTGGCACGGCTCAGCAGGCCGTCGTCCAGCAAGTCGTCTTCGATCTCCCGGAAGAAATCAGTGTCAAGGGGAAGCTCGATCAGGAGCGCCGCAATTTCCGCCGCCTTCCCGGTGAGCTTGCGCATTTCTCCCGTCGTCGCAGGGCCGCATGCGCCGCCCTCGCCGTAGGCGCCCCACGACCAGCGCCAGGCGCCACGATCACGCTCCGCCGTATAAGGGAATAAAATCTGGAAGCGACCGGTTGGAACCGGAAATGTCCCCATGATCCGATAGTTGTTTTGCGGATTGGAGGAGATCAGCGTTCCCTGTCCCGGACGTCCCTTTTGCTCTGTTGCCTGATCGAGCGACCCGGCCCGCACGCCCGTGCCGTACTCTGCCTGATTTGCCAAGTGCACGAGAACGTCCGGCGGTATGCCGATTTCCCAGAGGGCGTTAATTGCATTCTTGGTGGCGACGGTCAGGGCGGAAGAACTGGAGAAGCCGCCCTGCGGGATATTTCCGGTAGAAACAAGCCGCAAGCCCCGAAAGTTGTCCCGCCCCAGATGTTCCCGGACTTTTGCCCCCAGGGTGCCGCTGCGCAAGGTGCGCAGGGAGGCGATGGCATTGCCGACCAGGGCGAAGGGACGCCGCATGTTGCTGCCCACCCACAACGAGGGAGGCGGCAGCGGCCTGCCCTTCATCCGCCGCGCCTCCAGTTCATCCTCGCTGAAATAACCCAGGGAGAGCAGCAGGCTTTCACTCATTCGCGTGCCGAACTCCTCGTAGGTGTGCAGGTCGGAGACATCTTCGCCGGGGTACATGACGGCGTTGTCGGAGGGGACGAAGTTGATGCTCTCGCGGTACTTGGGGTTGATCGGGAACAATTGGATGCGCCCGTCGTCAGCGCTTTGGAGGAGCACCACAATCTGCTCCTCACCCTCCGCGTCGCCGCTCCGATGGGCATTTGCCAAGCCGGACCGTAAAACCGGACCATGTCCGGGTGCATGAAGGCAATGCGCAGTCGCCCTCCCGAAATGCCGATTCCGATGGGCCGGTCGGGGTGGAATCCGAGCTTCTCCTTCGCAGCCGCCGACATCAAATCTTCCAATTGGCGTGCGATGGACGCCACCTGGCCGGCCGGACGATCCGCGAAAATCGCTCGTGCCGCTTCCTCCACCGCCAGGTCTTCCGGAAACAGCAGGCCGCGCGCCGATGCCAGCAGTCCCTCCAGGAGAGCAAGATCCACCGGCTTGGTCACGTCGGAGCAGAGCAAGTCATACTCAGGGTCGTCACCGTGGTGGTGACCGTGCGGACATCGCCTTGCTGCGCGGCTGATGGCCTCAATGACGTCCGTCAGGTAGTACTGGCCCTGAGCGTTGTTATTGGTCAGCCCCAGCGCATTCCGGTGCAAGGTCGCCGCCCGGATGGCATAAAGCGGACAGTTTCCTTCCGTCAGCTCCAGCAACCCCTGGCGCGTCGGCCCGTCTGCTTCCTGGGCGATGTCTCCCTCCTCAATGATCCGCAGCACGCGGCCGCCCTGGCCGCGCATGACGCGGCCTTTGCCTCGATTCTTCGGCGGCTCGTATTGCGCCGTCAGAAACGTAATGTCAGCCTCCCGCTCCCCTGAGCGGTGGGTCTGGTACAGCCGGCGGAACACCGAAGAGGGAATAATCCGGTCGCCATAGGTAATGATCATCAAGGGGTTCCGCTTTAACAATTCCGGAATGCTGAAAGCTTCGAAGGCGGCGAACGCCGTTCCCCCCGTGGGATTGTCGGATTGCACGTAGATGTTGTCCGGTCCGAGCGCCGCCATCACCTCGCCGGCACGATAGCCCACCAGGCAAATTACCGGCGAGGGGCTGAACCGCCGGAAGGCGTCAATCGAATGCCGGACCAGCGGCGTGCCGTATATGGGTTGAATGCATTTCGGATCCTGACCGAAGCGCGTGCCGCGGCCCGCCGCTAGAACCACCAGGACAAGCGAATCCGCGGTGATGCCGCCGTAAAGGTTAAGGCTGTTGGGGTTATGGATTTTCTCGCTCGACAGTTTTGCCGCATTTCCGAGTTGAGCTGAAGTCGTCAATGGCGGTATTCCTCGCTTCATAGTCTGCGATGTCCATCATGGTCTCGCCGCGCTTGAGAGTATACAAGCTTTTTCTTCCGCGCGGTCAGGGGCTGCGGCCCACCCAAAGGAATGAAAATCACAAGCGTCGTCACCCCCGCGAAAGCGGAGGCCCATCCTCGGTCCGGAACATGATGGATTCCCGCTCTCCTGAAACTCACCTCATTCCCGCGCAAGCGGGAATCCATGTTAATGACGATGGGTCCCCGCTTTCGCGGGGACGATGCCGACGTCAACATCGTGCCAAGCACGCTTGCTTGATGTAAACTCTCTGACTCCCCGTGGTGCAATAATCCGGGCGAGTTTGAAGGAGGCGTAGCTTGAGGAAACTGACATTTATCAGTCTGATTGTTTTCTGCAATTGCTGTCTGCTGTTTTGCCAGACAGACGAAAAGCTGAAAAACGATATCCGGAATACAGGATATGTTCACAGCCCGTTGCCGCTGGACTACAGCAAAGCACTTGAAACTTCCGGGCTCACTAAAAAAGTGTTGATCTCAGATATGCTTTGCGACATGGAAGACATGAGCCAATGGTCGCATAAAGGAATTGGAAGTATGTCCCAGACGGACGCAAGAAGTGTCTCTGGAAAGCATAGTCTGAGATTAGTTGCGCCCACTTTTGTCGATGAGTTACCTAAGTGGGGCCTTGGCAGGGGAACCTCCATGGCCAGCTTTGACGTAGGCGGTAAGAGCTGGGAGAAATATAACCGCATTCATCTCTACGTCTACCCGGACTGCGAAGGCGCTCGCAGTATTTATCTGAACCTCTACGTCGAGAATGACGGCAAGATCAAGGTGCCGGATAAGTACGGACGGGAAGGGTACCATGAAATGAACCTGATCAATCGCAAGTGGAATGAGTGTTTTGTCGAGATGTCGGAACTCGCACGCGATAAGGTCACCAAGCTTTCCTTTGCCATTGAGGTATTCGGAAAAGAACGCACCATGGGCGACTTCCTGCAATTCGACATTAGCAAGGTGGAATTGCAGACTGTCGATAAGCCGGAGGTTGTAAGCGGATGGAAGCCGGCTGAAGACAGGATTATATTCTCGACCAGCGGATACCGCCCGGATAGTGAAAAAACCGCAATCGTGAACGTTGCCCATCACAATGGAAAATTCCAGATCGTGGATAATGCGAGCTCGAGTGTCGTCTATCAAGGGAAAATCAACACGGTCAAGACACACATTGGAACCTTCGATACCGTGGATTTCACCCCTTTCAGACGCGAGGGACGATATAGGATCAAAGTTGGGGACGTTGCCACCGCACCGTTCTATCTCGACGCCAACGTCTGGGATAACTCGGCCTGGCGCGTGCTCAATTTCATGTTCAACGAGCGATGCGGCTATCCGGTGCCCGGCAAGCACGGGGTTTGCCATACGGATCTGCACGGTGAATACAATGGGCACACCTATCCTGTGAATGGCGGCTGGCATGATGCAGCGGACATGTCGCAGCAATCCCTGCAAACCGGCGAAATTGCTTTTGCCATGCTGGAGATGGCAAACAAGGCCAAGGAAAGGGGCAACACCGATCTTTACATGCGTTTGACGGAAGAGGCCCTGTGGGGACTCGATTTCATTATGAAGACAAGGCTCGCGGATGGCTACCGCTTTCAGGGATGGGGGACCAATCTGTGGACCGATGGTTTTATCGGATCCATCGACGATAGCGGGCGGCGACAATTAGTGGCCATGAATCCCAGTTTTGACAATTTCCTTTTCGCGGGCATTGAGGCCTATTTTGCGATGACGCTCGAGAGCGATCCGATGCTCAAGGAAAACCTCCGCAAAATCGCCAAAGAGGATTTTGGATTCGCCATCAAGCGCTTCGACGAATTCGGGTTCAAGGAGAGGGGTTCTCGAGGCTATGGACACGCCGGTATGACCTCTCAAAGCCAGTACATGGCCACCATATCCTGGGCCGCCAGTTTGCTCTACAAGCTGACGCAGGAAAAATATTACGCTGATAAGGCGGCGGAAAGTATCCGGTACACACTCGAGTGCCAGCGAACGGAACCGCTCCACGACGCAAACAAGACTCGAGGATTCTTTTACCGGGATCTCGACCGGAAGTCGATCGTCCACTTCAACCACCAGTCAAGAGATCAGGTCTACATGCAGGCCCTGACTGCGCTTTGTGAGACGCAGCCTCATCACCCCGACTACGCAACATGGGCTAATGCCATCAAGTTCTATGGCGATTATTTGAAAAGCATTTTCCAATACGTCCAACCCTACGGGATGATACCCAGCGGCGTGTACAACAAGGATGAGGTCAACGACAAGGAGAATTTCTACGCGCAGCAAATATGGATCCGGGAAGACGTTTCCCAGGACTTCAAGGAACAGCTCGAGAACGGCGTGAAACTTGATGAAGATCATTATGTTCGTCGCTTCCCCGTCTGGTTTTCGTTCAAGGGAAATGCGGCTGTGGTGCTCGCCACCGGCAAGGCTGCCGCTCTGTGTGGGAAGTTTCTCAAAGACAAACAACTGATGAATATCGCTGAGCAGCAGTTGTTCTGGATTGTCGGCAAGAATCCTTTCGGGCAGTCAATAATATGGGGAGAAGGCAGCAACTATCCGCAGTTGTACACCGCTCTACCGGGAGAAACGGTGGGAGGGATTCCTGTAGGCATGCAATCGCGAGGCAACGAGGATACACCTTATTGGCCTCAATTCAATACGGCCACCTACAAGGAAGTGTGGGGATCATCCGCAGGAAGATGGTTCTCGCTGATCTCGGAATTCTGAGATTTCCCAGGTGTAAGCGTCTGGGGTAAGCGGTAGGCCGGCGGCTGCGGTGGTCGTGAGCGCAAAGTGCAAAGACTGCATTCATCCCGTGCTTTGTTCCTGTAGAATGGGCGGCTTCGGCCGCCGGCCAGGGCAGAAGTTGCCGCGGCCCTACGTCCACGGGACCCCGCGGCCAGCCCGCCTCGACTATGCAGCACCCGTTTATTTTCGATTCCCCCGCAGCGCGTCTCGCCTCAAGCACGCGCGGGGGATTACGTTCGTTCCTCGACAAAGGGAAGACATTGGGCAGGCGCGATTTCGGCTGTTGGCTTACGGTCTTGCTGCTCGCGACGGGCGGCATCCTGCCTGCCACCGCAGCAGCAGTCGATCCCCCCCATTCCGAAGTCGTCCTCACCGTGCCGCGTGTTTCCAAGCCTCCTCAACTGGAAGACTTCCTGGACATGCGGCCCAGCCGCGAGTGGCAGGGTAAGCTCGCCAAAGTCGATCACTTCATTCAGCGGCTGCCCAGTGACGGCCGGCCTGCGTCGCAAAGAACGGAAGCCTACCTGGGTTACGACGACCGGTATTTCTATTGCATCTGGGTGGCTTTTGACTCCGAACCAGGCAAGGTGCGCAGGCACAGGACTCCTCGCGACAACGTCACCGGCGACGAAAAGCTCGACCTCTTCCTGGACACATATCACGACCGCCGGCGCGCCTATGTGTTCACCGTAAACGCTTACGGCCACCAGTTGGATGGCTTATGGACGGAGGGCCCGCGCAATCAATTTGACCGCACCTGGGATGCAGTCTGGGAATCGCGCGGCCAGCCCACTGAGCGAGGTTTCGTCACTCGCATTGCCGTACCCTTCAAGAGCCTGCGCTTTCCGGCGACTGAGGAGCAGACCTGGGGGATCGTCCTGGTGCGGTGGATCGTACGCACCAACGAATCCGCCACCTGGCCGCGGGTCTCGACGCGCATCGAGGGCCGCATAAGCCAGGAAGCCACGTTGAAAGGGCTGCGCGGCATTTCCCCAGGGCGCGGCGACATGGTGGTTCCGTACGCCTACACCCGCTCCTACCGAACCCTTGATCAGAGCATCGCTGATCGACCTTTCTTTCAGGTCAAAGACTTCGACCCTCGCGTTGGCGCGGATGCGAAACTGGTCCTCAGACGCTCCTTCACGCTTGATACGACAGTGAACCCGGACTTCTCGCAGGTGGAGTCAGACCAGCCGCAGATTACCGTGAACCGACGATTCACTGCGTACTTCCCGGAGAAACGGCCCTTCTTCCTGGAAAACCCCAGCTTCTTTGACACACCCATGAATCTGGTGTTCACGCGGAACATCGCCGACCCGCAATTCGGCGCTCGTTTGACCGGGAAACAGGGACCGTACGCAATAGGAGCGCTCTTTTCCGACGACCGCTCGCCGGGGGAATCCGTCGCCGCGGGGGATCCGCTCTATGGCAAGCGGGCGTTCTTCACCGTGGTGCGGGCGAACCGGGATATATTCCGCCAGTCCACTGTTGGGATGATCTACACGGACCGCGAACTTGCGGGAACGTACAACCGCGTTGGGGGCCTCGATACGCGTTTCAAGTTGCGCAAGAACTGGTGGGTGACAGCGCAGGCCGTGTCCAGCTCGACGACTTTGCCGGGCGGGCCGCACAGTGCAGGGCCGGCTTACAAAACACAGGCGCGATTCGATGGAAGGACGTTCTATAGCAACGCCGATTACAACGATCTCAGCCCAGGCTTCAATACCCTGACCGGCTTCATCACTACCGAGGCGGTGGAACGGCCCACCTACGTCGGCCGTACGATCACACGTCCACCCTTGCGCACCGATATGCGCGGGGTAGGTGAGATTGCCATGTATCGCTTCCGCCCGGAGGGCAAGCATTTCATCTCCTGGGGCCCCACCGTTTTCGTGAACCCTGTCTGGGATCACCGCGGCAACCGGCTGGACATGTACCAGGACTACACGATGAGCTGGGAGTTCACCGGGCAGACCGCCTTCGAACTCTACTATCAGGCGGACCAGGAAATGCTGCGGCCGCAGGATTTCCAAGGGCTCACGGCAAACCAGGTTTATTCACATCACCGGCAGGGCGTCTATTTCGAAACCTCTCCGCTTCCCCTATTTGTGTTTAAGCTCGATTACTCCCAGGGAGCGCAAATCAACGTCGTCCCGCCCACGGGCCAGCTCCCGGTACTTGCCGAACTATCACAAGCCAGTGTAAGCCTGCTTGTCCGGCCGGGGCGCCACCTGCGCATTGAGAATACCTACCTCTTGGATCGGCTCACTGACCGCGTCACCGGCCAGAGCGTGTTCAATAACGATATCTTCCGTTCCGTCTGGACCTGGCAGTTCACGCCGAAGCTGTCGGTCCGGGTGATCCCCCAATACAATTCGGTGCTGGCCAATTCCGCACACACTTCCTTGAGCACTAGCAAGAATCTCAATGCGGATTTCCTACTGACTTACCTCCTGAACCCCTTCACAGCTCTCTACGTCGGGTATAACCGGAACATGGACAACCTCGAGTTGCTTCCTTACTTGCCCTATAATCAACTCCTCCGGACGCGGGGCCTCCTAACCGATGGCCACCAGTTCTTCGCGAAGTTCTCCTACTTGTTCAATTTCTAACCGAGAACGAAACTCCAGGCAACAAAAGGGATTGGAAAGAAGGGAAGAAATGGTACCCGGACGCATAACTATACACACGTAATACACACACGACTTTGGAGATTTCTTTGTAATGACTTGATTGTAAACGGCCTATTTGGTGGAGGCGGGGTAGTCGGATTATTCACGCCCATTGAAAACACGTAACTTATTGCATCTCAACGGTGCTCAATCCGCACCACTCTCTCATTCCCCGGATCTTTTGTACGTGTATTGTACATGGATCTTAAGGGCGGGCCTCGCGACCCGCCCCTGTACTCAGCTCCGGGTCATGTAGCATTTCACATACGGGACGATCTCGGAACCCTGCACTCTGCGGGACACATAAAACCGGCGCCTCGTATTGGTTCTCCAAGGCAACACGAACGCCTTCAGATAGCCACGGTTGATCTGCCGGATTATCGTATCCTCGCTGAAGCACAGGACCGCCGCGACCTCTTTCACTGGGTACCAATTTTCCAGTTGTATGGAATCCAACACGAGCATCTTGTACCTCGGTACTACTGAATTCCTCTCCCTTTCGGGAGAACCAGAAAAGCGCTGCCATTTCGTTCGTCAATGACGACCCTCAATGGCAACTCCCTCTGCCCAACACGGGCAGAGGTGCTGCCTTCGAAATATTTCGGAGCCAATGCGGCTTGGCTGCGCTTGGTGGTGATGGCGCTTAACGTACTCGCGGCTCTGATGTGGATAGCGCTACCGGTGGAATTGCTCACGGCGCGGCCCAAGCGTTTGCGCTTTTTGATCTTCAACCAAAATTTCCGGAGCAGACAGCACCGCTTCTGCCGTTCCAAACGACGCCCGGACCGGAATGCGATATACTCTCTGCCGATTCCCTGAGGAGGCCTCTCAATGCACCGTTGGCAATTTACCGCTCTCGCATTGCTTTCGACCCTTGCCCTCTCTGCCGCGCCCGCTGAAGAAGCAGGTTCGTTGCAGGGGTTCTCGGCCGGCGCAACGCAAACGGAGCGCGAATGGGAGGGAAAGTTCCGCTCCCTACCCTCTCCTGACAACCTGCGTGATTACATGAAGCGTCTTTCGGCGCGTCCGCACCATATGGGCTCGCCCTACGATAAAGACAACGCGGAATGGATTCTCTCCCAGTTCAAGAAGTGGGGGTGGGACGCGCACATCGAAGAGTTCTATGTCCTCTTCCCCACGCCCAGGGAGCGGCTGGTTGAAATGGTCGAGCCCACGCAGTTCAGAGCCACACTGGAAGAGCCGACCGTCCCCGTGGACCCCACTTCCAACCAGCACGCCGAGCAGCTCCCCACTTACAACGCCTATTCGGGGGATGGCGACGTCATGGCCCCGCTGGTCTACGTCAATTACGGCGTGCCCGCCGATTACGAGCAACTGGAGCGGCTGGGAATCTCCGTCAAAGGCGCCATCGTCATTGCCCGCTATGGCGCGTCGTGGAGGGGAATCAAGCCTAAAGTGGCGGCGGAGCATGGCGCGGTGGGCTGCCTGATCTACTCCGACCCGAACGAAGAGGGCTACTTCCAAGGCGACACTTTCCCCGCCGGAGCCTTTCGCCCGTCCGAAGGGGTGCAGCGCGGCAGCGTCGTTGACAATACCCTCTATGCCGGCGACCCCCTCACGCCCGGCGTGGGGGCCACCAAAGATGCCAAGCGCCTGGCGCTCAAGGACGTTCAGACCATCACCAAGATCCCGGTTCTTCCCCTCTCTTACAGCGACGCCCAGCCATTGCTTGCAGCGCTCAAAGGACCGCTGGCGCCGCCGGGTTGGCGCGGCTCACTTCCCTTCACTTACCACATTGGGCCGGGCCCCGCGAAGGTCCACTTGATAGTCAAAGCGAACTGGGATATCAAACCGCTCTACGACGTCATCGCGCGAATTGACGGCTCGAAATATCCCGACCAATGGGTGGTGCGGGGCAATCACCACGACGCCTGGGTGAATGGGGCGGAAGACCCCATTTCCGGCATGGTCGATGAACTTGAGGAAGCCCGCGCCTTGGGCGAACTCCTGAAGCAAGGCTGGAAACCCCAGCGCACCATCATCTATTGCGCCTGGGACGGGGAAGAGCCCGGGCTTCTCGGCTCGACGGAGTGGGCGGAGGAGCATGCCGACGAACTGAGCCGAAAAGCAGTCGCCTATCTCAATACCGACACGAACGGCCGGGGGTATCTCTTTGCGGGAGGATCGCCCACGCTAGAGACATTCATCAACGGTGTGGCGCGCGACATCGAGGACCCCGAGAAGAAGATCAGTGTGTGGAAGCGAAGCCAGCTCCAGCGCTTCGGGGGGGCCTCCACGCCGGAACAGGACCAGGAAGCGCGGCAGCATCCCGATCTGCGCATGGGTGCCCTGGGATCGGGCTCCGACTACTGCGCGTTCGTGGATCATCTGGGCATCGCCTCGCTCGAACTCGGCTACGGCGGCGAGGACGGCGGGGGTATCTACCACTCGATCTACGATGACTTTTATTGGTATACCCACTTCGACGATACTTCTTTTGTTTATGGACGCGCCTTGGCCCAAACCATGGGGACGACAGTCATGCGCTTGGCGGATGCCCAGCTTCTGCCCTTCGACTTCACGAACTTTTCCGACGCCATGCGCGAATACGTGGGCGACCTCAAGAGCCTGCTGAAAACCAGTCAGGATGAAGCCCGAGAACTCAACCGGAAGATCGAAGAAGGAGTTTTCGCGGCCACCTCCGACCCCCAAAAGACTTTCGTCCCGCCGCCGCGGGAGGAGGTTCCGCCTTATCTGAACTTCGCTCCACTCGACAACGCCATGGAGGCGCTCAATCAAGCCGCCCAGAGCTACCGCAGGGCAGCCGAGAAAGCCGGTGCCCGCGGCGGGGAGGTGCTGGATAGCTCTTCGTTAAACTCCCTCAATTCGCTGCTGCTCCAGAGCGAGCGGAAGTTGACCGACCCTGCGGGACTGCCGGGACGCCCCTGGTACAGGAACGAAATCTATGCCCCCGGCGTCTACACTGGCTACGGAGTAAAGACCATGCCTGCCGTTCGCGAATCCATCGAACAGAAGCAATGGAAGCAGGCAGAAGAAGGCATCGTCGAGGTGAGCAAGATTCTCAAGTCTGAGGCGGCGCTCGTCAACTCGGCGGCAGAAGAGCTGGAGAGGTTAACAAAATGACTCGGCGGCCGCATTGCCTGATTTCGTCTGTGGTGAGGTTCGGGGCTTGCCCCGAGTAAGGTTGGCGAAGGGCGGAACGGGTGGTTCGGGTGGTTGATAAGAAGACCTCCGAGGACCACTTCTGTGGCGTCAAGCAGCCGCCGATCCGCCGTCTGAATGAGGTAGCACGGATACTGGAGATCGTCTGCCGAGGAAGTTTCACGCGGGGACCTCAATTGTGGAAGATCAGTTTGTCGGGAAGTTACTGGCCTTCTGAAGTCCGAACAGGACGATCTCGCACCCTTGATGCTCAGCAGGGCGTTCGTGTAATCGCGGCCTTATGTGGGCGTCGCGCGTTGCGGAAATGAGGACTTTGCTCTCGCTGTAGCACGGTCACCTTGGCTGTGGAATACGCCAGCCGCAGCCGGGAGGACTGTGAGGGCCCCGCATGCCCGAAAAAAAGAGGCGGGTTGGGCCGTGAGACCCAACCCGCCGAGAGTTTGTGGTAGCGGAGCCCGCCAGTTGACCGGCTTCCGGCGCAAGGCGGGCAGCACAACCGCAAGGGCCCTACCCTACCACGGCTAGAACCCGATGCGCAGGCCCAACTGGATCGCCCGCGCAGGGCCGCCGCCGCTGAGTGCTCCAAAGCCCAGTGGGTTGGTGATGCTCCAGCCGCCACCGCCCCATTGGACGTGGTTGAGTATGTTGTAACACTCAGCTGTCAACCGTACGTCCACCCGCTCGGTAACCTTGGTCGTTTTGGCGAGGGTCATATCAAGATTCCAAGTGGGGAACGAACGGATATTCCCGCCGCCGTAACCGGCATTTGGAGAGGTGCCGTACGCCCTTCCGTCTTGGCTGATAAGGATCGGGCGGAATCCGGTGGCAGCTTCTTGCGGATTCGAGAAAGCGTTCGCCCCGTCCCCATAGTAAGGCGCGCCTTGGGCGCTAGCAGCGCCCCAACCGTTAGTCCCCGTTTGATTCCAATGGATCGAGGTGGTTTTTTGGTGCCTGGCAAGGACCATGTTTCCTCCGCCGTACCAGGGACCCGCACCCCAGGGGTCCATGCCGGGTGTTACAGCAGTTGGCGCGCCGCTTTCTTGGCTGTAGACAGGTGCGACGGACCACCCGCTGATAATCTTGTTCAGAGCGCCCCTACCCAACGAGCCACTGCCCCCCGACAACTTGTGTCCGCGGCCAAACGGCAGGTCGTAGACTCCAAGGAGGTTGAAGGCGAACTTGTGGTCAAAGAGTGAAGGGCCGTAGTCATACTCGGGATGGAACGCGTTAGACCCTGTATCGTTCTGATCCTGAGTGATCCCGGCTGTGTCGTTCGAGTGTCCGTAGGTAAAGTTCGAGTTCAGGGTCAGGCCATGCGCCATCGCCTTGCGGAGCTGGACGTACATCGCGTTGTAGTTGCTATAGCCCAAGCTGGTCATGGTATACAGCATGCCGACTTGCTTGGTTTGAGGAAGCATCGGACCGAACGTCCAATGGCTGTCCAGGGAATCCCACATGCTCGAAATCTGCGGATAAATGAAGTTGCCAGTATAGTTCTGCGCCACTGTGGCAGTGCAGCTTTGGGCGCCACAGTAGGACGAGCCCGCCCCTCCCAATGCAGTCTCAAAGAAGGGTTGAGGTGCGACGTTGGCGGGCGCAACACCGTTCCGCATTTGAACCGCCACGGCGTCAAAGGCCTTGGCAAACGACTGCCCCCCAACTGTCATCATATACGGTACGTTGTCCTCATCCAGAGGGTAGAACAGTCCGGTCGCGTGGCGACCCTGGTAGCCGAGCTCGAAAATCGTGTTACCGGGTAGCGCGCGCTGGATGCTCAAGGTCCACTGCTGGTTAGGGCCAATTCGTCGCTTGGGATCAAGCGCCAAGGAGTTGTTCTCGTAGGGAGCATTGACCCCCGGCTCGATGGGGAGCGCTTGATGCCCTAGCGTGGGGAGGGGATCCCGCTCCCATCAACTCCAATGCGGAAGGCGTTGCTGGCATCGCGCGCCCCGCCCGGCCCGTGACAAGAACCGTCAATACCAGGCGCGGTGCACGTTAGCACGGTGCCAAAACCGACGCCCAGGATTGGGAGCATCACGTCACCGACGCCATTCATGCGGTCGTAAACGATCCCATATCCCGCTCGGATCACGGTCTTCTTACCCCCGAAGATCTTACCGAGGGGACCGTTGTCCACTGTCGGGTTCCAAGCCACAGCAACGCGGGGCCCGAAGTCGCGGTAAACGGGATTAGTCGGGTACTTGCGGTGCAGGGCGCTAATGGGCATAAAAGCCAAGGTGGGATTGAACACTCCGCCCTGGAGGGCGGCATTCTCCTTTTGTGACAGGTAGCTCTCGGCATCCCATGGCTTATTATTGGAAGGATCCACCATCATCGTGATCTTGCCCTCTCGTTGGTGGGGGGGCATGTCGTTCTTATACGTCAAGCCGTAACTGAGGGTAAGGGACGGCTTGACCTTCCAAGTGTCGCCCGCGTAGAGGTTGTATGACTCCGTTGTCGTGTGTGCGAATAGCGGAGTGCCTATGGGATATGGGTTGAGGCTCCCATCGCGGGTGCCGATATATGTACCATTGGCGATCATCCCAAGAGTCCCCGCATAGATGTTGTTCCAATCGCCGATACTCGCGGCTGGCAGACAATCCATTTGCGTGGGACCCTCGCAGGTGGGGGGTCGGTAGGCGTCCGGAAACACGAGGCCAGTGCTGGCCTCCATATGATATACCGGATAGGTCAGGGCGCCGATCATCTTGTCGTCGCGTATGTGATAGATCCAGTCGTGGATTACCATAGCGCCGAACTGGACGGCGTGGTTACCTTTCAACCAAGTGGCGTTGTCATTCCACGTAGTCGTGTGACCGTTCCAAAGGCGGCTGCGCGCGTTCTGAGTGTCGATGTTCATTGGGATGGCTCCAATGCTGCCGTCGCTGAACAACGACATGGCCTGGTCAGTGCCGGCGACCTGGGGGAAAGCGTGATCCGTTCCCCATTGCCAGAAGTTCCGGCCAAAGCTCCAGCGGAAGTCATTGGTAAAGGTGGGCGTGATCTGCCCGCTAAGGCCGAGAACGAAAAGACGGCCCGCGAACGGCCAACCCGACGTGGAAGTCGCGACTCCCTTTGTGTCCCCTTTAACCAAACCACCGATGTCCACTTGTGCGGTGTTGCGATTGGTATCGCCACTATAGTGAACGCTACCCATGAACCGCCACTTCTCGTTGAACTGATGGTCGAGCCGGAGGATCTCGGTGTTGTCACTCTCGGGGAGCGACATTTCCGATTGGAAAGTGGAAAAATTAGTGTCCGTGGGTAACACGAGAGTCGGCTCCGGAATAAGTGTATTCCACATACCGGAGACGACCGGGCTTATCCCCGTCCCGCGCGGGTCGCAGGGCGAGTTCCCGCCCGCGTCGCAGACTTTGGAGGTCTTCAGGTCAAACGACTGGATAGGACCCGTGCCATCGGCATAGCCACGGTATCTTAAAATACCTCGCCGGAGGCTATCGCTGGGAACGCTGGCGCTGAAGAGTGTATTCTGCGGGAAGCGGTGCTCCTCGATCAGGAAATAGAAGAAAGTCTTGTTCTTCCAGATGGGCCCGCCAATACTGGCCCCAGCACGATTATCTTTCATTGGTTGCTTTCGGTTCGGTGTCGCTCCCAGAGCTTCGAGAATGCTATTGTTGTGGTCGAAGCCCCAACCATTGGCGTTGAGGGCGCTATTCTGGTGGTACCAGTAGGCCGAACCGTGGAAGTCGTTCGTGCCGTGCTTGGTCACCAGCATGACCTCGCCTCCGGCGGAGCCGTTGAACGTAGAGGTGGGATCGCTGGTGTTCATGCGAAACTCCTCGACGCTCTCGACAGGTGTTGCTACCACCGCATGCGTGATGCCAGACCAGCCTTTGGTGTAATAGGCGCTGCCCGTCGTGTCCTCATTGGCATTCCCGCCATCAATCAGAATGCTGTTCTGGTCGCCGCGTGCACCCGCCACTGCTCCGCCGTTCTCGCTGCTCTCGCAGCCGTGGCAAGTCGAAGGCGACACCAAGGGCTGGTAGACCATTTCCCTCATCACGTCCCGATCAAAGCTGGGAAGAATGGTCAGTTGATCTTGACTCAAGGTGCTTCCGACCGTTGCGTCCAAGGTTTGGAGTTCGGCCGCCGCGGTCGCTTGCACCTCGATTGTTTGCCGCACTTCGCCAAGTTTCAGGGCGACATCGAACCTGTAAGACTTACTGACTTCGACCGTGAACTGCGGAACGACGTAAGTCTCGAAACCTGGTGCTGTTACCGTGAGATTGTACGTGCCGCTATACACGCTGACAATTCCGTAGTCGCCGGCTTCATTGGATACCGTCGAGCGTGTAAGGCCGCTTTTTATTTCCTTTATCTCGACTTTCGCTCCCGGCACAACGGCGCCGGAAGAATCACGAACCGAGCCCGTCACGGTTGCCGTGGCGAGCGTTTGCGCCTTGGCTGTAAAAGCAGCGCTTATGAGAACAAGGCACGTAATAAACACCAACCTCAAACTACGCATGGAGAGTTCCTCCTTACCAGTGTGTGCGAGCCAGATTGGCTCGCCCTAACAACATTCAACTGAACGGATTGAGCGTCAACTGGCGAGAGAAGCAGCGCCCGTCCCCGCCTTCAAGGGCGGCTCAGGCCAACAGGTGCCGCTCTTATCGACCGGCACGTACACGGGCAAGATTTTGTCCAATCCGCGCCCCGGTTTGATCTGCTAAGTCTTGCAAAGTCAACAACGCTACTCTTCTTACACCTGGCTTTCTGTCAAAATCCACAGGTTCTCATATACAAATATGAACTTCTGCAGGTATCACGCTAAATCACGGCGTACAACAATGGTTAGAATGTCGTCTCTCGCAATATCGGGCCGTATGTTACGTCCTCGCTTCATATCGCCTCACGGCATCCATGTCCAGCTCGACGCCTAAACCAGGGCGTGTCTGACACGATGGTGTAGCTGTCGCGAATCTCAAGCGGTTTCGCGAGCAGGTCGTTCACTCTTTGGTAAGCTGAGAATGTCGCTCGGATACGTGCAGTTAGGGGCGGCCGCGCAAGCGTGCAGCATGGCCGCGTCCAGAACACCCAGCTCCTGCGCTGATGCGTGGTATACCGACTTTCCGACCGCGCCCGCGAAGTAGGCGTTTGAGACCCATTCCGCCATGTTGGGCATGTCAAGATTGAACACCGAGCAGGCCTCGGCGGCAATGGCATTGACCATCCCGGGCACTTTATAGCGGTTGATGTACAAGTGTAGAGCAAGGGGGATCTTCGTCTCCTGGCTCAACTTGTGATATTCCGCCAAGCCATCGGCTATCTGAGGTTGAGGCAGATTGTCCAACCTGGGAGGCGGATCTTCAATGACGAGAACGTTGCCGATAGCCTCAATTTCCCTCACCACCGGTAGGAAGTCGCCCGGATAAGCCGCCCATCAGATCCACGGTGATCTTCAACTTAGATGAAACCGAATAGAAAATCTTAAGTGCGTCCGCGAGCGGAACATGCGCTTCATCTTGATGCCCTTGAATCCAGCGGCCACGGCGCGTTCAGCGGCGGCGCGGATCATCTCAGGCGATAGGCCTTTTCCGATCCAGTCATGCACTACGACTTTGCGTTGTCCCAAGCCCCCTAACAACCGGTAAACTGGCCAGCCTACCGCTTTGCCGATGATATCGTAAAATGCGACCTCAAACGCCATAACATCCGTGTCAACCGGCAATTGCAGGTGCGGAAGATAGAAATCCAGGACGTTGCGTCCGCGCAATGCTTCAGCGGCACGGCGGAGCTGCACCGCGCCATCGGAATCCGGTCCGCCCCCCATCCGGTGCGTCTCGCCCAAGCCGACGATCCCCGAATCAGTATGCACCTTCAACATAAATTTTGGGAATCTTGTTAAAATCATTTCCAAGTCGGATTTGGGGAGCACGCCCTCTTTGAGCGGTGGGCAAACCCTGAACAACTCGACGTTGGTGATGGTGAGTCGTTCCTTGTGACCGGCCACAGACAGGGGCAGCGTGGAGATTCCTGCCAAGCCGCCAGCACTCGCAAACAATTCGCGTCGCGATAGCATGAAGTAATTACTCCGCTTGCCAGGTATGCACAACACGTTGTAAGAGAATGCTAATTAGAAAAACGGGCGGGAACGTAACAGAAGCAATCGGGGTTGTCAAGTATTTTTTAGCAAGTTGTCAAGCCCGGATAGAAATGTCCCCATGCTTAACCCGATAGAAATGTCCCCTTTTCATCTTCTGTTTTTCTTCTGTGCACTTTGATTTTCGGCGTTGGCCTCGGCTGGAGCGAAGCCCTGCGGAGCCCGCAGGGCGGAGCGTGTGCGTTGAACATGGATGATCGATTGGGGGTGAAAGTCCCCTGCAGAGTCCGTTGGAGGCAACTGCGAGCCAAAGGCAACTGCACTTTCCGCGAGGGGGTGTGGGGAGGAAGCCGGCGGCAAGCCGCCGCAGTCCAAAGCAGGCCTGCGCCAGCACGTGTCCCTTCGGGACATCGCAGACCCCAAAATGCGGGGGTCTGCGCCAGCCCACCGCACATTGTGGCACGGCCATCCTGGCCGTGCGCACGGGCAGAGCCTGTCCTGAGCGCAGCGAAGGAATGCCCGTGCCACCGCTGGCTGGCGCAGACATCCGATTTTTGATGTCTCGGAGGTTCGCGGCAGCGAACCGTTTTTTGGGCATCGGCCATCACCTCTAAGAGTTTCGCTTCGCGAGATCGCAGATCTCACAAGTCAGAGGTCTGCGCCAGCCCGTCAATTTCAGCGGCAGACACGTGTCCCTTCGGGACATCGCAGACCCCAAAATGCGGGGGTCTGCGCCAGCCCACCGCACATTGTGGCACGGCCATCTTGGCCGTGCGCACGGGCAGAGCCTGTCCTGAGCGCAGCGAAGGAATGCCCGTGCCACCCTACCTGGCCTAGGCGTGTGACATCCTGTCTCTTGACAAGCGCTGGCCTCGCTGGTAGGCTATTGACGTGTACTACCCGGCCGGCGGGGGAGTCCTTCTCCCGCTCTCATCACTTTCCGTTTCAGGAGGAATCGTGTCTTTACGCAAAACCCCTCGTCTTACTTCCCGTCGAATCGACGCCGCGCGGCAGAATGCCCAGCGCTCGACCGTGCCCCGCAGCGCGGCCGGTAAGGAGCGCATGCGGATGAACGCTCTCAAGCACGGCTGCGACGCGGCGCCCGCGAACGATGCGGCCATCATGCGGGCGCTCGGCGAAGACCCCGCCCGGTACGAAGCTTTGAAGCAGGAACTCTCGACCGACTACGGGCCGGGCGACACGCTCCGGGACCGGCAGATCGAAGACCTGGCTAGGCTCTACTGGCGGCGCGACCGGCTCGAACGCATGGAGACGGGCCTGATGCGGCGCGCCCTCGGGGCGGTCGAGGAGCGGCAACGCGAACGCCGCCGGGAGATCGCCGCCGTCACTTTCGATTCCTCTTGCTGGGCGGCGATCGACGCCGTCGACGTGGGCGGCTCCGACGACCCTTCCGTGCGGTGGCGCCTGCAGCTCTCGCTGCTGGGCGTGCTGCGCGAGCAGGTGCGGCAGCGGGTGTTCACGCCCCGGCAGTGGGGCGAGATCCGAACGTATTACCAGGGCAGAGTGGGCTGGCGGCCGGCGCGCTTGCGCCACCTGCTGTGGCTGTTCCTGGAACGGGCGAACCCCCAGCGGCAGGACGAGAAGCCGCCCCACGACTTCGTGAGCCAATACTTTAAGGGCGGCGAGGCGGGCGTCGAAAACCACTATCAGGAACTGCTGGCCCTGATCGACGAAGAGATCGCCGACGTGGAAGAAGAGTTCCAGCACGAGGTCGCGGCGCAGGAGGCAAGGGACGCGGCAGACCGCGACGCGTGCCTCGCGCCAGAGGGGGAGACTTGGGAAATGCTGCTGCGGCAGGAATCTGGGCTAGACCGCGCGATCGACCGCAAGGTCAGAATTCTCCTGACCCTGCGCAAAGAACATGCCCAACTGCAGAGAGAGGCCGCCGGACCTCCTGGCGATGAATTGCTCGAGGCTGGCGCAGACACGCCGTTCAGTGTCTGCGATTCAGGGCAGGATGGTGAAGCGCCGCCTTCCCTTCGGGAAACGCAGACCCCCAACGGCAGGGGTCTGCGCCAGCCGGTGGAAAGCGCGGAGGACGCGTCGGCCATACAAGGCGCAGACATACAAAACAATGTCTGCGCCCTGGAGTTTATACATTTCACATGGAGGTCAGCCGGTTGTTAACGCTCCTACCATTTTCAGCTTCTCCGGCTGTTAACGCTCTCACCTCTTTCGGCTGCGCCGCCTGCTCCGTGGAAAGGCTCGGAAGCTGTCAATTTTTTGGCTTTTCGAAGCCACTCTGTTTCCGCGAGAGTCGGTTTTTGGCCGTTCTCAGGATGAGTCGATGGTTTTGACCTGTGTATTCAACCCGTTTTCTTCCTCTCTTCGGTGCTTTTGTCCTTGTCTTCGGCGTCCAGGCACACGTATCCTAGGTCGTTGCCTGGGGAGTCATTTTGCGCTGCAGTCGAATCCAGATCGCCACATTGCAAGCCAAGCACGCCCAACCCAACTCCGCTCGCACTTTCTCCAAGCCGCGGCGCAGGAACCTGCGCAATCCTCTCTTTTCCTTCAAACAAGCGTTCGAGAACTCCGCCGCCTGCGCCCGTCGCCGATAAATGCTCTGGTACTCGGGCTGTTGCATCTTGCGCCGAAACGCGGCCACTTTGGGATCTTCTTCGGTTCGATACAGGGTTCGTCCGCGCTTCGCTTTGGGGCAGCACTGAGAACGGAACGGACACCCCGCGCAGTCGCTCGCCGGGGCGCGATAATGCTTCTCGATCGCTCCCACCTGTGGCTTGCTGCGTTTGTAAGCCAGCGTCTTGCCCTGGGGGCAGGTATAGCAGTTCTGCTCCGCGTGGAAGGTGAAATGGTCGGGCATGAACTGGGGATTCACTCCCCGTCGGCGCAGCTTGCTTTGGGAGCGGTCCTTCCCCAGCGAGCCCACCAACTCCGTGGGCCGTGCGGCCATGTCCAGGATGTTCTGCCGGGTGGTGTAGCCGCCATCCACCAGAATCTGATCCGGCAAGCGGTGCGTGTTCTCCCGGACGCGGTCCAGCGCCGGCTGCAACTCGTGGCTGTCCTCGCGGGCTTGACTCACCTCGTAGGCGAGGATCACTCCGCGATGCTCATCGGTCGAGATCTGGGCATTGTAGTTGGGCGCAATCCCTCCCGTGCTCTCCCGCATCAGGCGCGCCTCGGGGTCGGTCACACTGGCTTTTTCCCCTTCCCCCTGCCGCTTCAATTCCTCTTCCGCCCCACGCACCCGCTCCGCTCGTTGCTTGGCCGCGCGTTCCTCCGCCCGGCGCTGACGGGCACCGCCTTCCCTAGCCGACTGCTGCTGGAGGGCCGCCCACTGCTCCTCCGCCGCCCGCCGGCACTCGGCCAGCCTCTCGGCGCTCTTAAAACTGCGGGGCGAAGCGGCGGCGCGAATCTTGGTGCCATCGTGCGCCACCCGCTCCAGGTGCACCGCCCCTTGCGCCATCAGCACGTGCACCACTTGCACGAACAGCTCATGCAGCGCCGCCTGGTAGCGGGTCTGAAACTTCGACAGGGTCGTGTGGTTCACCGGGCGCAAGGCCAACAACCAGCGGCAGCCGGGTTCATGCTTCGACCACTCGGCCAACTCGCGCCCCGCCTGCACCCCTCGCAGGCGGGCGTAGATCCACAGCGCCACCAGCGCCTGGGGGTGGGAATGGTTGCGCCCCGCCTGCCCCTCGAGGGCTTTGACGCCCTCATAAAAGAGGCTCAGGTCCAGCCGCTCCAGCAAATCCCAGAGGGCCCGCACCTCGTGATCCTGTCCCACCAGCCGATCCGCGTCCACCACCTCCAGCACGATCTGCTGCCGGTCCAGGGGTTGCAGGCGCAATTGGGGCTTGCGACGAGAAGGGGCCGAAGAGGGGGTGGGAGCAGAGGCCGGCGCTCGCTCCTCCAACCCCTCGACCAGTACCGCCTGCTCAGCGCCCATGTGATCCCGCCTCCCGCCGTCGCGGGGACGGCCGACGCCGAATCGTCAGGGTGTGCTTGTCTTCTACCACCCACTCGATCTCCTCGCCCTTCTCCAACTCTAAGGCCTCGGCCAGTTGGGCGGGACAGATCAGATAGAACTGGCGAGTGCCCCCGGCACGCTGAATCAATTGCACTCTCGATAGGAATCCCATGAGAGAATGGTATAACTAGCTATATAACAAGTCAAGAGAAAAATGCACGAAATTTCAAAAAATTGACAGCTTCTCGGCCTTTCCATCTGCCTCCCACCCTCTTATCTTTTTCACCCGGCGAGGCTGTGCCTCGCCGGGCCCTCATCGTGGTGTGCGCCACACGATCTCGTCCAGGTCCGGCAGCAGCGGCTCATCCTCGCGCGGCCATCCCTTCCAGCATCGGACACTGGACCAACGATAATCCTCCGCCCGTTCCACCAACCCCGCTCGCACGGGATTCTGATGAAGGTAATGGACCCGCTGCATGAAAAAGTTCTCGCTGTAGATGGGCAGGGCCTGCGAGTGGCCGTCCCACAAAGAATGCGCGTGGCCGCGTGCTTTCTGCGCATCCCGCAGCTTCGCCAGCGAGGAGGTGTGGTTGCCTTTCTTGAGATAGCCAATCACCCGATGGCTGGAGATTCCGTTCAAAAAACGCAAGGTGGCAGAAGGCTTAAGCGGGCCGCTGGTGATGACATGCAGATGATCGGGCATGATGACATAGGCAAAAATCGCGAACTCCCCCGAGTGACGGGCTTCATCCGAGGCGGCGCAGACGGTCTGCTTCAGGGCGTCCGTGCGAAATACCGGCAGCCGGTCATGCGCCACGCTGGTAATGGACAAACACGGAGTGTCCCGGGAAATCGTAACCATAAGGATGGGAGGCGCAGCCTCCTCGAAAGAAATAAGTACGGAGAACGCCCTGGAAAGGCCGAGCCTTTCCACAGAGCAGCGGGCGGAGCCCTTCCCGCGCCAGATTAACACTACAGATGCCTCACCCGAAATGTAGAAACCCCAGGGCGCAGACATACACGACAATGTCTGCGCCACCCGCGCGGGGGAAAGCACAGAGGACGTCAACGGCGAAACCTCAAAATCGCCGGAACAAAGCCAGAATGTTGTAGAAAACAAAGCATCAGTCGCGGAAGTGGTGTGCGGCGCTACGGTCCTTGGGGAGGCTCTTCCATTTGTCCAGGAAGGGAATTAACTGCTGGCGCCAGAGAAGGAACTCGCGGTCCTTGTCGATCCAGCGCTTGAGGTCAGCACAACCTCGGATGAGGGCGCTTGTACGATAGTGACTCGAGCGTGCCGGTCGTGTATAGTTTAGACATCGCTTCTCTCATGACAGGGGGTATAACTCAATGGTTAAATCCATCGCCGTCGTTGCCGGCTGCTACCTGCTGTCCGTTGTTCTTGTCTTTGCAACAGACCCGTTGCTTTCCCGCCTCTTTCCGGGCGATTTCGTTAGGGGTCGAGTCCCTTCTGACACACCTCTCGCCGTGAGCACGGGACTTTTCGTGGTGGTTTCGATCCTCTGTGCGTGGCTCTGCGCCCGATTCGCTCCAGGCCGCCCCGCCCGGCACGTGCTATGGTTCTTTATCATCGGAGAGGTGATGGGTGTTGCCGCGACGATTCCCAACTGGAGCAAAGGCTGGCCACATTGGTACTGGTTGTCATGGCTGGTATCCTGGCCGATCAGTTGCTGGATCGGCCTGCAACTTGCCGGGCGCCGAGCCGTTCAGCCGTCTGCGCAATCGGCCACTGCGGCGAAATAGTTGGCTGTAGGGGCATTCGAGAATTACCGGGCACAATGGTCAACGGACCCTTGCTAAAGCCCCAGGTGTTCCTGCCGATGACTATGGGTGAAGGAACAAGGAGCCCTCAATATGACGAATGCTATCGCTAGTTCACCGGTTCAAACGGATGTCGCACCGTCCCGCACGCAAGCCGCTCAACCCTCTGCCCCTGCAGGGAAAAATTCTCAAAGCAAAGCACAACCCACGAGTATCCCTCCGGCATACACCGTCCAGCTAAGCAATGCCGCTAAGCAAGCGTTGCAGGAAGCAACAGAAACCTCCGCCCAGACTTCTAGAGAAGCGAGTCAAGGGGACATGCAGGCCAAGAGGCTATTGGCGAGAGAAGCCGCAGAGAAAGAGGTTTAGGGACTGCCGCAGGAATTGCTGAATAGAGTCCGCCTTTGTTCTGACCGGGTACATCCATGTTTTGGAGTTACTTTCGGCGAGAGGCGAAGCGGCAGACTCTCTGGAGGGTGGCCAGCAAATAGAAGACGGATAAAACCGTCGAAACGACCAGAATGAAGCTGGCCAGGACCATAGATTTGCTCGGTCAAGCCGCCAAGGCGCCTAGTGTACTGTAGTAGGTATAACTATTAAACCTGTGCCCCAATGAATTGGCTGGCACCGGCAACGCAGGCAGCATACGGGGCGCGGCCAAATGCCATCAATAGCACAAAGGTAGTGGTACCCTCCCAACAGCACCCGAGGCCCTGCTCTTGGACGGCTGACCCCGGCGCCTAAAACCTGAAGCCCGTCACCAAGAACGCTAGCCAGTGTAGGGGTAGGGCTTGCGCTACCCGCGCGCCAACGGGCCGCTCGAAGGGGACGGCAAGCCGTCCCCCTACCCTCAGTCGTTATCGAGGGATTAATGCCTCACCGACCCGGTTGACTTTGGCATCTCGCAAACTGATAATTCCCTTAGCGCCCGGAATACGTGCTTGAGGGGTGATGGGCCGTTAGGGAGCCCGAAATGGCTTCCCGCGGAGAATTCAAGACGTTATTACATGTCAAGCGCGGGGTCGTATTTTGTATTCAGGCTCCTGGCACCGGGGACGTGTTACTTTGTGGCCGACACCTCCTTTTTGTGAGAGTCCATGCCCACTGCGACGAACCATGTTGTGAAACCAACTAGGATTGGCAAGGAATTGCTGGCTGGCGCCTACCGCACGGTTTACATGTCGCGGCGCATCGACGACAAGGAGATTCAGCTCAAGCGGCAGAACCGGGCCTTTTTTCAGATCAGCGGCGTCGGCCACGAGACCATTGGCGTTGCGACGGCTTTGCACCTCAAGCCCGGCTATGACTGGTTCTTTCCCTACTATCGCGATCGCGCGCTTTGCCTGCAGTTGGGGGTAACGCCCTACGAGATGTTTCTCGGTTCGGTGGGGGCCGCCGATGATCCCAGCTCGGGGGGCCGGCAGATGCCTTCGCACTGGAGTTCCAGCAGGCTCCACATCATCTCCATGTCCAGTCCCACGGGCTCGCGCATCCTGCATGGCGTGGGCGCCGCAGAAGCCAATCAGTACTTCACCCATGTGAAGGAAGCGGCGGAACTCGCTACGAGTTTTCATCCTGATGAAGTCGTGTTCGCGTCGCTCGGCGACGGCGCTTCGAGCGAGGGCGAGTTCTGGGAGTCGCTCAACTGGGCCTGTAGCCGCAAGCTTCCGGTGCTTTACCTCGTGGAAGACAACGGCTACGCGATTTCTGTGCCGGTGGATGTGCAAACCGCCGGCGGCAGCATTTCGCGCCTGGTGAGAAGCTTCCCGAACCTCCTGGTGTTTGAATGTGACGGCACGGATTTTCCGGAGAGCTACGAAGTGGCCGGGAAAGCGGTGGAATACATCCGCCAACTGAAGGGCCCGGCCCTGATTCACGCCCACGTGATCAGGCCTTACTCCCATTCGCTCTCGGACGACGAACGGCTTTACAAGTCCGGAAGAAGTGCGCCAAGAGGAAGCGCGGCGGGATCCGCTGCTTCGACTCGGTAACCTGCTGCGGCAGGAGCGGGTAATCACCGAGAAGGAGCTTAAAGAAATTGAAGCGGGAGTGGATCGGGAAATCCGGGAAGCGGTGGACAAGGCATTGGCCGCGAAGCCTCCCGCACCTGACACCATCCTGCGCTATCTTTACTCGCCCACCGTGGACCCCACTTCCGAGCACTTCGACCAGCCGCCAAAATTCCATGGCGAGCCCAAGACCATGGTCGATCTCATTAATGCCGCCCTTGCGCGACGAGATGGCCCGCGACCCGCGCGTGGTGGTCTTTGGTGAGGATGTGGCGGACTGCAGCCACGAGGATGAGCTCTCCAAGGTGAAGGGAAAAGGCGGCGTCTTCAAAGTGACCCACGGTTTGCAGCGGCACTTCGGCAGCGCCCGCTGCTACAACTCGCACCTGGCGGAGGCGAGCATCGTAGGCCGTGCCGTCGGTATGGCCGTAAGGGGCTTGAAGCCGGTGGTCGAAATCCAGTTCTTCGATTACATCTGGCCGGCCATGATGCAGATACGCGACGAGCTCGTTACGCTGCGCTGGCGTTCGATCAATGAGTTCTCCTGCCCGATTGTTATCCGCGTCCCCATCGGCGGGTACCTCGCCGGAGGCGCGATCTATCACAGCCAGTCCGGCGAATCCCTCTTCACTCACTTGCCGGGTTTGCGCGTGGTGATGCCCTCGACGGCGCTCGATGCAAACGGGCTGCTGCGCACCGCCATACGCTGCGACGACCCCGTGCTGTTTCTCGAGCCGAAGCATCTCTACCGCCAGACGCACAACCGCGCTCCTTACCCCGGGCGCGATTATATGATCCCGTTCGGGAAGGCCAAGCTGGTTCAGGAGGGGACCACGCTGACCATCGTCACTTATGGTTCGCTCGTGCACCGCGCCGTGCAGGCGCTGAAGCCGCTGGAACTCGAGGGGATTCGGCCGGAGATACTCGACCTGCGTTCGCTTCATCCCTATGACTGGGACTTGATTGCGGCCTCTGTGAAGAAGACCAACCGGGTTTTGGTCCTGCACGAAGACCAGGTTTCATGGGGGTATGGAGCGGAGATCGCGGCGCGCATCGCGGAGGAGCTTTTCGAGTTCCTCGACGCTCCCGTCCAACGCCTGGCAGGCAAGGACGTTTTCATTCCTTATCACCCTGCGCTCGAGGACGCCGTGCTGCCGCAGCCCGCGGATATCGTGCGCTCGGCAAGAGCACTTGCCTCATATTAATAGTTTACATAATTTCACAATAGGAAATGGTAACAATCCTATGGCCAATGATTGCGGAGTTTGCAGGAGCGGTGATAAGACCGCCCTTCCGAATTTGCGGTGAAAAATCCGGGCAGGGGTCTACCCAATCCCTAGCTCATTCACATTCTCGATCGGCGTCCCGCATTTGCGGCATATGACCGCGCCGCAGTCGCCGCAGACGAGCGGGTCCGTCACGTCCTCAGCGCATCTGGGGCAATAGAGCGGCTGACTCTCCTGGGCCTCGCCTTCGTGCATGTTGTTCCCTCTCGTCTTAGTCCTTCTAACGCAAATCGAGATCACGCTGACAGGCCGCCCGTGGTTTCACTTTCCCCTGTAATGCGGCACCGCATCAGCACCGACCCGAGAAACTCGCGAATGGCTCGCTGAACTTCTTCGAGCTTCCCGGTAAAGAAATGATCCGCGTCCTCGACCCAGTGGATCTGTTTTGGCCGAGACAGCGAATCATATAATGATTCCACCCCGGCGCGCGGCCCGAATTCGTCGAGTGTTCCCTGAATGATAAGCTTCGGTTTCAGGACGTCCCGCAGAAAGTCAAAGTTTGCGGAGGCCACAGGAACACCCAGCCCCACAAGAGCGGCCACGCGCGGATCGTCCGCGCCTACGTGGAAAGCAACGTCTGCTCCAAAGGAGAATCCTATCAGGCAGACAGGCACAGCAGGGAAGCGAGCGCCGAGATAATCGAGAGCCGCCCTCGCATCTTCACGTTCCCCAACGCCATCGCTGAAGGCTCCGGTGCTTTTTCCAACTCCGCGAAAATTGAAACGCAGCGCCGGGAGGCCCGCCTGCGTAGCAGCTTTGGCCGCTCGGAAAACCACCTTGTTGTGCATGGTTCCGCCAAAGAGCGGATGAGGGTGGCACACCAGCGCTGCAAAACGCGGTTTCGCCTGAGGGTCCCATTCAAGGAGGCCCTCCAGGGCACCTTCACGGCAAACGATGGTTGGATGGTCGACTTTCGTACTTCACCTCTACAATAGTGTAGAATACCTGAATCCTGAGCTTGGGGAGTGTTCATATCCGAGCCAAACTTCTTATTATCATTCTTCTGATCGCCGCCGGGATCATTGCCTATCACTATGTTTCCCGGCGCAAACCGGGCCCCGCCACGGAGACGGCCTACGTGCTGCCCCCGTCGGTGGCAGTTGTGGATGCCCCGGCAGACATTCGCCTCGCGGTCGAATCGGTGAAGGCGG
This sequence comes from uncultured Acidobacteriota bacterium, assembly GCA_963770415.1. Lineage (GTDB taxonomy): Bacteria > Acidobacteriota > Terriglobia > UBA7540 > UBA7540 > CAVROP01. The sequence goes on from CAVYPU010000046.1 coordinate 36,197, forward strand.
GCGACCAGGTGCAAGTGCTTTTGCGGTCGCACGACTGGGCGAAGGTTAAACTGGCGGACGGCCGCACGGGTTGGGTGGAAAGCAAAAATCTCGTGGACGCCCAGGCCTACGATGCCTCGCAGAAACTGCTGAAAGATCTGGCAGGTATCCCGGCGCAAGCGGAAGGGCATGCGCCTCAATCGATCAACCTGAGGTTCGAGCCCTCCCGCGACTCGACATCGCTGACTCAGCTTCCCAATAACCAGAAGCTGGAGATATTCGGGCGGAGGATTGTCGAGAGGCCTTCGCAACCTGACCGGCCTTCCTCGCCTCCTGTCAAGGAAGCGTGGTACCTGGTCCGGGCCGACAGTCGCGCGGGCTGGGTGTTAGGCCGCTTCGTTTCGGTTGACCTCCCGGAAGCTCTCGGCGCCTATGCCCAGGGATACAATATTGTGGCTTGGGTGGTGCTGAACACCGTGCCGGACGAGGGTCGCGAGATACCGCAATATCTGACTGCAGACCGGACGGGCAACCAGGATGTGGATTTCACCCATATTCGTGTCTTCACATGGTGGGCGAAGAATCACCGATACGTCACGGCCTATGCCGAAAGCGGGCTGCGCGGGTACTTCCCCATTCGCGCAGCCTCAATAGGCAATGTTCCGCAATTTCGATTGAACCTTCTGGATGAGAATGGCAAGAAAATTCAGAAGGTATACGGTTTATTCAGTACCATCACGCGCCCGCTGGGGATCCGTCGAAGGCTGGGAGAGCAATGCAATGCCGACTCAGCCTCTCCAGCCCCAGCCCCGCGCCCGCGGGCGGCGTCGCCGTTAGTGAGTCATCAAGCCTCCCTTCCCCTCTCGATGAGTGGGGAGCGTGCTGGCGGAGGCTCAAAATCATCGGAGAGCACTTCTGATGGAAGGTCCGGAGTCACAAGAAATTACAGTGCACGTTCCGGCCGAGGCCGTTTCGGGATCTTACAAGTTCTGGCGGGCAGTAGTGCGATTGTGGGTAGCTCTGACTCTCCGTAAGATCCGCGTCCTCCATGAGGAACGGTTGGGGGGACCAGAGCCGGCCCTTCTGGTGGTCGGCCATCCGGAAAGCTTCCTCGATGCGCTGATCCTGGTGGCCGGTTTCGATCGGGTCGTGCGATGTCTTATCCCCGCAGGACTGATCAAGGGTCCCATCCAGCACCTGCTGGCGCGAGGATTGGGCATGATCAGCTTCCGCCCCGAAAAGCGTCAAGAAGCCCTCGATATTTGCTTTAACCTCCTGGCGGAAGGCGCTGCCCTTGCGACCTTCGTTGATCCGAGCCAAGCGCAAGGTGCCGGGGGTAACGGGCTCGCCTTCGCTGCCGCCTCCATGGCGGTGGCAGCCGAGCGCCGGCAGGTCAATGGTCTCGGACTCGGCGTGTTTCCCGTCCATCTTTTTCTGCCGGTCGGACACATTCATTCGAGGGAGCTTTTGATTGATGTCGATCGGCCGGAATTCGTTCAAGAATACATGTCTCACAGTGGCGAATATGGGCCGGACGAGGTGAAGGAGCTGGCTCATAAATTGGAGCAAACCTGTCAAGAGAACTCCTTCCGGCTCCAACCCGCTGATCTTAAGGATTTCCTGGACGATCTCGAACATGCCTTGCGGGAAAACCTTCAAGAAGAGTTGGAGTCGCACCCGGAGCGCAAACAGAAACTCGATGGTTTCGAGCTGAGCGGATTCGCGGTTGAGTGGGCGGAGCAGATGAACTACTTGCACCCGGGCCTGCTGGTTTCATTGCGGGAAGCACTCGAGACATGGTGCGAGGGACGCCGGCGGGGCGCTCTTTGTCGCCTCGAAGTAGAAGGGGTTGGCAACTGGTGGGGCGGGAGGCTGGGCCGAGGCGTGGTCCTGCTGGAAAGTGTGGTGGGGTTCGCTCCGGCTCTTTACGGTCTGGTTAATCACCTTGTGGCGGCTGGACTGCTTTTTGTGACGGGCTTGCTCAAGAAAGATAGCGGGCGGGACAAGCTCATGGAATGGCTGGGCCGCGGTTTGGTGGTATTGGTGTGTTATGTGTTACAGATATTTCTGGTCGGCCACTTTTGGGCCGGCGCGCGGCAGGGTATTACGCGCCCTCCCTTCCTATTTCAGCCCTCTACCTTTGGCGCTACGCATGGCTGATGCGACATCAGGCTCGTATCGCTTATCTTTCCTTCAGCCGGTCTCCTGGGGTTGCAAGGACGGCACGCCTGCGCAAGGCTTTTGTGCATGCAATTAACCAGGCCCTTGAACAGCATGCCGAAATGCTCGGACTCCCGCACTGAGTGAAAAAACTCCACACGACTATGAGGATGGCCTATGGCACTGTTGCTTTCAGAGAATGATGTCCGTGAGTTGTTGCCGATGGAGCGCGCGCTCGAGTGCGTTGAAGCCAGCTTTCGTGCGCAGAGCGCGGGCCAGGGGATTAACCGTCCCCGCAAGCGAATTCTCCTTCCCCGCACCTCTTTGCATTACATGGCTGCCGCGCTGCCTGATGAAAAGTGTTTGGGGATGAAGATTTACACCGTAACGCGCTCAGATTTCCGATTCGGAGTGCTGCTCTTTGACTCCGAGAACGGAGAGCTCAAGGCGGTGATCCAGGCGGACCACTTGGGGCGGATCCGGACGGGTGCAGCGAGCGGAATCGCTACCCGGTATCTTGCCCGCCCGGACGCTTCCCGCGTGGGACTGGTCGGCACAGGCCGCCAGGCACGTACCCAACTCGAAGCGGTCGCAAAGGTTTTGCAGATTACATCGGCGAAGGTGTTTGGCCGGGACCAGGAAAAACGTCAGGAGTTTTGCAGGGAGATGCAAGAACGTCTGCGGATTGAGGTGTCGCCCGCGTCGAGTGCGGAAGAGGCAGTGCGATTTGGCGAGGTGGTCATCACCTCAACAAGCGCCAGCGAACCTGTGGTTCATGGGGAGTGGCTGCAGCCGGGAACGCACCTTAACGCCATCGGCGCCAATATGGCGAACCGCCGCGAGTTGGATGACCTGGCGCTTTCTCGCGCCTCCCTCATTGCCGTTGACTCGCTCGAGCAGGCGCAGGAAGAGGCGGGCGACCTGATTCAGGGATTCGCCAACTTGGGACGGGGTTGGGACGGCGTGGTGGAATTGTGCTCCGTGGTGAACGGCTCCGTCCCGCGCCAACGCTCTGAGGATGAAATTACAATCTTCAAGTCGAGCGGCATCGCCCTCTGGGATGTCGCCGTCGCTGCTTACATCTATCAGCAGGCACAGGTAAAAGGGAAGGGTAGGGAGCTGGATTTGTGGTGAGAAAAGCACGAATCAGGATTCAGAAGTCAGAGGTCAGGAGGAGACTTCTACGGCGCTCTTCCTTGAATCCTGAATCTTGAATCCTATTTCTTCTTCTCCAATTCAATCTTCTTGGCCGTTATTTCACCGCTCTCGGCAAGGTCGCCTTCCACCTGAATCCGTAAGCCTACACGGAGGTCTTTGCTGCCAGCGGGGGTGCCGTCGTCACTCTTGAACTCCGTCTTGTCATCCCAGTTCACGTGGAAAAGAATGTTATCTCCGCTGTTCAGGGTGAGCTTGTTTTGGCCAAGTGTGTTGACCTTGCCTTCCACGGTAAAGTTCATGGGCTGGTCGGCCTGCGACGCTTTGGCAGCCCGCGCCTGAGACACGGAACTCCAAACACAACTTGTCAAAAAAATAATTGCGGCGATCACGAAGGCGGGAGCGCGCAAACGAAGCATGGTTTTAACCTCGCTTACGAGTATACAGCAAGCAATTGTGTTGCGAGTTACGTTGTTCAGATTACGCACCCTTCGGAAAGGAGAAACTATTCCGCCGTTCAGGCGGCAGAGCCGTAAGGACTGGGAATAATTATGGGGAGATCGAAGGGCGGGGCATGGGCCCCGCCCTTCCTGCGGCGGGAGGTTAAACGAATCACTCCGTTAATGAACTGCCAAGAACGAGTAAACACCTGCGGGCGGCGTCACCGATGACGAACTGGGATTGCAGAAGTGAAGGAGAACAGTGTTCGACGAGCTTGCATAACCATTCAGTGAAACGTTACCCAGCGCCGCGGGCGGGGTGATGTTTGAGACCCTGTCTGTCGCGAGCAGCCCGGTTACCGAGAATGTCTGATCAGAGCAGGACACTCCGCTGACCGCGGTGGGAGTAATACCGGCGGTGCTATAAAGGTTCATTGCATTAATGGCTGTGCCGCCCCCCACATACATACCGGGAAGGCTTGCGAAGCCCGTGGTGTCGTTCGTATTGAAGCTCCCCGAGCCCGAGCAGTTCATGATGGGGAAGTAGGCGTAGGGGCCGGTGTTATAGGCCCCGGAGTAGGGCGGTGCGATGGGCGCCTCGGAACCGCTGGTGGTGGAGCAGCCCGCGAGATACCCCGTGGCGCCCTTGCTTGGGTTGTTGATGCCTTCATTTACTGCAATCAAGTGTTTATTGCCGTCGTTGGCGGTGGTTACGCTCATCTCACCGGTCGGGGCGCTGCCGCCTGCCGGAGTGATCGCGGCGACCTTGATGTAATACGTCGAATTCGAGGCAAGCGAACTGCTCCCGAGGCAGACCCACGTCACTGTCCCATCCTGTGTCTGCTGTCCAACACTGGTGGCCCAGGTAGGAGTGGTCGTGCCACTGGTTCCAGGCCAGACCACCTCCTCCCAATTCGCGCCGTCGTAGATGATCGGACGGCTCACCGGGAAGGAGTTGTAGTAACCGTAGACGTGCGACGCCTGCCATGCTGTTGAGCTCGAGACGTCCGACACGCTGACGGCCACAGGCGTGCCGACCCCTATCGACTTCACGCCGTAATACGGGACTGAGGAAGCGTGACCCGTCGAGTAGGTCCTGCTTACCCAACTCATGCCGTCGGGCAAGCTATTGATGTAGGTTGACCAGGATTGCCCAGCTCTGACTGCGAATCCTGACCCGCTCATATTATCCTCAGAAAACGCCGTGTCACCCACGTCCCAGTTGGGATGAAACCCGTTCGTGGAGAGGGTCTTTCCATAATTGCTGTCGTAGGTCGTGAAGAGATCAGTAGGACCGCCAGTCGAAAGGGTTCCAAGATTAATTATTCCCTTCGACTGTTGGTAACTGCTACTGGCGTTGGCAGGGTATTTGGGCAGCAATTGCGCCCAGATGTTGCCTCCGGCAGTGTCAAAGGCGCCCGGCGCGTAAGCCAATCCAGGCATTACCGGCAGCACGTCGCCTGAGAACTTTCCGACCGTGCCGGCATTGTAGGCAAGATGAACATCCGACATATCCGTAGCCGCAGTGTTCACAACTGTGAATCCTGCCGCCGACGGCCCTTGATAGTTGCCGACTCCCGTGAAGCCCGCCTCGCTTGACTGGTTCATCAAAACGAGATCTCCCGGCCAGAAGGGGGCGTACGGAGCGTAAATCGCCTCGGAGCTATTTCCGATCGGCGTCGTGTAAGTGTTAAGCGTTGTCACGTTGTCTGTGAACGAGCAGACACCCATCCAGTTGCAAATGTTTGCCGGCAGCAAGCCGGTAGCAATAGCATAAGCTCCGGTTCCATAAGGCGCCTGTCCAGCATTCGTCTCGCGCAGCAAATCGTAGCTGACAGCCGTCGAGAGCGCAGGCCAAAGCGTATAGACAACCGCACTGGAGCCGATCGCCGCCGGACCATTGGATAGGTAGCCGATGGGAAGGGGAACGCTGACTGTGGAGGAGGTCTTGTGCGCGACTATGTAATATTCGTACGTTGTGCTTCCTGGGGCGTTGGTTGTGAAGTTAGTCGTTCCGCCGAAAGGAGCGCTCCCGTGCACTTCCACGTTGCCTGAGCCTACCATCAGAAGGCCAGCCGCCCCAAGTGCATGACCGTTGCCGTCGTTGAGCGGATTAACGCAGCCACCGCGCTCGGTGTGATTCCAGCCGTCGAATTCCGCCGAGCTTGCTGCGCCAATCCTCCAGGCGTACTGACTGTAACCTTGAAAGAGGGAATCGGAAACAGTGAGATGATTGCCGGACTGCCAGTCGATGCCGTTGCTCGTGCAGCCGACGCTGAGGTTGGAGTTCTTGAGCCACGTAATCGCCGAATTCGTGGTGATCGGTCCGGGCGCCCAGAGCGCGGCGCCGCAGGCGGTAGCGGTACAGCCCAGCACAGTCGCATTCGGGTTTAGGTCGGTCAAGTGATCGACCACTTGGGACTGGTCGTCGTCGTTTTCCAGAAAGTGGTAGAAGCCGCACCACCCGGAGCAGGTGTACTGCCCCGTACCCCCCACGTCGATGAAATGGGTGTTCTGCGCGTTGTCGCGGAAGGCGCTGTTGGCCAAGCTGTTTGGCCCCGGCGCAAGGTGCAGGCCATAGATAGTGACGCCATTGGTCAAGGTGGGATTGCTGACGGAGCCAATCATGAAACAGTCGGTTGCGGTGGTTTGGTTGCACTTGAGGGTGGCCCCATAGCCGTATACTGTTTGGTTGCTGGCTGTCACTTGAATTTGGGAAGAGATCTGGTAGCTCCCGGGCGGGAAGAGGATTACGCCACCGGCGCCTGCCGCGTTGATCGTGGCCAGGGTGGCCGCCGTGTCGTCCGTGGTGCCGTTCCCCATGGCGCCGTAGGCCTTGACGTTGAACACTTGGCCGCCGAAATCCACCACGGGCCGCGCCGCAAACCAGGTCCTCACGTCTGAGATCGTGTTGATGGAGGAAGTGCTGGTTGTCACGACCGCGACGGGGACTCCTTTCACCGGAAAGGCCGACCCACCGCTGACTGAAGCTGGGGTGCAGTTGTTGCTCATGTCCAAATATATGTAATTGGTGGCGCTTGCCGCCATCATGAGCGTGCCACCAGCAAAGGAAACCGGAGCATTGCCGCAGATGGAGCTGCCCGCGGATATGTTCAGCACGAGTCCGGCCCCTCGAGTGGGCCTATACCCAGGCGCGACCCCGTTGACGGTTGTGGCATCGGCTGAAAAGGGAGATTGAGTAGACATAGCTTGCGGCTGTTGGGCCATGAGCAGTGACGAGCCGGGAGTGACGAACGACGAGCAAAAGAAGAGAAACAGCAGCGTGAAAATCAAGCCCGGTCTTCCAATCTTGACTCCTGACTCCATAATCCTGAATTCTGTTTTCCTTACCATAGGATCACCTTTCCCGTCACTCCCGGCCCCGAAGCGACCAAGTAGACATTCGTTCCATCCACATCCGTGGGGGTCTGAAACCAGATTGTACCGCCGCTGGTCATGCGAATGACCGCGCCGACAGGCAATCTGCCGAGCAGGTGGGGCGCTGTAAAATTGCCGGCTGTACCGGGGGCCAAGGCAATTTGGCCCATGACGGGCGTTCCTTGGGTCACCGCAGTGATGGCCGAGGCGCTTGCGACTACTTGGCCAATTAGGGCGTCCCCCGCGGTCGCGCCTACTGCACTTGCTTGGTAATAGAATCCGTTTGTCGAATTGTAGAAAAGGAAACTTGTTTGGCTGGCCGGTGCCGGCTTTAACGTGGGCGCCGCCGAAGGTGAGTAGCTCGCACCTTGCGCGAACAGCACACCCGCCGTGATGGCAGGGATTAATGTGCTGGCGGGGGAGAGGGCAAATCCGGAAATCAACCCGTTCACCCCCAACGGCTGAAATAAAGGAATCGGAAGGTCGCTTATGAATGCCACATTCGCATCCAGCAATGACCAGTTTTGGTCCTGGTCAGCCTCATAGCTGGTCAGGCCGTGTTGGGACTGAATCATACCCTTGCGCGGGAGAACCGTTCTTGTTACCGCCATGTTTAAACCTCGGTGACGAGTGATGAGTGACGAGTGACGAGCTAGAGAAACAGTAAAAAGTGTCGAGTGGTACGCTGTGACGCAAAAGGCCTTGGTTCGTTCGTGCTCTTTTCCCCGTCACTCGTCACTGTCACTCGTCACAGCCCTTTCAATTTGCGCTATTCAGACTCAAGCGCAGGCAGGCGGCATAAACCTTAATAATACCGTCATTGTTTACAATCTCGTTTCCGTTCTGCCAGTAGCTTGTTCGAAGTGATACGTATCCAGTGCCGTCGTTGACGTCCCAGCCGCCTGGAAAGTTGTAGAGCTGTCCCGCCTGCGAGGACGATTGTGCGGGCGGACTTGCCTGGCCGGGAACAAATCCTGGCGCTGGCGAGCGATTGCTGTAGATCGTCCAGATGAACTGGCATTCGGAGCGTGAATATGCGTAGCTATCGTCAGGGTCGACCGGAGTGGGGACCGTGTTGCCGTTCGCATAAAAGCCCATGAAGATCAGTTTGCAGCGCACTGTGCCGAACTTGGCATTGTGAGAGATCTTGAGCATGCTGTCGTCAGTAAGTGGCTGGCCGGCGGCGATGGCGCTGTCAGCAAGATCAAAGAAACCGGGAATCGCACTTAAAGTCAGTTGGGACATAGGACACCATTCAAAGATTTATTTAGAAACTGAAAATGTAAAGACTGGGAAATAGAAAATGGGAAAATAGAAAGTTGCAGTTTTCCGGTTTCCAGTTTCCATTTTGTTGCCTGATTCGTTTCCCGCCGTTCATTGATTATCCTTTCAGAAGATCGTGTTCCCGGCCGTCCCGTCGCTGTTTTCACCGCCTGTGGCTGCGGATGAGATGTACATGTATTGTGCCTGCTGCTGGGGTGGCGCTTCGTTCCAGGGCGGAATATCTGCGGCTGCCGCCGCGATCTGGTAAGGTGGCGAGATGCTGATGAACCGAGTATCAAGGAGGCTGAAGTCCACGGTGGCCTGGCTGTAATTGGGCTGCTTGTCGAGCACCTCGCAGACCACGTTATTCAATCCCAGCTTGCCCGTCTTCAGGTCCAGGACCTTAGGGTGGCTCAGCCAAACATAATCGCCCAACTCCACGGGCAGAGAGGCAAGGTGAGCGGTGAACTTGTACGTGGGCGGACCAAAAGCGTGGCGGCGGAAGATGCGGTCGGCGAGCAAACGGGAGAGCATCATGCCGCCGCGCGCCACGCGCAGGCCGGTGGACTGGATTTGCTGCTCGAACACCTGCCGATAGGTTTGCAGTGAAGTCTGTTGCTCGTAGCTCACCTGGTAGCCGTAACTGCGCGCCGCCGTAGTGATGCCGCCTTGCTGCACGTCCAATTGGAAGGTAACCAGGTTGATGATGTTCTGCCGCTGGGTCTGGGGGATTCCCATGATGTTCTTGGCGCTGAAGGAGAATACGGGCGTTTGCTCGATGGGCGGCTTCATGGTCTTAAGCGAGAGTCGGCCATCGGCGCGCACGATCCAGAAGAGGCCCAGCGGCTTCAAGATCTGCTCCTCGAGGAACTGCTTGCCGTCGACGGGGCGGGTAATGACAAAGTCAAACCAGATGCCGGAAAACTCACTGTCGCGCAAAGCTAGCAAGCCGGGAACGTCGATATAGGGATTGGGATTGATCAGTGTTGAATCCTGACCCGGCGTATAGGCCGCCCACCCTCGGGTGGCGGCAAAGGCTCGTAGTTCTGTTGCGACTCGTAAGCAGGGGCGAGGCTCTGCATCACGTAATTCGAGGTCAGCAGGGCCGGGTCCTGGCCCACGCCGAGTTCGTTCTGGAGGACGGCCAGGATGATGTCGATGGGATTTCCGGCCACATAGCGCGGATTTTGGTCGCTGACCGCATAGCCGTTCTCGAGCCATGACGCGCCGACGGGTTGCTGCGCTTGGGAACCGCCGGGGGTCCACCAGAGCGGGCCGCCACGCAACCAAATCTGCATTCCCTGAATGAAGCGCTGCACATCTGCGCATTGAATGGTGATGCGGCCATCCGGGTCCTGGCCCACCTGCGTGATCTGCATGGTTTGCAGAGTTGTGAAATCGCCCAAAGCCAGGCCTGGAAATCCTTGCTTGAGCCGGACAACCCTGCCGATCAGCACATCCTGAGCCGCCAGGCCCTTGAGCGTGCCATTCGGGTCGATGCAGGTAACGGTCATGCTGCCGAGCGAGGAGTAGCCCTCGAGCTCATTCACAGATTGGCTTGCCCCCTGGGGAATTTGCAGGTAAGGAATAACTGTTGGAGTATTGCCTAGCGAAAGCAGAAGGCCGGGATGCGTCGAAACCAAATAGAACCATGCCGTGGGCGTGAAGCCTGGCCAGACTTCGAACTCATACGGCAAATCGCGCGAGGCCAGGGAATACGTCAGCAGCGAGCCGTCGCCGGTGGTGGATCGCACCGTGCGCTGGCTGGTGATGAGCGTGGTGAGGTAGGCGTCGAGGCTGCCGTAAACGCCGGCGAAGTAGCTGGCCACCCCGGGAGCATTGTACAGTCGCAGCAAGGCCAGAATCATGCTCCAGCTCTGCTCTTGCGAAACACTCAAAGGAGACCCTGAATAGCCGCCGGGCGAGTCGTTGAAAAACTTGAATCCGCTGAAAGGAGTGAGTTGCTGGTAGGTTTCATTATAGGAATTTGTCGCAGCAGACTCTAAGATTTGCTGATTCTGGATCAGAAAATTCTGGTCGACAAACTCGAGGCATTGCAAAGCCAGATCGTCGCGTCCAATGGCGTGGCAAAAAAGGGCCGCCCAGGCGCCTGCGGCATCGCAAGCCTGGCTGGTGTCGAGTCCCGCGGGCGGCGCCGCCACAGAGCCGGCGCCCTGGGCGAAGTGGCCGGGCACGCCGCCGCTTGGAGGTATATAGAGGTTGGCAACGACCTGTGCAGCGATGGTCTCCGCAACAAGCGCCACCTCTGATGCCGTAGCATTGAGAGAAGCTGCCTGTGCCGCGGTGATCGTGTTGGTCTTCTGAAGTTGAATCGCCGCTGTGGGAAGCGTGGCAGCGCTGCGTATGAAGGCGAAATAGAGATCGATCTGGTGTTCGGTGGACACGCGAGATTGAATCCCAGGCACAAATTGATAGCCAGGATTCGCATAAGAACCGAAGCCAAGATAAAAGAGGCCTTTTGTGATGTCGCCAGTCCCGTAAGGTTCTTCGCCGTATAACCCGACTCCATAACCGCCCGCGCTTATGGATTGGAGGGTGAGGAGGAAGCTGAGCATGCGCTGGAGGTAGGGCGCCGGGGTGTAATCCTGCGTCAGTTGCATGTAAATGCAGTATGCGTAGCACACCCAGGCCATGGCTCCGGTGCGGACATAGGCCTCATCCACCAACCCATAGTAGGTGTCGTAGCTGAAGGCCAGGGAATTCTGAGGTTGAGTGCTGCCTACAGTGAAATTGTCAAAGCAGAGATCGCCCGGCGCAGTCAGTGTTACTACAAAGCTGTTGATTGAGGTGAGCTTATCACCAGCCAGCGTTGAGACCAGGCCCGCTATGTCTATAAGCTCGAAACGATAGAGGCCGTTCCCTGGACCCACGGCGACGGTGATCGTGTTGCCACTGAGGATTGCGTCTGCTGGCGTTCCCGAGGTCACCTGAATGCTTGTCACCTTGGCCGCTGCGGTCGTAATGCCAATGGCAAAAATGAAGGTGACACTCTCAGCTTCCTTGTGCTGGAACTGGAGTTGTGAATCCGTGGTGTCCGGAAGCCCGCTGCCGCAAAAAGTGAATCTGTCATTGGCTGCGGCAGCGCGGAAGTCTACGACCATGCCCTCGCCATAAGGCGGCTCAGCGGGATCGTTGATGCCGGTCACCGAATCCGCGGGGTTGCTCTTGGTCCAGCGCGAAGCTGATTGGCCGTCTTCGCCGTTCTCGAGAACAATTGAGGCAAGATACCCGGGGCTATCCAAAATTTCATCAAGCTGCTGGATAATTCGTGCCGCCGCCACGAAGTTCCCCGAGGCCGCGAAGGCGATGATTGCTAATGCACAATCGTAGATGAAGCTGCGATTCTGAAGGGCGGCTCCGTTGCTCAACGTGGGATCGGGGAAGTAGAGCGGATCGGAAGTGGGAACAATAAAGCTGAGAGGCAAGGAAGGGAAAGCCCAATCGCCCGCCAGAGAAGTGCAAACCTGCGTGGGACCTTTCACCGGATCGTTGTACATCACATGAACGGTTGGCGCGCCCGGGAAAAGCGGATGGCTCGACCCGCAACGAGCGTGGAAGTTGTCCTGGACAATGATCGGGATGTTGTCTTCCTGGAGGTACTCGACATCCGTCTTGGAGTACACCTGAGCGAAGTAATCCGTGAGTTTGTAACCGACTCCGGTGTTCGAGTGGCATAGCCAGCCTGAGGGCAGATTTTGACCCGACCACCCCGCGGAGGGCTGCGGGACGTTCGTGGGGTAGAGCACCGCGATCACAAGACCCGGGTTAGGTACCTGTGCGCCCCAATAGCCGTAGAGCCCCTGCTGGACCAGCAACGACTGAAACTGCGACGGCGCGGGATATTGCCCTGCCAGTGGCCCCGATGTGTAACCCCCTGTGCCTACCGCCGACCCTTGGTAATAGAAGAGGTCCGTTTTGACGAAGAGGTCAATGCGATAGTTCGTCATCGCCTGCTGAGGGTTGAAGAGGTAGCCGTAGATCGTCAGCCCCGGCAACACGGGGTAGGTTGCTCCGTTGATCACAGATCCGCTGGGGTTGGCCGCGTACATCTGCTGATAATAAGCGCTGATCTGGGTGGCTGTGACGGGGAGCACAGGTGGGAAAAGGGTTCCGTAAGGAAGGGCGATCGGCGAGAGGTCGATGGGGCAACCGTCCGGGCCAAGTTGATCGTCCATTCCCAGCGATAAGATGCCGGGGGGGATCATGGCGATGGTCTCGCAGGCGGTCTGGTCAAACTGGCTCAAGTCATTCTGCGAGACGATGCCACATTCGATGAAGGGAGGAGTTGTCGGGACGCAGGGAGCGCCGGGCCAGGAAGTCGCCGGGAAGCCGGTCTCGAGTGCGTTGGCATCCCAACCTTGCACCAACTTCTCCTGTCGCGCATAGAGCCAAGCAAGCGACTGACCTACGTCGCCGTAGAAATCGCCCGGGTAATATTGTGAGACGGTAGGCATATTCAAACCTAGGATCCAGAATTCAGGATTCGGTATTCAAGATTGGAAGAGCGTGTTTTCCGCCTAGTCCTGAACCCCGCATCCTGAATCTTCGTTACGTTCCGTACCCACTAACACCGTATAGGGTGATGCCATAGCCGTTGAGGGTTGTGGCCACCTGAGCTGTAGTCGGGAAGCTCGCGATGGCAATCGCAAAATCCGGAATCTCGACGATGTAGTACGCCTGTTTTTGCGGTTGCGCGAGCGCTTGCGTCCAAATCTGATTTCCTTGGATCATTATTTCTTCCGAAGATCGGGTGGTCTCCCGATCACCTGATTCAACTGACCACCTGTCTGAATTTCAACCTAAACGAGTACTGGCCTGGTGCTTTATAAGCTGCCGTCCAGTTTGTGTCTTCGAGCCAGTAATTGGTGAAGGCTTGTTGGGAGGCGTCCGGGTAGTATCCGAATTGCCCACCGCCTAGCGCAAACTGCATGAACTGGTTCCAGGCTTGCACGTCCGCGCCAATGGCCACCCACTGCATCTCGAACTCGAGGAACGTATCGATGCGCTCAAGCACGGACTCGCGAACTCCGGCGCTCGAAAGGTTGTCGTGCCGCAGGGCGTTGTACTCAAAAGCCGGCAGGCTGCGTGGCGGACGCGCAAACACAAGCGTCACTGGACCGGTTCCGGGATCGTAAACTATCTGTGGATTGCTCATGTTCAAGTTCTCAGTTTTCAGTCTCAAGTTGTCAGTTCTTGCTGAGAACTGACAACTGAAAACTGACGTCTATCCTGCTGCGTATGGCGATCTCTGCACGGTTGTTGCGTTCAGCGGCACGCCGCGCCGCACCGCTGTGTTGAGTGTGCTTGCGAGCCATTGGCCGGCTTGCGCCTCGCCTACCACCATTACTGTAAGGTTGCCGCCTGGCGAATTCAGAGCGCCGGCAGCACCGGGAGCGAGTCCGTAGGCGCCGGTTTGCGGCCCGCTGCCACTTTCACCATATCCACCTGCTGCTGACCGGCTGGCGCCCTCGCGGCCGGAGCTCGAGCCCTTGCTGCCGGGGATTGCAGCGGCCGCTGCGCCTGCCACTCCGGCAATGGCGCCCCATTCCGCCGCCGCTTCAAAGTCTGTGGCCGCAGCGGCCGCCGCATCGGGGTCCGCGAAAAAGATTGACTGGGCCAGAAACCACATACCTTGCGCCATGGCGTTCAGTGCGCTCACGCCCGCCTGTTCTGCAATCGACGCCAGCGCTGCCTTAGCGGCCTGTTCCATTGCTTTGCCGACGTTCTCCCCGTAAATAGCCGCCGCGATTCCAGCCGCCGTCATGGCATCAGCAGTCGCCATGAACGCGCTTCCGGCTATCATCTGAAAATTCTGCAGGGCGTTTTGAGCTGCACTGATCGATTGCATCACGTCGCCTGCCCAGCTCTGTATGCTGGGCCCCAACTCGTTGACCATGTCCGATGACACTTGTCGAGCCAGGGTGTCGAACTCACGGAGGGGGGCGACGAGTTCTCGGTTCATGTCGCCCATCATTTCCGGCTTTGCCCCAAATCCTGTTGCCGGCGTACGTTTGGCTTTAGGTGTATCTGTGGCCATTTCGATGGTCGCTCCTGATAATTCCTGGTCATGGGTTTTCAGTCGTCGTTCCTAACCGAGAACTGACTTCTAACTACTGCCAACTTCACCAGTAGATGTGTTTTGCCGTCTTCTCATCTGCGGAATCTGTGTCGTCCGCGGACAGCAGCATTTGGGTTGCGGCTTCGTCAATCCTCCAAAATGCGACTGCGCGCAATAACATCTCACTCGGAGTTTTTGAGTACAGACGTCCCAATTCCGCCGCTTCCCCCAGCAGGCTCCGGTTCGCTTCCAGGAAAGGACTCCAGATTCTGGCCATTTGCCAGAACCTGGCCTCGCAGGTACTTGAGGATGAACTGGGCGTCCTCGTTGGGAAGCCAGTTGGGGTCGAACTGTATCGAACCCGGATCGAGTGAAGGCTTGGGCTCGACGAAGGCCTCATTGAGCAATCGCCGGTCCTCGTGCACAAGCAGCAGGGTTTCTTCAATGGTTAGTTCGGGCTTCACGCCAACGCCAACCATGTCCAGTTTGTCCCGCAATTCGCGAGGCCATGCGCTGCGGCGCAGGGCCCAATAGAATTTTGTCGGTCGTCGCAGCAACACCCCATAGCCGGACTCAGGCAGCACTACGCGCCTCGGTTCTTCGAAAGCACATTCTTCAGCGAGCTTGCGAAATTCATCGGCTGTGGCTATTCCGTTTCCCTTTTGCATCGAAACCTCGCATGACCACCTAGGCACGAACACTCTAAGAAAAACCAAAAACTCTTACGGACCTACCCGGTGCGCTTAGTCACCATCAAGGCAGACATCTGAAAATTGAACATTGCAAACCCGAGATCATCACCAGGGTGACTCAATGGTATGGTGATCCATCACGAATTAGGTCTGCCGCCAGACCATTCCCACCTGGTCTCCTGCGGGGCGTGAGGAATCCGCGATGCCCTTGAACTTCACGCCATACGTCGTTTCCTTGCCGCGCTGGAAGGGGAGCTTGATTGCCTCCGCCTGGTAGGCCTGGTAGAGATGCGAGACCGCATTTTTGCCTGTCGCGTCGCGACGCGGCGAGATGACGGCCACGCCAATTTTGGGCACAGGGACAATGCCGCCAAAGGTGATCTGCTCGTATGCCTGGGCGCCGGCGGGCTGGCTCAAATCCGTTCCCGTCGAAAAGGCGCCTGGGGGAAAGAAACTGATCAGGTTTGCCAAGTTCGACTGCTTGATAGTGACGTCGATCTCATATGCATCCGCCGTCATTACCACGTCGATTGGAGAGGCGACCTGGTCGGCCCCGATCTCCTGATACTTGGGCGTCATAGTCGAAGTGATCGCCCCTTCTGTGGCGCCGGCGAAATAGGCTCCGTAGGAGCCTACAAAGAGCCAACCGGCCGCGCCGTCCGTGATGGCCGGGCAGGAAGCAGTGGGCCAGGACGGCGGGGTTGCGCCAGAGGTTCCCGCGACCAAACAAAGTTCCGTATTGTTGTTCGCGTCTTTGATCATCTGTCCGAACGTGTAGGCGGTCGTCGCAGCCCATGCCGCGAGCCCGGCCGGCTGCGCAGGCGAACCCTCAGCCCCGATGACGAGCCGGCCCCGTGTGCAGGCACGGCCGCATAAAGCCACAAGCGGCCAGGCCCTTGATGAATCGAAGTTGGTGTAATGGATGGTGGCATATTCCACAGCTTTCAGCTCTCAGCTCTCAGCTATCAACGAAGCGCCGCCAGCATGCTGAGAGCTAAGGGCTGACGGCTGATAGCTTTCTTCAGGTTTCATCGATCTCCACATTCACACTCATGGTCGCTGTCATGACAAACCCGCTCTGGGCGCCGCGTCGAATCTCTTCGTACGAGTGGCCGTCCGTAAAGAGCTTGAGGAGCTTGCCGCTCGCCAGGCCGGGAGAAAGCGCTCCCGCCGGGAAGGGCGGTGAAGGTAAGGGGAGATTGGTTAGCAGCAAATCGCCCGGCGTCAGTTCCCAGAGTGTATCGAGCACCGCCCGTACGGCGCGCACATAATCCTGTATTAATTCGGTTAGGGCGTTGCGGTCCTGATGCGTGAGTGCAACGACGCAACTAAGCCGTATCATCTGGTGCAGAGAATTATTTGCCTCTTCGTCGAAGGTCACCGTATCGGGAGCCAACAGGATGGCCGGAAATTGTTGCACGGGGAGCAAGGCCAAATCATATTCTGCGAACGGCGCGTAAGAACCGGGCGCGCCGGAAACAAAGTCCAGCGCCGCCTGCATGTCGCGGCTAATTACCGCGAGAAGTTGCCTGACGATCTGCTTCGATAAGCCCGCGTTATAATAAGAAGTCCACATTTTGATTCTGAGCAGGAGATCGGGCGAGTGGCCCTCAGCCTTCAGCTTGCGGCTGTTCCATTCGAACCGCTCGTGGCCGGCTGAAAGTGGAAAACTGAAAGTCTACAAGTGTTTTCCCGATCCAACGTTTCTCAGTATTCTCCGTCCTTACTGAACGCCTTATTTTCATTTCGGTCACATGCCGTCGAACGATCCGTTTCCCCGCCTGCAGTCCCGCCCAAGGTCGGTTCGATCTCAATTGTCCTTGCGGCCAGACTAAAGAACTTGTCGTACAAGCCTTGCTTGATTTCAACGATCTGCCGCTCGAAAGACTTGCGGCGCTCGGCAGCATGTGAACCCTCGCCCGCCTGAAGTGAAACGCTCCCTTGCAGGGCGTCGCCGATGTCTGCGACGGCCCCATCGCGATTGAGAGCCCGGAGAAAGTTGGCCTGATCGGGCGTCAATGGCATTGCGTCGGGGTCGATGCCTCGCGCTACGAGCGAGGAGCGGATACGCGCTTTGCGGTCATCGATCCAATCCTGAATCTGTGTGTCTTGAATCGAATTGGGCGCATTCCTCACGAAGCGAGGAAAGGCAGTACAAACGTCGTCAACAGTGCAGTAGCTCATAAGAGGGTCCTGGATTCGGGATTCAGGATTCAGGACTCGTGGGGAAGGTTCCCCGAATCCTATCCTGAATCCCGAATCCTTCCTTTCAATATTCCACGTGGGCCAGTACGCTGGTCACACTGGCAGGCGTGAAAATGTAAATGTTTGTACCATCGAAGCCGGCGGCCACCGTCGAAGTGTCGAGACTGCAATTCCCGGCGTTCACGCCGCTGCCTACTGCCGTGAACCATACCCGCTTGGGAGTGCGCGGCAAACCATGCGGCACGGGGTTCGTGGCGGCTGCGGTCATGCCGGTGATCGCCAGGGTGACAAGGTCAGGCATTGAACCGCGATTGTCTACCAGGATGTCAGGATTCGAGGATGTAACAGAAATTGCCATAATTCCTCCAAACAGGTTTCAGGTGCCAGGCGTCGGGTGCCAGATCCCTTGCACCTGGAACCTGGCACCCGACGCCTTTTTTATGCTGTTGCGTTGACCCACAGGTACGCGGCGTTGGACGCTATAACCTGCTGTGAATAGTATTTCTTCACACGGATGTAATCGGACTCAAGCGCCAGTTCGCGCCAGCGCAGCACGCCCGATCGCTTCGCCCAGAAGAAGGTGTAACCCAAGCTGGGTACGCGGATGCCTGGCCGGGCGGGACGGTAGAAAAGCAGGGCGTTCTTGCCCATGATGTAGCCCAGGTTATCCGCCTCGCCTTCATTCGAGGTCTGATAGAGCCCCGCAGAGACGAGCACACGGTTGACTTTAAATACTCGTGACAGATCCTGCTCGTCCAGCTGATTGCGGGCGCCATTGGCCGTGTACTTCACGCGGTCCAGGATGCGCGGGTGGTTGGCCAATACGTCCATTACCGGCTGTGAGAGCAGCATCGTATTGGGAAAGTCGCCGATCTGCTGTTGCACCAGGCGGCGTTGTTTTAGAACTTCATTGACGGGGTCGGAATTCACGTAATCCGACCACTGAGCGGTGCCGGAGAGCGTCGAGTTCTGGGTGATGACCGTGGGGCTCACAACATTGTTGAAGAAAGCGATCTCCTCATTCAGCGCGATAATGTTGGCGAGCTTCTCAGTCTTCTCGACTTCGAGTTGGGCGCCGGGGTCGGCCTGCTCGCGTTCATCGTCGGTAATCGAGTCTTCAAGCGCGTGCCCATCAGCCATGTAGAAACCGCGTGAATCCAGATCGACTTCAATTTGCTGCGCCCGTTGGCCGGCTGCGTAGGCGTCCTTGTAGGCACGGAAATGCTGCTTCGAGAATTTGAAGAACACGTCGTTCTTCTTCTGGACGGGGACCACGGGCAGCACCTCTTCCGCCACAAACGCCTGATTGCGATAAGCGATGCTGATCTGGGTAAGCGCTTCGTCCACGTGTAATTGATTAAGAGAGGGCATAAGTTTCCTCCTAAGGGTTAAGTAGCTAGTGGCTAGTGGCGAATGGCTAGGAGCTAGCCACTGACCACTAACCACTAGGCACTGCTTCTCCAGTCCAGCGTTATCTAGCGCAACACGGCGGACCTCGCTCCGCGCCCGTCGGCTGACGGGTGCTGAGCCTCAGTTAATAGGCGGACGAGCGCGCTAGCGGTCGCCCGAGGACACCAGGAGTCAGGATTCAGCTATCAGGATTCAGGCAGAGGCTCTTCCTGAATCCCGAATCCTGAATCCTACATTTTGTAAGTAAACGGCATCACCAAGACGCGGACCACATCGCCAGCGTTCACCGCTCCGTCGATGGCGATTCCCACGACGTTGATGTAGGTGCCGACAGCCTCGCTGACCGCCTTCACCTGGCCTTGCGCGTTGGCGATGTTTACATAGGCGCCGCGTGAGATGGCCCCGGAGGCCACTACACGCGAGATACCAAACAAGCGCGTGCGGATGTTGCGCCCCAGCCCGCTCGAGGGAATCGAGTTGCTCGGCCAAGCCGTGCCGCTCGCCAGCGTGTACTGGCCGCCTGAATAGTCGGCCATGGCGTCAGGCAGAATCGATTCCTGGGCTATCCCGAGGAACGCCCCGTTAGCCCCCGACGGCACGTTGCATCCGTCGGCATTGACGGTCGAGTCCGGAGCGAGGCAAGTGAACTTGCCGATTTCGATGTTGTAGTTCAAGTGGTAACTTTGGTCGATCGCAGTGATATCACTCATTCTTTATCCTCCGTAGCGCCGATCCCGCCTCGCGGGGTCGGCATTTGATTATGCAGGCCCCGCGATGCGTGGTCTGCGCTACATCCTTGTGTTTACGTCCCTGTGGTTCCCGATTGATTGACCACGGCCCTGCCGGTCGGCATCGCTGATGCCTACTCTTCTTCCTGCACTGATTCGACGGCGGTCACGATCTCCTCGGAGTATTGTTGCCAGAGATCCGGCTTGCGTTTGGTGACTTCGGAAAGCGCCGCCCCAACGGAACACCTGTTTTCCTTTGCGTAGGCATTGACTTCCGCCATCAGCGCTTGCTGCGCCGTGGGCTGCTCGCCGCCGCCCGCGTGCCCGTAGCTGCGCAGGTCAACCGCCGGCCGGCCTTGCTCGACCAGTGCGGTAAAGGCTGCAGCGTCGGAAAGCGCCAGCTTAAGAGCGTGGGCACGATTCTTCGGCAGGACTCTGCCCCCTCCTATTGCTGCTTCCACCCTGCGCTCCGCTTCTTGTGCTTTGAGAATTGTGGAGAAGCTTATGCGGCCCGCATCGGCCAACTTGCCGGCTTCAAGCAAGTTGATCCTGCCGTCGTGAATACTCTCGGAGAGGCTGGCGAACTTGTCCTGCGAGGCCTCCATCCCGCGCTTCATCAGGGCCGCAATGTCGGCGAGCGACTTTCCAGGCAGCCCGATTTCAGTGGCGAAGAGGTCGGCCAGTTTTTGGCTCTCTTCGCCGTCACCGTCGCCGTCACTGTCCTTGGGGTTCCAGTCTTCAGGGACGTCGGCGACACCGATCAATTCCTCACCAGCGAACACCCCGATTTTTCCTTTGAATTCCGGATCGAGGCCGTGCTTCACGAGGTGCTCGTCGCTGAGGCACTTCAACTTCAAGGTTTTTGCCATTTCCTTCTCCTTTGCAGACGAGGATTCAGGACTCTTCCTCGAATCCTGCATTTTGTATCCTGTCTCCTGATTTGCAGGGCCAGGCACATGGACCTGGCCCAAACTCACGAAAGCCCGCGTGCCATCGAGTTCGCACAAGTGGATCTCCGGCATCTCTTCAAGGAAGGGCTTGTTCACCAGCGCTACACTGGTCAGAACGGTCCCGGTTGTCTTCCCTGTCACCTTGTCTCTTGCGCCCCAGCGTATGGCCGGCGAGATATAGCGATACTCGCCGTTCGCGATGAGCCGCCGCGCGCGGTCTGTGGGCTCGTACCAACCCCACAAAATTAAGCGCGCAGAGAGTGAGTTGGGCAAGGGGGCAGAGGGTGTTTCGTTCGCTTGGATACTGCTTACCCGCCCATTGCCGTTCTCGAACCTTTCCGGCTTATCCAACTTCACAATGCGGCCAGCCGAGAGGACAGGGCCGCCCGTGCCGAAGGGCACTTCAGAGGCATGTTCGTAATCGACGTTGATCTCACAAGTGGGCTTCAGGGCAAAGTTCCTGCGGATTTCATTGAGGTCATCGTGATCGATCGTGAACTCTTTCTCTGCACCTTTCCAGGCCCCGGTAATGGCGATGGGGATCCGAATCAGACCCACGGCGGGCGGTTCGGCCAACATCATTAAGAATTGCGGCCCGTCACCCTTTGCGGTTTGTGCTCTGCAACTTCTTAAATGCGAGCTGAGGTGCTCGCCGTCAATTTCTTTCCTCGTCATCGCGAACCTCTTCCATTCTGGTAGCGCAGGACACACACTTGGGTCCCGCGGCTTTTTATCTGTGCCGAAGATCTGCAGGGCGGAACTGCGGGCCCTGCGCTATGCACTACCTGTAGATCACGCTCACGGACACCGGCGCCGAAGTACCGTAACTGCCGGAACAAGCGAAGCTGAACATGGTCAATTGGCCGAACCCCAGCGCCGCCGCCGAACTTACAGCCGAGGTGGTCACGGAACTCGTGCCGAGCTGCTCGATGAGGGTCCAGGCATTGACAGCGCCACTGGTTGCCGTCACCGTCACCGGCGAGCCCAAGGTGAGGTAGTTCGTGCCGTCGTAGGTGGTCTTGGCCTGGACCGTGCAGCTCGAGTAAGTCCCGCTTACCGTGCCAAAGGTCCACTGGATCTGGGCTTCATGCGCGCTTGTGGTCGGCGTGGAACTGGTCGTGGCCGCCGCCGTCGCGATGGTAATCGCGGGCGTATCCGTCACCACTCCCACGGGCCGAGGTTGCACATTCGTGCCGCTTGGCGCAGCCAGTCCTACCAAACCCACCGCTGCCGCGATCGCCGCAACTGCGAATAATCCATAGCGTTTCATTCTTCCTCCATTTCCGGTTCGTATCTTGTGCTCTGCCATTTTCAATCGTCCTATTCCGGCCACTCATCGCCCCTAGTCAGGCTGTGATGCGTAGCGTTACATCCCCTTGGTACTTTTCCCCGATCGAAGAAACGATCTGTACGGAGAGGGTATGCATCTCGCCCACCACGCCGCCCGTCACTTCGAAGGCCACTGCCGTGCCGGAAATCTGCGGCGCGGGTGGGGAGGCGATCACTTCCGGTGTCGAGTCGGTTCCGGTCAGATTGTTCGTAGCACTCACGGCATTAACGCTTGAAATGCTATTGCCCGCGCCGATATCAGCCGCAAAGTCGATAGAAACGGCAAATTGTTCGTAAGGCGTTTTATAAATCGTCATTTGAGTTTCTGGCCTTCAGTTCCCGGCTTTCAGCTTGCGGATTGCCGACGGCTGAAAGCGGGCAGCGTTTGTTCAATGTCTTGGCGCGCTCCCCGCCTTATCGGGGCTAGTGGCGGTTCCACTTTTGACGGGGGCTGGGGCCGCTCCGCTTTTTGGCCGCCCTGGAACATCAAGCGCGCGCCAGGGTTGGACGATCAGCTTTCTTGCCCAAAGGTCATTCAACAGGTCGCTGACCGCCAGCATTTCGACGGCGGCACGATTTGCCGCCAGAGTCCTCGCCATGAAATCGCCGACGGTTTCCGTTTCCTGCGTTTGGCGGAAGAGCGCCGCCATCCGAGCCAGGGAGTCCGCGGCTGTTTGCTGTTCAGCCGCAGCGCGAATATAAACGGCTGCCCGGTTCAGGGCGTCCCCGGCGAGGTTCGTCTCGGCGCCGGCACGCGCGTAGTTTGCCTGGCGAGCCAGGGCGTCCGCGGCGGAAAACGACTCTGTATCGCCCCTGGCAAAACTTCCCATTCGGTTGAGCGAGTCGTTGGCACTTTGGGTCTCGGAGTCGCCGCGGAGAAAGTTCCCCAGGCGGCTCAGGGTGTCAGTTGCCAGGTTGGTTTCACTGGGCGAGGCGGAGTATGCCGTTCCCCCCACGGTGAAGAACGTGCCGGGCGAGTTCTGGTTGTTATATTCGGCGGTGATCCAGGAAGCCGAGCGGGCGGTATTTGATATATGAACCTCATCGATGAGGCCGTTAAACTGATAGGTGCTGCTGTCCCAGTACTTGGAATTCCCGAACTGCACGGTCTGGGAATTTGTCGTAATGGACGTGGGAGCCGCCGTAGTGCCCTTCGAGACGCCATTCACGTAGATAGCCTGGCTCGTACTCGGGTTAAATATTCCAGTAATGTAATACCAGGTCCCCGCCGTGGGGGTAAAAGTCCTGTACTGAGCGTCAGACGCACCGACCTTGAAATCCAGCCATCCGCTGTTCGAGCCGCCCAGCCACCATCCCGAGGTGCCCGTCCCCACATTCTTCGTTACCACCATGACGTAGCCGGACCATGCGGCAGGGTTGATCCAGCAGGAAACGGTGATGGCGCCCGAAGTGTTCAGCGACGCACTGTTGCCCGCGTCCACATAAGCCGCACTCGAGGGAAACGAAGCGGCGCCATCCATCTTGCCTGCCGCAGCAGACGGCGGCGTCGCGCCATTGAGCGTGCCATTATTGCCGTTGCTCGTGCTATCGAGCGCCGTCAGAGTGGACCCGTTCGGAAGGTGCCACGCGCCCGCGAAATAGATGTCCCAAGCGGACCCCGCCGCGCCGCCTTGAAAAGTGGTCACGGCAGCGTTGCCGTACCAGAGGAAGATCGCCGTGTTCGAAGAGTCGGCGGTCGAGTTGAGGTTCGGGATCTTTACCCAAATCAAAACGGTGCCGGTGGTCGCGGAGTAGTATTCCACTTCCCAGGTCAGGAGGTTCGAGCCGGCTGGGTCGGAGGTGAAGATCAGGTCGTCGGGTACGGCCGGGTTGCCGCTGGTGTTTTGAACGTAACCGCCATTCGCCGCTGTGGCTAGATAAGACCAAGTCCCGCTAAACAGCATGGTGAAGTTCTGCGAGTCTGCAGATCCACACAAGGTGCGGTTGATGGTCACCGCTCGCGCGTAGGAATAACCGGCCCAGGCGGGCGTCGCTGCCAGCAGCATGCAGAAAGCGAATTGTAAGAGGCGTTTCATGGCATTTGGCCGTCAGCTATCAGTCTTCAGCTTTCAGCAAGCAGGGTTTCGATTCGTGCCTGCTGAGAGCTGATGGCGGGTAGCTAGAAATTGATGGTCCACGTCACCGTCAGCGTATCGCCGCTTGCGAGCGTCACCTGCGTAAAGGTGTTTTCGAAGCAGAGGGTGCCGGCGCTTGCGGCGTTGAGCAGACCCGCCTTCTGGGCGCTCTGCGTACCCGTCGCCGTAAAGGTGTTGGCCAAGGTGTAGGACGTTGCGTTGGCTGTATGAGAAACGGCTGCGGCTATCCTGGCAAGGCCGTTGGTCGTGATCTCAGACGCGACCGCAGTGTCGGTAGCAGCGGGCGCGCCGCTGTCGTTGCTCAAGGCGATGTAGGTGCAGACGGCCGCCGTCGTCCCGGCCATCTGGTTGTACTGCCAGTTAACCCCGGCATTGGTGCGCAGGTTGTGGGAGATGTAATCATAGAACACCGTCCCGTTGGGATGTCTGGCTACGACGTGCACCAGGTTGGGCACTCGGGGCGTGTGGTTCTCTTTGAGGGGCAGGGCTTGCTCCCCCGAAGGGACGGCAACGCCTCCGTCTGCTCCCGTTGCGGGCAGGGGAAGGGCTTGACCTGCCCAAGGGGTGGCAAGCCGTCCACCGATGGCCAGGAGTGAAACGGCCAATAGCAGGGAGCGCGCGATTTTGATTTTCTTCTGCATCGTTCAGGTCCTCCAAGTTTCAGGCGTCACGCGCCTGCGGGGGGTCGCCGATAACCCACTGGCGACTGTCGAGATGCGTTACGTTCAAAGCTTGCTTATACCATGCGCAGCTTTATTCACTTTTTAATCTTCCGCCGTCTCTTCAGGCTCCGGGGGGGCGCCGCCTTGCTCCCGGTCGTCGAAAGTTTGCCGAACGGGGGCGTAGCGGGCGCGCGGCATCTTGGATTTGAGCGGCATGCCGCACTTCTTGCGGATCCAATTCTCGGTTTCATTGTCCGGCTGGAGCAGGTCCACGTCGTACTTGCCGACGTCCTTCACCACTTCCAGCAGCTCGAGCGGATTGATGACGATGATGTTCGAAGTGACCAGACGGGGGTAAGGCAGCTTCTGTCCGGGCTCCGGCGTGTAGTTGTAATTCACCAGGCGGCGGATGGTGGTGTTGGTAATCGTCTCGTCGATTTTGCGCGAGAGCGCCTCGAGCGAGAGGTAGAAGAAATCGCGCATCGACCCGCCCAGGGCGCGGGAGCCCGACTGTGTGGTTCCGAGCGAAAGAAAGTTCGCAAGCACGGAACGCATGATCATCTCGCTGTGGTGCTGGATCGATGACTGCGGGTCGCGGACTTTACCCGAGATTCCGGTCAGCGCGAACTCCCAGCCATAGGGAAGGGAAAGCCCTGTGCTTTCGTGGGCGGCGAGCATCTGCACCCAATTCTGCGCCGCCTTGCGGTCCTCTGCGGAGACGTTGGCGCCCTGCTTGATGGTGGGCACGCCCAGGCCGTTGCGCTCGATCGAGATGGCGTCGATGCGGTAAATCTGGCTCTTCATGTACCAGTGCTGATAGGCCGCCCGCAGCACGGAACGCCCGTAGAAATATGCGCCTTCCATTTCGTTGACGAACTAGGCCAGCTTCTCGGCGGGCACCAGCACGTTTACGAAGTTATTGCCGCGGTAGCCGTACTGCTCGAGGTAGAGCAGGGTCTCGCCGTCTTCGTCAACGTGATAGCGATAGAAGGTGTAGGGCAAACGCGGAGCAAGCTTGCGCAGGCGAACCTTGTCGCCGTCAACATGCCACAGGTCCTCGTGGGCAGCGCAGCCGAAATCGAGGCACAGCAGCGCATTTTCCTTGACCGTCTCAAAGTTCTGCGTGACCCAGCAGCCCGTGCTGGTGGGTGATTCAAGTCCACCGAACAGGTTATCGCGGACCATGCCGACAATCTGTTTTGCCAGCTCGAAGCCAGGCTCGTTCTCTTTGAGGCCGGGCACGATCTGATAGTCCGCAGCGCGGATCGGCAGTTTGCAGGCCAGCAATGCGGCCTTCACATCCGCATCCGAGCGCCGCATCTTCTCGTAAACCAGAAAGGCGCTGCGGCCCTCCAGGGTTGGGTTGTACTCTCCCAGGTCGCGGATGAACCCCGCAAAATTGGCGGTTCCGACAGCGCCGCGCAAGGAGGTGTCAGGTGTCAGGTTTCGGGTGTCAGGGATTTTCCCTGATGCCCTGCCCCCGGCATCTGAAACCTGCGGTTCCGGCACGGCCGCGCCGCCGGGTTCGGCCCCGGTATTCAGGCCAATGTCATTGCCAATCGGGCCGCCCGGGAACAGGCGAACCATCGGGTAGCTTGCTTCCGGCGTTACTATCTGGCGAATTGTCTCGATCCAACTCATAGTTGTTTCGTTTCCGACCGGCGAGGCGTGGTCTGCGTGGGCTCAATCACCCATCGCAATTCACAGATCGCAAATTCAAAAAACTGCGGGCAGCGCGACCGGCATCCACACCGCTGCTCGAGGCGTTCCTACGATGACCCCGTCGCTCAAATGAGAGGGGGGCTGCTCCGCCGCAAGGTCGGCCAGGGCTTTCGCCCAAAACTGGTCGGCGTGGCCGTGGTCGGTGCGTTCTGCGTCGAATCGGGTATTGCCGCTTGCAGTGACCAGCTTCTTCACCGCGCCAAAAGCGCGGGCGATATCGGGGGCATCAGGGATAAGGTCCAGCCGCTGCTCCATGCGTCTTCTGACGCGATAGGCCATATCTTCCTTTGCGGCCGCGGTGAAGACCACGGGCTCGACGCGCGGCCCGAACTCATGCTCCAGGGACTCAGCGAGCGGAGCGCCCATGCCCGTCGAGTCAATGCAGGCGCGGCGCACCAGAGGACGCCCGTCATGGCCAGGCACGGAGAGAAGTTCCCGGGCGCAGGCAACCTGCTCGGCGAAAGGCGTATCGGAAAGAGTACGAACCAGACGAGCCACTGCGACGCGCATGATTTCAGGCGTCAGGCGCCGGGTTCCTGGGGCCAGGGAAACTTCGTCTGCTACCTGGGATCTCGAACCCAACACCCGCACCTCATCGAGCCAAAACACCGTGCGGTCGTGGTGCCGGCCGATGTCGATGCCGAGGTAGTACTCCGATTCGGCGGCGCTGATCCCGTGGCGGTTCACGCCCGCATCGGGGAGGGGCGCCGAGGCCAGGAACTGGGGAGGACAGTCCTTTGAGGCCTCGGCGCTTACGCACTGGGTGACGAGTGCGGGCGGGATAAAGTTCTCCGCGGTGGAAATGAACTGGCAGCAAAATTCCTGCTGCCAGGATGATTCGTCATCACAACCTGCGCGGAGGAGTTGCAAATCAATCTTGAGCCCTTGCCGGACGGCTTCGTAAATGTCGCAACGATGGCCGGACCAGGGCAGTGACGAGTGACGAGTGACGAGTGGCGAGCCTTGCCCTGACTCCTGCCCTTCCACCAGTCCTGCCGCCTTCGCGATCTCATAGAATTTTCCCTGCTGGCCGTTGGGGGTCGAGATCACTTCGATACAATAACCGCGAGTTATGGTGGGGAAGAGGGCGGCATAGATCTTGTCGGCGTCGGCGTGAAACGCGAATTCGTCCAGCGTGACGTTTCCCGAGTAGCCGCGAGCCGTGTCGGGATTGGCGGGTAGGCCGTAGATCACCGAGCCGTTCGCGAAGCGGACTTCCAGTTGCTTGACCAGGGTGCCTTCGAAGAAGGAGGACTCGCAAGCCCGCGCCAGAATTCCGCAGGACTGAACGTGTTCCTGAACCTTCTCCATCAGCAGCCGCGACTGCCGCTCGCCCTTGGATAGGAAAATCCAGGTAGTCTTTCTTTTCAGACATTCGAGCAGAGCGCGGATGGAAGCGGCAAAGGAATAACCGATCTGGCGGGCTTTCACGACGACCTTGAGCGCTGAATCGTCCTCCACCCAACGGCGCTGATAAGGGAGCAATTGCAGAGCCACACCGAGCGTTTCGAGAGGAGGTTTTGAAACCGTCATATCACCCGTAGATAAACGCATACTGTCGCCAAACCTGCTTTGGGACATCGGCGACCCATCGGCTCTGCTGTCAGTGGCACGATGAAGATCTGCCGCCTGCTTTGCAGAGAGGCTCTTTCTTTCCGAAGTCGTGGCCGCCGGGGAGGCTCCCTCCACGGAGGCGGGAGGGTTGAGCCTCGCCGCCTGCGGGAGAGAGGTTGAGGAGGAATCCTTTTCTGCCTGGGAAATCGGCGGCTTTCCGCAATCCGCCAGGGCAGAGGCGTTCGGAGCCTTGTTGCTCCGGCGAGCCTCCTGATTTAGCTGCCGGCTGTTGACTGTTGATGGCCGGCTTCCTTTGGCAGCCCCCGAATTGTTAGGCTTTCGCGGTGACATCTGTGGTTTCCCCATAAAGCAACGGTTGACAGGCAAGTCCGTATAGCTGTTGGATCCTTTGCAGGACCTCAGGCCCCATCGGCTCACCCGCACGGTGAGCGCTTGTTTCGTTCTGGAGGTCCAGAATTTCTTGCCGAATCTTCTCTTGCATAACCAGGATCAGGCTGGTGCGGGCGCGCGAATATCTCAGCTCCTGCAACACCTTCAGCTTCTGCATGTTGAGCAGCTTGTACTTCAAATTCAGGTTCGTACGCTGCATACGGGAGCGCTCGGCATCCAGGGGGGTAATTGACGAGTCGTCCCGGTGCAATCTCATCATGCCGGTCATGAATGTGGCGCGTGCGAGCTGGGCCTCGGCCGATTCAGGGTTTTTGTCAATGGTCGCAAGCAGTGCATCGGCGCTTTTAACCATGTGTTGCACACGAGCTTTCTGCAATTCGAGATTTCCCTGAAAGAAATTCTGGACGGCAATGAGCGTGATACTTTTCCCGTCCCGCGCATTAATCGTCTCGACTGCGTCCTCGAAGGTCGAGCCATCAACGAGCATCTTCTTCACCAACTCTTGCTCTGTAGGGTCGAGCCGCGTGACGTCGTTTTCGAATACCCTTCCCTCAGCGGAGTGAGTCTTCTTCGAAACCACTGACCCTTTTTTGGGCCGCGGGGTTGGGGCCGAGGGTAAAGATTGCTTTTTGGGCCGGCTCTGCGAAGTCGCTTCGGTCGATCCAGTCCGGGCTGCGTCCTCGGTGCTCGGTGCGGTTTGGGCGGGCATGGAGTTGCTCATTGCCGCGGCTCCACGTAGATGCCTTCGTCGGCGGGCAGGCGGCCGTCGAAATAGTCGATTCCCCGGGCGGTGATTTTCACCAGTGGAATCTCAGTCCTCGAGCGCGGGCCGCGCACGCGGTCCACCGCCACCAGGCCCTTTTCCGTCAGATAGGCAATGTGAAAATTCATTTCTTCCAAGGGCACGGGGTAGCCGAAGATGTCCAGCTCACCCTGCAGAAGGGGCAGAGTTGCGGCCTGGGGATAAATAAGGCCTAGGTAGTAGAGAATTTTGCCACGAATGACTTCCTTATGACGAACTGTCGCGGCCATAATTGGTTAACTCCTCAAAAAGTATTATCGAGAATAGGATTAGATCTTGGCGCTTTGAGAGACGCGGAGAGTCTAAGCCCTTCCGCTCGACGGCCCAGAAAGGCTTCTCTTTCCGAATCCAGTGCTGCCGCTTCGGCTGCCGCCGCCCCCAGCCGCGCGCACGAATCAACACCCGGCGGGCGGGATTGCAGAGCCTGCGACGTGTCGGAAGAGCCCGTGCTGCGCGCTGAGATTCCCGGCACGGAGCGCAGGGCGCAGATATCCTCACCCCCCTGGCAGCGCAGGTTCTTCATGTCCCGATGCAGGGCTTTGAGCGCGATGAGGATTTCCTGGTGCTCGAAGCTTTCCTGGGTCTCGCGATGCTCGACCGAATTAGCGAGACGGCAAAGAGCGTCGGCCTGCCCGCTTTGTGCGCCCAGGAACTGCTCGATGTACTGCCTCACCAGGCTGTAAGCGCCGTCCATCTGTTGGCGCTTCACTTCCATGGTCTTCTCAATCCAGTAGTGGGCCAAACGGAGGAAACCGTACCCGAATACAATGAGGACCAGTATGCCGGGGCCCCACCAGAGTGCGACGCGTTGGATATCGATTGGGTTCATCGAACCAGTACCCCCGCTATGAAACCGCCTGCAAAGATTTCGACAGCGTGAAAAAAACGCGTCCGCCATGTGCCGCGAGCGGCTTTGAGCTCTGCTCTATGCTCTTCTTCGCTGCGGGCCAGGATCTGATTCTTGTCGGTGAGGGCTGTATTAAGCTTTGTGATGGCGTCCGCCTGTTGCTGCTCGAGGGCCGTGTCCAGCTTTGCCTGCTGCTCGCAGACCGACACCTGCTGCCCCATAACTTGCGCTTGCTGGCGGCAGGAATCGAGCTCCACGAATGCCGTGTCAACCTTCCGCGCTTCGTCGTCGGAGAGCGTGAGCGCCGGGCCCGAAGCAGCGGGCGCAGGAGGTTCGGCGCCGGCGGCCGGCGAGTTCTGTTTTTCCGCTCTTGAATCGTGCTGGGCCTCGCCCCCTCGCAGAAGAGGGTGGACCGCGCCGGCGGTCCCTACAGCCGGCGCGGGTTGGGTGGGGGGGTCGAGGAGGGTGAGCCCTGATGCCTGACTACCGGGACCTGACACTTGTTGTTGCAAAAGAGCGGCTACCCGGCTTGCCACAACGGATGTGGGAAGGGTGGCCACCTCGTTCGTGCGTGCGAGCGCCTCATTGCGGAGCGACTCCAGGCTTTGGCGAAGTCTTTCGGCGTCGAGCACGAATCCTTGCCGCTGTGCTTCCAAATTGCGGGCGGCCTGTGTGTTCTGCAGGGCATCACGCACCGCCCCCGCCGCCTGCTGCTGCAACTGGGAGATCTGCGCGTCGTCCTGCTTCTTTACCTGCTTGGCCTCATCAGCTTCGCGTTGGTGCGCCTGGCGCTCGCAGGACCAGGCGAAAAACATGAAGACCACACCCACCAGGGCCGCGGCAGGCAGACCCTGAATAAAGTTCAGGAGTCCCTGCACCTGGCTAAGGCTCGCCGGCTTGGGGGCCGGGGCGGCCGTGCTGCCGGAATTCGTTGTCGGCGATGCTGCGGGTGAGTTCACCATTACTTGCTCCCGAAGAGACGTTGCAAGGTTTCGTTGGCCTTACCTAGTCCATAGAGTGCGGCGATGAACAGCGTCAGGCCCTCGAGGCTGGGAAGAAGGTGGGTGTGAAACACGAGGTAGGTGACCCAACCGCACGCGAACGCCAGAGCGATAAACGCTCCGAGGCGGCTGAAGCTCGCCTCGCCTGACTCGGAAAATAACTGCGCAAGAAATTTCTTCATAATTAATTTCTATGACCATCCTCTCTGTTTGTGATCAGCGCGCGATAGATTTCCATCCGCTTCAGGCCGTTCTCGACGTAGGCGGCATTTGCCGTCTGGCCATCGGCCGGCCGGTATTCCAACAGCGGAACATCTCCTCAAACTCGCGCCGGAGGTCGAGTTCGTAGCTGGCGGCGAACTCCGCCAGCAGTTGGTTCGCCAGGCGAAAATGCACTCGCGGGTCGAGAAGGTCGCGGACCGTGCCTCGCCGCCCCAGCATGTGGAAACCCATGATCTGCGCGAAACCCCATGAAGAGGCCAGTTCGCGCAGGGTCTCGTCCGCCAGGCGCGAAAGCTCGCCGGTCTGGCCGGGCGCGAAGAGCGAATTAAGAAACCTGGCGTGAAACTCGCCCGTTTTGGGATGGAGGACTTCCTTGAGTTCCTTGCAAAGGGTCTCGGCGTCGATTCCGCCATAACGGGGACATTCTCCCGCCGCGACGGCCTTCAGGTGGCGATACACCGACGGCTCAAAGCGCACTGCCGCGGAGTTTCCTCCGGATTCATTGGCGGTCAGAGCGCCCAGGAACTCGGGAGGGACTGAAGACAAGTGACAGGCTTCCTGAATGAACTCGTCGCAGCGGGCGAAAACTCTTTGAACCAGCCGGCGTTCAGTCTCGAGGCGAGGTGTAGCCCTGGACGGTGTGACTCCGCGGGGCGGAACTTGCATCGCGGGCAGGGAAATGGCCTTCCGTTTTTGAGGCCCTAGGCCAGGAAGGGGAGGCTTGGTCTCGATCGCGCTTTGTACTGCTTGATTCATATTTGTAGCCTAGCATGCGGATTTGGAACAGTGGGAAAAGGCGGGAAAGGTGTGAATGAATTTCTTTATCGGCCTTAGCCTAAAGGCGATAGAGGCAGTTGGGACTTTCGCATTGTGAAAAGTGCCCGGTCCGCTGGCGCATTTTTGTACACATATGCGAAAATCTCCATATGTTTTGGGGAGGTGTCCTCGCTATGAGGGCGGTTATTCAACGGGTTAAAAGGTCGGAAGTGCGTGTCGAAGGTTGTCGAGTAGGGGCCGTGGACGCGGGTTTGCTCGTGCTACTGGGGATCGGCCAGGGGGATTCGTTCGAAGACGCAGAGTCGCTGGCGGACAAAATCGTCAACCTGCGCGTCTTCGATGACTCCGCCGGCCGCATGAACTTATCTCTTTTGGAAACAAAAGGATCCCTGCTCTGCGTCTCCCAATTTACGCTTTATGGCGATTGCCGCAAAGGCCGCCGCCCCAGCTACGAACGCGCGGCGCGCCCGGAGGCGGCAATCCGCCTTTATGAGGCGTTCGTGGCAGTGGTGCGGGGGAAGGGAATTACGGTCGAGACCGGACAATTTCAGGCCAGGATGGAAGTGGAACTCGTTAACGATGGGCCGGTTACGTTGTTGCTTGACTCGGAGCGAGTCTTTTAGCATCCTCGCTGCCTTGAGCAGGCCTTACCGCATGCGGCCGGCGGTCTTGCCGCCAGAGCCGCGCATCGGGTCACACGCACGCGAGTGGGGGGGGGGGGGGCGGCAAAATGTCCCCCCTGACTGTAAGTGCAGGACTGGGCATACGCCTGATGACAGGTCAAGACATCTTGGCGATTCGACTCGAGACTTCCTCGGCAAAACGCTTGATGTAGCCTTGGGTGTACTCGATGGGGTCAAGCTTGTTCTCCAACAGCGGCGTCAGGTCAGTGCCGAATATCAACGAGGTTGACTCATCGACGCCGTGCGATGCAAGATACGTAGCGTTAGCGCGTCGGCGCCCCATGGTGGCAAGATCGTATCGCTTCCCGCCGCACACTTGCGAGTCGAACACGCCCACCAGCGACACGGCAAGGTTCTCGTGAGGTTCCACGTTGAAGATGACCTTGTCGCTGTCATTCAGCCAATCGAGGTTCCGCCAGACTTCGCAGCCGTAGAGATGCTGTGGCCGTGCCTCGCGCGGCAACTCGCGCAGAGCACGGATGACGCGCAGGGCCGTGGCCACGTGCGTGTCGTGCTTGTCGGCGAGGTTGTGAGTGTAGACCACCTGGGGCTTTGCCGATGAGAAGATTTCTTTCAGGTCCCCCGCCACCTGGGAGTTCTTGCCGTCCTTCACGGCGCTGCTTGTGTAATCGAGGAAAACGTGGGCAGAGTACTCGCCCACAAACGCCGCTTTCTTCTGCTCCTTGCGCCGCACGATCTGCATTTCCTCGTCGGTATACTTCGCATAGAGGCCGTCGCGCGGGCTGCCCGCACCGTTGGTGAGGGTCACTCCCGCAAAAGCCTTGTCCGTCTTGCCGAAACATTCGAGAATGCCATGATAGGCCATGATCTCGATGTCGTCCTGATGGGCTGATACCGCCACGTGAGTCGTCCTGGCAAACGCCGCCTCCGCGGTCTTGCCATCAGGGGTATAAACTTCCGCACCACTATTGTGAAACTGCATAGTATTCCTCCGTGTTCATATAGAAGCTTTCATCTCTCAGCATTCAGCAATCAGCAACCCCGCATCCGCTTTGTCCGGTCGCCGATTACTGAGGCTGGTTAGGCACACCAAGAAAGTAAACCCTCTCTCCTTTGGGGGCGAGGGTAGGCGGCGCTTTCATCAGCCGGAGCGGGGCGGGTGAAGGGGTGTTCCTTGTTTGCAGGATTGTTTTCCGCACCCCCAGTACCGGACTCCTAGCCCTTCGCCGGCAGGCTCGCTGCGGCCACCGCCTGGCCGACTCGCCGGGTCGCTTCATCCGGGAGCCGCAACTGGATTTTTCGCGCCAAGTCCGGAAATTCCTTCTGAAGCACCTCTTGCGCCCGGCTCAAGATGATATTGCCGCCTACGCCCGAGGTCACCCGGCCGAGGATCAAGACATTGCGAAGCACGTAGAAGTCAGCGTAGTGCGCGATGCCGTATCCCACGTAGCAGCCTATGGTTTCGAAAATCCGCAGGGCGCGCTCATCCCCGGATTTCGCGAGCCCCTGAACGTGCTTGAGCTGCTCGGCGGGGCCGAGGCTCTTGTCCAGGTTGATGCCGGCCACGGGAGCCAGCCGAAACACCGCTTGCTGCGAGAAGTACACGGCGCCGCAACCCCGGTCGCCCGACCACTCGTCGGCAGGCGCCTCGGCATCGTAGTCCACGGGGCAGAAAGCCAGCTCGTTGAGCCAGGTGGTGAGCTCGCCGCTCTCCGTGACGTAGCCTCCCGCTTCGCTCGATCCCAGTGCAATACCCAGAACAGCATTATCTTGAAGCGACATAGAACCGGCCAGCGCGGTCACTTCGCCGTCGTTGACGACTTCAAAGGGAATCCCGTTCCAGGCGCGCTTCATGTCGATAAAGAGGTTTCCAATCTTGGTCTCGAAGAGATCTCGAGGCACGGCACGAAAGAGCGAAGCCACCCGGGGATGGTTGCTGAGGTAGATTCCCGCCGAACTGCCGCCAATGGCGTCCACGCGCGGCAGGTGGGCGGCGGCGGACTTGAGTCCGGTCATGATTTCGTTGTAGTGGTAGCTCGGGTCGGCGGCGTTGCGCGGGTCCCAGAGCACTTCTTCCGTGAACACCGGCTCGCCGTCGATCACCGCGGACACCTTGCGGTCTGTCGCGCCCAGATCGAACCCGATGCGGCAACCCTCGAGATGCCGCCCCAGCGCGATGGTGCCTTCCGAGGGCGGGGGCGTCTTCTCGGCGCTCGAAATCTCCACCGTGAACGGCTTCTGGTACACGCCGCCCATGAACTCAGCGTCAAACGCGCGCGCGCCTCGCGCCCCATAGGCCTGGCGGATGTGCTCGCCCACGCTGCGCGGCCCGCCCACGACGATCTTCCATCCGCCGTACATCCAGAGTAGAAACTTCACCAGCCTCTCGGCATAAGGCAGGTTGAGGCGCGAGGACTCGTGGCTCTCGTCGAAGCACTGGGTCCTGAAAATTGAAACGTACCCCTCATGACGTTCCAACGCAACGGTCAATGGGACCGCCTTGCCGCTATCCCGCACCGCCTTCAGGAAGGCTTGATTCACCAAGACTGCTGGAGAAAAAGACGCGTGAAGCGGCGGAACAACGCGCGGCTTCACAAGTTTCGCAAACTCATTCATGTTTTCACCCGGAGCAATCACGACAGCTTGTCACATCCACTTTGCCATTCGTGTGCAGGTGAAAGTATAAGGGCGACCGCCGCGCCAGTCAAACGGGAAAGCGGCAAAAGCAACTGGAGTCCCGTGTGCCGCACTCCAGAGCTGCTCCGCCTGATTGTCAATTGTCCAGGGTTTCAAGTTCGCATATAATCAGCGCCCGCACGTTGACCCTCTTGTGATGGAGGTTGTTCATGGACCGTCGTTCGTTTTTTGGCTTGGCTGCAGGAGCAGTGGCTCTTTCCCGCGTGGCGGCGCCTGCCTACGCGAACTTGGATGGGCGCAAAGGTGTGCGGCTCTCGGTTACCTGGGGCATGTTGGGCCGCATGCCTGTCCCGGAAGCCCTGGCGCTTCTCAGCCGCTTGGGTTATGACGCCTACGAAATGTTCGATTGGCGCGCCCCCGGGCTGCTCGAAACCTTCGTCGCGGAGAAGCAGCGCACCTCGCTCCCGTGCGCGTGTCTCGTGGCCAACAAGGGCGTTACGGCCCCCGGCTGCGGTCTTGTGAATCCGCGCGAGCGCGAGGGTTTCCTGCGCGAGCTCGAGGCTTCGATCCAGGCGGCGAAGAAGATGGACTGCCCGCAGCTCGTGGTCTTGACGGGAAACGAGCTGGGCGGAATGCCGCGTTCCGATCAGATGACCCACGCCGTGGCCGCGTTGCGCGAGGCGGCGCCCTTGCTCGAGAAGAACGGCGTTACCGCCATCATTGAGATCTTGAATACCTATGTCAACCATGCGGGTTACTTTCTCTATTACGTGCGCGACGGTGCCGAACTCGTAGACCGCGTCGGAAGTCCTAACGTCAAGCTTCTGTTCGATATTTATCATGTCCAAATTATGGAAGGTAATCTTATCGAGAATATCCGAACGAATATTGATCGTATTGGACACTTCCACGTGGGAGACGTTCCCGGACGTCATGAACCGGGCACGGGCGAGATCAATTACCGCAACGTGTTCAAGGCGATCTACGATCTTGGCGATAAATTTCGAGGCTCCGTCGCGCTCGAGTACAGCCCCCTGGCGCGGCTGGAAGATGATTTGGCAGCGATGCGCGAGCTGGCCGACTTTTCCTAGTGCCTGGGCTCAACTGGATCCCCAGTTCAGCGGGACCAAGGCGGAGAGCCAACGAATCGTGCTGCGCGCGCGAGGCGAAAAAGCTCTCCAAAACCAGGATTCTACTACGGCGGTTGGACTGTTTGAGAAGTGGGCAAAACTCGACCCGCAAAACGGGAAGGCCCATTTTGCGTTGGCCTTGGCTTACGGCCACCTGCGAGATTTCGTGCTGGCTTTGCCCGCGATCGACAAAGCTCCGGAGCTGGAGCCCAGCAGGAGCGTATAGATGTAAGGCTGGCCTTTGCGCTCCCTGACATTCCGGCATATGTCAACGCCGTTACTACCCGGCATCTCCCAATAGAGGGTGGCCATTTGGGGCGCTCTGCTGGTTCAATGACACGATCCATCGTCCACAAACTGGCCGCCCACGGCCATCGAGGCGAGGGAGCGTGCGCAGGTCAGGATGTTCTGGTTTAGGGGATCGTCATTGAGATCTTGGGGAGAAACGTGATGCGCGCTCTCGCGCTCGGCCAAGAGCTTGTCACTCAGCGTTTTCATGTTGTCGAACTCGTGGCTCAGCAACTGAACTGCGCTTCGATCCGAATCGGTCGAGGCGGCCACCGACGCCAATCCGAGACTTCTGGAGGCTTGGCCGCGGTAACGTTCCACCCAGTCTTCATGGATCGGGAAATTGTTCTCGATGCAGTTGACCAGCGCGCTTCGCCATTCCCGGATCACGGCCATTTCTTCGATGCTGGCCCCTAGGAACGCTTTCGAGAATCCTGAATTGGCTGGCGGGCCTGACGGTGCGGCCGCGGACGTTGTGCGGGCGGCGAGGCTGGGCAGCGTCAGCGTAATCTGATTTCCACTGAACCTCAGCGTGCCATTCGTGATGCGCGCCAGTGACTCCAGGTCCACGTACGACCGCCCGTCGACCTCCATCAATTTCACCTGTCCCGATTTGCCATTGACGATGAGCGTCCGGCTCTGCTGCACGGCCTGCGAGAGCGCGAGTGCGGGAACAATAAGGAGCACGAGCACGATCAGCCAGCCACGCGACGATTTCTTCCTCATACATCCGCTCCTACATCCGCCTGATTTCGGCCTCAGCCTGATACGGGAGATGCATCCGGCCAAGACAGGTCCCGGTGCAACGGGGCAAACGAGGACCTATCCCGGAGCCGCTTGTAGGGATCAATCCCGAAGCGCACGCTGCACCGCGACACACCAATTCCGCAAATGGGTTCGTCTCTCCTGAAGGGCATATTAACGCCGGAACCCGCATAAAGATTGAAAGCCCGAGCTCAGTATAACGCTGGCGGTCGAATTTATAAACGGGAATGCGGGCCTCTAAGGGAAACGCCTCCGACGACAAAGTCAGGCGCGCTGTTAGGTTCCGTCTCCACAAGTTTATTCGAATTATGTTCTGCCCGCGCAAGACTCGCACTTTCAATCCGGGCGTCTTCGAGTGTAAGACCATGCATAGCAGAGAACTCCACGGGAGTGGCTACCCGTCAGACTCATCCGGCTTTCCCCTCGGGGCAACCCACCCGGCCCGCGCCGATAGAATCGTCCCCGAAGGTGCGCTGGAAATGGTTAGAACATATTGAGGGTAATCTGAACGCCGGGAAAACGCAGGTCGCACAAATAATAGGCGCCGCCAATATACTCGACATAAACCGTGTCGTTGTAGCTCCAGCCTGCTGGCCATCCTTGATTGAACCCGAACCAATAGCCGCCGTACTGGAAGCGGTTGTACCCGTTGATCATCCTGGGACGCATCATATGGAACGAGTGTTCATGACCGAAATGGGAACGGTAATTGGTGTCAGAAATGCGACCATAATGGCCTCCGCCACTGTTGGAAGCAACGGTCTGCCCCTGCTGCCTTCCGGACCGATTCGCTTGCTGTGCGCGTTGCTGCGGCGTGCGCTCTCTGTGCGCGCTGCTCTGGCCGCGCTTTCTGTGCGCTGTTGTTCCTGGCTGCGCTTTCTGCGCCCGTTGTTGCGGCTGGGCTTTCTGTGCGTGCTGCTGCGGTTGAGCCTGGTGTTGCGCCGGCTGAGCTTTTCCACCGCCTCCGCCCTTTTCCTCGTCGCCTTTTTGTGCTATTGCAGGAATGGCGGTTCCGAGAAGCAATAACAGAACTGCTGTGCTGATAACTCGATTTGGTTTCATAGGTGTTGCCTCCGACTCATGTCACATCTGCCTCTAGCTGGATTCTTGAGGCACACTGGTTATACCGTTTGTGCGCAGGGGTGTCAGTTCAGTACGGCTCACGAGTTAGGTCAATAATGCTCACCCGAGTTCTATGGGAGAATCACAATCTGGCGCGGGCGGGGATATGCCGGGGATTTGAAATGGGAGGGGGTTCGTTTGTCGTTGCGGTCTGCGGCTTATCTCACCGCAGAGCCGCGGAGGCTCGGAAGTTTGAAAGAAAGGCCTGCGTCTCAGCGCCGGGGCGGTAAAGATAAAAAAGATAAATAGGTTTCCTCCGGCGGGACGGCGCACGACGAGGTCTACGGCCAACGATGTCCTCCCCTCGGGGAGGACGAGGGAGGAATCCGCAGCTAGTCGCTCAGGACCACGCTCAAGAGGCCGCTGTTAACCGTCAACGCGCCGCTGCCCTCGTAATCGATAAAGCCCAGCGTCCGGAACTTATTCATGAAATGGCTGACCCGCGACCGGGTGGTGCCCACCATTTGCGCCAGGTGTTCCTGATTGATTCCGGGATGGACCGTTTCGGTTCTGCTTTCCTTGCCAAAATGCGCCAGCAATAAGAGAATCCGGGCCAGGCGCTTCTCACTGGAGTTGAAAAGCTGGTCGACCAGATCCCCTTCAAATCGAATGTTGCGTGAAAGCAGGTGCGTGATGAACAATTCCGCGATTCCGTGCTGCTCGTGGAGCATGCGCACCATCAGCGACTTCTCGATCCGGTAAAGAGTGCAATCCGTCACCGCCATAGCCGTGGAGATGCGCAACGACTGGCCGGCCAGGCATCCCTCGCCGAAAAACTCGTTGCCGCCCAGATGGTCCTTGTGGTTTTTGGTGAGCAATTCTGACCAGCCGAGTGAGCAGTACGGGACTGACACGCGAACTACCCCAAGATATAAAGGATGAAGGTGCAAGAAGTAAATCTCTAACTTCCCTCCAGGATGTGCCTGGAGACGGATGTTAGGCGGGAGGGTCAACATGCTTTGGACGATTTTCGTGGTTCTGATGGTGCTGTGGCTGCTGGGCTTTAGCTTGCACGTGGGCGGAGGCCTCATCCACTTATTGCTCGTGGTTGCGGTGATTTGGCTGGTGTGGAACCTGCTCACCCGTCGCCGATCTTTTTCGTAAGGCGGTGAATGACCGCAGAGGGTGATCCCCGCGATTCGCTGGTGGCGCAATGCGTACACGTGCCGATGTTCGGCATGGAACACCCTTGGTAATTCCTACGGACCCGGACGGCAGCCCTCCGCATGAACTGATATGAGCACTATTGACCAGACGGGTGTGTCTTCCGGTACAGACACGCGAACCACCGTCGATTTACAAACTGTCGGAGGCCAGGATGCGGTTCCAGAACGGGCCTCTGGAGGTAGCTAGCATGGGCAGACATACGCTCACATTCAATTCCCGGAACTTTCTCAGAAGGGTCGGCACTCAAAAGACGACTCGGGAGTACCAAGATCGACAGGCCATCTATTCGCAGGGGGACGCGGCGGATGCGATGTTTCACATCCAGAACTGGCAGCGTGAAGCTGGTGGTTGCATCGCCGCGCGGCAAAAAGCGGTCATCGCCATCTTGGGGCCAGGCGACGTGTTTGGAGAGGGTTGTCTGGTAAATCGATCCCTGCGGATAGTCGACCGCAACGGCGATTCAAACGTCCACCATCGCCCGCGTGAGTAAGCGGGTGCTGGTTCGCCTCATCCATCAAGAGCCTGCCTTTGCCAAACTTTTCATCTCCTACCTGCTTTCTCGCATGGTTCGCGTCGAAGAAGATTTCGTGGATCGACTCTTCAATTTCAGCGAGAAACGCCTGGCCCGGATTCTCTTGTTGCTTGCGCAATTTGGCAAGGAAAGCCGAGACGGAACGGCATGTCCCAGAATCAATCAGGAACAGTTGGCCCAAATGGTGGGCACCACCCGGTCGCGGGTCAGTCATTTCATGAATAAGTTCAGGAAGCTGGGCTTTGTCGATTACAATGACAGCGGCGCGTTGACGGTCCATCGCGGCCTCCTGAGTGAGGTCCTACACGACTAGCCTTCCGTCAAACCCTCGGTCATTCCCGTCCGCCCCAGACGGTAGTTTTCGCCTCATGGACACCGGTGAGCAATTCAGACCAAACACCTGAGCCATGCGGTACAGACACGCGAATCACCCCGGGCTATAAACGTAGCAGGCCGGGGACTCGTGAGAGTCTCTGGCTGAGAAGCGCTGAGAGAAGACAGCGGCGGCAGGAGAGAGGCGGCAGGTGTCGCATCATCCGCCCAGGCACAGGGGCGCATGCACTTTCTCCGGTGGATCGCACTGGGACTGCAGCCCTGAATCCTGCCCAAGGAGCATCCATGATGAAGCCAAGCACCAGAGATAACGCCCAAGGCAAGTTTCACGAAGTGAAGGGCAAGGTCAAGGAGAAAGCAGGACAACTGACGAACGATCGCGGTTTGGAAGCCGAGGGCACGTTGAAAAGGCGGCCGGGAAGGTTCAAGGAATAATCGGCCAGGTGGAGAAAGCCCTCGAAAAATAGCCATGCCGGCCAGTAGTCCGACAGTTCTGAATGGGAACATCGGACACTCCGGTCAGTGGGTGTGATTGCAAGAAAAGGAGCTTTAAATGAAAAGACTTACTTTGATTCTTGCAGCAATACATTG
>CAVYPU010000047.1:0-8500 GCA_963770415.1 uncultured Acidobacteriota bacterium
TATTGTATGATTACATTAAGAATGAATCAAGATCACTAAAGATATCATTCACCAGCATCCACGATCAATCCACCTTTGTTTCGTGAATCGTGCTTTGTGCAGCTCCGGCTGTTAACCTAAACCTGTGGGCGCCCTAGCTTAGCTAAGCTAGGCTGTGCTTCATCAAATCAGGTTGTTTCCCTTACAAAGGTGCAATAACTCAGACCAGCAGTTTACTAGGAAATATCCAGCCGCAGCCGTACCCGGTGCTGTACGACCAGCGCGGACGAAGCAAACGCGCTTGGGCTTCTTCGCCGTGACAATTCTGGCAATAAGCGCATCAGCTTTTTCTTTGGGAGGAACCGGCCTCCTACCGTCGCCCAAGACAAAGAAGTCAGTCTTGTTACCGGTATCGGCGAAGGATTTCTTTATGGAGTCGCCAAACGTGATCTCGAACAAGCCTTTATCACACCAGTTCGCCAAACGGTGGGTGAAGCCGTCGAAGCCGAGCCCAATGGATATTACGCAATAATCGAAGTCGTCGGCTGGTATGCCGATGCGCCCGTCACCGCTCAATGGGAAATCACTCCGCCCACCTCCTCCGCAAGCTGGGCTTCCTCGTCAAACGGCGTGGTGGTCGGAATGTCTCTGGCAGTTGGCTTGGCGTTGTCGCTGCGGATCAGGATATATCCAAAAACTCGTGTGGAATGGGACAGATGACACGGCAGGAGTTTATTCCCTGCCTCTGAGAATTGCCGCCATGACGCGCGGGCTGCGCCGACCGTGCATCACGGCGACAACCCAGAGGGGCTTTTCGTCAGGCGCGTAGGCAATCAGATAGTCGCGTACCAGAATGAAGCGCAGAGGCCGCGAGGTGAGGTCCGGGCGGCGGTGGCCGACACCGGGGAAGGGAACAAGAGCGTCGATCGCATCGATTATTTCTGTAATCAGCCGGTCGGCGGCTGCTGGATTGTCGGTGGCGATGAAGTCCCAAATTTCGTCAAGGTCGCGTCGGACTCCCGGATGAAAATCATAGGTAATCATTCACCGCGACTGCGTCCGACGGGCGGCGGCGCTCTTTTCGCGGAAATGGGCGACAATCTCGTCACGGGAAATCGGCTTTACCCTGCCGCTTTTCAGCTCTTCGTAGCGGCTGTTAAGCATTTCGCGGGTCTGGGCCAGCTCGTCGAAATAACCGGCCATGGCGTCCTCGACCAGCTCGTCGGGGCCGCGTCCGGTTTCCGTTACCCAACGGTCCAGCTTCGCCTGTAGATCGGGATTGTTGAGGTGCACGTCCATGCCCTCAAGATACGGGAAACCGGGCGACAAAGCAACGCCGGAAACTTTGTCGGTCGACTACTGTTCTTCTTCCTCACCGGAAGGCTGCGCGGGCCGCTCCGGCTCGGGAAGGGGCGGTTGTGCGCTCTTCGGTGCGATGTAGACAGAGCCGTTGAAATCGCCGATAGGCGTCCGGTCGAGGAAGAGCTGCAATCACGCCGGCGCTGTCTTGCCTGGCGGCACCGATTTCCAGCCAGCGGCCAAACTTCTTGGCTTCCCGTTTCAGGGCAAAAGCGGTGTGTGTCATGTTGTAAAGCGTCAGGAGAATAGCGTAACGAAACCTTACAGCGGCTCATCGAACCGGCACCCCCTCGACGCTCGGTAAAGCCATGGGATGAAGCCCAATCGTCCGGCAATAGTTCAAGACTATCCTCAATCCTGCGGGTAACTGAGCCCCGGATCCTCATTCAAGCCGAGGTGATCACAGGGCGCATCGCGAAGATTCTGCCGGGCACCCAGATAGATCTCGGTCGTCACGACGCTGGCATGCCCCAACGAAAACTGGATCTGCTCCAGTGCCGCCTTTCCATCGTAGGCCAGATGCGCGAAGGTCCTCCTCAGGTCGTGGGGCGAAACGCCGAGGCCGATCTGCCTTGCGTACCGCCGCACAATGGAGAAGACGGCGTGGGACGAAAGCGGCTGCAAACAGACGCGGCTGCTTTTGTCGACGGCCCGGAAAATGTATCCCTGCCGCAAACCGGATTTTTCGCTCCACCGCTCAATTGCGTCCACAACCCACTCCGCGATGGGAACGGTCCGGATCCGGTCGTGTTTGCCCACCAGATCGGCGATGACCCAGCGGTTCTCTTTCTTTTGAATATGCTCGAAAGTCAGGGCAACGATCTCGCTTCGACGTAATCCGGAACCCAGCAATACTGC
This sequence comes from uncultured Acidobacteriota bacterium, assembly GCA_963770415.1. Taxonomy (GTDB): domain Bacteria; phylum Acidobacteriota; class Terriglobia; order UBA7540; family UBA7540; genus CAVROP01. Next base: position 2,197 of record CAVYPU010000047.1, read on the forward strand.
TAAGAGCGCTGCATCCCGGGCGCCTTTTACCGTACTCACGTCCGGCACCGTCAGCAATCGTTCGGCCTCCTCGCTCGTCAGCCAGCGACCCAACCTCACGCCGCAGCGGCGAGCACCCTTGACCCGTTCGATCCCGGCCGCTATATCCAGCGCCAGCAAACCGTTATCGGCAGCTTCCAATGCCAGTTTCCGGGTGGCGCACATCCGCAGATTGATACTCGCCGGCGCCAGGCCTTTGGCATGCAGCTCGCTCCGGTATTTCTGAACAGCCGCCTTGGTGAAGGATTGCGTGCCGTCTTCGCACAGCCAGATGAGGAATTCCTCTAAAGCCTGTTCATACGCCCGGCGCGTATGGGGAGATGTCACGCCTTCCAGCACAAGAGATTGCATCGCATCCCGAAGCCCTTGCCGGTGAAGCGGTTGACTCTGTGTGATTGGCGCGATCTCCATCGAACTCATTGGTTTTACTCTATGCTCGCGGACGTAGTAAGTCCATGAACAAGCGGTTTGGAAACGGGATTGGTTTTTATAACCGGGATTATCAAAACCAATAATTTCACCTGTCCCGCACAACTGTGCGGGAACATAATAGAAGGGTGGAGTTATGATAAATGCCGGCTAAGTCCTCATGGTTGTTGCACATCTCGGAAATCCGCTCGCTGTTAGTCGACTCTTCTCTTCCGGTGGTCGATCGCGCAGTCGTCCAAAAGGTCTTCGGCCTGGGGCGCCGGCAGGCGATTGAACTGATGCATCGCTTTGGCGGTTACCAGGCCGGCCGTACCTTTTTGATTGAACGTTCGAAGTTGATCACGGAACTCGACGCGATCGCGGCCAGTCCTGAATACCAGATGGAATCGGCCCGCCGCGAGAAACTGGCTTCGGCGGTTGACGAAATCGGGAGTGCGCAACGAGCTCAAGCCATCCGCATTCCGGTCAAGACCGCGAGTCGCGCAACCCGCGTATCCACTCTGCCCGCAGCGGTTCAGTTGAAACCGGGGCGGCTAGAGATCGAGTTCTCCGGCTGTGGAGACCTGCTCGCCAAGCTGTATAGTTTGGCATTAGCAGCGGCGGGCGATTACGAGGATTTTCGGAAGATCAGCGATGGAACGGGATGAAGATTGCCATCTGATCTATTGTTCGAGGTGGTGTGATTGTGATGGCGGCTCGGTGCCGAACAGCGCGTTGTAAACCTCGGGGTGATGTTCAGCGAGTGCAAGACGGCAAACCTCTTGTTCGTCCAGTTGCAGGATGGCGGCCAGGGAAGGAAGTCTGTCGAGGTCGATTCTTCGCTTTTGACGTTCCCAGTAGCTGACGGTCTCGGGCACGACCCGAAGTGCTTCCGCGACATGTTCTAAGGTAAGGCCCAGTGTTTTGCGTCGCTGCTTGATAAATTCGGAAAATGGCATAGACTGACTGTTGGTTTCGATCATAAGTATTGGTGACTTCTTCTAGTAGAGAGCTGTAAAGTGGGGTGCTGGACGACAACGGAAGATCTGGTGCAATTACCCAGATCGGGCATAACATAAGCCGGCCCTTCACGGCGGTCTTAGAGGTTGACCTGTTCATCCCTTCCAGGCGTTTTCAATCCATCGCTGTAAATAGTACCGAAACCAGGTCGAAAGGAAATAGGCAACTCCGATGACCCCGCTGTGGAAAAACTTTGCCGGCGGCGGCCAAACGCCGGACCTCTCCCAGCCACAAACTTTGCCCTGCTCTTTGACCGGCGTAAGAAAACCGCGGCGAGCCAGGAGACGCAAATAGCGATGGCTATCAAAATCCAGGTGGCGGTCGAGGTCGCAAGAAATCTTTTTGTTGTCAAATATTTACGATATATATGCTATATAAGTATCGGGAAATGAGGAAAACCACCTGGGTTTGCGTCGTGCGCGCGACCCTTTCTACGTGGCCGAAAGGGAGTCTGATTTCCCTTTTCGCCTGCAAGTTGTTGATGCTGCATTCATGATTAAGCAATCGGCGATCGATCTATACTACAGGCCCAAAAAACAACCGCCGAGGATCTGTTCAGCTTGTGGCGGCACATTTTTCCGCGAGGTGGAGTGTTATCAGAAGTCATTATGGCCAGACGTGAACCATGAGCAGCCGGCGGTTGAAAAACTGCAGTCTTCTGCAAGTGGCCATCGGAGTTTGTCTATGTGGCACGCCACAGATGCCGAATCTGGGAGGAATACGCGCGGGGCGCACGCCCAACCGGGAAATCGGGGGACTCGTTCGCAGCGTGAGCGGGGCGCAGGAGTTCCTCGATGGCACGGCCTGGCAAGAAACGGCCAAGGCGGAACTGGCCCGGCAGAAAGGCCTGCGCGATTTAGCCGGCCGGCTCAATATACTCGAGCGGAGGGCGGGAAAGTGGATAGCACAAAACAATGTTTCCCGTAGCTCTCCCTCGGGCCGATATTGGCAACCGCCAACGGGAAAGCCGGCTTCCGGCAAGCACGGTATTTTCACCCGCGATGACCTTGTCTTCGAACTCCGGCAACGAGGGTTTAGCTTCCGGGAAGCCCACGCTATCATCAAGACGCTATTCGCTGTGCTGTGCGAGAAACTGCAACGCGAAGGAAGAGTAGAAACCCCGCTGGGGGTATTTCGCATTAAAAACCGGCCAAAACCCAAACACGTTGAGCGTTTCGGCCATATTGTCACTCTCAATCGTTTTAGGCGGGTTGTTTTTAAGCAATCATCTGAACTGACGGCCGCCCTCCGATTACCAGATCCCAAGGGAGTACCCATGCCTCAATCAAACGTTCCCGATCAACTGGTCTGTGAAGAATGCGGATCGTTGGTCTTTAACGAAGCCGAATTTCGCGAATATCTCCGCGATTGGTCTTCCGCTACGCCCGGCGCGGATCTCCGCCCCATCTCGCCAGATCCCATACACACTCTTGTCTGCCTTTGCGGAAACCCCATCCTGCCTGGGCGGCTGCGCGGCTACGGCAACCAACGGTTTGTTGCCCGCTTCCGGAAATCTTTTGCGAAGGCAACTGAATATCGCGAACGTTTGCGAGCCACGAACGCCAAGCTGGATAAGCGCTACGCCAGCAAGGAGCAAGAAAAACGCCTGGAGGAGCGGGTTGCCAAATTGGAACAGATCGTGGACTGCAGCAAAAAGCCGCGATGATGGCCCCTCCTTCTTGCCGGCTGGTCAAAAAGTTCGAACTACATACTGCCTTTGGCGCATTTGACGCTCACAAAACTAGCGGCTGCACTATTCACCCCTACGCCGGAAACCAAAACGCCGGCTATATTCTGGTCGATTTGGATCGTGCCGGTCCGACGGCTGTGGACCTCATGCGCGCCAACGGACATGACCCCTGTGTGGTGGTTCAGACCAGCCCCGGCCACGCTACGTGCGTTCCGCGTCTGCAGGCTTGGATTCGCCTCAGCGCCTCTCGGCTGGAGTCGGCCGTGGCACACCCGACAACTACGCCCCGTGGGTGCGACTCGTCCACGCCCGTGCGGGTTTGGCGCCGCGCGGCGAGTCGTTGTTGGAGTCCGTCAGGCAATCTATTCAACCGCCGACATCGCCGTTTCCGATCGACAGGACCACCACAGACCCTGGCCCAACCAGCGCCGCGGAGGCCGTCCTTCGGCGCTCGCGAGAAGTTGCCATACTTTGCTCGCCAAAAGTTTCCAATCACCACTGCGGAGGGGGTGTCGCTTTGCCGGCCCAGAGGACCGATTTTTGCCAGTGGGCAAATGGCTGGTGGCACGGCTCGGCGGCCGATCAGTTTCACAAGCTCACGGTTCTCGTTCAGGAAACTGTGCGGCTTACGGCCCGCGGCGAGGATGATGGAACGGCAACCCGCACGCCTTCGGCGTGGATGATATCGACCGCGTTTTTCTTGCACAGCGCCAAATCTTGTTCTCAGCATGGGTCACTTTTGGTGAGCGGAAATGGTCTACTCTTGCCGAGCGCCGAGGCCGTCATGATCTACCGAAGCTGTATGCAGCGATGGCATATTCGGGAACGCTTTCCGCAGCCGGATTGGAGCATCGTAGATTTTTGGGTCGCCAGACACCTGCTCTCGCTGGGCAAGCCCGCTGGTCCAGATTCACGCCGTCCTTCGCCTCGCCAGTCCGCATTTTCCCCGCCGCCACGGCGATCCCGATGACTATCTGCGACGCACCGTCGCACGCGCAGCGTTTCCCTCCCCAGGGGGTGCTGTGTGGCCGCATCATGATCCAACCTCCGCGGCACGCCTCAGCAGCGCTTGTTCGAACTCTACCGGCGGCCGGTAGCCGAAGTGCAGGGAATCCGCACTGCACCTGCACGCGCCGTCCGATCCAACCATGTGGCACCGCTGAAAATGCCTCTGCTCGTTCAAACGGTATTCAGGAGTTGCCCGCTTCACGTCTCCGAACTTGGCGCCGGTTTCTTCGCTGACAATTGATCGAGCAACCATCGCGGCGTTACGATCCGGCTGCCTGCCCACGATACCGGAAAGTGTTTGATGTTTCCGGTCACCAGATACTCGGCCTTGGCGGCGACAGCGCATTCCAGAAATATGTCATCATCCGGGTCCGCGCATGCCGTCACGCGCTCGGTCGGGCGCACCCAGACCCCCTTCTCCCGAATAGCATGAAGCGCCGCGGCTATGATGTCCTCGCTGCGCTGGAAGCGGGGGCGGTTGATGACCTCTTCGTATTCCGCATAGACGCTGCCGCTGACGCAAAGTTGAATGGAGCCGCCGAGCGCCAGCATCAAAATTTGGGCTGGTGGCCCGAGAGGCTGCAACAAGGCGGAGACGATGATATTCGTGTCGAGGACGACCCGGATCATGATCCCGGTTGTGGCCGGGATTCACGCCGCGCCTTCCGGGCAGCGGCAATTTCGGCGTCGATCTCCTCGGTCGAAAGCTGATCAAGACCGGCGGCTTTGGACGTTGTCCAGGAATTGCTCAACCATTCCGGCACCAAATCGTGCTCGAGGATCTGCTGGGCATATTGCTCGGCGGAAAGGCCCTTCGCTTGTGCTTTGGCCGCAAGCATGGCTTTCTGCTCGTCCGGAAGTTCGATGGTCAACACCGTCATGGCTCTTTCCCTATTCTAGTGCTTTCGCCCCGCGTCGGGAGCGTGGCGATCATGTGACTAAAGCTCATGATGTTTGCTGGCCAAGAAGAGCAGCGCTCTCCGATGAATTAACCGTCAAAAAGGCTACGTGGAATTCTTAACAGGTGCCGAAGTCCCAACACAGGGACACCGCAGGCATTGGCTGCCCGGCCAAGAGCTTGGTCCAGCGTGGCAAGCGGTAGACCGGAACGCAGGCTCAGATCGAGATAGCCGGCATCATAGATGGTCAGGCCATGCGCTACAGCCAGATCAAACGTACTATTCCAGGCGTGCCCTGCGATATCCATGTCGATCCGGACTGGCAGTTGTGCGAGGGCGGTCAAAGCACGAACGCGCTGCGCCTGAGTAAATGTTTCCAAGGGTGTCGGGCCGCGGACCAGAATACTGAACCGTCGCTAAGCCGAGCACGTCTCCGAGCTTGAATGCACCCTATTTATGCGACGGATCAGTTCAGGGGAGTGGGCCTGGGCAGCGTTCGGGCCCATTCTACGATGACGCGGCGTATCGTCCTGAGTGGGACCACTTCCATCCTGGACTGAATCAATTCGCGTTAAAATCTGACCAAAACGGAAGGGCATGCAGGTCGTAACCATATGGGTTACACTGGTTCTTGGCCATTACGGGATTCCGGCATAAAGGACTCGAACGGTTCTTCTCCACCGGCGCCAAATCGGGAATTCAAGCTAAAGAACGCCGACCGCTTGCGACTGATCCTCGGCCGCCTAAATGTAGCGACGAGCGCCCAAGACATGGACTTGCCGGGTCTGGGCCTCCACGAACTTCACGGTCAAAGAAAGGGGACGTGGGCTGTGAAGGTGAGCGGCAACTGGCGTGTCACGTTCACTTGTTCCGGGAAGGATGTGAACAGCGTTGACTACGAGGACTACCACTGAGGTCGATTATGAAGATGCACAATCCGCCGCACCCGGGTGAGATACTCAAGACACTATGCCTGGAACCCCTGAATTTGACGGTCACGGAAACCGCGCGATCTCTCGGGATCAGTCGCAAGACCCTGTCTGGCATCCTGAACGGCCGTGCCGGCATCAGCCCAGAGATGGCCGTGCGTCTCTCCATCGCCTTCAACACTAGCGCGGAGAGTTGGCTCAATCAGCAACTTCAGTACGATCTGTGGCACGCGGAGCGAAGCCGGAAAACGGCTGCGCGTGACAAGGCTGACCGCCGCCTGATCGGCTCTCGGAATGGCCGATTCCCGGCC
>CAVYPU010000048.1:0-83179 GCA_963770415.1 uncultured Acidobacteriota bacterium
TTACATCAATCAATCGCACAAGCTTCTACTGGATTCAGGTAACCCCGCTAATAACTAAAGACAAGTTGTTTCCGCCCCAAAAGACTTGATAGTTCTAGTACTTTAGTACCGATGCGCACATTTCTGAGCGCCAACTGTCAAAGTTCGACCGATATAGAAAGGGTAAGGAGTTCAGACGTGGACAGTGACCGATGTTTTCGAACTTCGCCGAACGCCGAAGATCATTCTTACAGCGAATCCTTTAAACCGGAGGTCGCTGCGATTTTTTCGGGCTTTAAATACGCTAGAACACGGGTCACAATTCAGGCCTGGATTTGCTGCTTTGCTCTAGCATCAGTTGCCGCGACCGCGCCGGTCCACATTACCGTGGCACCGGATTCCGCGGCTTTGACACCTACCCAGATCCAACAATTCCGAATCACCGGAGCGGGATCTCAGTAGCACTGGCGAATCCGCAAGTCGCGTCGATAGAACCCTTCCGCCAAGCGTGACTTGGACGCTCGACCCAGCCCTTGGAACCATCTCGGCCACCGGGCTCTATACCTCACCACCCAGTATCGCCGCCGCTCAGATCGTAACGGTGAGGGCCATCAGTGCGGCTGATTCCACCCAGATCGCGACCGCCACCGTTACGCTCACGCAAACGGTCACTACCGGCGTGACCTCGAATCCGCCGGTGAGCGTAACGGTGACCCCGGCCAAGGCAACCGTGACTCAGGGTCAAACGCAAATCTTTTCCGCCGCCATCAAAAACACCAACAACACCGCAGTCACTTGGTCACTCAGCCCACTCGTTGGCAGCATCAACGCCGGCGGCATGTACACTGCGCCGGCCTCCATCGCCACTTCGCAGAGTGTCACAGTGACTGCCACCAGTAGGGCCGATACCACCAAATCTGCTACTGCTTCCATTGCGCTAAAACCCATCGTCGCCGTCTCGTTGACTCCCTCTACGAGCTCGCTTGCTGCATCGCAAGCCCAGCAGTTCACGGCAACCGTTACCGGCACCACGAACAGCGCGGTCACTTATTCGCTCAGCCCGGCCCTAGGAACCATTTCGAGCACCGGGGTCTATATGGCGCCCTCGTCAATCGGCAGTGCACAAAAAGTGATCGTTACAGCAACCAGCGTCGCTGATTCCACAAAGTCGGCTAGCGCCACGATTAGTTTGAGTCCGCCCGTCGGCGTGACGGTCGCGCCCGCCAGTGTGACCTTGATGCAGTCTCAGAGCCTGCCCTTTTCTGCGACCATCACGAACAGCATCAATACTGCGGTCACTTGGTCACTCAACCCGCCGGTTGGCAGCATCACCTCCGCAGGCCTTTACACAGCGCCAGCTTCGATTACCGGCCCCCAAACTGTCACCGTAAATGCGACCAGCGCGGCTGATCCGACCAAGTCCGCCGGCGCCACCATCACCTTAAATCCGCCTGTGGGTGTGACGGTCGCTCCGGCCAGCGTGACTTTGACCCCGTCTCAGACCCAAGCCTTTTCGGCCAACGTCACCAACAGCGCGAATACCGCAGTTAACTGGTCGCTCAGCCCCGGAGTCGGCAGCATCAACTCCGCCGGCCTGTACACCGCCCCGGTTTCCATCACCACTGCCCGGACCGTCACCGTTACCGCGACCAGTACGGCCGACCCTACGAAGGCCGCCAGCGCCTTGTTGACCCTAAATCCGCCCGTTGGTGTGACGGTGGCTCCAGCCAGTGTGACTCTAAACCCGTCTCAGACCCAAACGTTCTCCGCTACCGTGACCAATACCGGCAATACCGCCGTTACGTGGTCTCTCAGCCCAGCGGTTGGCAGCATCACCTCCGCCGGCCTGTATACCGCGCCAGCATCGATTACCAGTCTTCAGGTCATCACCGTGACGGCCACCTCCGTGGCCGATTCCACCAAATCCGCCGCCGCTACGGTGAGCCTCACTCCTACAGTGACCGTTTCGCTGACGCCATCGGCCGTGTCCTTGCAGCCGTCACAAAATCAGACATTTACGGCTACGGTAGCGGGGACGAGCAACACCGGGGTAACTTGGTCGTTCAGCCCGGCTCTGGGAAGCCTTGCGACCAGTGGTGCTACCGCCATATATGTTGCTCCGAGTACGGCCCCAATTACCCAAAGTGTTACAATAAGCGCCACGAGCATGGCAGATCCCTCGAAAACCGCGACAGCAGTGATCACACTTCTTCAGGCAGTCACTGTGTCTCTTAGCCCGTCCACCGTCAGTCTGATTCCTTCCGGCACACAACAGTTCACGGCCTCGGTCTCGGGAACCAACAACACGGCCGTGAGTTGGTCACTTAACCCCGCCCTAGGCACCATCTCTGGATCTGGCCTGTATACCGCCCCCTCAAGTATTTTGACGCCCCAGATGGTTACAGTGACGGCCCTGAGCGTCGCAGACTCAACCAAATCGGCCAGCGGCGCCGTGGCCTTGCAGACGCTCACTCCGCCACCTCCCCCGCAGTATTGGGTGATGCAAGCCAGCGGCAGCGACTCCAATCCCGGGACTCTTTCTCAGCCGTTTCGCACAATTGGAAAAGCCGTCTCGGTGGCTACAATTCCGGGAACTACCGTGAATATCGGAGCCGGAACATATTTGGAGCAGTTGGTGATAAGCGACTCCGGGAACGCTGGCGCACCTATAACATTTCAGGCTATTAATGGACAAACCGTCCTGATCTCGCCTCCGCTTAATTCGGGCGACCCGACTACTGCCACCATCACTCTACCGGGAGCATACGTAACCCTGAGTGGTTTACATATCCAGGGCTGGAAAGGAAATCCACAGGCTCCAGCAGCGGATCACTATGGCTCGAATGTGGTTACTTTGGAGGGACCAGCATACGACGACACAGCGGTCGGTAGCAATAACACGATCATCAATTCCGAGATCTACAACGGCCTGCACTGCGGAATTAAAGAGATGGGCGGAGCGCAGACCAATGTTTACGCTACGGTCCAGGGGTCCTTCATCCACGACAACGGAACCACGACTTTGGATCACGGCATTTATGGTTGCGACCACTGCTCCTTCATTGGTAATACCATAACAAACAATGCTGGCTATGGCATCCAGGCTTACTCAGGTTCCGCCACCTCCAACAGTCCGGTACCAACCAACGTCTTGATTAGCGGTAACACCTTCACCGGAAACGGGTACGGACCTGGAGCCGGGGGTGGAGGGGCAATCGTTATCGCGGGAGCTGGCCCGACAGTCATCAACAACACAGCAACCGGGAATTACCGCGGGCTATTCTACTTTCGAAACTACCTTACTAACCCAATAGTTACGAACAACACGTTCTGGAATAACACATGGTTCGATGCTGACTGGGACAACTGCGGTGGCCAGTGTGGTGGGCCAACAGGGATTACCGACAATTGGAACATTTATAACTCAGGCAGTAATCCCAGCAACTCAATGTGGGGCTGGGTGAATCCCAATATCCCCCTCGGCGCGAATGATTGTGTGGTAGCGAAGTTGGGGGTGGCTGCTCCGGGATGTGGCCCACAACATTAAAGCTGAATTACGGGAAGCATCCGACGATCTTCTTCAGGTTTTCGCGAGTGCCGCATACTCGGTACATGAGCGGCGAATCACCGAAGAGCAGGCCGCCGCCTGCCGTCACTGGCGGGAAGGAACCGAGGGTCAAGCGCGGAGTGGAAACCCGGTAAAGTGTTTCTGCGCTGTACACGGGACTGAAACTGCCAGCCGGCATTGCACTACACGGCGGCAACGATTTTGTCTCTGGGCAGAGCCGCGATGGGAGCAGTCGGAAATTGAACAGCGCGCCGAAGGAGTTGGCGCTGGGGTTGTAGTCAGGGATCAGGTCTTTGAGAGTGAGCACGAGCCCGGGCACGTCGCGGCGCTCGCAGATGTCGCGGAGCGCTTCGAGGTAGGGCTCCATGCCGGCTGATGGCAGGCCGTTACCGGTGAAAATCTTGATCTTTTCGTAGGGTGTGGGAAGCGTGTCTTCGTCCATCGAATTGAGTTCTTCGTAGAGCTTCTCTCCGGGACGCATGCCGGTGAACTCGATCTTGATATCTTCATCGGGCCGAAGACCGGAGAGCAGGATCAGGTTTCTCGCGAGATCGACGATCTTCACCGGCGCTCCCATATCGAGCACAAAGATCTCACCCGCGCGGCCCATCGCCGAGGCTTGCAGTACCAGTTGCGAGGCTTCCGGAATGGTCATGAAATACCGGCGCATCTCCGGAGTGGGTGACCGTCACAGGACCGCCGGCGGCGATTTGCTTTTTGAAGATGGGGATGACGCTGCCATTCGAGCCCAGCACGTTGCCGAAGCGCACGGCCACATACTTGGTCCGTCCATTTTGAAGCGCCAGAAGCAACAGTTCGGCAACCCGTTTGGTGGCGCCCATGACGTTGGTGGGCCGGACGGCCTTGTCGGAGGAGATCATGATGAAGTCTTCCACTCCGTGCTCGGCCGCGGCCATGGCGACGTTATAGGTCCCGAAAACGTTGTTCTCGATGGCCTCAAAGACGTGGGCCTCCATCATGGGAACGTGCTTGTAGGCGGCGGCGTGATAGATGATCGAGGGCGAGTACTGGCGCAGTACCTCGTCCAGGCGGGCACGATTTTGGATGCTGCCGATTTCTGGGTAGAAAGGGAAACGCCGGGAAGGCCTGGCGCATGTCGCGGTCGATTTCGAACAGAGGGGATTCGGCGATTTCGAATCCCACGATCCCGGCGGGCTGGAAACGTGCGATCTGGCGGCAGAGTTCGGAACCGATGGAGCCGGCCGCGCCCGTGACCAGCACGACTTTTCCGTCCAGCATGCCGCGGATCTGGTTCTCATTCAGGCGAACTGGCTTGCGACCCAAGAGGTCCTCGACGGCGACCTCGCGGATTTGGTGTGCAAGACTGTTGCCTTCGATGATTTCGCCGAGCCCAGGCACAGTTTTATAGGCAACGCCAGCCTCCTGACATAGTCGCAAGATCCTTGTCACTTCACCGCCGCTCGCTGTCGGAACTGCAATTAGAACCAATTCGACACGATGCCTAATTACCAGTTTTGCCAGATTTGCGCCGGTCCCCAGAACCCTCGCTCCCTGGATCACTAGGCGTGTTTTTCGATCATCATCATCGACGAACCCACAGATGCGGTATGAGAGCTTAGGATTGGCCCGTATTTCACGCAACAGGGCGACACCCGCCGAACCGGCGCCATATATAAGTGTTTGCTTTTCGTTCTGACTACCGCCTTGATATACTCTCTCTCGCAAGATTCTGACCAGGACCCGCACACCTGAAGTGGACATCCAGCAGGTCCCGAGGTCAAGGAGATAGATGGTCCGCGGAAAACCTGGCGTTCCGACAGTACTGGATGACGAAACAAGCTGGCGAGCTGCACCGGCGAAGTTCCCGACACTGATTCGCATCACATCATCGATCGACACGAATCGCCACCAGCCGCGATCCAACTCCAGCCATCGAAACACGGCGGACTTCACGATCAGCCACACCGCAAGCGCGAACAAGAGATGGTGCGCCTCCGACGCTGGGATTCTGAAGTCGAAGCGCAGCAGAAATGCCGCAGCCCCCGAAACCAGGAAAAGCCCCAGGTGGCATCCCCAGATCACTGGCCGGCGAAGGTGCTCGCGCCATTGAAGAGCGGCGACTTATTAAGTCGGTAATTTCACTATTGACGGACATCGTAGTATATTCTCAGGCTGTGCGAAGTGTCACCAACAATGTCTTAAGCAAAATCAGCAGATCCAGCCGCAGTGAGCGTTTCTGGAGATACTCCTCCGCCAAAGCGAGCTTTACTGGCAGTACAGTCTCCACATATGTGCGCAACGGTTCTGAGCATTGTGCTAATAGCCTCTCCTCGTTTCGAAAGCGTATGGATGCGATGTCAGTGATGCCGGGACGAATGCCCAGAATGTGCTGGTAGCGGGTTCGGAACATCTCAACGTACTCCGGCAATTCGGGTCGTGGCCCTACCAAGCTCATCTCACCGGTGAGTACGTTCCAGAGCTGAGGGAGTTCGTCCAGCTTCGTCGCTCGCAAGAACCTTCCCACCTGGGTCACCCGGCTGTCGCCTGACACGGTGATCTGGGCTCCCCCCCGAAAGTGACCATCGAGCGAAACTTCAGAAGCTGAAACTGGTGAAATCGGCGGCCCACACGGCATTGACGGTAGAGCACTGGAAGTCCAGAATCAAGTGCGACGGCCGCCGCAATAGCAATCAGCAACGGTAGGCCCACCAGCAGGGCCAGCACGCTCCCAATGATGTCAATCGCCCGCTTCAACGGCACCCGCAACCTCCAGTCCGCCGAACACCACCGGGTCCCGGATCGAATTCTGCACGACGATTTCCCGAACTGCCTCGATCACCCGCTCGACGTCCTGGTCGGTCATCTTGGAGTAGAGCGGCAACGAAAGCAGTCGCGGGTATTCCGCAAGAGCCTTTTTGCAAGGGTCTCGTAACTCCAAAGTCTTCCTATAGTAAGGATGCAACGGAATGGGAATAAAGTGAACACTGCACCCGATCCCCCGCCGCTTCATCTCATCGAAGAACCGGGCCCGATCAATCGTCAACCGTTCAAGGTGCAATCGCAGAATATACAGGTGCCAAGCGTGCCGACATTCCGAGCGCTCTGGCGGAGTTTCCACTTCAGGAATATCCAGAAAAGCTGCGTTGTACCGCCGAGCGATCTCTTCGCGGCGTGCATTCATGCCGTCCAGTCTCTTCAACTGAACCAGCCCCATGGCGGCTGCGATATCGCTCATGTTGTATTTATAGCCGCGCTCGACTACTTCGTAGTACCAGTTACCAGTTTTCGAGTAGCGGTTCCAAGCATCCCGGCTGATGCCATGCAGGCAGAGAATCCGCATCCGCTCGTGGAGTTCTGCTGAGGGCGTAGTCACCATGCCACCTTCGCCGGTCGTGAGGTTCTTGGTGGCATAGAAGCTGAAAACCACTGCATCACTGCCGGCCGCCGCCAATCGGAGTTTCACGATGGAAAGCACCCGTGGCATGGGCAGCATCCTCGAGCACAGATAGGCCGTAGCGGCTGGCAGTCTCCCAGAGGGCATCCATCGCACAGGGGAGACCTGCGATATGAACCGGCAGAATCGCCCGCGTGCGACGGGTGATCCTCCTCACGACGGCTTCTGGATCTATATTCAAGTCCGGCCCGATGTCACTTAGGATCGGGGTGGCGCCCACCTCCAAAATGGCGTTGACGGTTGCGCAGAACGTAAGAGGCGTAGTAATGACTTCGTCACCTGGTCCGATTCCCGCGGCGGCTAGCGCGAGGCGCAGCCCCGCAGTGCAGGAGTTGACCGCCAAGGCGTGCAGAGCGTTTGCATATTCACCGAAGTTCGATTCAAACTGCGCGACGCGGCTTCCGCTAGTCAGCCAGCCGGAACGTAGCGCCGCCGCAACTTCGGCAATCTCTTCTTCACCGATATCGGGGAGGGCGAAGGGTAGGTAAGAAGTGTCACTCATGTTCTAGGAGGTCCCCCTGGTTTTATGATGAGCCCAGCATAGTGTGAGCGGAGAATCGGGATTGTATGAAGTAGTTCGGCACCCACCCAGGAAAAGGGTGCAACCAGCCGACCGATCGGCGGCGCAAGTAGTGCGGATTCGAGCTGGATGGTGCAGCCTGGAAAAAGTGATCGAATCTCACGCCTACCGATTCCCTGGACGTTCCGGTTATTTGGGTTGTTAACACGAAAATCGAACCACAAAACTGCCCCTCCAGGTTTCAGAACGCGCAGCATCTCGGCCGCCACCGCCCGTTTGAACTGCATGTCGAGAATCGATGTAAAGACCGTGAATTGTGCAACAATGTCAAAAGACGCGTCCGACCACGGGAGCGCTGCCGCATCACCGACTCTCAGTTCTGACCGTGGCGGCAGACGCTGGCGGGCTCGCTCGATGCGGTTAGCGTCTAAATCAATTCCATAAAGTGCTGCTGGGTTTGCCGCCCACTGAATAAACTCCAACAGCCAAGTACCTGTCCCGCAGCCGACATCCAAAATGTGCCGGCCATTGAGCGGAAACAAGCCCGCACGGTGCAGCAACTGTACGCATGCCCTAACGGTCTGGGTGTGGAACAATAGGTTAGCTCGCCGGCTCCAGGCGTAGAAATCTGACGGCACTTCGCAAGCGCGACGATCATACTCGCGAACGATGCGTTCCGCTTTAGCATTTGGCGGGACAGTGCTCATCGGCTCAGCTCTGAGAATTGCGGGGGGATCGTACTGCCCCGACGTTCGGACTGGAAGCTAAAATGGCCCGCTCCGAGCAAGAACCCTGCGCCGTATGAAATGTGGAAGGTGAGGAAGACGATCGGCAAAACCGCGAGGAGCCGCCACCCTTCACGCGAGGCGGCACGGCCTGCGGCAGCGAGGCAAGCCAGGGCATAAGTGAGAACCTCGGAGATCCACAGGGCCGTGGAGCAACGGGCGAGATTCCTGCCACCAAACTCGAAGCTCGCGAAAACTGCGACAGGCAGTAGGAGGTTCACAAGGACAAAAATGCCGGGTACCAAGTGCCGCCATGATGCGGGCCGGCCATGCTTGCGAATGACAGCGACTTTCCAGAAACCATATTGGAAATATTGGTGGAACAGTTTGTTGATGCTGTTCCGAGGCTGGTACCATGAGACGATGCGAGGCGATTGCCAGACCCTTCCGCCGGCTCGGGTCAATCGAAGGTTGAACTCATCGTCCTGATTTCGCGCCAACTCGGGATCGAAGAGGCCGACACGAGCGAAGACAGACCGACGCCAGCACCCGTATGGCACTGTGTCTACCAGTCCCTCATATTTCTTGTCATGGAATCGGGCCCCGCCGCACGCGAACGGGGAATGGTAGCCCGTAGCAATTGCACGCCCTATTAGGCCTGATCCACAAGCGAGAACCGGGCCGCCGACATTATCGGCGCCTGTTTCCCGCATTACCCGGACGCAGCATTGAACGTAGTCGGGCGCATACTCGGAATGGGCATCCATACGGATGATCACTTCTCCGTTCGATGCTTGAATAGCGGCGTTGAGGGCAGTCGAAACGATCTGGGTGGGGTTGTCGATGAGTTTGATGGTTGGATACCGACGGCGATACGGCTCGACAACTTCACGCGTGCCGTCCCCGCTCATACCGTCGACAATGATGGCCTCCCAAGTAAGTCCGGACATATCCTGTGCAAGCAACGATTCGAGAAACCCCCCGATACTCCGAACTTCGTTACGGCAAGGAACGATTATTGAAACAGTCGTCACCGTCGTGTTGAGCAAGCAATACCTCCAAGGATCCGCTCAAAAGATTTGCAGCGCCCCTGCGGCGGAAACTCGTTGAGAATTCGCCGGCGCGCTCTGGCACGGTCGCTGTCCTGAAACGACAGAGCCTCTTCGATAGCAATAGCAATGTAAGACGGTTCACTGGAAGGACTGTACACTCCGCAGTTTCCAACCACTTCCGGAAGCGCCCCAGCCTTTGTGACTACGGGAATGCAGCCTGCCAGCATCGCCTCGCCGACCGCCATACCGAACCCCTCATGCAAAGAGGCCTGTACGTAGACTGAGGCCCGTCGGTACCAATCGAGGAGCGCCTCATCCTCCAACCAGCCAGTGAACTCAACATTCGACGGAGCAATAGCTCGAAGCCGCCGAATGGCGTCGTCGCTCCATGCCCCTGCAACAACGAACCGAACGTCGGGCAAAAGAGCTGCGGTTCTCACAAACGGCTCCAGCCCTTTCCGCCGCAGATTGGAAACATCGACATTGCCAACCGTGAGGACTATTCGCTCACGCCTGGCTTCGGGAAGACACCCAAAACGGTCGGGGACACCATGGTAAACAACGTTGATTGATCGGCTCTGCACACCGGCGTTACATTTGACCTCCGATGCACTGAATTCCGAATTCGTGACGAGACATTGAGCCATTTTGATAGTGAATCGGCTGATCCACTTCTTCAGGCCGCCCCGCTGGTGTCCATATGCAATTTCCGGAAGGCGAGCCAGATCGTATCCCCCAACTACCAAGATCGAGGGCTTGCGCAAAATCCTGGCGTATGTCATTGGCAACACGGTATGCCAAGAGGCAAACCAACCGAAAACCGCGTCATGTGCCCGCACCTGCCGCCAAAGCGATACCGGATTGACCAGACGGGAGGACAAACTGCACTCAGAGACATGATGGTATTGCCTAAGTGCAGCTAGGTCCTGGCTAACAAATCGTGTCAGGCAGTTGTGGACAAACAGAATGTTCAAGATCGTTCCCTTAACGCACGAACGACACTAAGCTTTGTCGGTTGGCCCGCAAGTATGCCCAGTCACCGGACTAGCCCGGACGAGGTCATACTTAAACTGTCCGAACAGCTGGCAGAAACTCCTGTTTAGTCTGATGCGATTAGTTCAGGAACCCTGTTGTTTGACAGCACCTGCAGAAATGTCTCCTCCATGCGAGCTACGTGCCGATCCAAACTGAATTGGCGTCTGACGCGGTCCCGCGCTGCTTCGCCAAGTCGCAGGCAAAATTCAGGGCTGTCGATCAAGCGTCCGATCTCATTCGCGAGTTGACCGACCTCCGCCACGGGAACCAGGATGCCTTCCTGCTCCGAGACAATGGCCTCCCGAATACCGGGGATATCGAATGCGACGATCGGTAGATGCGATGCCATGGCTTCCAGCAGGGATAGATTACAGATGTCCTTTTCTACAGCACAGTACGCAAACAAATCCAGCGCAGCGAGGACCTCAACAATATCGTGTCGGTGGCCTGCAAAAATCACTCTTTTTTCTAGTCCGAGAATGGAAACACGCCGGCGCAACCATGTTTCGTATCGTGCCTCGCCGAACAGCGGGGCTCCAACAAAAACCAGGTGAGCGGACGGCCTTGCAGCAGCAATCTTCGAGAAGGCGTCCAGTAGATGGTGTTGTCCCTTCCAAGGTGTGAGGCGTGCCACCTGGCCGATAACGAATGCTCCGGAGGGAACGCCGAGTTCACTGCGGATCTGATTACGGTTTTCCGAACCGCGAAAAACAGACAGGTCGACAGCATTATAGACGATCTTGACACGACCCCGTAACTCCGGAGGCAATTGCCCCACGATCTGGGGACCAATAGCAGCTATCGAGGTTGGCAGATGCTTTGCCGCCTTTCCAAAGAGCTTTGTGTAAGCACCACAGAACCGCGGGGATACTAAGTCCTGGATATACCAAATGCATGGCACACGTGCGTAACGCGCAGCGAGAGCGCCATAGAAATGGCAAAGTAATCCTTTGGTGACGATCAACGTTGGCCGGACATTGCGAAACCGATCCGCGGCGACCTTCGCCGCGACAAGAATTGCCGCGGTATCCCACACCCAGGCTGCGGGGTTGGGAAGTTTCCTGCTCCTACCAATCCAAACGCTCGTCGAAAGCATTGGTGGGAGCGGCAAAACTTCTACTGACACGCCACATTGCCTACATGCGGCGGGCAGATCACCATCCTCGGGGCAAATAACGATTGGATTCCATCGGGCGCGATCAAGTTTCCGGACGAGCGCCAATGTCGTATGTTGTATCCCGCCCATGGCTGCGGAAGACTCAAGAATCACGATAGTCTTCGGTTCGTCCTTCGAAGTTCCGTACAAGCTGCTTATCTCCATCGAACTAACATTCTAAGATCGCGGGCTACGCTCGATCTTTAGCTCCTCCAACTCCCATAACTTCGCCCTCGAAAGAAATACGTAGTTTGCGGCATACACCCCCTGTATTAATCCGCGCCACCCATCTCTGAAGCCTCCACGCCAGACGTAACGATAGCCGAAAGCTAGCCACGGCCGAAAGACTAAATCATGCCATCGAAATCTCTGGCCACGTTTGCGAAGCTCATCTGCCTCATAGCGTGTGTAGCGGTCCAGATTACGAATCCGGATTGAGATTGTCGGCGCATCGTTGTGCACGATGTAGCGCTGTAGTGTTCCGATTCTCCCAGTGACCTCGACATGTGCATGGACCTCTCGATCCTGCCATTTGGCACAATCTCTGCGAAGCAGTCGAAGTTGATAATCGGGGTATACACCCCCATACCGGACCCACTTCCCCAGGAAATAGTTCCGTCGTGCCATGCGAAAGGCGTGAGTGTCAGTCCCCGCACGGAGCACGAGGTTTTCCATTTCCTCTTTTAACCCCGGGCCAAGGACTTCGTCTGTGTCGATTTGTAAGACCCACTCGTTTTGGCACTGGGGTAGGGCCCAGTTTTTCTGTGTTGCAGAGTTGTTATAGTCGTGTTGAACGATCCGTGCACCGTATTCGCGACATATCGATAGTGTCTCGTCAGTGCTAAATGAATCGACTATGAGGATTTCATTGGCCCACTTGACTGATTCCAGAGTGGCCCGGATCGTTGTCGCGGAATTGAAAGTCGGGAGCAGGACTGAAATGCGTGGCAGCACCGTTGCAATACCTCCTTATGGCATCACTTGTTGTCGAAGGTCAATTTCGACGAAGGCCCAGATTAGCAACACAGGCAGAGCGACTTGAGGCAGGACCAAAATAGGCTGTGTCGAAAGTAGTGCGCCAGCGCTGCCGAAAGACATGAGCAGCGCAAGGCTAAGAGCCCGATCTGCTTGATGGCGCCGGCTATTGAATGACCGCGCGACCGACAGGCCGAGCGTTCGGAGATAGGCTCCTGCGAACAGAAGTCCTGCGAGAATACCTAGGTCGGCGGCGACCTGTAGGAAGTCACAGTGAACCCATCCTGATGCACCCCAGCCAAGTCCTTCCGGGTGGTTCTTCACCAACTCTACGGCAGCCCAGAAGCGACTCAGGTGTTTCGCTCCGCTTGTGTCAGTTGGCGTACCTGCCAAGAGCATCATCAGGGAGTCAATCCGGGCTTGCACGCTGGCTGGCATTGCCGTGCTAGATAACGCCACCAGGGTCGCCGCCAATGTTGCAACGATATACTTACGTCGGAAAAACAGAAACGCCGCCAATTGAGCGATTAGCATTAGCCAGACGATCCGATAGCCACCAATAAACGCGCCGCCAAGTTGGACCCCCACGGCGATTAGGATCAGGGTTCTCGCCAATCGTGTTCGTTTCCAACTCCAGAGCGGCACAGCGAAGGGGATGGCAAGCAAGCAGACGAAAGTGGCGTCGGGATGCCCCCAAAAAGAGAATCTCGCGCGACCAAAGCCATCCTGGCTGGCGGTGACAGCGGGATTGCTGAAAAAACCAGACATCAGGCCGGCGGCTCCCGGAAAGAAGCGCTCAAAAAGTCCTAACGTGGCAATGCTCGTAGCAGTTACGTAATAGGCGGTAGCAACTGCTTGCCATTGGCCTGGGATCTGCAGGACCACTCTGGCAACTATGAAGAGGGGGATCAGAAGCAGAAAGCCCATGAGGTACGGCAGCATCAGGTCCCACGCGTACCCCGCTGCAGAGCCGGCAAGCCATCCCCACGCCCAAAATGGAATGAAGCACCAAACCCAAAAGGGGAGCCAAAGTCTGTTGGCAGCTCCAATCCGCGGCCGAGACATTAAGACGGAACACAACAGGAGTGCCACCAAGACCTGTGATGGGTGGATCTTGAGAAGTTCAGTGACGTGGACCGTCCGGTATCCGAGGATCATCGAGGACAACAGTAATAGAAATCCCTGCGTGTAGTCACCTATCAACACCCAAATGGAGGTGCCTGCGACGGCCAATGCGAGGGCGTAATGCACATCCACGTGCAATAACGCCACGCAGGGCAGAACCACGGCAAATGCGAGGAGCGCTGTAAGTACGCTGGAAGAGTCACTTATTGGCCGCCCAGGCAGCCGCCAGGATTTGATCTGCGATGACTGTGTTCGCATGAGAATTGCGTTGTTGTCTACGGGGAAAGCCATGGCACTCCGGGGCCCTAAGACGACGGCGACCGGTGCGACCGGACCCTCGACGCCCAGCAGTGCCTTTGCCAGCTGCATGCTGGAACAAGGAGAAATCGGTTATCGGGGAGCCGCCATTGAGGACGGATTACCACACCTGCCGAGCACTCGTACAAAAGCCGCACATCACGGCTGCAGAACCCTTTCATACTCGCTCGCCATCTGTTGCCACGAAAATCGTTCTAGCGCAGGCGGGTGTCCCGGTTCCAAGCATAATGCTTGCGCTATTGCGCGAGCCAGGTCGATCGGCTCGGGCTCGGCCAGGATCAACGAGGCACCCGGTAGCGCCTCGGCGATTTCCGGCAGTCCGCCAACCCGCGCCGCTACCAGTGGCCGACCACAGGCAAGGGCCTCAATTGCCACTAGCCCGAAAGGTTCCTGCCGCGAAGGAATGACGACGGCCCGGGAGCCTCGAACCAATCGCCGGACTTCAACGGTGTTGGCGCGCCCGAAAAAGAACACGCGCTCGCGCAACCCTAAATCGTTCGATAGTCGCGAAAGAGTCGCTGCCTCTTCGCCTTCACCGGCGACAATGAGATCCATATTGGCCCAACGCTTCGCGGTTTCCGAGAATGCACGGAGCAACAAATCGAAACCCTTCTTGTAAGTCAGGCGGCCATAGGCTAGAAGATAGGGCCGTGGATGCGCATACTTGTCTGTCTGGAAAAACTGCTGCAAATCGATCCCGTTGTGAATTGCCAGGCCTGTGTTTGCCACGGAGGGTTCGATCTCAGCGGCACGTGCCAACAGGTACCGCGAACAGGCTGTCACTGCATCTGCAGCGCGCAACAGGCGTTGGAATCTTTCTAGAGAGCTACGCGCACAGGCCCTGGCGCCCTCTTCGTTCCAACGTTCCACGTCGTGACCGTGAAGTGAAACGACGAGCCGAAACGAAAAAAAGTGTCGCAGCCAGAGAATTGCTCCTGTCTGGGAATCGGGAAAATGTAGGTTGACGGTGTCAGGCCGGTAACTCGCCAGGACTTGTGCCAGTCTTATTATATTGCGGGGAGCATGGTAGAGCGAGGCAAGAAACAGCTCGGGACGCTTGTCCCATAACATCTGCCTACTCAGGTTGAGAAACAACCAACGTTGAACAGGAACCAGATCAATCACTTCCTCTGCAGGCAGTGACCTCGGATAGCGATTAGTGACCACTCGAACCTCGTGGCCTCTTAACATGAGCTGTCTGGCGAGGTTGTGCGTCACGGCTTGAAGACCGCCCAAAACGGGAACATATGAAGCGCTTACAAGCAAAACGTTCACAGTCAATCCAAGAGTGTCAGCCGCGATTTGCCGGCCCGGTCGGTGCTGCGCGGTAGAGGTAGTAAGTCGAGCACTGTACGCTGCGCTTTGGCCTGAAGCGTCGCATGCTGCAGATTCGTACTCTCGCCAGACCAAGCGCTTCGGGATCTCCTCAGGGACGCCCCGGGGCTAGCCACTTTCCGCAACGGATCATCGGCTCTTCGATGAAGTCGTACAAACACATGGGAAAAACTAGCAGCATGCCTGCCAACCCAAGCCAACGGGCGGCGGGGGACCAAGGCAAGATTCGAAAGGCTACCCAGATTGCCGGAAGGTGCGCCAAGTAGATCCCATACGAGTACTTCGCCACCCATTGGGCGCAACGCCGCAGCACCCCATCCCGGAGTTCGGAAAATAGCGGCACCACCATTCCCAGTGCAAGGCAGAGGATCCACTCGCGCTCGGGGCTCCACGTTTGACTCAGCACAACACCGGCGCCTAAAGCGCCCATGGGAAGGCCTGCGACCCACGCGAACGCTGGCAACTTCGGTCTTACATATCGCAGCATCACAAAAGCCAGAATTCCTCCAATAAAGCACGGAACAAACTCCAGCAGCCTTGCAATCCGGTACGTAGGCGCCAACCAAATGAACAGGCCAGCCGGTGCGGCTATGAGCGCTGCTATCGCCCACAAAGGGCGAGTTGTTTTCCGAAGGATGAGAAAAAGCACCGGAAGCGCCACGTACATCTGTACTTCGTAGGGTAGGCTCCAGGCGGCTCCGAGAATAGACGGACTGTGCGTGATGTTTTGGATTAGCAGAAAATTGGCTGCGAAGACAACAAAACTCCCGTGGATCTTCGGGTCCCACGGACTGGGAGGGAACGCGAGTAAGAACGCAAGGCCGCTGCACACAACAAGTAGTGGGTAAATACGGAACGCTCTGCGAATATAGAAAGCTAGAATGGGCCTTCGCGATTTCGCCCAAGACCTCTCCAGCGATAGCATCAGTACGAGCGATGTGTGTACAAAGAACAGAAGCACGCCGACTCTCCCAAGAGCGGCGGGATTGATTAGGGTACGGCCGTACCATTCCGGCGAGCCCAACGTATAAAAGATGTGGTTTGTGATGACGCACAATACGGCGGTGGCCCGCAGGTAGTCCAGATTCCCGGAGTCGGCACTCATCCCCCGCCTCTCGGGGACCGCTTCCCGAGGAAGACCGCCACGCGCAGTTGTGAAAGGGCCGGCGGCCGAGTCGTCTTGGCTTGGGTAGCGAGGCTCCCACGGCCGAATTGCCGCTGTGCGGCCGGAATCGCGAGACGTCGCCTGGCCTGCTCGGAACCGCGGCCTTCTACGGTTGATGGCGGTGATCCGCATGGCGCTACTATACTGTTGATTTGAGAACTTGGATTGCCTCGGATCTCTGTACTGTCAGAGCCCGCGAGTAGACAGCGAGCATATCCGAGACGACGCGATTTGGTGCAAAATTGTCGGCCACGCGTTGGCACCCTGCGGTGCCCAGCCGCTGCCGGAGGATCGGGTCTTTTAACAGGACTGCGATAACGCCAGCCAAGGCGTTGGGCTCGCCCGGCGGCACCAGGATTCCGCTGATACCATCCTCGATCACTTCTGGCAAGCCGCCGACCCTGCTAGCAACGACAGGCAACCCGTGAGCCATCGCCTCAAGGCAAGCGATTCCGAATGTCTCGTAGAAGGAGGGCATGACAAATACCGAAGCACGCCGATACCATCCCGCCAGTTCATCGGTAGGTATGTGCCCTAACCAAATCAATCTGTCCGGATCTCCTGCGCCATTCACTAAATAGCGCCAACTGTGTGGCGCTGGCATCTGCCACGGACCAGCCAAAACGAAGCGCGCGCGCGGAAATTCACGCAGTACTCCTGGCACAGCCTGTAAAAGGGACAGTGTACCCTTTACAGGAGCCAAGCGCCCTACATAAAGAATAATCGGCTCTTCGGAATCCGCCTCGTTCCCTCGATGCCGCGCGGTAGCCTGGTCCAGCACTCGCTGGTCGATCGCGTTTGGAACCACCGTTATCCTATCCGGTTCCCAACCCATCTCGCGCGCGACCTCGTTAGCCTGGAAGCGGCTCGGTGCGGTTACGATCGCCGCTCTTCGCAGCGCATCCCGTTGTAACTTCC
Organism: uncultured Acidobacteriota bacterium; assembly: GCA_963770415.1. Classification (GTDB taxonomy): domain Bacteria; phylum Acidobacteriota; class Terriglobia; order UBA7540; family UBA7540; genus CAVROP01. The sequence goes on from CAVYPU010000048.1 coordinate 17,308, forward strand.
GACCCAACACTGTGGCAAGCGTTTGGCGCTGCCCCAACCGGCGACGGAATGTGTAATCGCTACCGTGCAGCCGAATGACGACTGGCGCGGCCGGCCGACGTGCCAGCCACCACGAACCCAGCTCCGTGGTCTCCAATACGTCCATTGGATCCTCGCGCATGGCCCGGCTACTGGCGCGCTGAAATGCAATGGACCACTCCACCTCCCGGACGGGCTGGACGCAAAAGCGATCGGCTAGTGGCAGCTTCGATAAGTACCAGTGCGCGCTGGGTAGCTTTACAGGAACAACTCGCGCGATCTTGTCGAAACCCGCAGGAGCGCGATAGGAATCGGGTCGCGTGATTACCGTGACCCGATGCCCGGCTTCAATCAACGCTGGAATAACGCCGCGCAGATACGAAGCGACGCCTCCCCCGGCATTCGACCTGAAAGGCGACTCGAAGGTGACGAAACCGATGTGCATCTATCGCCGTCCAGGCTTGCGCGCCACGAACATAAGATGCCCGGCGAACTCGAGAGGAGCGCGGTCCACAAGCCAAGTCATGATGTGACCAGAGCCCCAGCCTAACCGGCTTTTCAGCCATGAGAAGAAAAAAGCCGCGGCGGCAGGGCCAGCGCAGAGAGTTGCCACGATGGGCAGAGCTAAGCGCTCGGCCTGAACTCCCGCCAACCGGCGAAGCCAGGTCCACAGCAACAGTGCGAAGCCGGAAAGGCCAGGACGAACCTCAACGTCCTTGAAGCCGGCCCGTTCCAGCAAAAGACGGATTCCGGCTTCGCTGATGCCCCAGTAGCTCCGTCCATGGAGCGGCTCCAGAAAGGATATGCTTCCGCAGAACACACCTCCGACCTCCAACACGCGCGCCACCTCGTTGATGAACTCTTGCGGATTTTCCAAATACTCCAGTGCTTGCCAGGCAACAGCTGCCGGCCGCTTTTCCCGAACCGAACGGCAACGCCTGGCAGTCGGCGTGCACGAACGAGTCGAGTGAATGGCCGGTGCCACGATCGAGTCCCACCCAACGATAACCACGGTTTTCGACGATTTTGCGGTGCCGTCCGGAGCCGCAGCCCAGATCCACACAACACCCACATCCGGCAGGAAGAACTTCGTCCAGATCGTGCCATGAGAAGCCGCCGAAGTATTTCCTGAAGCTCGCCAGTCTGGAGTGGTGTACCGCGAGTAAAAATGGCGGGATAGGTTCGAATTTCTCCACCTCGTCTTGTGGGAACTCAGTGCCGAGGAGCCGCCAATAGCGCTCCCGGGGCGAAGGGGACTTGGATTGTCGGCTAAACCGTTCGATCCGCCTCCGCACCGCCTTCGGGCTGCCACCAAGGCCACGAATCTGCGACTCGTATTGTTTGACTGCCTCGACTTTTACGTTCAAATCAATGAGTACATCTTGAGACAACCAACCCGGGCTGGACGGTATAGCGAGATATCGTTCAGCATATGGCCAGTCTTCATAAAACCGAACTTCATGACCCAACGCCTGGATTCTCTTGCCGATTCGAAACAAAATACGATGATCAACGTGTCCCCCAAGCGAAAGCGGAAAATATGCTACCACTGGGCAGGTAACCGCCCCGAGTCGTGTTGTCACTGCGTTCATCAGCGCTTCAGCGTAGTCGTCGTCGTCGGCAGCGGGGGCTGCGCTCAACTCGTCGTAGCAAGCGTACATCTGCCTTCCCTTCCCGTCCAAGCGCCAAGCCGCATCCGTGAAGTCCCAGGTCTCCGAATGGGACATTCCCAAAACTTGCATGGCCCTTCTGTCTTCGAGAATGCGGCCCTGAAGGGAAGTGCCCCATTTGGCGCGGAGATGTTGGCCGTAGGCAGAGTCGCGGATTTGTAACGTCGCGCCGAACACCGTTACTACCGTGGCCCTGCGACCCTTTGACACAAGGGAAGCGACCAACCCGCCGCAGGAGAGCACCACATCGTCGAAGTGCGGAGAGAAGAAGAAGTGCTCCGCGTCTGGGGCGTCGTCTGAGACCCGACGATGCGGCCCACCCATAGAGCTTTAGGGTTTCCGGAAACCAACGGTCCACATCAAACCGTCGCGCCCATTCTTGTGCCTGTTGTGATAAGCGTTCGCGTAGATTTCGGTTTTGGCATACCTCAAGGAGCGCCTCTGCAAGGGCTGTTGAGTCGCCTGGCAGGACGAGCAGGCCGTTGCGCCGATGTCGTACAACTTCCGGCAGTGCGCTCGTGGAACTTGCTACCACAGGCGTGCCGTGTATCATCGGTTCGAGGGCAGTCAGGCCGAACGTTTCGTAATAAGATGGCAACACGCACACCGTCGCCCGCTGGTACCATTTCGCCATTTGCTCGGTTGGAGTGTGACCGAGCAGTTTTACCTGCCCGTTCAACTTGAAGCGCGTTATCAGCTCCCTAAGCGTTTTCTCCGGCAATGTCGGGTGATAAGCACCAGCCAGAACGAACTGGGTACCGGGAACCGTCTGCAGTATTCGTGCCGCCGCAGCCAAGAGTGTTGGGATGCCCTTTCGTTGCTCAAGGCGGCCAGCAAACAACACCATGGGCCGCTCAGAGTCCGTCACTTCGCTCTTTCGCGTACAATGTGAGGGGCTCAGAACGTTGGGGATAATCTGAATGGGAGGATGTTTCCCGCGAAGCTCCGCACTGATTTCCCGCGCATGAGACTGACTGGGTGAAATGAGCATCTTAGAGCGGCGCAAAGCCATCCGTTGCAGAACTCTAGCAAGACGCACGCCTGCCGTCAGCGGTGTTGCTGGGGTGTATTTGCAAAACGAATACACTTCACCGTGGAGACGGATGACCATTGGGATGGAAGTTTCTGCGAAAGCTGCTATAACTGCGCCGGTTTCGGTTCCTTCCAGAAGATCGAACGGCTCGAGTTCGTGGAGTTTCTGAATGAGCGACCAGGCAGCCCTTCCGTATTCCAACTCACGAATGGCTGGGGCCACCATCGATCCAATCAACGGGGCTTTGGATGCGTACCAGTGAACATTTCCCGGCTTGACGCGGTATACTTTGACTCCGAGGTCGTCACTGGCGAGGGGTAACTCTCTTCCAGCCAATGCGATGACAGTGGCACGATGGCCGGAATGCACCAGCGCGCGCGCGAGAATGCGGACTTGGTCGCCCACTCCGCCGCCTTCCACCGCGGAGGGGTAGTCGAGTGCCAGGAAACCGATGTGCATTGATCAATCCCGGGCGGTTCCACGGAGGGCCAGGGCGCTGTGGGTTCGCAGTCGGCCAAACCGTTGAATCATACTTAATGCCGATTCGATGGCTTGATCCTTGTGGCCTCGAGTTGACGAGAGAACCCACTGCCATCCGAGTGAACTGAGTCGCTTCAGATCGCGGCATCCTTGTAGTACGAAATAATGCCGCGGCCGGGTGTCGTCCAAATCCAGCAGAGGCTGGGTGGCACCATCCCAAAACATGCGCCGTCGAAGCCAGTTCGGTCTTACTCGCTCGCTCTGTACTGAGTGCCATACAACCGCCTCACCCGAGTACCAGACCGGTGTGCTCTGTCTTCTCAGGCGGTGAACCAGTTGCGCCTCTTCTCCTGATAACAGACTTCAAGCCTCTGCGTCCTAACTGCGTTGAGAATCCTCCAAACCGCAGCAACACATCCCTCCGGAACGCCATATTCGCGCCAACAATGTACTCGTGCTCCATCAGCGGTCTATTCGCTTCCCCGTAGTCCAAATATGACAAAAGAGTCCAATGCCGTTGCGGGACGCTATTCGGATTCTGTCCGCTCCAGTCCAAGAGTATTCGGCCCCCAACGCAACCGGCTGGAGGTGAAGATCGCTCGAACACCGAGACGATCGCCTCCGCCCACCCGGGCTCAGCCCGTGCATCGTCATCCAAATAAGCAACATAAAGCCCGCGACTGGCAAGAAGTCCCGCGTTTCGAGCCCAACTCAGGCCGAGTCGCTCCTCCACGACATATCGTAGTTGGGGAATTCGTTCAGCGGCAGCGCGCACAACTTCTGCCGTCCGATCGGTTGACTTGTTGTCGACTACGATGAACTCGCACTCCTCGGCCGCGATTGTCTGCCGCCGCAAACTCTCAAGCGCACACGCGAGCAGACCAGCTCGATTGTGAGTGGCCAAAATGATGGAAATTCGCAGCATGGAAGCTAATCTCTAACGAGGCTCCGCCTCAGACCGACGAGGTGTATTTCCGTCGTGTCTGAGGATCGCGCATAATCCGAGAGATGGCTCCGGTCGACAGTGGAGAACTGCAAGCAGTTCTCGCCAATGATTTAGGCCGCCGAAGCGGCAGTCGATCCCGAAGGATCGGAGTCGTACCGGAGCCGAAATGAGCGTACCACGAAGCGTTGCCGAAGTGCTGGCCGACCACGTCACCCTGGAAGTGGAAGGAATCGACCGGATGTACTTGAACGTCTACGTTCCGGCTTTGCAGCGGGAACAAGGAGTGGCCTGCTTCTTTCGATTTCACCGCGGCAACCAGTTTGCCTCCAGCGCCTTGATGGATCCGATCAGCAAGACATTCATTGCCGCCTTGGAGGCGTTTGCCCGGCAGGAGAAGATCCCGGTCGATTACGTTCCGCAAAGGGTCAACGCAAGGATGACGTGGCGGCCGAGCAGCGAAAGAAGTTCCAGAAGCGCCGAAGGGCGTGGTGTTCATCGGCAAGGCGCAGGAGAAGACGCCGGTGTTCCGGACCGAGCGGCGCCGCAATGAGAAGACCGGCGGCACTTATCCGTGGCTGGTGCGCTCCACCGCCATGGTGAACCACTTTTACATCTACTGCGTGGACCGGGACTTTGGGCCGTTCTTCCTGAAGTTCAGCACGTACTTTCCCTACAACGCCAAGCTCTGCCTCAACGGGCACGAATACGCGAAACGGCAACTGGCGCAGAAGGGAATCGGATTTGAAGCGCTCGACAATGGCGTTTTGAGTTGCGACGATCCCAAGCGGCTGCAAGCCATCTGCGATGGGCTGAGCGCGGAGAAGATCGACGCCTTGCTGCGGAAGTGGTTGCGATTGCTGCCGCACCCACTACGAGGCCAGAGATCGCAAAGCCGGCTACCGTTACCAGATTTCGATTCTGCAGGCGGAGTTCTCGCTGACCCAGGTGCTGGACCGGCCTGTCACCGGCCGCGTGTTCTTCGAAGAAGTGATCCGCGAAAACCTGGATATCGGCAGACCCAGTCAGGTGCAGTTGATCTTTGACCGCCGCGTGAACAAGACCACGCCCGGCCGCTTCCGCACCCGAGTCATTACGGAGGGAGTGATTCCATCCCTGCATGTCGATTACAAGAACACCCGAATCAAGCAGTATCACAAGGAAGGGCGCGCGCTTCGCACCGAAACCACCATCAACAACACGCGCGACTTCGGTATCGGCAAGCTACTCAAGAACCTGCCGGCCCTGCGGCAGATCGGCTTTCAAGCCAACCGGCGTCTGCTCGACGTCCAAAAGATTTCCCACGATTGTTCGATTGGCGAAGACGCGTTTGATCAGGTGGTGCGCCCTGCCGAGGTCGATGGTCAAAGAGCTTCGGCCTTGCGGTTCGGCGACAAACGCGTCCAAGCTTTGTTCACCGTACTGGTCGTCTTCAGTTTTCAACTTCGGGGATTTACCAACTCAGAAATGCGCGTCTTGCTGGCGCAACTGCTGGGCTTCGATCCAGCCAATTATCCCGTCGGAAAACTGACCTATGACCTTCGCCGCCTCCGGCTCCACGGCATCATCGAGCGCATCCCGCACAGCCATCGTTATCAACTCACAGCCGATGGACTTCGCATTGCGCTGTTCTTTTCCCGGACCTACGCGCGGCTGCTCCGGCCCAAACTCGCCGAGATCATGCCCGCCGCCCCGCCAGGCCCATCCGCACTCCGCATCGCATTCGACCGCCTCGAGTCGGAGATCGACGCCTGCTGCAAAAAGGAGCGACTTGCTGCCTAAACTTGACGCATTCGAATTACAATTTCTTGGACAAGGACTCTAGCGATCTACGTGAACGACGCTCCGATACACGCGCAACATTTCGGGCAGTACGCGCTGAGTGCTGAATTGAGTTTCGAACGCTGACGCGCGTTTCGCCCCATCTCGTTTTTTGAGACTGGGGTCGTCAAGCAACCGACAAACCGCAGTGGCTAGCGCCTCCGGGTCATTGGGGGGCACGAGGAGCCCGCTGCCACCATGATCTATCAACTCCGGCAGACCGCCAACAGTTGTTGCAACTACGGGAATGCCGCATGCCATCGCCTCAAGAAGTCCGTACGGAAAATTCTCCCAGAGCGAAGGCAGAACACACACATATGCTTTCTTATAGCGATCCCTGAGGTCCGGGCGCGCCAACTGCTCGAACTGCACACGGCGCTGTTGGGTTTCTGGGACATGGGTGCGTATCTGCTCCTGCCAGGACCGTCCGGAACAATCGATCGTGTCTGCGCCAAGGAACCTGAAACAAAACATCCTCGCCGGGATACCGCTTGAGAAGTTGCCGGAACGATTTGCGCCACAGTCGCAATACCTTTCTGCGCTCCAGTCTGGCCACAAAAAACAATTTCGCGAGTTCGGTTGGAGCCGCTTGGCGAGAATGATCGAGTGTTGAGCGGATTCGCCACAATCGAGGCCCGCCTTTGTACGAGGGGTAGCCACGAGCCAGTCAACTCGGCCATTGCAGCGCTGGGTGCTGTAACCGCATCGGCGAGGCGGATACATTGTTTTTCCTGCCAGTAGATGAAGCGCTTGCGCAGATCGGGAGAAATGCCGTTCTGACAATCAACGAAGACCCAGGCGCCGTGAAGTCGCGTGACGATTCTCGGGCGGTTGGGAAGCCTAAGAAAGAAACCGTCGGCACGAGCTTCCGGTGTCTCGACGACGTCCACGGGTGTGCGATGGTGGATTGATCGGAGGCGCCGCATCGCTGCCCATGCAAACCCGGGCCAGTAACCTGCGAGTCGCCATAAAACACGCATTCGATTCCAATTAGGAGAAGAAAGAACCCGATAGACTTTAACACCATCGTCGTCAACGACTGATTCTTGATCAACTGCTCGCGCAATGACGGACACACGATGGCCGGCCGTCACCAAGGCGTGCGCCATTTCATACGTGTACGACCCGATGCCACCCCAGCCGGTCTCTGGTGGATACTCCTGCGAGAAGTAACAGATGTGCAGAGGCGATATCATCGCGGTCCAATGGTGCGTATCACCCGTGCGGGATTGCCTGCTGCGAATGAATGTGCAGGTATCGAACGCGTCACGACAGAGCCGCACCCTATCACACTGTGATCTCCAATGGTGACGCCACGAAGCACAATCACGCGAGTGGCGAGCCAGACACCATCCCCGATGTGCACGGGCCTAGATAGATTCGCCCCCGGGCCAACAGAGTGATAATCGTTATCGAGTATGATCGTCTCGTCACCGATCATGCAGGCCGCGCCGATGTGGACACGATCGGTCGTCGCGATCCGCACACCTTGGTTGAGGAAGACATGGTCGCCTACCTCTAAAACGGCGCCCCTGCCGACCGAGATCTCCACGCGATTGAACGGTCGCGAACGAACGCATACGTCATTGCCCACAGTAATCGTACCAAGAGAAGAGACGTCGCACGGGCCTTGTACGTCAAGCCCCTTTCCAACCCTGCTGCAGTGCATAGCGAACCGAAAACTCCGCCACCACTTTGAAACCGCGCGCGAGCCTCTACGGAAACGTGTCACTCCAAGCACTCAGAATCTCCGTTTCTTCGAGCGTCCCACGAGGATGAAGGTAAGATGCTCGGCTTCCGGTTTGTACAAAGGTTGAAGGTCGAAGTCGCCGGGAGTGATGCGCCACAGGGCCTCTTGCAGGGGTCGGACATGCATTGGCCTCTTACCGAAAACCCGCCGGGCAACCGCCTCAAACCGAAGCAACCGACTGAACTGGACCTGCTTTCGCAGTAGTTCCACCTCGGCGAGCAACTCTAAATAGCGGATGTAGCCGGGCGATGGCGATTGATGATATTGCTCGTCGATTTCAAACCAGCGTGCGAAGTTGGAGGCAAACTCTTCGTAGGACCACTCGCAGAGATGGTATGGATTCTGGCCATTACCTTTGCCGGAGTAGTTCCGGTTCGGGGTGCTGCAGATAAACAAGCCTCCCGGCACGAGCACACGATGGGCTTCGCATATTAAAGCTTCCGGATTCGGTAGATGCTCGATTGTCTCGAAGCTGACAATGGCGTCAAATCCGCGCTCGAGGGCGGTCAAATTCCTAACGTCGGCCTGTAGGTACTCGACTGCTGGATGCGTAAATAGTGTCCGAGCAGATTCAAGAGCCTCGGACGAAATATCGAGGCCGAGCACAGAGGCCGCTCCCCTTTCGGCAAGAATCCTCGAACCATAGCCAACTCCACAAGCCGCGTCGAGAACCCGAAGCCGCCGACATCGGCTTGCGAAGAACTCATATCGCTGCCGGTGTTCAAACTTCGTAGAGTCTCCATGGTAGCGTTCCGGGCATTAGTCGTTCTGGAATCATGGTTCCATCGCTCTTGCAAATGTTGCTCCTACTGGAGCCGTTTTCCATAGGCACCGCGGCCGCACCACTCCGACCCACTCACCAAGGTAATCGCCGCGGCTTGCGCCATCGTCGTGCAACTCGAATGTCACAGCGGAGCGGACTGCTGCCTTCACGTGGCGGGTGTCCATTACAATCATCGCGTCGACGGAATACACGCCACAGTTAAGCAGGTGCGCCGGCACGACGCACCGCGCTTCGAATTGTCCGGGACCGTGCAGGCGCTGTCCCCATTCCGGATCTTCGTAGTTGGCAGTCGAGAACACGACTACGCCCCAGGCGTTCTTGATAATAAACACCGGATTTAGACGAGCAGCTTGAGCAACAGCATACTCTATGGACAACAGAACGGCTCCGGATAGCAACAGTGGACCAGTGTCTTCATCTTCATCGAGAACCCGAATGCTTGTGATCTTAACAGTTGTATCGCCGGGCGCTTCCTCCTGACCCCAACGAACTACACGTTGACCGTTGCCGAACTCTCTCAGATATTGCTCGATCACGGCCTGAGCAGTGCCGGTGGCTTGCACGCGACCACTATTAAGCAGAATAGCAGTTCGGCATAAAACGGTAATGTTGGTCATGTCGTGACTGACGAACAGCACGGTTCGCCCTTGTGTCGCAACTTCGCCCATCTTGGAGAGGCATTTGCGTTGGAATGCCGCATCGCCGACGGCGAGCACCTCGTCGACGAGCAGTATGTCTGCCGGTAGGTGTGCGGCAACGGCGAAGGCCAGGCGCATGTACATACCGCTAGAGTAGTGTTTAACCGCTGTGTCCAGGAACTGCTCGATTTCGGCAAATGCCACAATTGCATCGAAGTAGCGTTCGATCTCGATCTTCTTCATCCCAAGAAGTGCGCCGTTGAGGTAGATGTTCTCCCGGCCCGTCAGTTCCGGATGGAAGCCCGTCCCGACCTCCAGCAGCGATCCAAGCCGACCGCGGATCTCGGCCCGCCCCGCCGTTGGGTCGGTGATCCGCGATAGGATCTTGAGTAATGTGCTCTTGCCGCTACCATTCCGTCCAATTACGCCCGCTATCTCACCGCGCTTGATCTCGAACGAGACATTTTTCAATGCCCAGATCGTGTTCTCCCCGGCAAGGGCGCCTTTGTGCGAAAAAAGTGAGCGGACGGCATGGACAGGCCGGAAAACCGCATCACTGACGCTATCCCGAAGAGTCTTGTACGGCTCGCGGAGGGCGCCGATGCGATATTGTTTGCTGAGACCTTCTACTCGAATAGCGATTTCAGACATTACGAGGCACTTTGAAACGCCGTCCGGCGCCTATTGAGATTGAAACTATACGAGATCGGCAAAGGTTTTCTCAGCGCGGCGGAAATAAAAAGCCCCAGTTATCAGGATCAGGACGGTGGCCCCACCCGAGACAGCCATCATCCGCCCAGGTTGGGTGTCCGCTCCCAGGAGTGCCCATCGGAACCCCTCCACTACGCCAGCCATCGGGTTCAGGCCGTACAGTGTACGCCAAGGCTCTGGTAAAAGTGTGCTTGGATATGCGATCGGCGTAGCGAACATCCAGAACTGCACTAGAAAAGGCACGACGTAGTGCACGTCGCGGTAGCGTACGTTCAATGCTGAAAGCCAAAGGCCGACACCGAGTGATGCCGCCAGCCCAAGCAGTACAAACACTGCCAGCCACATCGTTTTAGCGCCAGGAGTTATCCCATAGTAGAGCATCATGCCAAGGAGCAGGACCATGGCAAGGAGGAGATCCACGACACCGGAGAGCATAGTTGAAATCGGGATCGCCAAACGTGGGAAATAGACTTTCGTGATCAGATTCGCACTTCCGACAAGACTATTCGACGACAAAGTCAGACCGTTTGCGAAGAATGTCCAAGGCACCAGCGCGGCTAAAGAGAACAGGGGGTACGGGATACCTTCGGACGGCATCTTCGCCAATTTGCCGAAAAAAAGACTGAACACTAGCATAGTGAATAGCGGTTGGATGATGGCCCACATAGCGCCCAGTGCCGTCTGCTTGTATCGGACTTTGATGTCCCGCCAGGTCAGAAAGTACAGAAGCTCCCGATATTCCCATAATCCTCGGAGGTTGAGCGGCACCCAACCCCGCGCGGGTTCGATAATGCACCGACAGGAAGAGTCAGTACACGCTGGACAGGTGTCTTCTGCGTCCCGATAGTAGATTGTCATAGCTGGTTCATCTCTCGTCTGAATGCTCGGCCGTGTCAGCATTCGTCTTGGCGGTCAGTTGAAAATGGTTCCCACGAACTTGAGAAACCGTAACCATGGTCTCATCAATGACTGCCCCCAGTTCACCCGCGAGGGCCGCCACGTTCGGTTCTAATAGCATCGTCCCGTGGCAGCCTGGCACTGTGCGAACAACAAGCTCCCCTTTTACTAACCCCCGCCACGATTCCAATGTGTCGCGATACGAGCTCTCTTCGCGGTCGGCAACGTCTAAGACCAGTACCTTCCCAGAGTAGGCGTGAGGCCTGTATGACCTCAATGCGATACGAGCTGGACGCAGCAGCGCGCAAATCTTAATGCGAGCCTCCCATTGGCGGTACAGACCCTCTACGCGCTCTCCAAGGTAGTTCAGTCTGAGGTGTTCTCCCACATAGACCAGTCTTGATCTCCATCCAGGTCGCTTCAAAGCATCGATGTGATGGCTGATTCTGACCGGGATCTTGGACCAAGCGTGGGCAAAACTAATGCGGCACCGGGGGACTTGGCAGGGGGGGTAGGAGTCGAGCAAAGCCAATAGATCAACCTTCTCGCCCTCAGCGACCAAACGACAGGCCATTTCGAAGGCTACAACGCCCCCGAAGCAGTGGCCACCGAGGTAGTACGGCCCATGTGGGTGAATAGCTCGAATTTGCCGCAAGTACTGGGTGGCCAGTTCTTCAATGCTGGCAAAGAACCCGCGTCCACCGAAACTGCCCTCCTGCAGGGCGTAGACTGGCTGGTCTGGACCAAGATGCGAGGCGAGGCCAGCATAACACAGTGCGTCCCCACCTGCCGGGTGGACCAGAAACAGGGGAGGGTTAGAACCTTCAGATTGAAGGGGTACCAAACAGTCTTTTGGTGAACACCGGCCGCCGGCTCGGATTACTGCACTGAGTTCACCCCATGTAGGCGCCTGAAACAAAGTCGCTAGGGGTAGGTCTATTCCGAAGGTCTTCTTGACCTTGGCCACCAACCGCACAGCCATAAGAGAAGTGCCGCCTAAGTTGAAAAAGCTCTCGTCAGGGCCGGATGGCACCCCCAATACTAGTTGCCATATTGCCGCTAACTGTAACCCAACAGAGTCACCCCCTTGAGGGGCTTGTGGTTCTTGGGCCGTCGGAAGCGCTGGTACCACGAGTGCGGTACGATCCACCTTGCCGCTCGGATTTAATGGCAGGGCATTTACGCAGAAAATGCGGGCCGGCAGCATCCACTTTGGCAGTTGTTGCTTCAGAAATCCTAACAGTTCATTTACAGTCGGTTGCTCGGCGGGACTCAAGACTACCCATACGACGATCTGCTTGTGACCATGATCATCCTCGCAGCTTGCGACCGCCGCACGAACCGCGGTATGCGAGGCCAGAACCGCTTCGATCTCGCCGAGTTCGATTCTGTGGCCTCGGATCTTCACCTGATGGTCAGTGCGTCCGAGGAATTCCAGATTGCCGTCGGGCCCAAAGCGGACGATGTCCCCTGTCCTGTATAGGCGCGCGCCAGATTCCGTGTTGAATAGGTTCGGAATAAAGCGTTCAGCTGTGAGATCCGGTCGGTTCAGGTAACCGCGTGCGAGACCTTCTCCACCAATGTACAACTCGCCAGGCACACCAATCGGGACTGAGCTCGAGGTGCCTATCCAAAACGTACACCTGTGTATTAGCAATGGGCTTTCCAATGGGAATGGACTTCACCTCAGGCCGGAGGGTCTCGATATGGTATGTGCATGTAAAAGTGGTGTTCTCAGTCGGCCCATAGCCGTTGATTATTGTAGTGCTAGGCAGAAGGCGTAGGGCACGACAGATATGACTAACCGAGAGGGCCTCTCCACCGACAAGGAGCTGTTTGATAGTTTTAAAAATCTCGGGACTTTCATCCAGCAGCAGATTGAAATAGGTGGCCGTTAGCCATAGAGTGCTGACGCGTTCTTTTGCTAGGGTACGGCCAAGCTCTGCTGCATAGCAATACCGCACGGGAACAGTACACAACGTGCGCCAGTCAGTAAGGGTCCCCATATTTCGAACGTAGATGCGTCGAAGGAAATCGGGGCTAATTGCAAGAAGACTTCCTTGGAATCGATCCGTACATACTCCACTCCCCGAATTAGTCGCACGATCCCACGATGTAGAACCTCAACGCCCTTCGGAGTTCCCGTAGTTCCTGATGTGTACATGACGTACGCAAGGTTGCCCGAGCGAGTCTGGCAAATAGGGTTATGATCTCGACCAAGGAACTCGTTAAGTGTTTCTAGGCACACGAGTGGTGAGCTCATCTCCGAAAGTGACTGTTTTGCAGCCGTATTAGTAACTATTGCGCTCAGTGAGGCATCACTCTCGATGAAGCGTAGCCGCTCCATCGGGTAGTCCGGATCCAACGGCACATACGCTCCGCCAGCCTTCAGGATGCCAAGCAACGTTGCGGGCATTTCAACCGAGCGATGCACGCAAATTCCCACTCGCATTTCCGGGCCTACACCCAGCGACATGAGATGATGTGCAATCTGATTCGATCGCTGATTCAGTTGGCGGTAACTCACTTGCTCATCGTGACACACGAGTGCTATTGCATCTGGGTAGGTCCGCCTGTTCTTCGAACAGTTGATGCACGCATAGCTGGGGATATTCCCGTTTCGTGTTATTCCATTCGACCAGCAATTGCCGCCGTTCGGCCTCATCCAGAATGGGCAAACGCGAGACCTGCTGATCAGGATCGGCAATCACCGCCTCCAACAGCGTGCGATAATGTCCCAGCAGGCGCCTTGCAGTGGGCCTATCAAAGAGATCCGTGCTGTACTCCAGGGTCGTCTCAAGCCTGGTCTGGCTTGTCTTCCACCAATAACGTCAGGTCGAATTTCGCCGTTCCAGTCCCCACGGATTGGATCGAGCGATCTCAGGTAACATCAGCCCTTTCCCTGCCGCGTTGTTCAGCACGAACATCACTTGAAAGATCGGCGAGCGGCTTGTACTTCGCTCCGGCTGCAACTCCTGCACCAGCCTCTCAAACGGCAACTCCTGGTGAGCCTGCGCTTCCACCACTGTCTGCTTCACCCGCGCCAGTAGCTCCCTAAACCGAGGCTCTCGCCGAAAATCCGTCCGGATCACCACCGTGTTTACAAAGAATCCAATGAGATTCTCTGTTTCAACCCTGGTTCGATGCGCTACCGGCGCCCCGACGCAAATGTCGTCCTGTCCACTATACCGGTACAATAGCGTCTGGAACGCGGCCAGTAGCAGTATGAATAGGCTAACCCCTTCCAGCCGGCTGAGCTCCCGTACACCCGCGGACAGATCCTGTGTGAGGACCGCTCGCTCCCATGCGCCTTGGTAGCTCGGCTCCACGCGCCGTGGCCGGTCAGTGGGTAATTCCAGAGCTTCTACACCCTGTAGTTGCTTCCTCCAATAGCCGAGCTCGTGTTTCAGTACGTCGCCTTGCAGCCATTCCCGCTGCCAAAGGGCATAATCCCGGTAACGAATTGGCAACTCGGGCAACTCCGGATCGGTTCGGCTGTGGATATACGCGCCATAGAGCTCGCCTAGTTCCCGGAAGAAGACGTCCAGGGACCATCCATCCACGGCGATATGATGGAACGTCAGCAGTAGGATGTGTTCCTGTTCAGACAACTCGACCACTAGTGCCCGCAGCATCACATCCTCACTCAGATCAAACGGCCGCCGCGCTTGTTCCTCCAGCAAACGGCACGCTTCGCGTTCGCGATCTCCGGCGCTGACGTGGTGTAAGGAAATAGTCTGAATCGGGACAGTCGCTTCGGCAGCGATGACTTGGACGTCACCTTCCTCTCCGGCTTGGATCGTCGTCCGCAGCGGCTCATGACGGGCAATGATGGTGTTTAGCGCCCGTTGCAGGCTCTCCAGGTCGAGGTGACCCGTCCAGTCCAATGCAACCGGAATATTGTAGGTGGCCCTGTTCGGCAACAACCGGTCCAAGAACAGCAGTCTCTCCTGGGCAAATGAAAGCGGGCACGGACCATTCTGAGAACGCCTCTCCGGCTTCTGGAGAACTTAGGGAAGAGGTCCTTTGCTCGAAGAGCGCTCGCTTCTTCGGCGATAGCTTGGCAATCCGCTCAGCAAGATCGCTCGTCATTGTGCCTCCAACTCCGCGAGGATCCGCTCCATGGCTTGCGCTCTGGCGCGTTCGGCCACCGCAAATAGCCTGTGCTAGGCCTTCCAACGTGGGGGTCTGGAAAAGGTCCGCCAATGAGATTTCCACGTTAAACGTAGCCGCAATTCTGGATATCACCCGCGTAGCCAGGAGGGAGTGCCCGCCAAGGTCGAAGAACTTGTCGCGAATACCGATTTCCTTGAGATCCAGCACCTCCCGCCAGATGTCCCTGAGCCGCCGTTCCGTTTCGGTCCGGGGGCCAACCACATCCTGCTCGCTCCTCGCGGATTCGTAGGTGGGAGCAGGAAGCGTCTTGCGGTCGACTTTGCCATTGGGGGACAGCGGTAGTGAATCCAGGACAGTGAAGGCAGCCGGGACCATGTAGTCTGGCAGGGATCTTTGAAGATGCATGCGCAGAGCCTCGGTCTCCAAGGGTTCAAGGCCGGAAGGCGTAACATAAGCGGCCAGCCGCTTGTCTCCCGTTGAATCCGCAACGGGGACAACTACGCTCTCGCGCACTGCCGGATGGTGGTTGAGCAGGTATTCGATCTCACCGGGTTCGACACGAAAACCGCGTATCTTGATCTGTTGGTCTGCGCGGCCGAGACACTCGATGTTGCCGTCGGGAAGTTGTCGCGCCAAGTCCCCCGTGCGATACATCCGCTTTCCCGGCACGAAGGGATTTGGAACGAACTTCTCTTTCGACAGCGCTGGCTGGTTCAGGTAGCCCCGCGCCAGCCCGTTCCCTGCGATGAACAACTCGCCAGTTACGCCAATGGGAACCTGGTTTCGGAACTCGTCCAAGATGTAGCACTGCGTGTTGGCCACCGGGCGGCCTATCAGAACCGGCTCGTCGCCTTTCTGCACCAGGAAGCCGGTGGACCAAATCGTGGTTTCCGTGGGCCCGTAGAGATTCCGCCAGTCGCCCGACCCTGGGGCAGAGTTGGGCAGCCACTTCACGCGGCATGGCCTCGCCAGTGCAAACTGCAGTAAGATCCGCCTTACCCTGCCATCCGGCGGCCAGCAACAGCCTCCAGGTCACGGGTGTGGCCTGTAACAAGTTCACCTGGTAGCGCTCGATCATCTCCCGCAAGCGCCGGCCGTCCGCCGCCGCATCGCGGCTTGCGATCACGCTGCGAGCGCCCACCAGCAACGGCAGCCAGACGTCGATGCCAGAGATGTCGAAAGAGATGGTGGTCACCGCCAGCAGCGTATCGCCGCTCTTCAGGCCCAGCCAGCCCCGCATACACCACAGAACGTTGGTCAGTGCGCCGATCGGGATCTCTACTCCCTTAGGACGACCCGTAGAGCCGGACGTGTAAATGACCAGCGCCAAATTCTCCGGAGACACTCTCACGTCGAGGTTTTCGCGGCTGTTGGACTCCCATTGGCCACCATCGATCTCGATAATGATTCCCGCGAACGGAGGCAGCGAAGACCGAATTTGCCGCTGTGTGAATAGAATCTTCAGCCTGCTGTCTTCGATCATATAGCTCAGCCGACTGGCCGGCAGGTGGGGGTCGAGCGGCACGTATGCGGCACCAGCTTTGATGATGGCCAGCAGAGCCGCGATCATATCGACAGAGCGCTCCATGCACATCCCGACCAACTGGTCCGGCCCGGCACCATGCTTGCGCAGTTCGTGTGCGAGTCGGTTGGCCCGTTCGTTCAAGCCTCGGTAGGTGAGGACGGAATTATCTTCAAACACGACCGCTGTCGCATCCGGTATGCGCTCCGCCTGCTCCTCAAACAACTGGTACACACGTAGCTGCGGATATTCCCGTTTCGTGTTATTCCATTCAACAAGTATTTGCCGTCGTTCGGCCTCGAGTAGCAGCGGCAGTTCCGAGATCCGTTGCTCGGGATTCGCTGTAACGCTATCGAGCAGTTGCTGGAAATGTCCCAAGATACGTCGAGCGGTCGCCGCTTCGAATAAGTCTCGGTTATATTCCAATGTCACGCCTAGATCATCACAGTCGTACGATATGTTCAAAGTGAGATCGAACTTTGCCGTTCCGCTGTGGACGTCAAGCGAATTTGCTTTCACCTCTGGGAACTGCAACGTTGGACTTCCATTCTGAAACACGAACATCATCTGAAAAAGAGGTGAGCAACTCAAATCGCGCTGTGGCTCTAACTCCTGAACCAAACGTTCGAATGGCAGATCGCGATGAATAAACGCCTGCAGCGTGTTCTTACGCACCCGCTGGAGCAATTCACGGAAACTGGGGTCGCCAGACAGATCAGTCCGGACCGGGAGAGTGTTTACAAATAGACCGATCACGTTCTCCAGTTCCACTCGGTCCCGCCCGGCGACGGGTATACCAATGATAATGTCTTTCTGTCCGGTATAACGGTACAGCAGGACCTCGAAAGCACCTAGGACGGTCATGAACAGGGTGACGGCTTCGCTGTTGGCCAGTTGCCGCAAGCTGTCCATAATTTGCTTCGAGACCTTGCGGCATTCAATCGCACCGGCGAACGTCTGGCGCTCCGGTCGAGGATGATCGGTGGGAAAGTCCAGAATCGGAAGAACTCCGTTCATCTTTGCTTTCCAAAAAGTGAGTTGCTGTTCGAACGCCCTTTCTTGCAGTATCTCGTGCTGCCGTTCGGCAAAATCGGCATACTGAACGGGCAATTCGCCCAACGGCGAATGCTCGCCCGCCGCGAATCCCTGATAGGTTTGCGACAGTTCCCGGAGAAAAATCTCGCCAGACGCGCCGTCGAAGACGATATGATGGACTACCACGAAAAAAACGCTGTCACTCTCGCCGAGTGTGATCAAACCGGCACGCAAGAGCGGGCCCTTTGTGAGGTCGAAACCGTGTTGAGCCTCCAGTTGCACGATTTGAAGCGCCTCGGCTTCGCGTTGTCCGTCCGGCAACTGCCGCAAATCGAGTAGCCGCAGCGCAATGGTCAGAGATTGGGCAATCACCTGGCCTGCCTCGCCTTCGAGTGACGTGAACGTTGTCCGGAGGGACTCGTGGCGGGCAACGATAGCGTTCAAAGCTCTCTCGAGTAATTCCGGTCTTACAGTGCCGCTCAATCGGAACGCGAGCGGGATGTTATACTGAGGGCTATCGGGCTCCAGTTGATTCAGGAACCACATTCGTTGTTGAGCAAATGACAGGGGACAGCGTGTGCTTTTTGCTCTGTGGCTAACCGAATTATCCTCGGCGATTTGCAACCTTTTCCTCAACAGCCGCTGTTCCAGAGCGATCAACTCGATGTCGTTGTTGATTTCGGGTCCCATATTCAGTGTGCTTGCTTACTTCGAAAGATGCTGCAATTGTATGTTCTGGCGGCGTTCCGATATCACTGCTTTGATATCAAATTCTTGGAGGCAAAGGACTAAAGAACGCAAAAGAAGCAAAGCCCAGTTATATATGTTCCTGCGTGAGTTCTTCGCGTTTAAGTGTTTCGACGATTACCGTGGCGAGCTGTGCTATAGTCGGCTTGTCGAAAATGTGGTGAAGCGGGATTTCCAGGTTGATTGTATTCCTCAGACGAGCACTTACCTGTATCGCGAGGAGCGAATGACCACCCAACTCAAAGAAGTTATCGTAAACACTGATTTGCTGGATGTGGAGAACTTCGCGCCAGATGGTAGCGAGCAGATCCTCGACGGGCGTCCGAGGTGCGACGCACCCGAGGCGCGGCTCCCGCCTATCCTGATTGGGGGGGGGCAGGGCGCGGCGGTCGACTTTGCCGTTGGGTGAGAGCGGAATCTCCTCAAGTACGACATATTCCGACGGCAGCATGTAGTCGGGCAGCGTCTGTTTCAGCAAATCTCGGATTTCAGAACGAGTGGGAGCGACTACGCCCGAGGGCACCAGATACGCGACTAGGTACCGGTCGCCCGGGACGTCTTCGCGTGCCACTACCAGGGCCCGTTTGACCGCGGGGTGTTGCCGCAACGCGGCTTCGATCTCGGCCGGTTCAACACGGAAACCGCGTATCTTGATCTGGTGGTCTACGCGGCCGAGACACTCGATGTTGCCGTCCGGAAGTCGTCGCGCAAAATCTCCGGTGCGGTACATCCGCTTGCCCGGAACAAAGGAGTTTGGAACGAATTTCTCCCTCGTCACGTCCGGCTGGTTCAAGTAGCCCCGCGCTAGCCCGTCGCCCGCGATGTATAGTTCCCCAGTCACGCCAATCGGAACCAGGTTTCTGAACTGGTCTAGGATATAGCACTGAGTGTTCGCTACCGGGCACCCAATCTGAACTGGTTCGTCACCTTTCTCCACCAAAAACCCGGAGGACCAGATGGTAGTCTCCGTAGGCCCGTAAGATTCCACAAACGCCCAACCCTCGGGCGCAGTTGCGAGGCAACTTCGCGCGGCATGGCCTCGCCAGTGCAAACTGCAGTCAGATCTGCTTACCCTTCCATTCGGCAGACAGCAAGAGCCGCCAGGTCACCGGCGTGGCCTGTAACAAGTTCACCCGGTAGCGCTCGATCATCTCCCGCAAGCGCTGGCCGTCGGCCGCCGCACCGCGGCTTACGATCACGCTGCGAGCACCCACGAGCAACGGCAGCCAGACATCTATGCCGGCGATGTCGAAAGAGATCGTGGTGACCGCCAGAAGCGTTTGGCTGCCCTTCAAGCCCAGCCAGTCCCGCATACACCACAGAATGTTCGTCAGAGCAGCTTGCGGAATCTCTACGCCTTTAGGGCGACCCGTAGATCCGGACGTGTAAATGACGATAGCCAAGTTATCTGGCGACACCGTCACTCCTGGATTCTCACGGCTGTCGGAGCGCCATTCGTCTCCATCGATCGCGATGATTGTTCCCGCGAACGGTGGCAGCGAAGAGCGGAGCCCCCTCTGCGTCAGTAGAATCGTCAGCCCGCTGTCTTCAATCATGTAGCCCAGGCGGCCGGCAGGTAGGTGAGGGTCGAGCGGCACATAGGCGGCGCCCGATTTTGAGGATGGCCAGCAAAGCCGCGACCATGTCGACCGAGCGTTCAATACACATCCCAACCAACCGATCCGGACCGGCGCCGTGCCTTCGAAGTTCATGCGCCAGTTGGTTGGCACGCTCATTCAAACCCGAGTAAGTGAGGAATGAATTATCTTCGAACATCACCGCCACCGCCTCCGGCGTGCGCTTCATCTGCTCCTCGAACAACTGGTGCACACATAGCTGCGGATATTCGCGTTTCGTGTTATTCCATTCCACCAGCAACTGCCGCCGTTCGGCCTCCGTGATCAGAGGCACATCGGCAACACGCTCTTCGGGATGGGCCGTCATACCTTCCAGCAAGGTGCGAGAGAGATGGCCGAGCATCCGTTCAATAGCCTGCCCCCCAAACCGGCGGCCGTCATATTCCAGTTCAACAAGATCTCAGGATCGCCGTACCCGGCCAGCGTCAGAGCGTAATTCGTCTGCTCCCGGAACTGGAACTCCCTGCGCGGCAACTCGCCGATTTCGGTCCGGAGCGCGGTATCGAACCGCTGGTTCTCGAATACAACCAGGGTATCGAACGATCGGAGCGCCGCCGACGATCTCGCTGGCCTCACGAATAGCCACCAGTGGCGTGTCCTCATACTCCCGAAGTCCAATCCACTCGGCTCTCAACTCGTGCAGCCAGTCTCGCACTGACCGCTCCGGCGCAACCCGAGTCCTGACCGGTATCGTAGCCAGAAACAGGCCTACGATCGATTCCGCCCCCATCACGCTGGATCGCCGGGTCGTCTTGGTGGCGCCAAAGACGATGTCCTCCTCGCCGCTGTACCGGCTCCGGAGGAGTGCCCAGGCGCCTTGAATCAAAGTGTTCATTGTGAGCCCTTCGCTTCGAGCGAAGCCTCTCAGCCGGCCGGAGACTTCCAGCGGAAGTCTGAGTTCCGCTTCCCCATAGCGGTATTCCTTGTCTGGATCCGCGGAGGGGTCGACGATCAATGGAGTCGGTGCCGAAAACCCCTTCAGTTTCTTTGTCCAGAACTCCGTGGCTGCGGACAGATCCCGGTTCTTGAGCCAGTCGATGTAGTCGCGGAACGGTTGTGGATCCAGCAGGGCCAATACTTCTCCACGGCAAAGTGCGTTATAGAACCGAAATACCTCCCGAAGAACAATGACGAAGGAGCGCCCGTCCATTAGGATGTGGTGAAGACTCCAGACTAGGCGGTAATCGTTGCCGTCAAAGTGGAACAGCGCGAGCCGCATCAGCGGGACCTCACGAAGGTCAAAGCCTCGTCTGCGATCCGTTTGAAGATAGCTCTCGGCCTCGCCGGGATCATGGCGTTCAATCGCGACCCGAACAGCCCGGTGGACTCGCTGCAAAGGGCGGGCAAGCCCCTCACTCTTAAAACTGGTACGCAGCACCGCATGCCGATCCACTACCCTTTGCCACGCCTTTTCCAGGGCCTCGACATCCAGTGGCTCGTTCAAGGTCGATCACGATCTGCTCGACGTCCATCCCGGAGTGCCCATCCATGAGGTGGTGGAAAAGCATGCCTTCCTGAACGGGAGTGAGCTCGTACTGGTCTGCCGGAGATTCTATGTTCATATCGGTTCCATAAGACGAATGGACCCGCGCCACTTCCCGGTTTTGTCTATCCGCAAGCGAGAAAGAACGGGGCGTCGTCAACCCAGCGGTACTGACCATTTCTTATTGAAAGATCAACCGAGCGGAGTCTTACAATCCAGTCGCTGCTCGAAAGTTAGCGAAGCGGCAAACCCTTCGAGCAGCACGAAGGACACCACGCGGCAAAGCCGATCGCAGTCAAGAATTTGAGGCATTTTATAGGGCATCATTAGTTTCCATCGACTTCACCGCTGTCGAAAAGCCGCTTTGTCGGACACAGGCCTCAGCTCCGAAACGAACGCGTCCACCTTCCTCCGAGCTCGGGCAGTGTGTCGAACTAGGCCTGCGTCTGCGAGAAAGAAGATTCGGACTGCCGCGCCCATGTCTTTCAGAGGCCGGATCGGTTCCAGACCAATGCACTACGGCGCGATACTGACACCGCATACACGGTAAGATCCCTTCACTGGATAGGTTAAACTGGAGGGCCGAAGAGCTCGCACTGGCCAGCTCGGCATTTCGGGGAACAGGTAAGGGATACCCGGCTTGGGGGCACGTCCAGACAGGCCGCAAGCATTGCCGTAAGACGGCGTCGGCTGCCAAGTGAATTGTTGCAGGTCCCGGCGAGAGGCGGTACGTCCTAAACTTGGAAGGGCTAAGAAGAAGGCGGAGATATTACGGACGGCCGAGGGCGATGCTGCGGTCGGGCGTAGAAGACGATTGAGAACGACCCACGAGACACAAGATATCCCTATCCCCACTTGGCCGGGCTTCCCTGGTAGTAATTCGGCGGGTATCCATATTCATAACCAGCGGGACCCTACTTCCGCGGGTCCCATTCGTTCAGCATCGACCCCAGCACCCGCGTACCGTCTTCCGTCAGCCGCTGGTGGGCCGCCGCGGCGGTCTCCTTCGTGGTCTTGGCCGAGCGCACCACCAGGATCACGGCGTCCGCCCACTTCCCCAAGACCCGCGCATCCGGCATCTGGAGCATCGGCGGAGTATCGATGATGACCATGTCGAACTCTTGCCGCATTCGTTTCAGAAGTCCAGCGGCCGTGGAGAGTGGGCAGGAGATTCGAAATGCTGGAAGCGGCGAGCCGGCGGGCAGCACGAACAGGCCGGGTACGCCGTCCCGAACGCTGCGCCTGGCGTCCTTCGGGTGGTGCCTGTTCCGGCGATCAGATCACTCAGCCCCCACGCGTTGGACACTTTGAAGATGTCATGCAGCCGCGGTTTGCGAAGGTCGCCATCGATCAGCAGGACCGCGCCGGCCGATTTCCGCCAGCGCCAGCGCCAGGTTGCTCGCCACCGTCGTCTTAGCCTTCCCGCGGGTTGGCGCTGGTCAGCGCGATCACGCGCGGCCGGTCGCCGTTCTCCCGAGTACAGAATCGAAGACCAGAGCAGAGCGGAAGGAATCCGCCAGCACCGAAGGTTGACGCTGCGAGGTGACCAGCTCCACAGGGGTTTTGGGCTGGCGCTTCTCGTTTTCTTGCGGGCGTCTGGCCTCGCGATAGTAAGCGGAGGTGGCTGCGCTCCGCGCCCGCCGAGGGGATCACGCCCAGCTCGGGCACGTCGAGACAAGCGACGCCTCGCCAGGGGCCTGGATGCTGCGGTCGGCGCGCTCTCGCATGACAACGATGACATCCGAAGAAGCCGCCGGCGAATAGCCCGAGCATTGAATTCAGGATCAGGCTCGGCTTGTACGGCCGAAGGCGGCACGGCGGGATCGACCACGCGCATATTGCTGGCGTGCAGCGCGGAGGCCACTCCGGCTTCCTTGACGTGCTGAAGCATGGAGTCGTAAAGCTGGCGGTTGTTATCCACCTCGCTCTTGAGAATGTTGTAGTGGGTGACTTTGGCGGCCTGCTCCGTCACCAGGCGGGCCTGGGCATCGTAATTCGTGGCCAGCAACCGTTCGCGGCGTTGGGCGGACTCGAATTCGTTCCGGATGCGCCGCGTGACGTCGGCGCGCTCGCTTCTCCAGGGCCGCCTCCAGGGCGTCCACCTGCGCCTGGACTTTCTTCACCGACGGATGGGCCGGGGTCAGGGTAGAGGAAAGCTCGGCAAGCTGGCGGCGAAGATCGGTGAGCTTCACCTGGTAGTCTTTCAGCGTGGCGTCATCGAGCACCTCCGGGAAGGGAATCCGGAGATGCTGTAGTCGCCAACTCGTATTGCGATTGCTTGGTGACACGGTCGGCCTGCGCCTTGGAGAGCTCCTCCTGAAGCTGCCGCAGCTTGTCTTCGGCGACGTTATCCTTTTCCGAGGTGAACAGCAGGCCCGCAGCTGCGCATAGGTCTGTAGCTGGTCTTCGGATTTCTCGAGCTTGATGCGGACGTCTTCCATCTGGCGGGTAAGCCACTCGCCGGTCTGCTGGGTGGTTTTCCAGCGGGACTCGAGGTTCTGCTGGATGAACTCGGCGGTCAGGGCGTTGACGAAGTCGGCGGCAAGCTGCGGGTCGGTGGAATCGTAGAGGATTTCCACCAGCCGCGTGTTGGCTTCGGTGCTGACTTTCAGGTTCTTCGTCACCAGCGGCAGGACCTCTTCGCGGGCCGAGTCGGCTTCGACTCGGGCAGACCCAGGGCTTTGCGCCAGGCGGAGAGGCGGCCCCTGTCCTTTTCAGCGACAGCTTCGTCTCGAGATCGAGCTTGGCGATGACCCGGTCGAGGACGGATTCGCTCTGGAGAATGTTGACCTGCGTCTGGAGATCGGTATCGGGGCGGGTACGAGCCCCTCCATTGGCGGTGGGGCTCACGTCGCGCATGTTGAGGAAATTCTCGTTGAGGTTTTGGATCTCGAGCGAGGCGCGAGCCTGGTAGATGGGCGTCTGCGGAAGCGTGAGCAGAGACCGAGCCGAGGAGGCCCAGGAAAGCAATCAGAATCAGGGTGCCTTTGCGACGCCGGAGCATGTGCCAGTATTCGAGCAGCAGCCGGGGCCGGTCTCCTCGATGACCGCGGCGGTGGCACTTCGATGTAATGCGGCCGCGCCGGCAGATTGGTCGCGCGTCCTTCTGCGCGAGCCGATGTTCTGGCCTGGGATTCGTGCAGCAGTGGTTCGATCGCTCATAGCGCGCTCGTTAGTGTACAGCTCCCGCGTAGATCGCGGCGCTCACCGCGGCAGCCAGAGTTCCGGGAACAGAGTAGGTGGTGAAGACTTTGCGGCTGCTGGTGGGAATGACCAGAACGTCTTCGGGCCGCAGGCCGATGTCTTCCGCCTTTCCGGCGAGAATCTGCTTGATGTTGACCGCGATCTCCTCGGGTTTCGGCTCGTCTCGGAGCCGGGCGGAAGATCCTGGCTTTGCTGGGGCTTCGCGGTGCGTCCCAGTCCGCCGGCCAGGGAGAGCGCGCTGAGCACGGAGATGCTGCGCTGACCGCCCAGGGTGAAGGCCCCGGCGTGCTGCACGTCGCCGACGACATAGATCATGCTGGCGTTGCCCTCGGAGACGGAGATCATGTCATTGGGCTTGATCTCGATGTTGGCCGCGGGGTTCTTTCCGTCAAGAATCTCCTGCACGTCGAGCTCAGCGGTGCTGAATCGTCCGGTAGGGTCGGGAGCGGCGCCGGGCAGAGGGATCTGGCCGTTTTCCGAGCGGCGCGTGATGGTAACGGTGGAGCCCGCAGTCTCGCTCGGGCCGCCAGCCATGGAGAGGACTTCGTACAGGGTCTTGCGGCCGCGGAGCTGGATCACGCCGGGGGTGGTGACGGCGCCGAAGACGGAGACGGGCTGGCTGCGGAACTCCGTCACCGTGACGGAAACCTGCGGCTCCTTCATGTAGCTTTGAGGCGCGAGGTCAACTCGGTTTCGAGCTGCTCGACGGTGAGACCGGCCGCTTTGACGCGTCCGATAGCGGCAGCGTGATGTTGCCGTTCGTTCCGATGAGGAAGGGCTTATCGCCGAGGTCGAGGCCCTCGAGGGCGCGGATCAGGATCTGATCGTCGGGGCCGAGGACATAGCCAGAAGCGGCGGCGCGTTGTTTGCCGGGGGCTGCTGGGCGGAGGCGCAGGCCAGCGCCAGCATCGCCAGGGCGCAAGCGGTAGCAGGCTTCTGCCGCATGCGGTTGCTCATTCTCATGACAATTCCTTCTCCCGCTCGACAAGCAGCAGGACCTGGGACTCGACGTGTTGGAGCCGTTTGTCCAACCTGGACAACTTGGCCGCAAAACCCTCTTCGCGAGCCTTGTGATTCGGTCACAAGACGCTGCAACGCCAGACGGGCGAGTTCGGACATGTTGCGGGCTCCAGCGGCGCGATATTGCGCTTTGAAGACTTCATACTCCACCTGGGAAAGGCGGAGGCTAATCATCTTCTGTCTAGAATCAGTGCTGTGCATGGAGGGGAATCTCCAGTGAGGGAGGCAGGGCAATGGCAACGCAATCACCCGAGCAGATGCATTGTGCGGGGTAATGGAGAGGTTTCACCCAGCTTGCGCGAGCTGGCCTGTTCGTTCGGACAGAGTCGCGACCGATGGGGACGTATTCGCTCAGGAACGGGTCGAACCCAGTCGCGGTCGATTTCGACGGCGACGGAACGTTGCAGCAGGCTGACGGAAACGATCAGGCGATAGATTTTGTCGGTATTGATGATGATGCCTTCCACCCCGGCCAGGGGGCCGCCGCTCGATATATACCTTGGAGCCGACGCCAAGGAAAGGCCATGGTTGCGCGGCCAACCCGGAGCGCAGGATCGCCCGGACCGCCTCGATTTCTTCCGGAACGACAGGCAGGGGCGTCTTACCGGCACCTACGATGCTGATCACGCCAGGGGTGGTCAGGATGGGCATCAGGCGGTCGGTCACGTCAAACCGGCAAAACAAGTAACCGGGAAAAAGCGGAAGTTCCAATTCTTTGATGCGATCGGACCACTGGCGCCGAGAGCGGTACATCGGCAAGAATTCTTCGTAGCCCTTACCGCGCAAGGTCGCCGAAGCGACGCTTCCCAGCTTGGACTGGATCTGAAGGGCATACCAGGACATTCGGTCTGAATCGTGGCTGATTTCAAACGGTTCAGAGCGTAACATCTTTTCGGAATTCAATGACGATTTCATCGTTCGCATACAAACGGCTTTCAAACTTTGGCCAAGCTGCCGCCATGAAACACGCAATCCCGTATGACATTGAGCCGCCACTCAAAGTGAGCTTTTTTGTAAGCAGGCTGCCGCCATTAGAGTCCCACCGATGGGGACTTCGTAAAGCCGGCAAGCTGCCGCCCTTAGAATCCCACGGGCGGGATTCATGGCCTTAAAATTGAAGGAAAAACACGATCTCCCAAAACGTATTTCATCGAAATACCTGAGATCGTTTTAGCCATATTAGGGAGTAAAAGCACTGTATGTCAATAACAAAAGATATAAGGGAAGTACCATCTAGACTAGGGGATAATCGCAAGAACGTTGAAATACAATGTGATACGCTGAGGCGCTGTGGTACGAAATCGGAGTTTGGGTTCCGAATGGTGTAGGACAAGTCCTACGGGAGAGCGAAACGGAGGGGTAGGACCATGGTTGAGCCGGCAATCCCGAGCTCAGCACCGTGCTACCGCCTCGAATTTCTTCGTGCGCAATCGGCAGTGGATGTATGCCGGCGGTGACGAATCCAGACGGCCGGATTGTGGCACGATGGTCGATGGCACGTCCGCCAGCCTGGATTGAAGCCGCAAAGCCCGCAAGTTTTGAGAATTTGGGATCCTTTTTTGGTTTAAGACATGCTGGCGCCATTTGAGGCCCCACCATGAGTGAACCCAAATCCGGGCACAAGTAATTTGAACTAAATTGCGGTAGCGAAGAAGTCTAGCCCAACTTTCGCAATTGGAGGGTTTCGCAGGAGGTAAGTCTTTCAGAATCAGTGAAGGTCACGCAAAGGTCTTCACCACAAAACAGGGGGAGCGGTAAGCTGTTTTGACGCTATCCGAGAGGCCTTGATCCGCGGCGGTGGTTGGGAAGGAAGCGTGATCCGAACCTGCTTTAGTAATGCCTGCACGTCCGGCTCCGGCTGCGTGTGCCGCGGCATCACCAGCCAGCGGCCGTCCACTATGGGAATCCAAACCTCGACCATTTGGATCGTCGCCAGCTTTTCGAACACCGCGGCCGGCGTTAATCCTGGCGCGTGCATCATCAGGCGGTTCTTCAAAGTGACTTGCAGACTGTAAGCCAGAAACGCAATCAGAATGTGCGCGTCGGCTCGGTGCTCCAGTTGATGACCGATGGGCCGGATGCTCAGTTCGCTTTTCAATGAACGGAACACACTCTCGATTTGCGTCAGTTGCACGTAGCGTGTCCATAACACCGCGGGATCTTCGCCGGTGAGATTGCTGCGCAGCAGATAATGGCCGTCGCGTTGTTCGGCGGCTTTGAGCTTGGCCTTGTCCACTTGAAATGAGAAGGTCTCGCGCGTGACCGCCTGGTCCGCTGCCGGGGTCTGTATCTTCACGAATCCGAAAGCCCGTCCGGCTTCTTTCTTGGCGGCGCCGATCCGCAGCAGCAGTTGATCACGCTTCGGCAGGCTTTTGCGCATGGCCCGCAGTTTGCGCAACAACCGTGTCAGTCGCTTGCGCCGCATGGCGTTCTCTTTGGCCTGCCGCCCGCCGCTCTTAGCCAGCACATAGAGTTCGCCCTCATGTTCATACAGCTTCACCTCCACCGAGTCGCGCACCTCTTGCCAGGGTAGATCCAGCCACTTCTTTTCATGCTGGTTGATCTTGCTTTTGGGCGTGCCTACCAAATAGAACGTCTGCCGTTGTGGATCCCGCATATCTTTCAGGATGGCTTCGCTGGGAACCCCGCGATCCATCACCCATACCCGCCGCGCTTTGCCGTAGGTGTCCTCAATCTTCTTGAGAAAGCCCGGTAGCGTTGTGCGATCCGACGTGTTGCCCTTCATCACTTCATAGGCCAACGGCAGCCCATCGGTGGTCACCACCAGCGCTATGACTAATTGCAGACAGTCCGGTCTCTTATCCCGGCTGTACCCACGCTGGGCTTTCGGATTCTGCTCCATCTCGCCTTCGAAGTACGTACTGGTCAGATCGTAGAGCAGCACTTCAAAGTCCGCGTGGAACAGGTCGGCCCACTTCTGTTTCAACCAGACAAACAACTCCCGTTTGTGCGGCAGCACTCGGTCCAGACAGCGATACAACCGGTCTTTGGCGGCCACGGCGAAGTCCGTTTCCAATAACTCGTCCATCGCCGTATCGACATACCACTGCCGATGCAGGCGAAAATCACTGCCGGGGTCGAGCAGACAGTTCACTACCTGTAGCTGCAACACCTTCTCCCAACTCACCGCCTCGCGCGCCTCCGGCAGGCGTTGCCGCCAAAACTCATCCAGTCCCAGTTCATGCCACAACTGGCAACCCAGCCAGCAGGCGCCGAAGGTCCGCGGACGCCGCAATTCCAGGCCACTCAGTTTCACTTGTATGCTGTCCAGCACGTCGGCTGGAACTTCCCGGTCATCCGGGAACAGGCTCATGGTTCGGTAGTCTTGTTCGTCTTCGTCGAAGACCTCCAAGGTCTTGCGCCATGCCGCTTGTTGCTGGTCGTTGATCTCCCCCAGATACAGAACCGTGCGCTGTACGGTCTTGGCGTTGGGCAGCCGACGATTCTCCACCACGCTGAAGTAGCGGTGAATCCTGCGATTCTTTTTTCGCGGAGTGCTGCGCAGAAACATCGGAAGCAGCAGGATGCCAGAAATCCAGCCAAAAGGAAAGAGGGCGAAGTCTTCACCTGGCGAGTTTCAGGCCCTTTTCGGATATTCATGTTGCAGCCAAACCAAATATAATTTGACGAGGCCGAAAACCTGCCCGAAGTGCGAAGGTCAGGCTAAGAAAGATTGCGTCGGCTAGTCAGGATGGCATAGATCTTCTCGCACGATGCGAGCAGGCTGACATTGAACTCTCGAACTATCCACCGATACCCGTGAGTGGATGACGACGCAGCGCAAAGAGGAAGGGGAATCACTCTGATGTACCAGGAAATCGTGGGCCACAGCCCCGCATTTCAACAGGTCTTGAACCTGGTTGGCGCGATCGCAAAAAGCGATTCCGTAACCTTGATTCAAGGCGAAACCGGCACCGGGAAAGAGGTCATCGCCCAGGCGATTCACCAGCAAAGTTCCCGAAGCCATGGGCCGTTTGTCAAACTGAACTGCGCCGCGATTCCAGGCCCCTTGCTGGAGAGCGAGCTCTTCGGCCACGAAAGAGGCGCTTACACGGGAGCGTGCACGCAGACCAAAGGGCGATTCCAACTGGCCGACCAGGGGACGCTCTTTCTCGACGAGATCGGCGACTTGCCGCTGGAGCTGCAACCCAAACTTCTGCGCGCCTTGCAGGAGCAGGAGTTCGAGCGCTTAGGCAGCAGCCAGACCATCCGCGTGGACGTGCGGGTGGTGGCGGCCACCAATCAGGATCTCGCCGAGCTCGTGGCCAAGAAGCAGTTTCGCGCCGATCTGTATTACCGGCTCAACGTGATCCCCATCTGCCTCCCGCCACTGCGCGAACGGGTCCAGGACATTCCGCTGCTGGTGCAGCATTTCGTACAAAAGTTTTCGGCGCGTCTCAACAAGCCCATCGACGTGATTCCGGATGAAGTAATGGAAGTGCTCAAAGCGCACGACTGGCCAGGCAATATTCGCGAACTGCAGAATTTCATCGAGCGCGCCGTGGTGTTTTCACCGGAATCGGTGCTGCGTCTGCCGTTGGCCGACCTGAAGCAGATGACGAAGCAGAGTCGGCGTCGGCGTCGGCCTCCCGCACGCTTGCCGACGCCGAGCGCGAGCACATTCTGGAAGTATTGAAGCAAACCGATGGGCTGATCGGTGGGATGAATGGCGCCGCCTCACGGCTGGGCTTGCCGCGCACCACGCTGGTTTACAAAATGCGCAAACTGGGCATTGAAGCGCGCCGGTCGCACCGGCCGCACTCTATTCATCCGGCGGGCGATGGGCTTGCAACGGAACGGGTTGGCGCCGTCGGAAGTTTCTAAGGAGCCTGCGCCAGGCTGCTTGTCCGAGATAGAGGGGAGCCATGAAGAAAAACGAGACTGAGTTATTCATAAGGCGGCCCTGGGTCAGGAACAACTGCCGACCGTACACATTGACAGCAATATTGGCGGCACTCATCTCAGTCAGTGCGTGGTCGCAAAGCCGGCTTGCTACCGTTTCCCGCACCATCACCGACCCAAGTGGAGCCGTTGTTCCTGGCGTCAGCGTTACGATTGTCAGCCAAGGCGCTGGATTGAAACGCAGCGTTCTCACAGACACGGCCGGCGAATACCGTTTCGCCGGCTTGCCGGTGGGACGCTATTCAATTCGCATTGTACTCTTTTGAAGGGAATCAGCTTGGAGTGCTGCCCTCAGGCTGTAACCACTATATGGCGCACGGAACTTGGGACCACGCTTCGCTGCCGAAGTCGCCGAGTGATATGCCGAAATACGCGGCGGGCGATCGGAAGCTAAGGATTGAGGGTGGAGGGAATCTGTTTCGTGCGGCGCATGCGAGCGGTGTGCGGCGGTATCTACAGCAGTCGAGCGGATTTTTCTTGAAGGCAGCGGCAGGGGCGCTGGCCGACGAGTCGTCTCCGTTGGATGTAAATGCGAGCCCGAGTGTGGCAGCAAGTGCCCGGACGTATACGGAACTGGAGGCGCGGTTGTTCAGTTCCAATGCAATTGAGGGTGTGGCATTGCGATACGGATTCTTCTATGGGCCGAAGACGTGGTATTACCCCGGCGAGGCGGCAGCGAACATGGTGATGCGGCAACAGAATGCGGTGGTGGGTAGGGGCGAAGGCGTGTCGTCGTTTGTGCATATCCACGATGCAGCGATCGCAACGGTGGCGCTGCTAGCGGCGCAGCCGGGAGTGTACAATCTGGTGGATGATGACCCTTCGCCGCAGGCCGTGTGGCTGCCGGCGTTTGCTAAGTTTGTGGGTGCTCCAGTGCCCCCGCACATGAGCGAGGCGGAAGTGACGGCAATTGCAGGGGAAGATGCGGTGTACTACGCGACGAAGCTGAGTGGGGCCTCGAATGCGAAGGCGAAGCGGATTCTCGGGTGGAAGCCGCGACGATTGGAGTGGCTGGAGGCGTAAGGGACCGCGGCGAATGCGGCGCGGAAGGGGCCCCTTGCGAGCACATGCCGGGTCCCGCAGCAGCTTCGTGGTCGAGGAGGCTACGGGTTGACGTCTAGCAGGTCAACGCGGAAGTCGTAGACCCCGCCTGCTGGGACAGGGCCGGCGGATTCGGTGTCGTCAACACCTGCGTGAGAAACTTTGCAAACTAACGGTTTCCGGCGATCACTCCGGATTCGTTCAGGAAGCTTACGCAGTGTTAGCCAGTAGTAGCACGAAGAAAATCAGAGGTAGATAGAAAATCGACGCCATCAGTGTTCGACGCGCCGCACTTTTGGACTTGCGTAAGGCCAATAGCGCGCTGCAGCAGAAGAACCCGACGCCTAACATGTCGGCGATGGCAATATAGAGGGGAGCCGCGCCGACAACTATTAGCTGACTCATGGTGAGCGGGATCAGCGCGGCCGAAGGCAACAAGGTCTGCCAGAACATAAGCTGATCGGCCCTGTAGTGGGGTAGCACACGGTACCCTCCGCGTGAGTAGTCCCCTCGGTACATCCAAGCGATCGCCATGAAGTGCGGGAACTGCCAGAGAAAGAGAGTGAAATAAAGCAGCCAGGCTGGATATGGCAAGTTTCCAGAGGCCGCAGCCCATCCGATAAGGGGCGGCATCGCACCGGGAATGGCACCAGCCAAAGTGCATAGCACGGTCTTTCGTTTCAGGGGAGTGTACAAACCCAGATAGCCGCCGAGTGTAGCAACGGCAAGTAACGCCGCGAGTCCGTTGACGCCTACTGCGAGATCGATAACGCCTGCGAGTGCCAGGAGAAACCCGAACCGAAGGGCTGATGAGGGCGCAATACTGCCGCGGGGGATCGGCCGGCGCACAGTCCGTTTCATCCGCCCATCGAATCCGCGCTCGAAATACTGGTTTAGCGCGCCCGCGCCGCTGGCGACCAGCAGCGTCCCGAGTAGCGTTTGGGTCAGAAGCGACAACTTGGGACCTTTGATTTGCGCCGCAGAGCCCAGGTAGAAACCAGTAAAGGTGGCGACCAAAACCAGGAAATTGATTTCCGGTTTGGTCAAGGCCCAGAAATCGGCTAAGACTGCGGAGAATCGTTCCATCGCTGTTCTTGCCGGGACCGG
Organism: uncultured Acidobacteriota bacterium; assembly: GCA_963770415.1. Lineage (GTDB taxonomy): Bacteria > Acidobacteriota > Terriglobia > UBA7540 > UBA7540 > CAVROP01. The sequence goes on from CAVYPU010000048.1 coordinate 49,888, forward strand.
CGGCAGTTCCAGTACGATGCTCGAATCACCTGCCATATCAGACAACCTGCTTCTCCACGAAACGCTTCTCGGGCGAAAGCAAACGAAACGTCAATGCCGCCGCTGGGAAGAGGTAAGCGAACGTGACCCAGACCCACATCAGGGCTCCAGCGCAGGCCTGGTCTTTTAGGGCGAAGATCTGGAACGACTGGTGAGCGGGCAGATAGTGGGCGTAAACCACCCGATTGCACAGACAGAGAAAGGCCGAGAGCGCGTCGCATGGTAAAGCGGCCAGGAACAGATAGACAGGAATTGACCATGACGGCCACTTCGCTACCGCGGGCCAAGGCTGGATGACAGGCCACCAAAACAGGATTCCGGCAGCGAAGAAGCAAACCTGCTCGACCGCATGGCCGAGTTCCGATCGCATCCCGAATTGGAATACAGCCGGAATATGCCACCCGATCACAACCACAGTGCAAGCCAGCCAGCAAAACACAGGATGCGTAAGTACGGGGGTAAGCTGCTCGATAGAGCGCCGATGGAGCAGTCCGGAGATGCTCGGCGGGAACCCCTGGAGCAGCGTGATTACCGGAGCGCCCAACAGAATCAATGGAACCGCTACTGTCATGAGAAGAAGATGCTGCGCCATGTGGGCCGTAAGGTAATGGTGATCCAGCATCGCAAGAGGAGAACCTGAAGCCGCTAACAATACGAGCATCCCAGCCACAAATGCCGCGTGCCGCCACGGTTGCAGCATACCTGGAAACGCCAGGTGAAGCTTGCGCCAGCCCCGTACGTATAGAAGCGCAATCGAAGCGAGTATAAAGACGACAGGTAGTGACCAGCAATGCATATGGGTGCCTATTGGCTCGCTCCGATGGCGTCACGAGACGCGTCGCGCGCCGGCGCCTGGCCCACGGGGCACAACGTCTCGAGGAACGCCACCAGCGCCGTGGTTTCCGCCGGGCTGAGATTTTTGCCATAGGCGGGCATGTTGCCGCCGCCCTGGATCACTTGCCTGACGAGTTGATCGTGCGTGAGGTGTACCGCAACCGTATCGAGCGCCGGCCCGCGCTCGCCTCCCGAGCCTCCCACGGCATGGCAATTGCGGCACTGCTTCGCCTGGAAGACGGCCGCTCCTTGCCGCTGGAGAGCGGTGTGATTCTTGAGGTACTTTGGCGGAATCGCATCGCCGCTCCAAGCGTCCATCTCGGGACTCCACGGGGGGTGAATCGCCAGATGAGTGAAGGTGCCGAGTGAGACTGCGACCAGCAGGATCGAGAGCACCGCGATGGGACGGCGCTGCCAGCTCTTCTCGCCTTCACCGGAGAAAAACGGCAGCCCCACCAGCACAGCAAGACCGATGGCCGGTCCGATCAGCAGAACAGGGGTTTCCAGGGATGGCGGGAGCAGCGAGAGTACCGCATAAAGCCACAAGAAGAAAAAATCGGGCCGAGGCGCGGTTTGAATGATGGCCGGGTCGGGCTGACCGCCCGGCCCAAACGGACCGAATACCAGAGCGCACACGACTAGCGCGAGCAGGATAGCGCCCGAGAAAACCAGATCCTTGGCCACGGCGCCAGGCACAAATGGAACGCCATCGCGCTGGGTCAGCTCGTGATACTCCTTCAAGTAAGTGGCGCGCCGAACTACTCGACCGGGCATCGGCCAATCATTGATTCCGAGTTTCAAAACCAGGAGCAGATGAAGGCCGACGAACAAAATCAGGGACCCGGGGATCACGAAAACATGGAGCGCGAAGAACCGGGAGAGCGTAGCGCCGGCGATAATCGGACCGCCCAGTAGCAATTTCACGATCCACGGCCCGGCAATCGGAATCCGGCTGGAAATGGACGCGCCGATGCCTAACCCCCAGTAGGCATCCTGGTCGAAGCGCAGCACCTGACCTGTGAAGGCCATTCCGAGCGTTAACAGAAGCAGCAGAATGCCGACAACCCATGTGAGTTCCCGTGGAAATTTGTACGCGCCGAACAAAAACACCTCGGCCAGGTGGAGCAGGACGATCGCCAACATAAAATTCGACCCCCAGCCGTGGAGAGCGCGGATAAACCATCCGAGGGTGACCTGGTGATTGAGAATTTGCAGGCTATTCCAAGCTTCTCCGGCCGAAGGAGTGTACAGCAACGCCAGAAGAATACCCGTCACGATTTGCAGACCGAAGACCGTGAGCGCGGCGCTACCGAAAACATACGCCCAGCTGACCGTTCTGCTGGGAACCCGATGCTGTAGAGTTTCGCGGATGGGAGTGGCTAGTTGGAGGCGCGCATCGAGCCACGCCCCGACGCTTTTGATCAAACGCATGGCGAGCTCCCCCTGAAATGTTGATCAGGCTCGCGGAGGGAGCGCCGGCGGTAGGCATCTCACCGGCTTCGATCAAAAGCTTTCCCTCATCCAGTTTGTAACGGTATTCGAACAGGCCCCGTTCCGGCGGTCCGGAGGCGCGCGAACCGTCGGAATAGTAGGCGCCACCGTGGCACGGACACAGGAAGAGCCCGGATTGCGGAAACCATCGCACCGGGCATCCAAGGTGCGCGCAATTGATGGCGAAGACCTGAAACTTCTCGCCGTCGATATTGCGGACCCAGCACGGAATATCCGCCGTCACGCCATCCGAGGGGCCGGCTTTCGGATTTTGAAAGGTAGCCAGCCGCGTCTGTCCCGCCGGGTACTGGGCGACTGGTCCGAGCGACAGCCACGACTCATACCCCGGCTTCCGCTCGCGGAGCACTGGAGAAAGAAGGTACCTGACGATGGGAACAGCGAGAACTACGCCGGCCGCGCCGTTCAACAGGATCCCGAGCTTCAAAAGCATTCCGCGCCTCGTCATCGAACTCCTCCTCGAATACCCGCGCTGGAAAAAGTCTGGCCGGGCAGTGCCGGCCTCTGTGCCGCGAGCCACGCCACTACGTCGGATACATCCTGCGGCGACATCGGCCGGCCCGGCAGATTGCCGCGCCAATCCGGCGCGCCCAATTCGGGACGGCCGGCAATCACTATAGTGCGCAGCCCCTGATCGCTCACCAACTGGAGATAAGCACGGTCCACGATGGAACCGGCCCGCACCCCTCCGGTTCCATCGGGACCGTGGCAGGAGGAACAGAACCTCCCGTAGACCTCAGCGCCACGCTGCGCATCGCCCATTTGCGAGGCGGCATAAGGCGGAGGCTCGGCGCCGCGCAAGCCATCAGGTTTCGCCCAGTGCGATCGCATACCGCGGACGATCGCACTGATTTGGTTGTCGGTCAGCATTCCGCCGGAGCGTTGCGCGAATGCCGGCATGGCGGTTCCCGGAACGCCGTCGGAAGTGACGCGAGTAATAGCGACATCGTCGGCGATGGCGAGGTAGACCGGGTCGGCCAGTCCGATGGCAGCGCCGCCGTTGCCGTTCTGCCCATGGCATCCGGCGCAATTCCTCCCGTAAAGAAGTGTGAAGTCCAGAATCTTAGCGGGTGCGATGGGTTCTGAATTTGCGCCTGGTTGTCCAGGCGCCTTCTCCTGCGTACCACACGCAGAAGTAACTAACAACGAGGCGATTATCACGGTCCACCGCTGGCTCACCGTTCGCCTCCTTGCGATCTTCATCGCGCATACCGGATTGCTCCAGGCCTGCCCGCAGAGAGAAAGGTAGCCGCTGCCAGGTCGGTATGCGTTCCCGCCGGGAAACGACGATGCCGGCGACCACGCCAAATCCCATCTGCGAAATGACGAACCAGATCCAGTCGATGTGCTGCTCGAGGACCGGGTTCACGAGTCCGAGAACGCTGTGCACTACGGCTGACCATACGATTGGCGCTACCAGGCCGCCCAGCAGAATCGGCCGACGCGGAAGCATCGGTAACATAGCGCCATATACCAGGCCAACCAGGATTGAGGTGAGGAGGTGAATAGCGCTAGCGATGAGGAACACGGATAGATGAAAGCTGGTCAGGTCGGCAACGGCCTGTGGTCCGGGCGCTGGAAAGAAACCGGCGGCCAGCAGATTGATCGGGTACCAGATGCCGCGCTGACTCAACACTCCATAAACCATCGCCAGTACCGCCATGGCCGCACTTCCAGCAAGACCACCCCAGAGACCCGCCGAAATCGGATAGATCTCGACCGGGAGCCATATGCGATGCCGATCCGGCGCGATGGTGGTTCTGTCGATAGCTGGGCGCGCGGTTCTGACGGGCGGAATCTGAGGATCCACGATGACGAATTCATGCCGTTCCCGCGGCAATACGTCCCGAAACCAGCCAACTGTCCCGCAGACGGTGAGCAGCGCCCCCAGGACGCTGACGGCGGCACTGGTGACCAGTCCCGCCCACAGCAGCATGATTCCAAACGCCAGAACAATCGGCCACGGGGTAGGCGCCGGAACCTCGACAGCCTCGTTCGCGACGTCCGAATTAGGCGTGATTGTCTCAGTATTCATTTCCGTCCCTTCTCAGCGGCCAATGAGGTATACCACCGTGAAGACCACAACCCAGACTGCATCGACGAAATGCCAATACATAGAGAGGACTTCGGTGCGCTCGCTGTGCTCCTGCCGTATATCTCCACGGATCGCGAAAGCTAATACTACGGTTAGCGCGGCGAGGCCCATCACGACGTGAAACGCATGCAGTCCGACCAGGGAGTAATACGTCGTTCCAAAAAGATTGGTCTGTATAGTCAGGCCATCCTGGTAGATCAGGTGGCGCCACTCCATAGCGGTGCCGGCCAGGAAGATTGCACCCAGTAACACGGTGCAAACCCACCATAGGGCGAAACGCTCGCAAGCTGCCTCTTCTCAGGAATCTCACGGCGGCATGAATCGTAAGACTGCTTGATAACAGGCAGACCGTTAAAAAGATGGGGCGTGCAGGACGGCGGAGGGCTGTGGGCCGGTAGCGCTCTTGCCAAGATAAAAGATGTAGGCGACTACGAAAATCGTGAATATCGCGGCCTCGGCGGCGATCAGGCAGTACATCGCCACTGGTCCGCGGGCCGGAAGACGCCACTGGGACTGATGCTCGGAAACAGTCATGCTGAATGCGCTCATATGGCTACTCGTAGTGCCAATCGGGATCCTCGGGATGTTTGAGGTCCCACAGGGGCCGGCGGCTCTTGACCTCCGGCAGTACCGCAAAGTTGTACGCGGGCGGCGGCGATGCGGTAGACCATTCGAGCGTCCATGCGTCCCAGGGATCGCTTCCGGCCGCTACACCCCGCCACTTAGACCACAGTAAGTTGCCAATGAACACCAGAGTGCCGGCAGCTTGAAAGGCCACTCCGATGGTCACGATCAAATTCAACGTGTCCCATCCGCGGCCGGGCTCATAGGTGTAGATGCGGCGAGGCATGCCGAGCAGGCCAGGGATGTGCATGAAATCGAAAGTCAGATGGAATCCGATCGACAAACAGCCAGAAGTGAAGCTTGCCGAGCGCCTCGTTGTACATTCGGCCCGACATTTTCGGAAACCAATAATAGAACGCCCCGAAGACGGCGAATAGAATGCCACCCACTATGACGTAGTGGAAGTGCGCCACCACGAAATAGGAGCCGCTGAGCTGCCAATCGAAAGGCGCGGCGGCTAGCATGATCCCCGTCAGACCCGCGATCAGGAACTGGAACAGGAAGGCCGTGCAAAAGAGCATGGGAGTCTTGAACTGAATCTTGCCGCCCCACATGGTGGCCAGCCAATTGAAGATTTTGATTCCGGTGGGAACCGCGATGGCCATCGTCGACAACACGAAGAATGTATTGCCGGCCGCCGTCATACCTACGGTGAACATGTGATGCGCCCAGACGCTCATGGAGATGAATCCGATCGCGATGGTAGCGGCCACCATCACGGGGTATCCGAAGATGGCCTTGCGGGAGAAGACCGGAATGATTTCGGAGACGAAAGCAAATGCCGGGATAGCGAGCACGTAAACCTCCGGGATGGCCAAAAATCCAGAAGAAATGCATCCACAGGACCGCCGAACCGCCAGCCTGAGCGTCGAAGAAATGTCCCCCCAGGTAGCGGTCGACAAGCAGCATCAACTGCGCCGCGGTCAAGAGGACTAATCGAGAGAATGACCAGGCCAGCCATAGTGAGGTTCAGCCAGACAAAAAGCGGCATCTTCCCCAGCGTCATTCCAGGGCAGCGCATGACACAAGACGGTAGCGATGATGTTGATCGCGGTCCCAATGCTGCCGATACCGGAAACAAACAGCAGCAAGAATCCAGAAGTCGGTGCTGTGTCCCAGCGAGAACGTCTGCGAGGTGAGAGGAGCGTACGCGAACCATCCGACGTCAGGAGCATTGCCGGCCCCATAAAGCCCGTTCCCGCCCAGGAAACTGAAATAGAGCAAGAAGCCGCCGAAAGCGCTCATCCAGAAGCTGAAGGCGTTCAGCCGCGGAAAGGCCATATCGCGAGCGCCAATCATCAGGGGAACCAGATAGTTCGCAAATCCAAAGACCATCGGCATGGCGACGAAGAAAATCATCGTCGTCCCGTGCATGGTGAACATCCGGTTGAACACCTCCGGCGAAACGAAGTTATTGTGCGGCCGGATCAACTGGATGCGCATGATGGTCGCTTCGACGCCGCCGAAAACCAGGAATACCAGCGCGTAGAGAATGTAAAGAATGCCCAGGCGCTTGTGATCTACCGTCGTCACCCACTCGTGAAGCGTCTCGACAAGGGGACGGCGATCGGAAATCGGGTTGGTACGGTGATGGACGTTGTCGACATTAGCGGAGGGTCTCCATATAGGCCGTAACGGCGTCGAGTTGCGAATCGCTCAGCCCCATCGCCGGCATCAGGCATCCTGGCTTGAACGCACTCGGGATCCTGGATCCAGACGGCGCAGATTCGCGGGCGTATTGGGCACGATGCCCGCGCCAATGGTGTCGCGGCTCATCAGATGAGTCAGATCGGGACCGAACTTCCCGGTGGCCGCGGTACCACTGACAGTGTGGCAGTTGACGCAAGCGGTGGATTCGAACATGCGCCGGCCCTCGATCGCGCTGTCACTCGCGACCGCCGGGCGGCTCTGTTGCTCGATCCAACGGTCGAACTGCGTCGCGCGTCTCCACGTAAACGCGCAAGAGCATCTTGGCGTGCTGCACCCCGCAATACTGCGAACACTGGCCGAGGTAGAGACCGGTTTCGTGCGGATCGATCCAGGTGCTGTTCGGATGGTTCGGGATCAAATCGGTCTTTCCCGCCAGGCGAGGCACCCAAAAGCTGTGGTCCGTGTCGGCGGAGAGAAGCTTCAAAAAGGTCGGAGTGGGGTGCGCCGGGTCACTTACCGGGACGTGTAGCTCGTTTGCCGTGACGACGTTTGAACCCGGGATAGCGATATTCCCACCAGTATTGGTGGCCAATGACCGACACTTCGACAGCGCTGGGAGGCGGGATCGCATTTTGAATGCTCGCGATCGCCCGCACTGTCGCCAGTAACAGAACCACTACGATCAGCACCGGAATCACGGTCCACGCCAGCTCGACCTGCGTGCTGCCATATATCTGCGCCGGTTCGCCCGGGCCCGAACTGGCCTTTTCCCGGAACTTCACTACTGCCCACAAGATGAGGCTGAACACGGTCAGGAAGATCACGACCCGTCACCGTCAGTACCAAGGAAGAAAGCCTAGAGATCATGTCGGCGGGGGTCGACGCCGGAGCGAAGATGTTTGTGGGGCTGAGTGGCTGGCTAGCCGGATTCGCCCACGCTGCCGCCGCTGTGCAGAAGATCAGGCGCCGTTTTTGAGATCGTCCTCATCGTTGCCACGCAGCGTGGTAGTTGCACATGTGCGGCCATTTAATCGGCGTCCAGAGTCTCGCCCAAAAACCAGGAGCGGCGTTCGTTCTGGTCGATCCAGATCTCGATCAAACTGGGGGTGGCGACGTCGTGATGTTCCGCGCAGAGTGCGTGGGTAGCACGGAGATAGGCCGTCAATTCGATGTTGTCGTCGCGCAGGATCGTCAACATTGCGTTCGCGGTCAGGCTGGACTGATCGTTGTCTTTGAGACGCTGGTGCCGCGCGATATCGCCGATGGAACGTAGTGAAGTTGCTCCGATCTTGCGGGCGCGCTCGGCGATCTCGTCGGTCATATCGAAGTGTTGCCCGGCTTGCTCGTCCAGCAATAAATGGTAGTCCCGAAAATGGGGGCCACGGATGTGCCAGTGGAAACCCTTGGTCTTCAGGTACAACGCGAAAACATCTGCCAGAAGATTCCGCAGAGTTCCGCCGATTGCAGACGTGCCCTCATCGTCGAGCGCGCCGCCAATTTCGGTGATTCTGTCTGATGTATGCCTCATGATCTCTGCGCTCATGCACTTCAGATGCCGCGACTACGATGCGCACCTTCCCCGGATTCGGTCGTGAACTTCAAAGAGCGGATATCGTTCGGCCTACCCGACACCGCATGCCGACAGGTAATAATAGAGATCGCCGCCGCGCCGGGACGGCTCCAATGGATTCCAGGACACCCAGGCGGTCAACCCCGGCAATCGGGCCGCGTACCTCGCCAACCGATTCCCTCCATACAGTTCCAGGCACGCGGGGCGGTGAACGTTGCCGGCGCTCGCGGTCATTGGCCGGCTCGCGCGCGACGCTGCATACTGCGAAGCCTGCCCGCCAGACGCTGCCGCGCCCGAAAGTGTGTGGACTTGGCGGCAGATTCGGAAAGCTCGAATGCCTCCGCCGTCTCCGTGAGGCTCATTCCATCGAGGTCGCACAGACGGATAGTCTCAGGCGCGTGCCACGCGGGATCGCGGCCCGTCCACCGGAAAGCCGAGCGCCCGCCAGCCGGAGAAGCCGCCCTGCAGCGCATGAAGCCGCGTGAGGCCATGCCGCTTCAGTCGAAGAGCCGCACGTACACTGCTGATCTCCTCGGGACAGGAGCAGTAGAACACGACATCCTTCGTGCCGATGACGGCAGCAGAGAATCCAGGTCCTGGTACGCCACCGCCATGGCGCCGGGAATGCATCCCTCCCGCCTCTCGAGGTCTGCCCGCAGATCCACTACCACCAACGGCTCGCCCGCGTCCATGCGCTGCTTGAGTTCGCCAGGGGTGATGCGATGCGTCCGGTAGGCGCGGAAGTGCCGCCACAGGCGGACCAATTTGAAAATCAGATACGCCACTACGCCCGCGCCCAGCGCGTATCCGATGGTGGCGCCGAATCTGGACAACGCGGCGACGACATCCTCCAGTTGCCGCCGGAACAGCCAGCCGGATCCGACATACGCTCCCGCCCACAGCAGAGCGCCGCCTGCATCGAGTGAGGAGAAACTTCCAGATGGCCAGGTTGAACATTCCGGCCAAAGGCGGTCCCAGGGTGCCGAACCAGGGCAGAAACTTGGAAATCAGCAACGACTCGGGGCCATAGCGCAGGTACGCGGAATGAGTCTTGGAGACGCAGGTATCCGGCTCGATGGAAACCCGGCAGACAAACTTCAGCACCGAGCCTCCCCGCCGCCTGCCCAGGGCAAACCAAAGGGAGTCGCAGATTAGGGAAGCGGTTAGCGCCAACACGAGCACAGGGGCCAGGTTGAGGCGGTGGAACCCGGCCAACGCTCCCGCCGCCAGCAGCACCGGGCCAGATGGAATTGGCAGACCGATCTGTTCGATGAATACGGCAACGAAGATTACGATGTAGCCGTGCCGGAGCAGGAAGTCCATCGCACTATGCATTGCCGTCACCCCAGGCGCGACTTATGTACGCACGCCTAAGGCCATCGCCCAGACGCTGAAAAGAGGGGCCGCCAGGCAAGGCACGATCGACCGATGTCCGCGGGCCGACTCAACCGATCGACGCGGTAACTCTGGAATCAGACGTGCCAGTGAAATGGCTGACTTGGATCTATGGCTCGGCTACTGTCAGTAAACGTCGGTCTCCCACGCGACATCGAGTGGAAGGGTCGCACCGTGCACACCGGAATCTGGAAAAATCCAGTGCATGGCCGGTGTCGGGTCCGCCGGCTGAATCTGGACGGAGACGGTCAGGGAGATCTAGAGGGACACGGAGGTGAACAGCGCGCCGTCTTTGTGTACCAGATCGATTCGTATCGTTATTGGCAGGAGCAACTCAAGAGGCCCGACCTGGGCGATCCGAAGTCCTTCGGACAATTCGGCGAAAATTTCACAATCGAAGGCTTGCCCGATGATGCGGTGTGCATCGGCGACCGGTACCGGATCGGGAGCGCACTCTTCGAAGTCACGCAACCCCGAGTTACCTGCTATCGCGTTGGCATTCGGATGAACGAGCCCCGAATGGCGGCGCTGCTGACCTCCAGTGGCCGTCCTGGATTCTACTTCCGCGTTCTTGAGGAAGGCGAAGTGGGCGCGGGCGACGAAATCGTGAAGGTGGGGGAGGCCAAGGAGCGAATGACGGTCGCTGAGATCAATGCGCTTCTCTACTTTCCGAATCATCCGCACGGGCTGTTGGAACGTGCATTGCGAATCGAGGCGCTTTCGCCGGGGTGGCACGGGTCGTTCGAGGCATTGCTGCGAGAGCTCAACAGGTGGAAACGCAGGTCTCATGCCGGAAGCAGCCGCGCATCCAGCCGCACCGGGATTTCACCGGCTCGCGGTGACGTCGATCGATCGGGAGTCCGCGGACGTCCTCTCGGTGACGATGCAAAGTCTGGACGGTCAGCCGCTGCCGGCGGCTCAGCCGGGCCAGTACATCGTCCTTCGGCTTCAGCCGGCCGCCGGAGGGGCGCCGATTTTTCGCAGTTACTCGCTCTCGGGTCCTCTCTCGGCCGAGCGCTATCGAATCAGCGTGAAGATCGAGCCGAACGGTGTGGCTGGAACGTGGCTGCGGGATCGTGTACGAGTTGGCGATGCTCTCGACGTCAGTTCCCCTCGCGGCAGCTTCATTCTGCAAGCCGGAGAGCGGCCGGTGGTCCTCCTCAGCGCCGGGATCGGGGCGACACCGGTGCTGGCGATGCTCCATGCGTTGGCGGCGGCCCGGCCGGCCCGGCAAGTCTTATGGCTCCACGCAGCTCGAGATCGCGAACATCATCCCTTTGCCGCCGAAGTCCGCCGCCTGATGCTCGCCTTCCCGCACGGCCGAAGCTATGTCTGCTACAGCAAACCGGCCTCGTCCGACAAGTTGGGCGAGGATTTCGATGCCGCCGGTCATTTGTCGCGATCGGTGCTCGAAGAGGTCGGCATCCCGCGAGAAGCGGACGTTTACCTTTGTGGACCGGCTGCCTTTATGGCGGATATGAAGGCGGCGCTTGCGGGCTATGGCGTCCCGCCGGAACGGATTCACATCGAGATCTTCAACGGCGGTGAGTCGAAGAGTCCTGGTGTGGTCGGCGCGGTAACACGAAATCCGCATCCACCCGAGGGCGATACCAACACCGGGTCGTTGGTGTCGTTCGCGCGAAGCGGCATCGCCGCACACTGGAACGCATCGGTCTACCAGAGCATTCTCGAACTGGCCGAAGCGTGCGACGTTCCGGTCCGCTGGGCGTGCCGGAGTGGTGTGTGTCACAGTTGCGAGAGCGGTTTGGTTTCGGGAGCGGTGGCCTACGGACCAGAGCCGCTCGACAAACCCGCTGAAGGCAATATTCTGGTTTGCTGCTCACAACCGATTCGTGATGTCGTCATCGATCTGTGAAGCAAGCCACCGGATCCCGTTCTCCGACCAAATGCCGCGTCGGATATTCGCCAACTGCCGTACCCCGGGCGTCCTGAAACCGGCGAGCGTCTTCCAGATGCTGTAGCGGCTGCAAGTTTGCGAGCCGGGACCGTTCTGCCCCGAAGGCCCCGCACTTGCAATCAGTGATTCACGTGGCCGGGGGTTGCACCCGCACCGGGGGTTCTTCCGGCCAACCTACACTACCCAATATGGAGATTTGCGATGAGTCTTATCGACAAAGCACTAAAAGCGAACCAGAAGTATGCGAAGAAGTACGATCCGAAAACGGGGGCGCATCCAGCTCCCAAAATCGCAGTTGTAACGTGCATGGATCCCCGGCTTTCAGACCTCCCTGGAATACTGGGGCTGCCGCAAGCCGATATCGACGTCATCCGAACCGGCGGGCCAGCGGTAACCGAAGATGTGCTCGGAGAGCTTGTCGTTTCCACCCGTGTCCTCGGATCGAAGGAGATCATGCTCCTCAATCACACCGGCTGCGGATTCACGACATTCACGGACGATGAGCTGAACGCGAAACTGAGCTGGCTTGACCGGCGACTCGTCGCCCGCTCCCATGCGCTTCTTCTCCTACAAGGATCCGGAACAGAACACACGGGAACAGATGAAGATCGTCAGATCGCATCCGTGGATCGACAAAGAAGTTCCGGTGCGGGGCTTTATTTTCGACGTGGAGACCGGCCTGATCACAGAAGTCCAGGGAGTTTCACAGGACGCTGCTGCCTGAACCAACGAAGCGCGCCGGCGACAACGAAATCGTCCCGTCTAGTTACAGCCGACGATGTCACTTCGATTCGCCAGTTGATTGCCGAGAATCCGGGAGCAAGCCGGCGCAGACTCTCCGAGAAGCTCTGCGAAGTATGGCAGTGGAAACAGGCACGGCGCGTTACGCGATATGGTCTGCCGCGGCTTGTTGCTCATGCTACACCGGGCCGGTGAGATCGAATTACCGCCCATCCGTTTCCAAACGCTCAACCCCTTCGTCCGGCGTGCCCACCCCGCGCCGATGCTGATCGACACGACGCCGATCGCCAGTGCACTCAAGCAACTCCAACCAATCGAGCTGCAACAGGTGCGGCGAACGGGCGACGAGCCACTGTTCAACAGTCTGATGGAGCAGCATCATTAATTAGAGTGCCGACGACCGGTCGGGGAGCACTTGAAATATCTGGCCTGGGCGCAAGGCCGTCCTATCGCGTGCCTGGCGTGGAGTTCAGCGCCGCGTCATCTGGGCAAGCCGGGACCGCTACATCGGCTGGAGCGCGGAAGCACGGCGGCGCAACATCCGATTCATTGCCTATAACACGCGGTTTCTGATTCTCCCCTGGTGACCGCGTTCCGCATCTGGCATCGCACCTTCTCGGCCGTATGGCCGCGATACTCTCAGACGATTGGGACCGGATGTACGGCCACCCGATTTACTTCGCGGAAACTTTCATCGATCCTGGGCCGTTTTCGCGGGACCTGTTACCGCGCAGCGAACTGGCAACTGCTCGGCCTCACCACCGGGCGCGGCAAGAACGATCAGACCAATAAGCCCAACCGCCCGATCAAGGAAATCCTCGGTCTGCCCTTGACACCTCGTTTCCGTGAACACCTCACCCAGATATGACGATGAAGCGGCGGATCGACGTGGACCTGGACGAACTGGACCAGATTATCGATCGAAGCACGCGCGCCCCGCTCAGCGAATCCGAAGGCCAGAAGCTCAAAACGGCCCTCCATGCTATGGCAGAGTGAACAACGCTCACGCCCTCACCCTGTGGGATCATTTCGGACCCGAGGTGGAAGTAAGCACGCAACCCACCCGCCGCTTTCCCTCGGGAAGCGGCAGCGAGTAAATGCGCTGAAAGGCTAATTCGCCTCCGGGCAGGATGGGAACCTGGAGGAGAGCTTGGAAAATCTCAGGCAAATCTGTCTGGTCAACCAAAATACCGACCCCCCCGCGGCTTGCGTCCAAAACCTTGACCGTGCTGCTTTTCCCCGCTATCCGGACAATGCCCAGTGCAGGTGCTCCGTCCAGCCGAATCCGTTCGAACCTCCGGCCATCGGGGGCGTTTTCAGAAATTCGACTTTCTCTCCAGTCCCTGCGGTAACTGTCGGAGCGGACGGAGAGGGAGGGCAAGGAAATTCGCGGTGATCCTCTTCAACCTTGATCTGGGGAGCGGGTTCTTCGCTCCGTGGCGCAGTAACCTGAGGTGGGGCCGTGTGACCTGCTGACGGACCGTGCGCCTTTTGTTTGCTTGCATAGAGGCCCCGGTCAGCAGCAGCGCACAAGCTGGTCACGTCATGTCCTTCCTCAGGAAAGATGGCAATTCCATAATCAATCCCGACCGGCGCGCCTGGGGCGAGGGAACGAGCGTACTCTTCGAATTTTCGCGCGATTCGTTCGGCCAGCACTTCGGAACCGGGCCGCTCGGCCTGGGGAAGAAGGATAGCGAACTCGTCGCCGCCGGTCCGACACGGAATGTCAGACCCGCGAATGGTTTCGAGGCTGGCGCGCGCAGCGCTGCGCAAGATTTCGTCTCCTGCCGCGTGCCCGTATGTATCATTGACGCTTTTGAATTTGTGGAGATCAAACAAGAGCAGCGAAAACGGAAATCCATAGCGAGTGGAACGGTCGATCTCTTGATCCAGATACTCCTCAAACATGCGGCGATTGTTCAGGCCCGTGAGCGGATCCGTCGCCGCATTGAGCGCAGTTTCTTGAGTTCCTCGATACTCCAGAAGAACTGGGTTCCGCAGGATATCAAGTTCCTCGAAATAATCCAACGCCGCAGTCCTCAGCGTCACCGGATGGCCGAGTTTCTCGGCCCACTGACTTTGACGAGATCGAATTCCTTCCCAATGGATGATGCTCTCTTCTTCGCTAACTCCTCGGCCCACTAGACTCTGGAGAAACTTCTGCAGGAACGCGCCCCGAACACTGACATCAAGTTCCTTCAAAGTGTCGGCGATAAGATCAAGCCAATACTCGGGTTTTCCGTCGCCCATGGACATAACGCCTTCCTATTTTGGAATCCGATATACGGGGTGTATGGATTCTCCATCGGAATGTGGTTACCGCCCTCCGGTCACGAATCGCCTCCGGGCTTCCCCCCTTTGATCTCCAAAGGGCGGAAGAATCAGCGGTCCCCCCCTTCAATTGGGTCCAGTTGTTTATCCTCATTCCGGGCTCGAGCGGACTTCTTGCGTGCCCAGCGTTTCTACCGCACCAACTTGCTCCTCAGCCGATGAAATGATTGTAACTCAGACCCCGGCTGAAGTCACATTGTGCTGAATATGTTTAGCCGCTAAAAATGATGCTTATCCTGGTTATGTACGCATGGGTAACGAAAACGGGTGGCCCATAGCGGTTGTTGAGCGGCCATAGGTCTCCCGTCCGTGGGGCCGGGAGGCAAACATTTAACCGTCAGTGTTAAACTGTGTTGGTTGCAGGCCGGTGGTTGGCCCGTGAAATTTCAATTCGCAAGCAGGCCGATTCCTAGGTAAGGATGACGAGGAGAGCAATGCCTTCAGAAAATCACCCCACGCAAAGCGCGCACCGGTTGTGGCGGGCACTGGCCGCCATTCTGGTTACCGCCGCGAGCGTGGGCAGTGATCCCAAGCCCCGTCCCCTTCCCTTCAAGATCCTGGCGGAACCTCCCGCCGGCAGCTACTACCATGGCGTCTTCCCCGGTAGCAGGGATGGCATGGGCGGAGACGTCACGCCCAATGATGTCAGGATCTATCAGCGCGCCGTGGGCAAGCCGCTCGCGTGGGTCTATTTCTGGAACAATTGGTACGAGGACCCCCGCTTTCCCTATCACACCGCCTCCTGGATCCGCTCGAACGGCAGCGTTCCCTATATCCGCATGATGCTTCTGAGCAGCCCGACCATCCCCACGCCCGATCCGGTTTATTCTTTGAAGAACATTAATCGATGGCAAGTTTGACCCGCTCCTGCGGAGCTGGATGCAGGATGCCCGGAAATTTGGTTCTCCGGTGATTGCTGAGTACGGCGTGGAGGTCAATGGATGGTGGTTCCCGTGGAATGGCTTATATAACAAAGAAGGCGGCTCCTATGCTGATTCCGTGGCCCGCTTCCGGGAGGCCTACCGGCACATCATTCGCATCGCGCGCGAAGAAGGCGCTTACAACATCCGTTGGGTTTTCCATGTGGACCCTTGGGATGAGCCGATCGAGGACTGGAACAAATTTCGAGAACTATTATCCCGGCGATGAATGGATCGACTGGGTTGGCGCCAGCGTGTACGGCCGGCAGTTGCCCAGCGATCCGCAAGGGGAATCGTTCCGGTCACCAGATGGATTGGGTGTACGGACGCATGCAGCGGCTGACCGACAAGCCTTTCATCGTTTGTGAATTTGGGACGATTGATGACTCGAACCAGGTCGGCGTGGACAAACGCTGCCCTCTCCGACCTTTTGGGTGGCCGCTGGCCGAAAGTCATCGGGTTTTCATGGTGGAACGCCGCCTTTGAAAATGACCCCGGGTACAGGCGGCGTGTCAAACATGCAGGTGCAGGAAAACCCTAACCTCCAGGCCATCTTCCGCAAGTACGTGGGCCGGAATCAGGCCGTCATCAGCCGTCCCATTACCAGTTTCATTACTCCGGACGGCCGCTGACGATCGGCCCCGGGATTTTCGATTCACACCTGCACGGTGACGCTGGTTTCCGTGCGGGTGACAGGGCGGTAGAGAGTGTCGCGCTCGAAAGGCTCACAGCCCGCCTCGCGAATCAGGCGCACAAGCTGCTGGCGGGTCAAAGACTGGGGAGTCTTCGCGCCGGCGTCGTGATAGATCTTTTCTTCCACCACAGTGCCGTCCAGGTCGTCAGCGCCGAAGCGCAACGCCACCTGCGCCACGCGCGGGGTCATCATGATCCAATACGCCTTGACGTGCGGAAAGTTGTCGAGTAGCAGGCGCGCCACAGCGACGTTCTTCAAATCCATAAAACCGCTGGTCTCATCGTGCTCAACCAATTTGCCCAGCTCGGTGTTGGCGGGATGAAACGCGAGTGGGATATACGTCTGGAAACCGTGCGTTTCGTCCTGAAGCTTGCGCAGTTGCAGCAGGTGGTCGACGCGATCCTCGGCAGACTCGATGTGGCCGTAAAGCATCGTGGCGTTAGTGTGCATACCCAGCTCGTGCGCCAGGCGATGCACCTTCAGCCACGTGTGGGCGCCGATCTTGTGGTCGCAAATGACGCGGCGCACGGCCGGCGCGAAAATTTCCGCCCCCCCGCCGGGCAGCGAATCAAGCCCCGCGTCTTTCAGGCGTTCGAGCACCTCGCGAATCGAGAGGCGGGTAACATGCGAAAAGTAACCAATCTCGACCGCCGTGAATCCCTTAAGGTGGACGCTGGGGAAACGCTGCTTCAGGCCGCGCAGCAGGTCGAGGTAGTAGTCGAAACGTCAAGTCCGGATGCAGTCCGCCCACAATGTGGAATTCCGTGACCGCTTCCGACCAGTTCTCCCCGGCGATGCGGAAGGCTTCGTCGAGCGCCATGGTGTAAGCGCCGGGCCATCAGGCTTGCGGCCAAAGGCGCAGAGTTTGCAACTCGCCACGCACACGTTGGTGGGATTGATATGCCGGTTAACGTTGAAGTAGGTACGCATCCCATGCAGTCTCACCCGAACGTGATGGGCCAGGTAACCGAGGGCGAGCAGATCGTGCGGAATGGTAAAGCGCCACGCCCTCCTCGAGAGTTAAGGCGTTCGCCCGCCAGAACTTTTTCGGCAATCGGCAGCAGGGCGGTGTCTTCGATTTGAAGGTTTCCCGGAATCATGGCCACCTTGTAATTTTACCGGGGCGGGACAAGATTTGCAATTGGCCGAGGCTCTGGCAATTTCGATTGCCACACTAAATCTGGCACTACGATTGCTGGGAATGCGCCCACCAAACCCGCATGAACACTGATTGGGGCTTGACAACGGGTTTATCATGGTATTTCTGCCTGGGGGCACACGGAAAGAATTTTACTGGCGCGCCAGAATTTTTTCTGGTTAGAATTACTGTTGGCTTCTGAGTGTATGGCAACTGCGAATCTCCAATTCGCCGAACCGCAACAAGAAGCGGCTTTCTTCTACGGCCTCTTTCTGCGCGGGCACCCGCTGCAAAAACTGCGGGAGGATATCGACGTCCCCCCCACGTGCTGGAGCGGTGGCAGCGTTTGGCGCAGCACGATCCCCATGTATCACGGCATGCTGGACCGAATGCTCACCTACCGCAAGCACGTCCTGGCGATTTTCGAAACCCTCGTCTTCCGCGAAATGCTAGTCCCACCACAGACCGCAATAGAACAATCGGATCATCGGGTCATCTGATCATTGAGTCATTTAGAAAAGACGTCAGTAGTCCGTCGTCAGTTGTCAGTGGCTCGCGCGACTCTTGATCTCCGCACCCGTCTTCGGCAACGGACAACTGACCACGGATCAACGGACTGCTTATTCAATGATTCAATGAACCAATAGGTCGGCTCCCCAGGTGAAGAAGAAGAGCAGGCTGATATAGCCATTCACGTTGAAGAACGCCGCATTGAGGCGGGACAGATCATGAGGGTCTGACGATCCAATGTTCATAAGCAAGCAACGCCGCCATCAACGCGAGCCCCGCCGTGGCGAGCCAGCCCAGATTCTCCAAGCGGATCACTTCGACGAGCAGGGCCACCATGGCAACGTGGCAGGCAATCGAGCCATAAAGCGCGGCGGCAACGCCGAAGCGCTGCGGAAAGGAATGGATGCCCATGCGGCGGTCAAAATCAATATCCTGACAGGCGTAAATCAGGTCGAATCCTCCCACCCAGAAGGCCACGGCGGCGCCCAGCAGCAGCACACTCAAACTGATGTTGTTGCGCAGGGCAATCCAGGCGGCGATGGGAGCAAGGCCGTCCGCGATCCCCAGCACCAGGTGCGAGAGCAAAGTGAAGCGCTTGGTGTAGGAGTAGAGGAGCAGGACGGCAATCGCCAGCGGGAGAAAGCTTGAAGGCCAGCGGGCTGAGTTCCCACGCCGCCAGCGCCAGCAGTCCGCAAGAAATCACCGTAAAGCCGACGGCAAAGCGCAGGGTGAGCCGGCCTGCGGGCAAGCGCGCGCATCCGGGTGCGCGGATTGAGCGCGTCGATTTTGCGGTCGGCGATGCGGTTGAACGTCATCGCCGCGCTGCGCGCGCCCACCATCGCCACGATCAGCCAGAAGACCTCGCGCCATGTCGGCCAGCCGCGCACCGCAAGCATCGCTCCCACCAGCGCAAATGGCAGGGCAAAAATCGAGTGCTCGAACTTGATCATTTCGAGCGTGGTGCGGAGCTTGCCCACGAAACCGTGAGCAATACCCGAGGGAGCCGGTGGCAGCGATCACTTTGAAGAGTTTCACCCATGGAAAATATTCACAGCATATCCAGTCGTTCAATGGCTCAATGATCCGATGACTCAATGATTCAATGACTCAACGTTTTCCCTCGCCCTGCCAGCGAAACTGCTCCGCTCGTTCGAGTTCGAGCAGCGCCAGCACGCGGCAGCAGAACTGGGTTACGAGGTCATCCAGAGTTCTCGGCCGATCGTAAAACGTGGGGATGATGGGGAAAATCACCGCGCCGGCAAGCTGCGCCCGCAGCATGTTTTCCAGATGGATGCGATTGAAGGGCGCGTCGCGCACCGCCAGGATCAGCCGGCGGCCCTGCTTGAGGCACACGTCCGCGGCGCGCTCGACGAGCGTGTCGGAAATTCCGGAGGCAATCTGCGCCAGGCACCCCGTTGTGCACGGAATCACCACCATGCCCTCCACGGCGTAGGAGCCGCTGGCAATGGACGCGCCAATGTCAGAATCCCGCAGGTATTCGGTCTTGCGCGTGGGGTGCGCCGCCAGCGCCGAGGGAATTTGTGTGGACTTCGAAACGTCCAGGTCCAGTTCGTCGCGCAGGAGCTTCAGCCCGCTGCCGGAAATGACCAGGTGGATTTTCCCCACCCGCGCGTCAGCCTCAAGGATCTGCAAGGTGCGGCGGGCGAAAATCGCTCCACTGGCTCCCGTGACGCCCAGAATGATTCGTTTTTTGCGTGCAATTTTGGACATAGCCATCGCTCGCGATGTTAGTAGGCCCCTTCGGGGAAGTCAAGGAAGCGAGGGAAGTGTTGCGCGGCTAGCCCCGCATGCGTGGCTGTAGCGCCGGGCATGAGCCCGGCACGTGCTGCCCTCAAGGTCGGCGCTACACTCCACAGTGGCGTAAAGCCGCCTCTTCTCCCGACGGTCCCATTACCGGAATCCCCGGGCGGGCTGGTATAATTTGAGAGGAGGAAAACGCCTTGAGTCCAGAAGAAATCACCAGCATGTTCGAGCAAGTCCGGGGAGGCAAGCTCTCCGTGGAAGACGCCGTGGAGCGCCTGCGCACGCTTCCCTATGAAGATCTGGGTTACGCCAAAATCGATCATCACCGCTCGCTGCGGCAGGGATTTCCGGAAGTGGTGTTTGCGCGGGGCAAGGCCCCGGAGCAGGTGAAAGGCATCGTGGCGCGCATGCTGCGCAACAAGCACAACATTCTGGTGACGCGCGGCGACCGGGCGCTTTACGAGTTGCTGCGCCCGCTCGATCCCCAAAGTGGAGTTCCACGCGCTTTCCGGCGCCATCTCCATCCGGCGCGAGCGCAAGATTCGCGGCAAAGGCAAGGTCCTGGTGGTGTGCGCGGGCACGTCGGACATTCCCGTGGCGGAGGAAGCGCTGGTGACGGCGACCGTCATGGGGAATCGCGCCGAGTCGCTTTACGACGTGGGCGTGGCGGGAATTCATCGCCTGCTGGGTGAGAGCCACACCTGCGCGAGGCGCGCGTCATCATTTGCGTAGCGGGCATGGAGGGAGCGCTGCCCAGCGTGGTGGCCGGCATGGTGGGCGTGCCCGTGATCGCCGTGCCTTCCAGCGTGGGTTATGGCGCGAGTTTCCACGGCCTCGCCGCGCTGCTGGGCATGCTCAACAGTTGCTCGCCCAACGTCTGCGTGGTCAACATCGATAACGGCTTTGGCGCGGGGTACCTGGCGAGCGTGATGAACCGGCTGTAGGCGTTCGATGCCCTTAACCGGCTGGGTTTTCATGAATATCATGGCAACACGCAAAATCAGGCCTTTTTCATCGATTTTATCGCGCCCGCCAGTGGTCATGCCCCGAAGGAACCTCACATCTGCCTTCTTTTCAATGACATTCTGGGGTATCAGGCTATGGCTTTTATTTTCAGCAACATTCAGGCTTCGTAGGGCCCCACTTGCCATCTAACTGCTTGTATTTTCAATAACCTAACCCAGTAGAAATGCTAACATCCTTATTTTTCAATAACATCGTGGAGCGCTAAAAACCCCGCCCAATGTTTTCAATAACATTCAGGCTTTGTTTGTCGAAAATTTTCCCCCGCAATTTCACCAAATCCATGCGCTTTCCTGAGTTCCTCGATCAAGGCGCGATCCGCCTCATGAACCATGTTGACGAGTCCCCGGAACAGGCGTGACCGCATCTCTTCCGGAGTCAGAATGATGCGCAGGGTGTGCTTCAGTCGGTCGGGCGGAGTTTCCATCAGGAGCATCATGACGTCGTGGTAGAGTCGCGCCCCTTCGCCGCGCCGCAGGCCGTTGAGGCGCGCCTGGGCCTTCCCCCTCGCGGTGCGGGGGCCGGTGGATTTCAGGGCATTGCGGCGATTGGCGGCTAGCCGCGCGGGAGTCAGGGTGGGAGGCTTGCGGAGGGACATGGCTTCACCTCGGACAAACTAGCAAGCTAGTATATCAAGATTGGCTACGCTTGTAAAGAGAAAATCGCGGCCGGGGGATGGCAGGGTTACGGTTCCCGGCCAGAGAAATGGTTCCCGACACCACTTCCCCCCTTGAGGACGTGCCGGGCCTCTTCAAGTTCGTTGTCTTCATCGACAACCCCAAAGTTATGAATGCGGGCGTGATTCCCATACCATCACGCCTCCCTAAGGTTGGAAGAGTTCGTCCTGCTACGCTTTGCTTTTCCGCTCGGCTTTGGCGAAGGTTTCGACTCGGTGCTCCGAGTGCAGAATTTTCTGGTCTGAGAACTAAGTGGTTGGGTAAGCCCACTCAGGGAGGGCTCATCATCGTACACCTTTGCCAGCTCGCATCGGCACCCCTTAACATTCGAACACCCCGAGTGGGGGGGTAGATTTGCCTCACGTTTATGTTTCCATTCCATCTTGTGCCTCTCACGGCACTCAGGACATGAATCTTCATCCATACGGCAGCGCCAAATGTAAACTATTTTCCGCCTCCTCATTGGGCTAGACGCTGCAGTGTTACGTTTTGCCCTCTCAGCCAGCTTCAGTATTGCTGCCTGGGCCAACTCGAGCGCCGCGGGAGGTTCGATAATAAAGTAGGCGGATGACCCTTTTCCATCAGCGACGATGTGCAGAGTGTCGCCGTGCGTCTCGCATTGCAAAAGCTTTTTCAGTCGGAAGGTTTTTCCTCCGCCCTTTCCAATAAAACAGACCCGCCTGTCGGTGATGTGAAGGCTGCCGAAGTCCACTTTCTCTATTCCATCAACCCTGACTGCCTGCCCTGGCATGATACGCCCAGCGGCGCGCGCGTAAAAGAGGGTGCTCCAGCAACCCTTGATCAGCATGCAGAGCGTCTCGCCATCGTCGATCAGCATCTCCGACTGGTCGTTTAGAGATTTAAACTCTCCGCGAGCGATTTGCTCCTTCATCGCCTGGTGACGGGCGGCATCCTCCAGCGCCTTCCGCTTTTGAGCGTCTGCCTCCGCCCGCTCTTTCGCCTTCCGGACAGCCTCTTCCGCTTTCCGTTTTTCGATAAGAGCGTCTACCTCCGCCTCCTCCTTCGCCATCCGGGCAGCCTCCTCCACTCTCAGCTTTTCGATGTGAGCGTTGACGCAGGCCGGATGGTCCTGACCGCCGAAGATTGATGCGATGATGTTGCGTGGTTTGCCACAAAAGGAGCAGGCCATCTCACTCCTCACTTCTCGAAATACACATCCTGTCCGTAAGGGAAGGAGGATACCACAACGCCTGCCGGGGGTGCTACGGCCGGGCTTCTTGCCCGGCGTGCGTGTGGCTGGCTCCTGGGGCGCTGGCGGTCCCTTCCGGCGGCGGCATGAATACGGGCAAGCAGGAAGACCGCAGCAACTGCTGGGTGCCGGGCGCCTTCAGTGTCATCGCGCTCATGTGCGTTGCCCTTACATTTCGGACTCGACAAGCTCTTGATTCCTGAATTCATCGGGAGGAGGATTTGCTTGGACGCGGGTAAGCCCGCCCTGAAGCAGCCGGGCATGGGATGAGAGCCTGGCCGCGGGGAGGATGCCCTCCGGGGCATTCCACTTGTCGCTTCCCATTTGGGACGCCTGCGTCCTCTTCTTCCTGCCGAGGTTCGAGCCCACGGATATCCCATATTCACCCGCAATTCATGTTCGCGCCTATTTCAACTCCAGCGTGTCTTTGTCCGGAAGCTTCGGAAACGGCGCATGGGGTTCCGTTTGGTACCAGAAGGCCGTGGAGGCGATATCGTCTTGAAGCGGCAGGTAGCGGCCTCCTGAGCGCCAGCCCAGCGCCTGGATGGTCACTTTCAAATCCTGCTCGAAGCGACCGGGATCCATGATGTGCCAGCGATAGAGGCTGAAGCGCTGCTGGGAATCGTAAAGGCCGTCGGGGCGAATCACCAGGGAGAGTCCGGAGTAAGGCGTGGTGAACTCCTGGTAGTGGCGGTTGCGTTCTCTCGGCCCGACATCGAAATCGTGCGAGCCGCAGAAATAGTCTTCCGTGCCGGTGCCGCAGATGGTGGGAAATTTCGAGTCGCCGTCGATGAAGAACTTGATTTCGCCTTCGCCCCACCAGCCGGTGTTGTGGCTTCCCCAGGCGATGTAGGTGCCCACGTACTGCCCCCAGCCTTTCACCCCGTCGAGAATCACGTGATCGGTCTTGTAGGGCAGGGGGTTGGAACGCCGGAATTGGGCGTGAAAATAGGCCGCGTCGGCGGGGATCTCGGTGAGCGTGTAATCGATTTGGTAGTAGAGGATCAGCGGTTCGGTCGTCGATGTTTTCCATGGTGATTCTGGCCGATTTGCGAAAAGGCATCTCCCAATAGGAATTGAAGCCCGCGCAAGGGGTTCGCGCACACCGCCAGCGAGGAAACTGGCCGCGAATTTTCCCCAACCGGAGGCAAAGAAATCGCCCACCGGGACTTCCACGGAGGGTTCGCTCTCGCCGTCCCAATAGAAGCGCAGGATGGAAAAACGCCAGTTCCCGTGGACGGCGTCATCCAAATGTGCTGGATGGCGCCCGGCCCCTGGATCTCGGCGACGGTGTAGAACTTGCTTGGGCTCGATGCTTGACGGAGGGCGAGATCTTCCAGGTCTGGCCGAGGTCGCGCGCGGCGTTCGCGCCCGTTCCCTCCGTGGCCATGCCTCCCTTGCCTTTTTCGCCGGTCATATTCTCGGCGCTGATGGATCGCGTCTGGGCATGGGAGAGCCGCGCAGAGGTTGCCCATCCCCATGCCCAGGCCGTTAAATGCGGCTGGGGCTCTGCCTGCGCATGCAGCACGCACCATCCAGCAGGAGCAGAACCGATAACAACCACATGGTTCGTTTCATCAGGTATTCCTCCTCGGAGTGGGATTGGCGATCAGTCGTGCGATCCAGCATTTTCGTCCTTCGCCCGTGAGCCGCAGGCCGATCTGAATCTCACTTCCCGAACACGCGCTCAAAAATTTCGTCCACGTGGGTCAGGTAGCGCTCCACGTTGAAGACCTCGGCAATTTCGCTGGGCTTGAGGTACTGGCGGATGTCGGCGTCGCGCTCCACCAGGGTGCGATAGTCCTCGCGCGTCTCCCACACTTGCATGGCATTGCGCTGCACCCAGCGGTAGGCGTCTTCGCGCCGCACGCCCTTTTCCACCAAATCCAATAATAACTGCCCGGAGAAGATCAAACCCTTTAACAGGTCCAGATTCTCCCGCATGCGCTCGGGGTAGACGAACATGTTTTCCACCAGGTTCGCGGTCTTGGCGAGGAGGTAATCGAGAAGAATGGTGGAATCGGCAAGAATCACGCGCTCGACGGAGGAGTGCGAGATGTCACGCTCGTGCCAGAGCGCCACATTCTCCAGCGCCGCCTGGGCATTCGCGCGCACCACCCGCGCCAAGCCGCAAATCTGTTCGGCGGTAATGGGATTGCGTTTGTGCGGCATGGCCGAGGAGCCTTTTTGTTCCGGCGAGAAGTACTCCTCCACCTCGCGCACCTCGGTGCGCTGCAAGCCCCGAACTTCCAGCGCAATCTTTTCCAGCGAAGCCGCCGCCACCGCCAGCGTCGAGAGGTAAAAAGCGTGGCGGTCGCGCTGGATCACCTGCGACGACACCGGCGCGGGCTCCAGGCCCAGGCGCGCGCAGATTCCCCGCTCAATCGACGGCGGCAGATGGGTGTAGGTGCCCACGGCGCCGGAAATCTTGCCGACGCGCATCTGCTCGGCGGCGTAAGCCAGCCGCTCCGTGTTGCGCTGGTTCTCCGCATACCAGATGGCGAGCTTGCAGCCGAAAGTGATGGGCTCCGCGTGAATGCCGTGGGTGCGGCCGATCATGGGCGTATGCTGAAACTCCAAGGCGCGCTGCTTCAGAACTTCGCCCAGGCGGTTCATGCCCGCCAGCAACAGAGCGGAGGCTTCGCGCACCAGCAGCGCCTGCGCCGTATCCACGACGTCGTTCGAAGTCAGGCCATAGTGCAGGTAGCGCCCCTCGCGGCCCACGTGCTCGGCCACATTGGTCGTGAAGGCGATGACGTCGTGCTTCACCTGGCGCTCGATCTCGAGAATGCGCTCCACTTCAAACCGCGCCTTCTTGCGGATGGCGCGCGCGGCGCTCTTGGGGATCAGCCCGGCTTCGGCCTCGACCTCCGCCGTGGCGATTTCCACGTCCAGCCATTTCTGAAACTTGTTTTCGTCCGTCCAGATGCGGCCCATTTCCGGGCGCGTGTAGCGGGGAATCATAGGATTTTGATTTTCGATTTGTGATTTGCGATTTTCAACCCCAATGGAGGCAATAATCGCAGTGGGCATCGTACCACAACCGGCGGCCTCGGGTCAGGGGGGAGATAGCGCGGGCGACTCGCCGGCTGTCGCACGGGCATCCTGCCCATCAGCGCTAAGTTAAGCTCCGCAATCCTGTCTTTTTCTAGCTGCAGCATTCAAAGTATGGCGGATTCTATGTTTATCTTAGCGCTAATGGGCAGGCTGCCTGCACTGCGAAAACAGTTCGTCCCGATGTCTTTAAATCCTCGACAGAAACAATTTCCACTACTATAAAAACAATTCCCTCAAGAATTCATCGCAAACTGCCGATAAGTTCCAGCAGGAGCGTGTGTCCCTTGGCGCCGCGGCGTCTCCCCCCTAATTTGGGCAATAATATACTTGACTAAGTAAATCAAACCTGCTATATTTTACTCATGAGAAACGAAAAACAACCCGATACATTACAGGAAGCAATCGCGTACTTCAATGACCCCGATAACTGCTTGGAGTACGTTAAGGTCCGGCGCTGGCCTGACGGCGTAACCTGCCCGACTTGCGGTAGCAGTGATGTCAGATATTACCCAAGCGTGCGCCGATGGGAATGCAAGAGCAAGCACCCGAGGCGGCAGTTTTCGGTTAAGAGCGGCACGATTTTCGAGGATAGTCCGCTTGGCCTGGACAAATGGCTCTGCGCAATGTGGCAGGTTGTGAACTGCAAGAATGGTGTGAGTTCCTATGAAGTCCACCGCGCCATTGGCGTCACTCAGAAAACCGCATGGTTCATGGACCATCGAATCAGGCTCGCGCTTCGGATGGGTTCGTTTGAAAAGCTGAGTGGCGAAGTTGAGGCCGACGAAACCTTCGTCGGGGGACTCGCTCGGAACATGCACAAAGACAAGCGCGAGCGCCGGATCACCGGCACGGGCGGGAAAGATAAGGTTCCGGTTGTAGGACTCTTGCAGCGCGGCGGGCGAGTCCGCGCCGAAGTAGTTCCAAACCGGAAGAAGAAAACCCTTCACGGCATCGTTCGGGGATATGTGGCGAATGGCTCCGCCCTGTATACCGATGATTTGGATTCCTATGAAGGATTAGAATCCTCCTACCGTCATCAAGTGGTGAATCACGCCATCGAATACGTTAGAGGGCGAGTTCACACGAACGGGCTAGAAAATTTTTGGAGCCTGCTCAAGCGTGGAATCAAAGGAACGTACATTAGCGTCGAGCCGTTCCATCTAGACCGCTACTTGGACGAGCAGATGTTTCGCTACAATAACCGGCTGGACATGAACGACGGCGACCGCTTTGACCTTGCCGTGCGCCAGATCGTCGGAAAGCGACTGACCTATGCCGAACTCACCGGCAAGGAAAATCCGCAAGCGTGAAAGCTTCCGTACCGCAAGCCGTCACGAGGCAAGCGGTAAAGTTGATGCTATAAAATCCCTTGAAACCCCCTCATCTTGCGGAGCATTCCGCCGATACCAATTGCGAGGCGAGCGAATGATTCCAAGGCGTTGGTCTGAAAGGGATTTTCCACAATCTATTGTTGCCACACACATTCCAGCATACAACAGCTTGTGGTTTTTTCTTGACAAACCTAACGAGTCCGGCATATTCTCCTGCCGGGTTGGGATCGCACACAAACTTAACCGAAGGGGAGCGGCAAACAGCAAATGAATCAAGGCGCTTCTCTGCCCGGAAACGGCAATCACGGGAACAGACTTTCTACTATTGAACTGTGTGCTGGCGGCGGCGGCGCTGCCATCGGATTAGAGCAAGCTGGATTTTCCCATCTGGCGCTGATTGATAACAACCCGCACGCCTGTGCAACGCTCCGCCACAACCGCCCCGATTGGAATGTCATCGAAGCTGATATCCAGCGCTTTGATTCCACCCCTTGGCGCGGGATTGATCTGCTATCTGGTGGCCTTCCATGTCCCCCATTTTCAATCGCTGGCAAACAACTAGGTGCGGACGACGAACGCGATTTATTCCCCTTCATGCTGAAAATCGCGAAAAAGACGCAGCCTCGGGCACTTCTGATTGAAAACGTCCGCGGCATCCTTACTCCACGATTTACCAAATTCCGTGAGCAGATCAATTCAGCATTAAACACACAGGGGTTTGATGTATTTTGGGCTGGCTTCAATGCCGCAGATTTCGGTGTTCCGCAGATTCGTTTCAGGGTATTTCTCGTAGCCTTACGGCGCGGCGCGACTAAGCCATTGAAGTGGCCGCTGGCTTTTGGAAGCCTCGCTCCCTCAGTCGGCGAAGTCATCGGCGATTTAATGGCCGAGCGCGGATGGCGCGGCGCACAGGTGTGGATGAAACAGGCGTCAGGACTTGCACCGACGATTGTTGGCGGCTCCTATAAGCATGGTGGCCCCGACCTTGGGCCGACCCGCGCACGGCGCGAGTGGGCACGGCTTGGTGTAGATGGGCTTGGGGTTGCCGATGAAGCACCCCCGCCGGAGTTCCAGGGAATGCCGCGTTTAACGGTACGAATGGTTGCCCGGCTCCAAAGCTTCCCAGATAGCTGGGTTTTCGATGGTTTAAAGACACCTGCCTATCGTCAGGTTGGAAATGCGCTTCCAGTGCGTCTTGCCTTCGCTGTGGCGAAAGCGGTGCGAGAATGCCTCGTTTAGGGTCCAAGGAAAAAATCAGACAATTCCTGCTAGCCAACATCGGGCGCGTAGTCGAATCCCATGAACTGCAAGCGGCAGCCGGCGGGGCCGTTCAATACAGCCGCAGGCTCCGCGAACTGCGTGAGCAGGAAGGCTGGAAAATCCTCTCACAGAATGACAGGACTGACCTGAAACCGGGCCAGTATCTCTTGGAAGACCGGCCACCAGCAAAGAGCAAGGTAGTGCTGCCACAGGGTATTTCAGCGAAGCTCCGTGCCGAGGTGCTGGACCGGAACGGCTTTACCTGTCAAATGTGCGGGCTTTGCCCTGGTGATATTGACCCGAGCACTGGAAGAGCTGTGCGGCTTCACATTGGGCACATCAAAGACAAAAGGCTTGGTGGCAAGGACGAGTTATCCAATCTTCGCGCTCTGTGCTCAACCTGCAATCAAGGCGCGAAAAATATCACATTGGAAAAGCCGAGTACCATTTGGCTGTTGTCGCAAATCAGGAGAGCCGGACAAGACGAACAGAAAGCGGTCTTGGAATGGCTCCGCACGAAGTTTGGGCTATGACGGACACGATCTCGCGGAAACGCCGCAGTGAAAATATGCGGGCAATCCGCAGCCGCGATATGAAGCCGGAACTTCGTGTCCGCAGTGCGGCCCATAGGATTGGCTATCGCTTTCGGCTTCACCGTGGGGATTTACCCGGCAAGCCGGACTTGGTATTCCCCAGACGCCGGAAGGTCGTCTTTGTGCATGGCTGCTTCTGGCATCAGCACTCAGCGTGTGCTGACGGCAGGATGCCGCGCTCCAATCTCGGTTACTGGCGAGCCAAGCTGGGACGCAACGTGAAGCGTGATTCCGAACATCTAACCAAGCTGAAAGCGGCCGGCTGGAAATCCCTTGTGATCTGGGAATGCCAGACAAAAGACGAACGGCTGCTAGTTTCCCGGCTGGCCCGTTTTCTCGGCAGTAGCGGGTTGACGTGTAAGGTATAATCAAAGCAGAGGAGGTCACGCAAATGGCGAAGCGATCAAAATTCAAGCCTGATGACGACAAGCTTAAAGAATTGATCTTGCTCGTGTCCCTCCGGTCCGAGAAAGACCCAACCTTCGGCTCGGTCAAACTCAATAAGCTGCTTTTCTACTGTGATTTCTCAGCGTACTTGACCTTCGGTGCGCCGATAACGGGCCAGGAGTACTTCGCGCTCAAGCAGGGACCGGCACCGCGCCGGATGCTGCCACTAACTGACAAGATGCTGGAAGAACACGAACTCGCCTACCAGCGGATACCCTATTTCAATCGCATCCAAAACAAACCGATTGCACTTCGGCGTCCCGACCTCAAGCGATTCAAGCCAGAGGAAATCAGCCTCATTGAAGAGACGATTCAAAAATGGAGCGGTAAAAACGCTACAGAGATCAGCGATAAATCACATCTGTTTATTGGTTGGAAGGTGGCCCGCGAAAAGGAAACCATTCCCTACTCCACCGCTTTGATTGGATTCAGGAGCCCAACACTGGATGAGTATATGCGGGGTATAGCGATGGAGAATGTAGCGGTCGGAAAGCTGAGCGGTCATGCAACCGCCTAAGATGCGGGAGATAGTCCATGAGCATTCGTTCGACAGGGAGATAAAAGACCTTGGCGGGAAAGCTTATGAGTTCATGGAAGCGATTGAAATGGTCCTTTCGCGAGACCCACAATGCGGTCATCATCTCGGAAAATCTCATGTGTGGTTTCTCGCTGGACACACTATCCCGCTTGTCATTTACTACACCTTCGACGAAAACAGCGTTTACTTACTATCCATGCAAAGGACGGAGAGTCCAGAAACATGAGTGAAGCCAAGTCAGTGGAGGCCACAAAAGAAACTCCGTGGGCACGCCTTGACCGCGCCTTTCGTGCCGTTATCAAGATTCGGAAGGATGACCTGCTGAGAGAAGAGGCCAAGGATAAGCGCCTACGGAAAAGGAAGCGAGCCAGGAAGCCCGCGTGACTGCACTGGGCCGCGCAACAACCCTCCGCCATTTACTTACTCAAGTATATTATTGCCCTAATGAGGGGTATCGGCGGAATTTAACCTGCGGATGAAACAATCTGCGTTGCAGGGTGGACGAGAAGTGTTGGGCCGAGCATGAGACCGGCATGTGCCGCCGTAGACCTGGAAGCAATTCCCTCAAGAATTCGTCACAAACTGCCGATAAGTCCAGCAGGGAAGTGTGTCCCCCATCGCCGCGCCGCCTCCCCCCTAATGAGGGGTATCGGCGGAATTTAACCTGCGGATGAAACAATCTGCGTTGCAGGTGTCCGATGGTCCAATCCGAATCGGACCTGAAATCGGACCCGCCCCCCCAGCGCGGGCAGGATACCCATAAGCGCCAATTTAAGCTCCGCAATCCTGCTTTTTTCATGCTGCACCGTTCATAGTGGGCCGGATTCTGTGATTATCTTAGCGCTTATAGGCACCCTGGACGAGCCGCGGGAGCGGGACACCCCCGCGATGCGCTACAGCCTTGGCAGCGAGCCATCGGCGGCGTAGACCCCCGCGGTTTTTGCGCACTCCATCACCGTGTGGATTGAAAGCTCGGGAGTCTCGGGGGGGAGGCTGCAACCCGGCCCCATCAGGAACCCGCCTTGCGGCCCCATCACCCGCAGGATGTCGAGCGTATGGCGACGGACTTCTTCCACGTCCCCACGGCGCAGCACCCCGTGGGGATCGAGCATGCCCAGAACGCTGATCTTTCCTTGCGTCGCCCTCTTGCAAACTGCCGGGTCGGTCAAGGGATCGAGTTCCAGGCAGTCGGCGCCGCTGCTGATCAGATGAGAGAGCATCTTGGTCTCATTACCACACGAATGCACAAAACTGCGGCACCCCACGGCGCGCATGGCGTCGCAAAACTTCCGGTTTCCGGGCAATTCCAGTTCGTCATACATCTGGGGAGAAATAAGGCTCGAGCCCACTGCCCCAATGCTGCTGCCATGAGCCCCGGCGCGGCGCTGGGCCTCGCCGTAAACCACATTCATGCGGGAGGTGAAGTCCAGCAATTGCAAAACGCGCGGCCGCTGGGCCTCGCCGCCCGCCGCCAGCAGAAAATTCTCAGGCCCCATAAGCGCCAGCCAGGGCAACGGGGCCCTGGTCCGCTCGACCCATGATAAAGACCTGTCCCTTGGTTTCCCGCACCAGGATGCGCGTCGCTTTCAGGAGTTCATTTAAGGGAAAGGTTTTTTCGGGATCAGGGATTTTGAGATTGGGCACGTCATCAAGGGACTTTAGAACTGTCTCTTTGACGTGCGGGGCGGAATTGCGCGGATAGAGGATCTCGCACCCCAGCGCTTCGGCTTCCGCGCAGACGCCATTCTCGTGCATGATCACATCGTGGCCAAATTCCCGCCAGGCGGCAAGCTGCGCCTCCGCCAACAACTCCCCGGAACGCATCACTTCCGCGAAATCAGCGCCCATCATGCGGGCGGCCATCAGGAAGTTGTGCAGGGCCACGGGCACGCGATCGGGAATGCGGCGGTCCAGCACCGCCATTGTGCGTTCGAGGGAAGTCATATTTTCCATGATTCTCCACTTTGGGCTGATGGGTTTGGACGGGGAAGGTGCATTACCCGAATTGAAAGACCCGGGTGGCCGCGGCTTGGCTCGCCACGTGAAGGGCGGTGCGTTCGCCGCGAGTGCGTTCCGCCAGGGCCTGTTCAGCGGTGAGGCGGGCGATTTCCGGGTGATTGTTGGTCTCGCTCAGGTGGGCGAGCACCAGCACCTGGGCCGCGCCATCAAAGTCATCGGTGAGAAATCCCGCCGTCGCCAGATTGGAGAGGTGGCCATGGCGGCTCATCACCCGCTGTTTGACGTGCCACGGATAGGGCCCGACTTTGAGCATATCCAAATCGTGATTCGACTCGAAGATGAGACATTGGCAGCCTTTCACTCTCTGCTTAACGACTTCGTGAACATACCCAAGATCAGTCACCACCCCCATCTTTATGCCTTCCGATTCGAGGGTGAACGCCACGGGGTCGGTGGCGTCATGGGGGATGGAAAACGGCGTGACTTCGATGTCGCCGACGATGAACTTCTCGCCGGCGGTGATGAATCTCAAAGGCGCAAAGCTTCGGGTCCCAGGTAATCACCTGGTGGGTGAGGTGGGTAATATAGATCGGTGCCTTCCAATCGATTCCCAGCAACCGCAAGCCGTTCACGTGGTCAACGTGCTCGTGAGAAACCAGGATGGCGTCAAACCCGTCGGTGCGCTCGCCCACCGCCGCAAGGCGCGCGTAGGTTTCGCGGCGGTTCAGGCCCGCGTCCACCAGCACGCGCGTCTTCTCCGTCGCCACCAGTGTGGAATTGCCCTTGCTGCCACTGCCCAGGACGCAGACACGCAGGCTCACGCGGCCTCCTGGGATACAGAAGTGACAAGTGACGGGTGACGAGTGATGAGTGCAAGGTCATACACTGTGGAGGATTGCGAAGATGGGCTGGAGAGTGGCGAGCACCGGACAGGAAAATGCGCAGGCATGAAAAGGTGCATTCTCCCGCCTTCGCGTAAATCCCCGGACCCGGAGGGCCGATCGCATTATCTTCATCCTTCGATTTCCGTCCATAAGATGTTAACAAGCGATTATAGGACGGAACACGAAAATCGGAAAAGCAAAACCCCCCAGGCCTGAAAATCCCCAAGCCGTTTGATGTCGCCTTCCCGGCGATTATTTTCCTGTGGCCACAACCAAGTTGTTGGTGACGGAGAACACGCCGGAGACGCCGTTGGCGCGGAGCCTGCCATGTCCTTGTCGGCCTTGTTATCCACCACACCCTCCAGCGTCACATTCCCGTTCTTCACGATAATCCGGATGGGCTTGATCACCGGCATGGCGTATTTTTCCAGCGGCGGGTAACCGTAGATGGCGCGGTAGAGCCGCAGTCGCAGCCCATCATCCATGGATGAGGTGGGGAGCACCTCGATCTGGTTATCAAGGTTTTCAACTCCCTCAACCTGTTTCACCGCGCGTTCTGCATCTTTCTTGAGAGCGGGATT
>CAVYPU010000049.1:0-57451 GCA_963770415.1 uncultured Acidobacteriota bacterium
CATCCTCGTGGGTTTGGGAACCGCACTCGTGATCGGCCGGTTCGTATCCACCAAGTTGTATGGTGTCAGGCCCGCGGACCCAGCTGTATTCCTGGGAAGTTGTCTGCTGGTTCTGGGCATTACCTTGCTCGCCAGCTATATCCCCGCCCGGCGGGCAACGAAGGTCGATCCAATGGTGGCGCTGAGGTACGAGTAGCCCATGTTCCGTCGGGCCGTAACGAAGGTTAGTATCGAATTTCGGGAAGCTTCCTAATATTCTCCAGTGAGTTTCAGTCCCATCTTGGTCGGGGTGGGTCGCGCCGCCTCTTCGCTTTCCCTTACGTCGTTCTCTCCTTGGCGCTCTGGCCTGAGGCGTTACGATTGAACGTCGAAAGCTGAGGTCCAGCGCTCCACTTCGTTCGGTGCTATCATTTGTCGACCCGTGAAAAAAAGTTGGCAAGCGACGTGCCAGCGGACTCAAACCCCACGGGAAGGAACTAACTTGTCCGCCCGAGTTCCGCGAGGGTCGCCAGCACTACCCGCCCCACGAGTGCCAGACTTCCAGGGCTGCACTTATCAATCGAATCCTGGGCAGTGTGGTGATAGCTTCCGAAAGGCGTCAAATCGATGATGTCAACAGCAGGAATGCCCTTGGCCAGGAAGGGCAAATGATCATCCTCAACAGGAAACGTGCCCCCGCTGAAGGCCTCTGAGTAACCCAATGTTCGCGCAGTCTTGAACACCAGATCGCTTAACCACGCCGTCGAGTTCGACTCGCGCAGGATATTCAAATGCCGGTCCGCTACCATGTCCACAAGGATCATGGCCTTGATCTGACCCAACTTCCCATCGCTCGCCAGTTTTTCGGCCAGATGCCGGCTGCCATACAGGCTATCGTTCGGCGTCCATTTCTTGAGGGCTTCTTCCCCGTCGAAAAAAACCAGCCAGTAGGTGAACCTGTTCGTTCGCCTGGTCAGAACCCTGACCATTTCCAAGAGCAACGCGGCGCTCGATCCGCCGTCGTCTGCTCCCACGAACTGCACACCCTCGATCCTGGCGGTGTCATAGTGGCCCGCGAGAATGACAACGGTCGGGCTTTCTCCATTAATTACGCCAATCACGTTGGTCATGGGGATCTTGCCCATTGGCGTCGTGGCCACAAAGGGGTCATTCCAAGTCTCCACTTCGGCGGCGGATAGCTGGCGCTCTATGTATGCCCGTGCGCGCTCCAGGCTTTCCGAGCCCGCAGGTCGTGGACCCAATTGCACAAGCTGGCGCAGGTCATTAAAGGCTCGTTCCCCATTGAATCCGGTCACCACGGCACGGACCGCTGCGCCAGCACAATAACGCTCGACCTCAACCGCAGCGGCGGCTGAGATGCCGATTAGAATCAATGCGATCGCGACTTTGGTGGTGTTCTTCATCCAGTTTTGCGCCCAGTTAGCAATCGGCTTTCATGTCACATCTGATACGCCGGGTACCGGAATCGTAGCTACTAAACGCCGCTTGTTCCTCCGCAATTCGGGCAGCGGTAGCATGAGCCGCTGGGGCTCATAATGGCTCCGCATCCCTTACATACCGGCGCGTCCGTCTGATCCTTACCCTCTCCCTCCCCCAAAAGGGAGGCGGGCGCCAAAGCCTTAGCTTCGCCTTCGGCGCCCGTTGGGGGAGGAGAATTAGGCGGGAGAAACCTGAGCCTTAAATATCTGAATATGTAGTCCATAAAGGACTTGGCGTATCCAATTTCCGGGTTTCCTGACCATCCGCTTGGCTCGAACCGCGTGTGGCTGAACTTGTCGCAAAGCACTTTGAGCGGCAAGCCGTATTGCAGGGCGAGCGACACGGCAGTCGCAAAACAATCCATAAGGCCCGATACGGTTGACCCTTCTTTCGCTGTGGTGATGAAAATTTCCCCGGGCCGCCCGTCCTCGTAAAACCCGATCGTCAAATACCCTTCGTATCCGCCTACGTTGAAGTGATGGACTATCGCTTTACGCTCGTCCGGCAGGCGCCTTCGGACGGGCTGCGCTGCCACAGCTTCTTCAATTTCTGGCATAGAGGACCTCTCAGCAAACTCCACTTCGCGCCAATAACGGCGCTTTCTCTTATTCGACGCTGGAATCAATATCAATTTTGGCGGAGCGCCTCCTGTGACCCGGATTTCCATTTTCAGCCCCGGCTTCCGACGACCTGCCCTTGAAAGCGTAGCGGGCGTGCTGAGGCCGAGCGGTCTTGAAAGCCATTTCGATGCTGCTCGATCCAGCGCCGCGTATAGAGCTTCAGCCCCTCCAACCATACCTGCGGATTACGGGATTTGAGCAGGCTCAGCTCAAAATTACTGACCCTACCACCCAACTGTCGTTCGCTCGACACACGCATGTATTCATGAAGCTCGCCACTCAACCGTGCCATGGGGATGTATAGCCAGGCGGGCGTCAGAACGAAAGCAAGCTTGTCCGCCAGGCATAACTTCGAGTACTTCTTACCAACTCTCTCTGCCCAATGCCTGGAATGGCCCAGGACAAAGTCGCGCCATTCGGGACCACAAAGCCAGCCCATGATCCGGCCTCCCAGGACAACATGCTGCTGCCCCTCAGAGCCCTCCATGTTCACTTTTCCGACGTAGCCTACGTCGTGGACGAGGAAGGCCAACCACAGCCTGGGATCCCAAGGGAACCCGAATAGCCGGGACCATGCCCAGGCAACGAAAAAGGGGTGGACCAGGATCGCATGCACCCCAAAAACCACGCTCTTGGTCCCGACTTTCATTCAGAAAAACCTCCCACAATTATTGCCACACCGTTTTGGCACTGCTCTTCCGTAGCGGTCGGCTTCTCGACGATTCCGATTGCAACCGCTTCTGCGTTACTGATTGCCTCCAGTAAGTGCGCAAGATCACCCGTTCGCCCGCGTACCGCAATCCGGAAAACGATTTCAATTTCGATATCTCCGATGGGTGTCACGCCTGTCCCTCCGGGAGTACTTTGACTGAAGGGCTAGCGGGTTCGGCTACCAGGTAATGACAGTGCGAACATGGACAACAATTCACGGCATTGGTAACGGCTTGTGTTACCGCTCGGAACTTCGCGGGTACTTCCAGCGGTTCTCCTGCGCGTGAGTAGAAAGCTGGCACGACTGCCCCGGCGCACTCCTTGTCCTTTCCCCAGAGCTCGAGCCCCAGGTAGCCATGCACTCCTCGGAACAAGACCTGACTCTCCAGGGGCGGGCGACGGCCGTTTTCAGTTTCGCCAATGCGGTAGCACGTGATGAGGAGTTCGTACGTGCGCCCCGTCCGCAGCATTTCCACCCGCAATAGGAGGGGGGCGACCACTACGGCATGAACTCCATTCACCCCGATGGCATCAATGGGATGGAGATAAGCCAACGGTTCGCCATCTTCGCCGGCCAAGGTCACGTAGTGACCCATCTCGCGGATAGCACCGCCCGATTCCACTCCCCGAATCACGTATCTCCGTGCCAGATGTTGGTGCTCCAAGCCCACCTCCGCCCGAGCAAGAATTCCAACCTCCCGTAACTGCCTGCGGACTCGCCCAGGCAGGTTGAGACCACCGTGGGATGCGTTTCTACTTCCACCTTTCATTTCATGGCCTCCGTATCAACTCCCCTCTGCGTCGCAATGCTCAATCCTCCTGGCGCGCGCGGATCGGACAACCGACCGCCTCGCGGATCATCTCCTTGGTGCAACCTGCCCAGCACTTGTAAAAGCGCGGATCGTCGATCCGAATTGCCAGGTTGTCACCGCTACGGTCATGTCCCGCCTCTGCGCAGGAAGGGCAGCGAGTGACGTAGTTCCGACCGACCTTGCGTACCTTGCCTACGTGCTCGAGAATGCGGAATTCTGGCCCCTCGGAGTTGGCGCGCGGAGCGGCGGGTTCGGGGCAGTGCGTGCGGCGGACCGCTTCCGCAGGCAGTGTTTTCCCTGCAACGAAACGCCTCATTTCATCTTCACTGACCTTTTTCAATTGCTTCAGATAGGCCATCTGCTTTTCCGGCTCGTATTCAGCTCCGTAGAACCAGAACCGGCGACTGGCCCCGCGATGAATCCCGAGCGGCCCTCGGATGGCGTTTCCGAACTCGCCCGGCCCGAGTTCATCGTGCTTGGGAAAGATTTCGATTCCTTCGGCCAGGCCGTTTCCTTTCACCGGCACGCCAAGGCGCGACGCCAGGTTGTGGATGTAGATCCGGCAGTCGCGGGCCAGGAGTGGCGTCTCCAAGAAGATCCATAAATGCCCGCCCCGCTGGCTCATCTCCAAGGCCGCCTGTACCTGGTCTTCGCTCAGGTAGTACTGGAGCTTCACGAGGTCCTCCATGGCGCCCTTGTAATCCGCGTCGATGGCGACCCACTTGCACCGCTGCGTGGCCGGGTTGATGGCGTAGAGGCCGATGGTGATTTCGCCCTCGAGGTGGCGTCGAATCGTGTCTGAAGTCAGATGGAGGCCTTCGCCGGTTGTCTTGTTTGTGGGCCGGTAGTAGTAGTGCCGGCCGCTTTCCGGGTGGGGCCGCTCGGACTGGAGGGTATACGCCCGCCGGTTCACGAAGAGGCGGAAATAGTCCTCCACCACGTCAGCCGGCGCTTTCAAACGAAGCCGCTGCATCTTTTCCTCCGTGAAACCCGGTGGCCGCCACAAGTCCATAATCATTGTTGATAAAGCGAGAAATATTTCTCGTCAAATGGGGTGACTGTCAGTTGGCCGATATTGTGTTTTCAATTACTTACAGGTGGGGGATTCGTTAAAGGGTCTGACCCTGCAATTTGCAATCTGAAATTTGTATTGCGGCCGAAGGCCGCGCTGTGGTCTTTGCCGGGAGGTCCGTTCTCAAGCTGGGAGTCTTCCCAAAACCGTGGGCCTCTGGCCGGGTGCAACGAACCATTGGACGGGGGATTCAAGCAATGCCGGGGATTCCACGAGTCCGAAGAAGTGGCAGTGGTTGATCAGCACATCGAATTGTGACGGGCTATACCCACCGTAATTCCGATCATCGAAATCCACC
Source organism: uncultured Acidobacteriota bacterium (assembly GCA_963770415.1). Classification (GTDB taxonomy): domain Bacteria; phylum Acidobacteriota; class Terriglobia; order UBA7540; family UBA7540; genus CAVROP01. Next base: position 4,993 of record CAVYPU010000049.1, read on the forward strand.
CAAAGCCAGACACACCGCTTCCGGTCGTAGACGTAGACGGCCCCGCAATCTGGCGCCTCATCATGGGCGAGAAAGACCACTAGGGCCGTTGGAAACTGGAACCAGCGAACGATGTTAGGGTAATCAGCAAACTGCAACAACTTGGCAACCGCTTCGTCCAATGTTTGTAGTTTGCTCAGATTCAGTGTTGTTTTGACTTGCATTTGGCCGAACATTTTGGCTACGCCTCCTCTCGTCGTATTGATTGCTCCGTTGTAGGTTCTCAGAATTGGTGACATTTCGTGCGAAGATCTTGAAAAAACTTCTCACGGTTCGTGAAAAGATCCTATCGTCGCGGTAGCTCAGCGTGTTCTGTAGGCGTACTTGGGAATGTACCACACCTCACTTCGCGTCCACTTCAAGCCGAAGCGCCGGGCACGGATCGTTTCCGAGTTGAGCACGAATCCGAGAGTTGGAGTGCATCGGTCTAGACTACGCCATCAGGGAGGACCTATTCGACGATTGGTTGTGGGAAGGGCCGTGGTCGCCAGCTAATACGCGCGCGAAGAACAAACGTGTCACTATCCAGGAAGCCGACTTTTCAGGCGGAATCCTGAGTTGGGGGCATAAGTGGCTCGCCAGCAGCGATTTGCAACGAATCGAGTCAAGCGGAGACGTTCCGTCCAATTGGTATTATATCGTAACGAATGCTGGCTCAATCTAGGCAGTTCGCACGGTGTACTGGCAAAAAGGGAAGCCCATTTCATTTCTGCGTGAGCCCGTTAGACGTCAAGGCGAGGGGGTTTAATCCTGCGGGAAGCCGACTTTCCCAAGGGGGTTCAAAGGCCACTCCTGCGCATGCCCTGTTTTGAAGCTTATAAGAATGCTTATTAACCCCACGAGGATTGATTAGGCAACACGAAAGAATCCTCACAGCCAGAATCGGGTTTGTTCTTTTCCGGCAGGGGGCACACCAAGGCCGATTCGAAGGGTCTGCCCGTGTTTCGATGGATAAACTACTTGGTGTTTGTTAAACTTCAAACTCCAGATGTCAGTAAATCCTCGACTATTCATTTCGTACGGCCGGATGGACGGTGAGACATTCGCCACTAGGCTCCGACAGCGCCTAGAAAAGGAGCAGCCTGAGATCACGCTTTGGCAGGATCGCGCCCGGATGGAGGGTGGAGTAGGGTGGTGGAAGCAGATTACGGACGCGATTGACGCTGTTGAATTCATGGTGCTCGTCATGACACCCGAGGCCATGAAATCGGAAACCGTAAGAAGAGAGTGGCGTTACGCCAAGCAGCAGGGTGTTTGCGTCTATCCCGTAAAAGGTGCACCCGACGCGGCACTCGATTTCGCAGCGTTGCCGCGATGGATGAGCAAATGTCATTTCTTCGATTTGGATCATGAGTGGGACACCTTCGTCCATCACTTGAAAAGTCCATGTCAAGCCAGTCGGGTACCCTTCATGGCTCCCGATCTTCCTGAAGGATTCGTCGAGCGTCCAGACGAATTCAATCAACTCCTTGGTTATTTGCTCGACTCCGACCGCCAGAATCCGGTGGCAATCACGAGTGCCCTACACGGCGCAGGCGGTTTTGGGAAGAGTACCCTGGCTGCGGCCATGTGTCACCACGACGACATAATCACCGCTTTCGTTGATGGAATTTTATGGCTCACTCTCGGCGACAAGCCCAAGTTGATTGAGAAGCTGACCGAGTTATATGCTGCCTTAACGGGCGAGCGTCCGCCGTTTGTTAACCAGGAAGATGCAGTTATCGAACTGTGCCGCAAGCTGGAAGACAAGAATTGCCTCCTGGTCGTAGATGACGTCTGGAACCTTGCGCATTTGTGGCCGTTCTTGAGGGGCGGAAGAGGTTGCGCGCGATTAATCACTACTCGCCAGTTTGAGGTTGCCGCCGAAGCTAGAAGGGTCAACGTAGACGAGATGACGACACATCAGGCAGTCGAAATGCTAACAGCGGGCCTCCAACCCCGACCAACAAACTTGGAGCCCTTCCAACTGTTGGCGCACCGGCTAGGCCGATGGCCACAGATGCTCGAGCTTGCGAGGGGAACACTTCGTCAAAGAATCGCCCGCCGCGACTCGCTTAGCGGAGCGCTAGACTATTTGAATCTTGCACTTGATCGAAAGGGTGTCACCGCCTTCGACCGACGTGACCCACAGGAACGCCGTCAAGCAATTGGCAGGACCATCGAAGTTAGTCTTGAACTCCTTAGTCAAACAGAGCAGACGCGTTACGCTGAGCTGGCAATTTTCCCAGGCGATACCAGCCTTCCGCTCACGGCACTGAGCGCGCTTTGGGGCCTTGACGATTTTGAGACTCAAGAATTTGTGCTCCACCTAGACGATTTATCCCTGCTTCAATTTGACTTGAAAGCTGGGACTATTCGTCTGCACGACGTAATGCGAGCGTACTTGGGAACCAAGTTACCGGACCCAGCCTGCGTCCACGGTAGGCTCGTGGACACGTGGCGTGATCCCTGCCATCTGCCTGACACCTTCGCTTGGCGTTGGCTTGCGTACCACCTACTTAAGGCGGGAAGAGAAACCGAACTGCACCGGCTGCTTTTCGATTTCAACTGGCTTCAGGCGAAACTGGACGCAACGGATGTTACCACGCTAATAGCCGACTTCCAGCTCCTGGCAAGGGATTTCGATGCGCGACTTGTACAGGGTGCGATACGCTTGGCTGCGCACATCTTAATTCGGGACAAGACCCAACTGGCAGGACAATTATGGGGCCGCCTGCAGGCCCAACGTTCGGTTCAAATCAGGAACATGCTGGAGAGCGTCAAACAATCCAGGGCCAACCTGTGGATATGCCCCCTCGGTTGCACGCTCGTCGCTCCTGGCGGACCGCTGCTACGCACATTACAAGTGCAAACTGAGGTAACGGCGGTCGCGGTTTCGGCTGACGGCCAGCGGGCGGTTAGTGGTTCAGCGGACGGTACTCTTAAAGTCTGGGATTTGGAGTCCGGTTCTGAATTACGTACCCTTGCAGGAGGTCACACGACCCGGATCACTGCCCTAGCTGTGTTACCGGGTGGCCGATTGGCTGTCTCCGGGTCGGCGGACGATCTACTCAGAGTATGGGATCTGGATACTGGAGCAGAGATCCAGGTTTTGAAAGGCCATTCAGGTTGGGTCACAGCGATAGCTATAACTCCCGATGGCCATTCTCTCATTTCTGGTTCGGCAGATACGAGCCTAAAAGTCTGGGACTTGGAGACGGGAATGGAACTCCGAACTCTCCAAGGCCATACACTTCCCGTGACTGCTGTGGTTGTAACATCGGACGGAAGGCATGCCATCTCTGCATCGTGGGACGAGGTTCTTCAAGAATGGGACTTGGTGAGTGGAGTCCTACTCCGTACGCTGCGGGGCCACACGGCGGAAGTGACTGCGTTGGCTTTGGACGCCGAATCGCGTCAGGTGGTCTCGGGTTCAACAGACAATACTCTGAGGGTCTGGGATGTCGCCAGCGGTTCGCACCTGCTTACCCTCACGGGGCACAAGTATCCCATAACTGCGGTTGGCCTGATGCTCGACAAGCGGCGCGTCATCTCGGGCTCGGCAGACAAGACCCTTAAGATGTGGGATCTTGACACCGGAAGGGAGCTTGGCACTCTGCACGGCCACGCCTCCTCAGTTAGTGCCATGGCGGTCATCTCCAGGGGGCACCGGGCCATATCCGGGTCACTTGACCTGACTCTGAAATTATGGGACCTGGAAGCTGAGCCCGAAGTTCGGACCCAGGAACGGCATGGTGATAGGGTCACTGCGCTTGCTGTAACTCCGAATGGTGCCCGCACGATTTCCGCCTCTGCCGACGAAACCTTGAAGATCTGGGACACAAAGTGCCCAGGCGAACCGCGAACGTTGGTAGGACACATCCTTGACGTGATTTCCGTGGCGGTCTCTCCGGACGGCCGTCATATCGTATCAGGCTCATCAGACAAGACTGTGAAAGTTTGGGATATAGAAAGCGGCACTGAAGTTCGCACAATGACCGGGCATGGCGATTCCGTTGATGCAGTCGCGGTAACGCCCGACGGACATTACATCATCTCTGGCTCCGCTGACAAGACATTGAAAATCTGGGACTTGAATAGCGGGAACGAAGTTCGTACATTGTTCGGTCACAGCGATTCCGTCGACGCAGTCGGAGTAACGCCCGACGCGCGTCACGTGATTTCAGGGTCCGCAGATAAGACATTGAAGGTCTGGGATATAGAAAACGGGAAGGAGATTCGCACACTGTCTGGGCACCGGGATTCCGTCGATGCAGTCGCGGTAACGCCCGACGGACATTATGCTATCTCAGGTTCACTCGACCGGACCCTTAAGATTTGGGACTTGTTTACTGGGGCAGAGTGCTGCACTTTGCACGGTCATTCGTCATCGGTTACTGCAGTGGCCGTAACGCTTGGTGGGAGGAGAGCAGTGTCTGCCTCGCTCGACCATACCCTTAAGCTGTGGGATCTGGCGAACCGGAAACTCATCGCGACCTTTAGCGCGGACGGAGCGATTTATGCATGCACATTCCTGCCGGACGAGGTAACGATCGTTGCTGGCGATGTATTAGGCCGGCTCCATTTCCTGCAGATCGTGGAGGCTGGGGGCCTCGATGGCTCTGATTGACCTCAAGTTTAGGGAGAGCCAGAGAATGTGGCGATGACGCGAGATGTTCAGTGCCGGAGGTGAGACCTGTGTCCTTGGTAAAAGTCATCCGCAAAGGAGTTACGCCTGTTGTGCGCGGGGTACTGGCCGCAAAGTCTCTGGTTGTGATGCCCATGGGCCCAGAAAGGGTTAACAAGGAAGTGGCTTCCGAAAATGAGGAACCGGTTAAGGTAGAGTCTGTTCGGGATGCCTTCGAGCAATTCCAGCCTAAACTTACTTTCGAAGGGTACGTTGGGGAGGAAAAGACAGAATTCAAGGCGGATATTCGATTTCGCAGTATCAATGATTTTGACCCAGAGCATCTGCAGAAACGCCAAGAAGTTAAGAATGAGGCAGGCCAGGTCGAGTATCTTCGGAACGACCTTGCTGACCTGAAATCGAACATCGATTTGCTATATCGTCTTAAAGACCGATGGCAATTTCCGGCGGTGCGGCGTGCGTGGAGCAACCCCGAACAAAGGAAGGAGATCATCGAGGCGCTAGGACGACTGCGGACTGAATTAGAGAAGATCGGCGCCAAGAGAGGTTAGAGCTAATGCAAGACGAATTTGCGAAGAAAGTTAAATCAACAGCGGAAATTCTGGGCGAGGGCGATGCCAGGGATCTTGTGCACGAGATTTTTGCTGATTTACACCCCGGTCTTACCGACGAGGGTTGCGCCCTTGCTGACTTATTCACGCCCCAATCGGCCGCGGAGTTCTGCACACAGCTGACGAATTTGGAGAGGCTCCTTACCGAAGACGACTCCTACGAGATCACGGTCCAGAAAATCCAGGGTCAAATCGACAAGGCGGAGGCAATGCGTGACAGCCTCCTTTCACAAATCTCCCAACAGATTCGGCCGATTGAGAGAACGTATCGGCAACTCATGCTTTTCTTCGAGAACAGCAAAATCCCGGATGGCAGGATTCGGGTACCAGCTGAGTTGTATGTTCTGAATGCTGATCCGAAGGCCATGAAGGACGTCTTCAGCATAACTTTGGCGGCGTGTGAGAGCTTTTGCCGTAACCGCAACGACAATTTCGGTTTCCACGACGATATCTGTAATCTTGTGGTCCCAGGCTATTTACCCCGACCTCTGCGCGAGCGATTCGAGGAGATTGCCAACGGGTTGGGAATGTTACTGATTACAGACACCGAAGACGAAAAGTCATTCAAGAACGTCGAACGGAACTTTTTGCCCGGCGGGAAGTACGAGTTCATGAAGCTCCCCGAGGATCGGGGCGCGGCCAACGTGGTCACAACGGGCTACCTGCAGCTCCGCCCTCGTCATTGGTTTGAAAGCGATGTCGATGGCGGCGATGATCTTTACGGTCCACCGTCACTTGTGTTCGCAGGCGCGCTGGTCCGAACAAACGACGCTCTGGGCCTTGCCCAGGGCCCTGTCGGCTCTTTGTTCGGACAAATTGTAGGCAGTGAGAAGTGCCGTTTTGAGCCCCTTATCAGCGAGGCTACACACCTGAGTATGGATCGCCAGCTCATACTCATTATTCGTGATGCAAACAACCATCTGCGCTTCTTTGGGGGCCGCACCCAAGCTGATGATCCATATGGGATATTGAAGTTTTTCACGCCATACCGCGTCTTCCGTTTTTTGGAGCGATGCTGCACGCGTTATTTGTTAGGAGTTGCCGGGCAGATTCTGACCCGGGACTTTGTGGAGCAACAAATCGAATTGCCTCTCAAACGCTTGCTCGACGAGCAGGTCGAACAAGGAACTCTCATAGGCTATGACTTATTTGTTGACAAGGATTCCAATAAGCGAATGCAGGGCATATGCGACATCACACTCTCAGTCATGCCGACCGGACGTGGCGAAACCTTCGTTCTAAAGATTGATGTCCCTGAGTTCAGGGCTCGCCGTGAGACAGAATAGCACCCGAACAGCGTTCTGCGGCGTTGGCAGGGCGCCGCAGCCGCGTCACTCGAACTTATAACGTCCACCTAGAAAGTGCGGCGGCGCTTGACGTCATGATTCAGAAGGCCGATGGGGTTGGAACGATGCGTTGGGAACGAACGCCCTTTGCGGATGCCAAAAGGGTGCGTCCTGCATGGCTATAGGGAATTCCCCTCATCACGTCTGACCCGGCCAGCATCGCAAGCGCGTTGTGGGAGAAATAGGTCCTGCCTTGTCGCCCAGTATTTACCGATCCATTCGGTCCGGACGGTTCTGAGGGTGCATCCGCAAATACCACGAGGGCGGAGCATGGATAAGGGTTGGAGCGCCGGCACCAATGCAGTCACGTGCCGGCAGTCCAGCATGGGGTGGTAATTGGGATGGAGGTAAGAAGGAAGGTTGGCGTGTGGAGGAAGGGAGCTTTTCGTCAGCGGGCTGCGGCGGGGAGGGCGGACGCGACCAGTTCAGTGGCCGCCCGCAGCTTCGGGACGTCCGCTTCGGTCATACGGCCGACATCACCGTACTTAAATGCGCCGCCACTTGCCCATTCGACCACTTCGGCGATGGCTTGCTTCTTGGTTGTGGCCACACGGCGTGCCACGGTCAAAAACTCATTGCGGAGCTGGTTGAATCCGGAAGCTGTCGCTGCCCCGTTACTATTGGTGTGCGCAGGAGGCGAGGCGGCACCGTTGGCAGGTGGCGTGGCAGATCTATTCCCACCATTCGGGGTCGGGTTGTTTGCAGGCAACGAAGGCTTCGCTATCAGCTTTGATGCCGAGGCACCATCCACCGGTGGCTTGCCCGCTCCGTTACCCCCACTCGGGGCAGTGCTGTTCTCAGGGGGCGAAGGCTTCGGCTTTGGCTGCTCGGTAGCGGCGAGGGGTGTACCCGAAGGGGAGCCTGCCACGGCGCCTTCTGTAGTCACAGAACCATTCGCCGACGCCGGATAGAACTCCGTTGCGACCTCCGGCGCCTGCTCCTGCTCGTCCTCAACGACTTCGAAGACCTTGCCGCCCGAGCCGAGCAGCTTCCGAGTCTCGGCGAACAGCCGGGCGTTCTCGGTGAGGTTGGCGATGAGCTTTTGCATGTCCTCCCCTTCAACCTCGAGACTCAGCGCCCAGATGGAGGAAGTCTTCTTCCGCTTCTCCTTGCGGTCGAAGTACGTGGCCTCCTCCGGGCGAACCGTCAGCTTGGCAGTGATCCCGGCCAAGCGACCACCCGTAAAGGTCTGAATCTCCTGCAAGGCGGAGTGGATCTGGCGAATTGAACGATACGAGCACGTGTGAATGCGACAGACGCTGCCGAGGCGCGGGAAGTCCGCCAGAACGAACCGTAGGTCCCCGCCCGGTTTGCACTGCCCGCTCGAAAGCTCCGGGCATCCGCTGCCGCACTGGGTCCAAGGCTGGCCGCGAGGTTTCTCAGTAGTCCGCCGGGTAGCCGAGACGCCGTCACCCCAGCACTTCCGCTCCGTGGCCGTCCACCAAGCGTAGGAACTGGGGAAGACGTTCTCGATGTCGTCGTCGATCAACATAATGTGAAGATCCCGGCACTGCTCTCCGTAGTGCTTGGTCAGTTCCGAGTCGATCTCCCACTCGACCCTATTGGCCGTCTTCTTCTTGCGCAGGAAGACGAAGTGGTCGAGCTTCGTAGGATGGTTGCGATCCCCATTGGGTGGTAGCCCGATAGAGACCTTGGTGGATACGGACAGCCGCTGGATGACACGGCCATCATGGTCATGCGTAACACCAATAATCATGTGGATTCCTCCTTGTCAAATGGCCCTGACCCGGCAAACCGAGTCCGTGGACCGGATTGATCGTTTAGAATGGGGGAAGTAACCAAACATACAGGACGTTGTGTTGGGGTATGTGCGCGCTGTAGGGCGACTCGAAGGGATTGAGGATGTGAAACAGCGGAAACTGGTACCACATATATGGCACCAACGGTGATAGTCAAATCGGAGGACATCGAAGTTAGGGCGCGGCGGGAAGCGGGGGCACAGCGTGTAATTGCCCAGTTCGGGAATCAGCTTCCTGATCTTAAATTGCTGTGCTTCCTCGATGACAGCGATTGGCGAGCTTTCAAAGATCACTTCGGTGAAGCGAATCGCGGTTTTTATGGGCCAATCAAGGAAAATTCCTTCTGTAGGCCGACTTGGCCGGATTATGTGATCGCGTGCATCTTTGCTGACGACCCTTCTGTTTGGGTACAGAAGCCGGCTTTTGAGCACGTTATTTATTTGTATGACAGCACTTGTACTAATGAGGTGGGCCTGACAGTGACCTTCGCGCACGAATTGCAGCACTTCGTTCAGCATGGTAGCGAACTAAGGTTGTGGGCCGCAAACACCCTCATCCCCCAACTTCCAAAATCCGTTATCAACGCCTTGGGGCTGAAATGGTGTGATATCCCGCATGAGCGCGAGGCAAGAATTGTATCTAAACGGACCGCAGAGAATCTGTTTGGATGCGAAGTGGTAAGGCAATATATAGATGCGAAGATCGCTGAATTCGTAACCAGGGAGGATGCTCTTGACTGGGAATGTATTCGGGGGCTCGTCGCTTCGACTCCATATGACCTCGCCGGAGAAACGCAGCGGATTTTCCAACGCCTGAAAGACTACAGACTGGAGCTTGAGCAGCTGCTTCAAGAAGTAAGAAGCGATCCAGACTTCGAAGGAGTGGATTTGCATACACTCCTCGGCGGGGCGAGCGGATAACCTTCCCAGTACGGAGAATTCTGCCGCAACGGACAACACAAACTGCCATAGGTCAGGGGCAGGAAAGAGCGGGGATGTTGACACGGAGCTGTAACGCTGATGAGACTGTTCGGATCTGTGCTATGTTCTCTCCCATGCCCCTCGTTTATTGTGATCACAACTTTGTCATAACTGCGCACGATGCCGACAAGAAATATCAGGATTGCCTACGCCGATTGGCCTCGGAGGGCAAGGTTACCTACGTTGTGTTGACTTCGCATTGGCTAGAAATGGCACGTGACAAGGATCCCGTAAGGGGTCTTCGAGTTGCCCAGTTCGCTGACTCTCTGAACCCCCTTTGGCTCTGTGAGCGACGTGGAATTCAAAGGCGCGAAGTTGAGCATGCTTTCTTCGCGTTCGTCGAAGTCCCGCACCAAAATAAATTCCCCGTTGGGACTATGGCGGAAGTGATTACCGACCTTACGGGGACGGACGTCGAAACGGCTTCACGCTATCGTGATTCTGGCGCATTCGTCGCTCACATGCGGACGCTCGGGGAGAAGCATCCCTTGGAGCTCAATATCCGCAAGAACTTCGAGGTCCAACAAAAGAATGCCGAAGCCTATCGAGCAGGTAAATACTCCGAGGAGATACTTCGGCTGGTGGATGGGATTTCGATCGAAAGCCTCTTGCCTGACAAGACTCCAGGTGGCGTGGCGATTGCGAGGGAGGCGAAGGCTAGGTTCTTGGATTCTTGCAAGAACTCGGATTTTCCAAGCATCGCTGTTGAGGTTGCGCTAACGAAGGATGGTTGGCAAATGAATAGGATCCTGAATGATCGAACATTCCGTGACAGCCAGCACGTCATTGCGATCCCATACGTGGATCTGTTTCTAACTGATGACGGAGTGCTTTCGAATGCTATCGTAAGGATAAAACCCCAATTCACTTTTCCGACCGCCGAAGTCATCACTAGGGCTGAATTTGATCGCCGCTTCCTCTAAACATTCAAACTGGGTTGTGGGAAAGCATCGGATTGGGTCGTTCACCTATCCGGTTTCGGCGCCATTGACCAATCAACCGGCATCGGTGCTCGTTGCACAAAGGACCAGGTGTGCAACCCAACGTAGGTAGCCGTTAACGCGGCTGCTGGAAATATGGCGCGCGGGGAGACCGCCCAAAACGTTTCACTGCTGCTGCGTCGGAGCGTATGATAAAGGACGTCATCATACGTATGGGAGGACCACCGTGACCACGACCGCCGCGTCTTTCATCGAGTCGCAGCCCTTCAAGGAGGCTATCGGTAAGTTTGCTCTGGAAATTGCCGAAAGCGCCATTTTGGGCTGGCTGGAACCGAAGCCAATATCGAGTTGTTACGAGAACGAGCTGGAACGCGTGCGCAAGGCCATCTTGCGCGCCCGAGACACCAAGCTCGCGCGCTTCCGCAACCAGGTGAACCGCAACGCCTTTCTCGTGGGCTGTGGCGAATATACCGACGGCAAGGCCGAGGAGCATCTCCTCATCGGCTATGGCTTCCGCCACGGTTCCACCACGAAGGTAGAAAGCCTCCATCGCGCGGTCGGAGGCGCCGGTTCCGTCCGCCTTCCCGACGCGATGGCTCACGCCATGTGGGACTACTATGGGCAGCATGAGGACAACGAACTGCTCATCTTTCACAACCACCCATACAATCCGCTGAACTTCCTCCTCAACAACCTCCCGCTGACATCCCGTCAGGACCGGCTCTTTCTGGAAACCCGTGCGCTACATCCACACCAGCTCGTGCGCCTGGCTGCTGGGGCAAGGCCGAGTCCTGTTTTATCTAGGTGAAAATGGCCACGTGAAGGAATTCCGGTTGCCGAGCATCGTGGCTTTGCTCAATCGCTGGGCGGAGGCGTAGCGCCAACGATGAGCGTCGAAATCGACCCTTTCAGTACCGCACGCGGCCTGGCGACACTCCCCGGCAAGATCCCCGCCGTGTTTCTGCCGAACAAAAGATGGTGGAGCGGTTCTTCGATTTCTTCACGTCCGATAACCGCGACACAGGCTCTCGCAGGGCTTATTACAAGACTGCCTATCCTTTTGGGTAAGCGCGAGGGCAAGGGAATGCATGACCTGGCCCACGTGAAGCTACTGCACGTCGCCGCCTACATCGAGCTTGACAAGCCTACGGTATTACCGATTACCTGGAGAACGAGGGCACCATGGAGAACTCGCAACAGATGTCGAATCATTCCTCTCCACGCGCCACAAAGCTCTACGGTCGGCGAGCCGATGAAACCTCCATCGATGAATACGAAAAAGTGGAGATTTGAGGGCGGTTTTTAAGGTTATGGAAACACGCAGCTCACGGAAAGCAAGAAGAAACCCTCTAAAAAAGCACCGCCGCGCGACTCCCTTCTCCCCGTCGGAACCGACAATTGTGACGGGAAAATTCCAAGGTCGGAAGCTCAGCGAGCTTTCGAATGACGAGTTAAGTTCTTTCATGCGATGGGACGCCCAGTGTCAAACCAAGGTCGCTCTCTCAAATATCTTCTTGCCCGGTCAGCATATATGCTCTGACCTCAGCCAATACTGGTTTGCCAAATACGAATTGGAGCGGCGAAAGAAAACCGCAGAATGTGAGCCGACCAGCTCTATCAGGTTCACCGACGACGACACCAACGACAGCATCGCATTGCGACTTCTCAACTACGGTTACTGGGCCGCATCCCGAAAATATCATCCCGATGCAGGCGGTGACACTCGACGCATGCAGCAATTAAACGCAGCCCGCGATTACGCGCGGGATCGCTTGAAGCGATGAAGGCCAGGTGAGTATGGCCGGTATTTTCGCGCTCATTCTGGAAACAGACAATCGAGACAATTCGACACAGCCATTAGCGGGCCTTCCCGTGATGTTTCAACACTTACCCCTTTTGATAGACAGACCAAGCTGGAGCCTTGTCGGCGGCGTGACTCGCGACGAGGTGCAAGTCGTCGGGCACCAAGTGCGATGACCGAGCGTGAAGTGCCCGGGTTGCCTTGATTCTGGCAAGTCCGACTGGGTTAAAAGGTCTGACACAGAGAGTGCCGAAGATGGGATCCAAAATGCACGACAAAGTCGTGATAGAAACCTTCCTGCGCGGTTATTGCGCTGCGGTTGGTAAGACTGTTCCGTCGGTCACTTTCCCTGACGAGACAGAAAGAAACGCTCCGGCTCCCGATGCCCTTGCAACCTGGCCTTCGGGGGAAAACCTGGCTATCGAACATACACTGATCCAGCCCTTCCCCGATGAGCAGTACAAATTAAAGGGTGAAATAGGCACCGTTTTCGAGCCGCTCCGTGATGACTCTGCATTAAGGGTTCCTGGCTACCAGATTTGGCTGAAGGTGCCGCTCGACGCTGTACCAAAAGGGTCTAACAGAGATGATGCCGCGCGGGCGATCCGGGAATGGGTGCTTGCAATCCGCGATCGCCTCAAAGATGGATGGGCTGAAGAAAAGGTCCCCGGGCTGGGGTTCGATCTGTCCTTGACAATCTACAAACAATTCGTAGGGCGCGACAGCCCAGGCATTGTGTCAATCACGTATGTCGGAGAGAGAACCAAGGGTCACTTGGAGGAGGTTCTCACAGGAGCATTGGGTAAAAAGCTTCCTAAGCTGTTGAGCTTCTCGGCGCAAATGCGCTTCCTCCTGTTCGAGAAGAATGTGCGAAGTTACAATACATGCAGCGAAATCCAAGGCCACTTGGCACAGCTCATGAGCGATTATCCCGGGCTGCCGCAAGTAAATACTGTATGGGTGGTGGACACTTCGGAAGTGGACCGACAGGGGAAAATGTTCTGCACGGCTGTATGGCCTCACCCCGTGGAGACCGTGTACTTCCATGTTGAATGGGCCGCTGCGTGAAGGGAGGTTCCATATCAATCGATCTCTCCCAATCCATCTTTCAGCGCTTGGAGGCTGACTTGAACGCCAAATTCACACCGGAAAGACTTTGACCATGGAAAAGCGAATTCGGATCTTTCACACGCCGCATCAAAGTTGACGACGCGAGAATGAATTTGCAGCATTTCTCGCCAACCGTTTGGGCGGGACTCTTGTGAACGAGCGGTTCACGCCCGATGATCCGGCGGCGTTGGACTGTCTAATCAGCACTCGGGGACTGCTTGCCTGCCTGAACGCCGATTGCTGCCTACCAACGGTGAAGCGTCAAGAATGCATAGACCTGGTGAGAACACTCCCCGCTCAGATTCGAGTTGCAATAGAGCTGTTCCGCATCTCGTTTGACATCGTGGTTGAGCAGAACGGCCAACCCTATTACTGGGAGTTTCATGAGCAGCAACATCGCAGCCTGCTTGATGGTCGAGAGAAATCAATATACGGACTCAACGGTGAAGAGTACCGCGTTCCGAGGTTCCTCCAGCGACTTGTCCGGGATGTCTGGCGAGTTCAGGCCTTCCCTGACTTCACGATCGTCTGGTACGACTGGTTCAAAACTTACAAGCAATCCTACAAACCTGTCCTATCTTCTGGCTTCCGAGAGTATCGCTTGCCCAGTCAGTTCTCGTTCGAGGCGTTCTGCGCCACTTACGACTGTTGAGGCTGACTTGTTCGCCCGTCTTTTACTAAACGATAAAGTATGTTATCAAGACGAAAGCCATCGCCTCGCGCGTGCAGGGTGTCCTTCCGGCAAGGCTGCATGACTTGATCTAACCGAAATTGCTAATGTCTGTCTTTTGCCCAGGAGGGCGAGGAGGACAGACGATGGCCAACGAGATTCCTGATATTCCCCGTGACATGCGGAAGGTCTATCGACGTCTCCGGCGATGGCGGAGTTCGCACGCTCGCCGCGTACCGCTTCCGGATTCATTGTGGGCGGCGGCGGGAGAACTGGCGCGGGAGCACGGGATAAACCGCACGGCGAAAGCTCTGCATCTGGAATACGGCAAGCTGAAGGAGCGAGCGGAAGCGCCGGGGCAAGAGAAGAAGGTCGTGAGGAAGGCGCGGTCAGTGATCCCACGCCACGCACGACCGCCCGCCCCGCCGACATTTATGGAGTTGATTACGCCGCGGCCTGGCAGCGTGGCGAGTGCGGTGGTGGAGTTGGAAGGGCCGCGGGGCCGGATGAAGATCGAGTTCAAGGGTGTGGCCACGGCCGAGTTGGTGGCGCTGAGCCGGGCGTTGTGGGATGGCGAGGCATGATTCAGATCACCCCGCAGATGCGCATCCTGGTGGCGGTGGAGCCGGTGGACGGCCGTAAAGGTATCGACTCGCTGGCGCAGTTATGCCAGGAACGATTGCAGACCGACCCTTTCTCGGGCTGCCTGTTCGTCTTCCGCAGCCGACGCGGAACAGCGATTCGCATTTTAGTTTACGACGGCCAGGGATTCTGGCTCGCGCAGAAGCGGCTTTCGAAAGGGCGTTTTCGCTGGTGGCCGGAAGGGCGGAATGCGCGCGAGGTGGCGCGGAGTCTGGCGGCGCATCAACTGCAAGTGTTGTTGGCGGCGGGCGATCCGACGGCGACCCAGGCGGCGCCGGCGTGGCGGCCGGTGAGCGTGTCGAGTTGAGAAAAAGAGCGCGAGGCTCTTGCGTTCTAAATTCTTCTCTGCTACCCTCGGGAGCATGGAAGAAGAGTTTCGCTACCGAGGCCGTGTCGTTACTGCTGCGGAAGTGGAATTCATCCGCCAGTTGATCGCAACCCATCCCGAGGCCAATCGGCGGCAACTTTCGTTGCGGCTGTGCGAAGCGTGGGGATGGAGACAGGCCAACGGGGCGCTGCGCGACATGGTCTGTCGCGGGCTGCTGCTGGAACTCGCACGGGCCGGGCATCTGGAGTTACCCTCCGCGACCCATGTACACCGCAACCCGACCGTCCGGCGCGCCACGAGCGGGCAAGCGGTGGCGCCGCTCCTCCTGGATACGACTCCTCTGGAGGTACCCCTGCGGGCGCTGCGGCCCTTGGAGTTTCAGCAAGTGCGGCGCACGCCGGACGAGCCGCTGTTTAACTACCTCGTCGCCCAGTATCATCCGCTCGGCTACGCGCGGCCGGTGGGGGAACACCTCAAATATCTGGTCTCGGCGGCGGGCCGGGTGATTGCCTGCCTGGCCTGGTCGTCGGCGCCGCGGCATCTGAGCGCCCGCGACCGCTTCATCGGCTGGTCGGCGGAGGCGCGGCGCCGCAATATCCGTTTTCTCGCCTACAACCCTCGCTATCTCATTTTGCCTTGGGTGCGCGTCCCGCATTTGGCGTCGCACGTTCTCGGTCAGATGGCGCGCAGAATCGCGGCCGACTGGGAACGGATCTACGGGCACCCCGTCTATTTTCTCGAGACCTTCGTCGATCCCGAACGCTACCGCGGCACCTGTTATCGGGCGGCCAACTGGGTGGTGATGGGGCGCACGACGGGGCGGGGAAAAAACGACCAGACGCACCGGCCGAATCGTTCCCTCAAGGAGGTTTTGGGGTATCCACTCACGCCGCATTTTCGCCAGGGGCTGACGGAGGTGTAGGATGAAGCCGGAACGTGAGGTGATCGAAGTGAATTTTGAAGAGCTGACCGCGCTGCTGGAGCGGGCGCGCCAGGGGCCCTTGGCGAGAAGAGGATTGTCAGCGGCTGGAAGGTGCGATCCAGGCGTTGAGCCATCTGATCGAAAGGATCGGGGAGAAGAACACGACGATCAGCCAACTGCGCGCGCTGTTGGCGAAGCCCGAGCACGGAGAAGACACGCAAGGTGCTGGAGCAAGCGGGGATCAAGGCCCCGCCGAAAAACAGTCCGCCTCCGAACGCGCCGGGCCCGCCGAAGCCGGGGCACGGTCGAAACGGCGCCCAGGCGTATGGCGGGGCTCGCCGGATCAAGATCGCGCACGCTTCCCTCCAGCCGGGAGACGGTTGTCCGGAGTGCCAGAAGGGCAAGGTTTACGAACAGAAGGAACCCGCTCTGCGCATCCGGGTGGTGGGGCAGGCGCCGATTGCGGCCACGGTCTATGAACTGGAACGTCTCCGTTGCAACCTGTGCGGCGAGATTTTTGAAGCGGAGGCTCCGGCGAGC
Source organism: uncultured Acidobacteriota bacterium (assembly GCA_963770415.1). GTDB lineage: Bacteria > Acidobacteriota > Terriglobia > UBA7540 > UBA7540 > CAVROP01. Next base: position 21,310 of record CAVYPU010000049.1, read on the forward strand.
GTGGGCGAGAAGAAGTACGACGAGACGGCGGCTGCGATGATCGCGCTGCTGAAGTACGGTAGCGGGGTGCCTTTTTACCGGTTGGAAGGGCTGGAGGCGAGTCTGGGGATTCCCTTGCCGGCCTCGACCCAGTGGGAGATCGTCGAGGAAATCGCCGGCGTGATCCGGCCCGCTTGGGACGAACTGCTCCGCCAGGCCGCGCAAGGCGAGGTCTTTTATAACGATGACACCAGCATGAAGATTCTGGCGCTGGCGAGGGCGAGCCCGCAGCGCGCGGGGGAGGAGGAAGCGTCGAGCGCCCAAGGAACGCACGGGACTGTTCACCTCCGGCATCGTGTCGACGACGCGGCAGGGGCAGCGGATCGTCATGTTCTTCACGGGACGGAAGCACGCCGGGGAGAACCTCGCCCGCGTGTTGATCGAGCGGGGCAAAGGACTGGCGCCGCCCATACAGATGTGCGATGCCTTATCGCGCAACCTGCCGAAGCTGCCGGAGAAACTGGAAATCCTCTTGGGAAACTGTAACGCTCATGCTCGGCGCCGTTTTGTGCAGGTGACACCCAACTTCCCCCAGGAGTGCCAATTCGTGCTGGAAAGCTTGCGCGAAGTCTACCGCTATGATGCCGAGGCGGAGGCGCAGGGCCTGTCCCCGGAAGCACGACTGCGGTTTCATCAGGAGCACAGCCAGCCCGTGATGGACACTCTCCACGCTTGGTTCGAGACCCAGTTCGCCGAGAAGAGAGTCGAGCCCAACTCGGGGCTGGGCGAGGCCATCACTTATTGCTTGAAACGGTGGGATCGGCTGACCCTGTTCCTCCGCGAAGCTGGGGCGCCGCTGGATTCGAACCTCGTCGAGCGCGCCCTGAAGAAGGCCATCCTTCACCGAAAAAACTCTTTATTTTATAAGACCACCAACGGCGCCGAGGTGGGCGACCTGTTCATGAGCCTGATCCATACCTGCGAATTGAATGAGATCAATCCCTTCGACTACCTGATCGAATTGCAGAAACACGCCGAGGAACTGGCCCAGCACCCGGCGGACTGGATGCCCTGGAATTACCGGCAGGCACTGCAACCGGCCGGCACAAGTCAGCCTCCCGCTTAAATCCCTTTGAAGTAGAATAGGTTCTGCCTGGCCGAAAACGATCCTCTGCGGCCAGGCGGAGCGACACTCGAAAATGGCCGAAAAACGGGCCTCCCGAAAAAGCCGAAATCGCCAAGGGTTTTTGGCCACCCCCCTCACCGGGCCAAAACACCGTTCCGGGCAGGCCTCTACGCCCGCGTTTCTACCCAGGATCAGCAGACCATCCCGCATGCAGACCCGTGCCCTGCGGGAATACGCCACTCGCCGAGGTTGGACGATCGCCCTGCAGGTCAAAGAAATCGGCTCGGGCGCTTCCCAGCGGGAGCGGCGGGAGCAACTGCTGGAGGCGGCACGTCGCCGGGAGATCGACGTGGTGTTAGTCTGGCGGCTGGACCGTTGGGGCCGGTCGGTAACGGACCTGCTGGCGACCCTCCAGGAACTGGAGCATCTGGGAGTCGGTTTCGTGTCGCTGACGAAGCCCTCTACGGAATACCACAAGATCTGGGTCGAACAGTGCGCAGCAACGGAAGACATGCGCGAGCGCTTTGGGTTGGACAGTGCCCTAGATTATCTGATCGGGGAGAAACTCTTCAGCTTTGTAGCGGCCTCGGAACAAGACTCGCTGTTCGCGCAAGAGTTGGCCGACTTCGTGGCGGAAATCCGGCGGCTATTTACCCCCGCCGAGATTCGCGCCTATCTTGGCCACCTGGAGCGTACCAAGTTCCTCGCCCCCCCGAGCCCGATTTAGACACAGATGATCTGGGCGAGGAAGCCGAGGAAGAGCCTTGGCAAGCCCATCCGGTGGTCGGTGCACAGGAACTGCTGCGGTATTCCCGTGTGCGGCAGCTTCTCCAGGCTTGAGGCGGCGCGGAGGACTTCATCGATGCCCAAACTCAAAAGGGACCCGGTGCGAGAGGACCGAATCCACAACGAAGCGATCGTGGACGCTTATGGGCCGGAAGAGCAGGCCCTGGGCTGGTATTACTACCTGGAGAACAAAATCCGCTTCCCGTTCCAGGCCGAATGTCTCCGGGCCAAGGCGGTCTCGCCCCTCCTCAAGGGTGAACGGGTCGAAGTCCGGCGCTTGGCACCGGAAGACGCCTGCACCGCTGACATGCTCGTACAGATCCACTGGCACGGCCGCAAAATGGCCGTGCCCCTGTCCCAACTGATCGGAATCGATGTAGACGAATCAACTGCCGAGGCCATCGCCGACTGGCATTATTGGGTCGCCCAAGGCTACTGCTTCTGATTTACCACCCAACCCCACCGATCTACGCAGCCCTACCGAAAGCTCACGATAAAGGGAACGCGGCCCACTTTGGGTGGGGTCATTTCGGCCGCGAGATTGAACATGCGCTTGAGCGCTCCCAGTTCGCGGTTGATGCTGGCGTTGCTTGCTCCGGCGTTAAGCCGGTTAACTGTGTAATCGCGAATCCGATCAGTTGTGATATCCACCGCCCGCAGGCCCCCAAAGAAGGGCGTCAGGTGTCTTTGAATTCGCCGCCTTGCCCAGACCAAGGACTTCCTGTTATTGGCTCGGTACTCGTTTAAGAAATCTTCGGCCAACTCCTCAAAGCGTACCCGGTCGGGTTTTAGGTCCCAGGAACTTGCCCGAGCTGACTTCCCCCTCCCTTCTCCGGAGCAGCCGCTTGGCATCTGAAACCTTTTTGGACTTGCTGCTTTCCCGGAATGCCTTGCCATGGCGGTAATACTTAATCCACCAGATGCAACCCCTTCTGTAAAAAGAACCCATAGTTCACCTATAGACAACCAAAGGCCATTCGGCCCGTTGAGAATTCCGGGATTGGCTGGCCCTCGTTGCAAAGTCAATGTGACGCACGGCGGGAGAGCGAGCGAATGCCCTCTTTAGAGCGGTGTTTCTGAGCAGGTCTAACGGCCTAAGGACAAACTGTCGATATTGAGTAGAGGGGGAGGCCTGTACCAGTTTGTAAATGAGCAGCGGACGTTTTGATGTAGAATTGGGGCCAGTTTCTTCCCGAGTTGGTTATGCGTGACGCCTTGGCAGAAAACGCTCTGCGGATCGGCCTCTTTCGATTCACGATTGCCCCCTTGCAGCCACTCGAAGTGCCTGCGGTTAATAAGGGCAATATGCTTCGCGGAGGGTTCGGCCATGCCTTCCGGCGGTTGTGTTGCATTCCTCAGTGCAAGGATGCCCGGGCATGTCCCCTCGATGGCTCCTGCCCGTACAAGGCGGTTTTTGAGCCCTCGCCGCCGCCCGGCGCGGACCGGCTCTCGAAGAATCAAGATATCCCCCGCCCCTTTGTCTTCCGCGCACCACCGACCCGCCAGACTCGATTCGAGAAGGGCGAGCGCTTCGAGTTTGGCCTGGTCCTGATCGGGCGTGCTCTCGATTTTCTTCCCTATTTTGTCCTGTCGTTTCGGGAGCTTGCCGGACAAGGGCTCGGCTTGAATCGGGCGGTTTGTGAACTTGAAAATGTTACCGCCTGCGATTTTGACGCAGAGTGCTGTGGCCAGCGTGTATCAATCTTCCGACCAAATCTTTCATACTCCGGCGCCTCTGGACCTGGCGGCCTGGATCGAGCGGCGCATGCAGCAACTTGGCCTCGTCGCGCGATCACCGTGCGGTTTCTCACGCCCACGCACTTGACGTTCGAAGGGCAAATCGTCAAGCGGCCGGAGTTTCATCACCTGTTCAAACGCGTGCGCGACCGCGTGAATGCACTGTCATCGTTTTACGGGGATGGACCTATCGACGCCGACTTCAAAGGACTGGGCGAGCGCGCCGAAAAGGTCCGAACCGTCGCGTCAAGAATCGAATGGGTCGAGCGCTTCCGCACCTCCTCGAAAACCCATCAGCGCCACGAACTCTCCGGCTTCGTGGGCGAATGCACTTACGAATTCCCAGTCTCGACGAGTCTGAAATTTCAAATCTCGAATTGCTGGAATGGCTGGTCGTGCGGCGAACTACTCCACGTGGGCAAGCACGCGGCTTGGGGGAATGGGTGGTACGAAATGCATCAGGTGGGCTAATTCAATGTCTCTGACGTCGGAAACCGCGTTAAACCTCATCAAGGATCTGGACTTTCATTTGTACCATGCAAAGTCTTCAAACGAGAGTTTGCTGATCCACAGTTTAAGTGTTTACAGGCTGATCGACGAGGTCTTGCGCTTTTCTCAAACCTACTCCGAGCGCGACAAAGAACTGATGCGGTGGTCCGCCTTACTTCACGACTATGGGAAGACAGCGGAAGCCTGGCAAAAAGCGAAACGGGGTCCCCACAGGATGACCCTCGACGATACCAAGTACGAAGATTTGCGTCGCATCCTGGAAGATGGAATTACGTGCCATTCAGGCGATTTGCTCGCGCCTGCCGATATCGAAGACATCTTATTCATCATCGAGTATCATCACGGTTCCGGCTATTCTGCGTCGAATCCGAGCCGAAATCGTATGAAGGATGTGGTCAGCGAGTGTGACAGGGCCGTGTCGCAATCGCGTATCTCAGAAGACCTAATTCACACATTAAATGCGATTATCGACACCGTGCGTTATCGCCTGTTCACCGTCGAACTCATCGAGCATCCCATCTCTCCCCTCGTTATCGGAGCATTCGACTATGTTTTCTCGGGGACCGATCTCGTCTGGCCCTTACTGTATTCACCCACATCGACACTGTACGTGGCGGAGTTAAGCGCCTCATTGCCGCCGCTTGTGGAAGTAAATTCCTTTCTGAACGAACAACTCGGAGGAGGTACGGAAGTGCTCCGCTATGTCGGAGGCAATTCCAGAATCTACACGGAAAAAGAGAGTTTCTTGGAGTTGGCGTCTGACCCCGAACTATTCACTGCGCGGGCTACGACCCTCGCCAACGAGTACTGTCAGCGGCAAAGAAAGCTGGCTGAAAAGAGACCCGATGTGTGGTCGGACAGCAAGGAAGAAGAATATCTTTATGGCCGGGTTTGCGCTACCACCTACAACACAATTTTGGATTTGTGTAAAGCATCGACTAATGACTACCCGAGAGCGTGCCTCATGGCAGGCGGCTACTCTGGGCGCATCACTGTGGAGTCTTTAACGTTACTCGGTCTGCGCCAGATCAATGCTACTTATGAGCAAACGCTGCGGACGATTCTCAAGAAAATTCAGCCATTGATCAACCAGCAGATCAAAATTGGCGCTGGGCCTTCTAAGTCGGACTCGGTAGTTACACCCACAAGGTATGATGTGAAGGATCTTCTGGTTCCTAACACATCAGTGTACCCTCTACCGGAACCTCTCGACCCGAAAGCCGAAGCTCTCAAAGATTACGAACGTTATTGGGCCAGTAAACTCGAATCGAATCCTTTGGACGTTTGCCCAACATGCAATCAATTTCCTCAGGGGAGCGTCAACGCCGCCTTCTTCCCGCGGTCGCCCCTAGGTGGGACCGTGGATGTCTTTTACACAGGCCACATGCGACGTGTAAAGAAGGAAGGACCGGAGGAGCGCGGAGTGTCATTTTGCAAGTGGTGTTCGAAATGGTGGGAACGAATATCCACTGACTCGGCGGAGCAACGACACCTTTACCACTTTTGCGTTATGCCTCATCATCTCTTTGCACGCTTAGATTGGCGGGAAATCCTTCAGCCCGACCAGAGCGGCGAACTCGTAGAGTTGGGTTCTCCAGGAACTGTTTCCGCAAACGGTGTATACCCGCACGTCGCCTTACTTCACCTCTCAGGCAGGGACCGTAATGATCTGCTGGAGCAGCTTGTTGCGCACTCCAGCCGGGGCGAACAGCAAATCCTTGAACGCCTTTACCAGCACGGACTTAAAGGGGCAGTAATTACAACAAATCCAGTTTCGTCGCGGCATCTCCTTACGTGTGGGAGTATCCAGATTGATAGTTCGGAGTGGCCTCTGCTCCGGACGGTGTTGCGCCTGCTGAATCCTGCCAAAAGGCGGTACACGACCGCAATTAGAGCACTTCAACAGAGCCCATTCGCTTTTGGTACATTCCTCGAGGACGGCTCGATAAAAGGCACAAAGAAGGAGATCAAAAAGATGGTTGAAGAACTAGCCGGAAAGACAGGGCTTTCGTTCCTCAAGGACATTTGGATCGGGGGAAAGGATCGGATTGATGGAGCCGGAAAGGTTATCCGTGGAATGAACGAAACCTTACGCCGGTTGAAGGGTAAAGAGGATGATGCTACGCTCATCGACGCGATGGAGGCTAAGGGGCTCCACCTCGCTGTGTCCACGCGCGAGGGGCCGCGTCGCTTCCGATCCAAGGAAAGCCTGCCCAAAGAACGCTTGGCCCTCCGCCAGACGGCACAAAAGCTGCTTCTCTATAAAGACCAAACGTATCGCCGCACAGAGTTAGTCCGGGCGATGATTTATACCTTGGGTTACTTCAGCAAGCCGGAGGAGAAGCCCGAGGCATCTCCCGCGGAGAATCTGCCCGCAGAAACACGCTAAACGGAGGTCATGGTGAAAAAATATCAGATCGTTGTATTAAGAAAGCTGAAGAGCTTCGGCCAATTTGTCACGGAATCTCGGGATGAAATTAATACTTACGAGTTCGGCGAGGAGGACGAGCGTCCGATCATTTTCGGCGAAAAGTTGAAGGCCGTCGAACGTAGGACCATCATGCGTAAGGTAAGGGAGGTCCTCGGCGTGAATTGCTGGCTTACCACGCATAAGAAGGGCGGTGATTCGGGCATCTCAGGCCTTTGTATGTCATGTCCGGCATGTGTTCTATTCGGGGGTACCTACGCACCCAAGAAAGGCGCTGGTGCTGGCGGGACGAAAAACGTCATTGAGATGCGCCGGGTATTTTATTCGGTCGCGTTTCCCTTCCAAGGGGGTGGAATCCGCGACGTGACGTTTAATGCCGTAGACGAACGCACCGGGCAAACCGGGCAAGCCCTGGGCACTAACCAGATCATCGATCCACGCGACTTCATTGATGTTGTGACCGTTGAGGCTAACGATGAGAATTGGGTGAAGCTTGCCATCTGGGGGATTGAGCACAGTGACCGCTATGGGGCCAACACAAGGATTTACGGCGAAGTACACAACACAATTGTCGGAGTGCTGGAAGACACTCGACTTCGCCTCGCCGCCATCGACCTCGCCCGCGAGAAGAACATCGAAGGGGTAAAGAAAGCAATCAATGACCAAAAGCTGACGCTCAACAACATCACCTGTGATGACTCTGAAGCCGATAATCTAGTAAAAGACCTTTCCAAGTCACCAGAAGTTGATGCCCTGTCATTGCGGAAGAACCGCGTGGATGTGTCGGTTGACGATTATTACGAGAGGTTGACCAGTGAACTTAAGATTCAGCTTCCGGTTGAAAAGAAAGAGGGGAAAGAGTCAAAAGTGTGGAAAGCATGGAAAGCCGATGAAAGGTTGGCCTACGTCAACAAACCCGAACCCAAAAGGTCGCAATTTGAGCTTGCACGCGCTATTGAAAAGGCGGTTTCCGAAGAGGTCGAACAAGAAGAGGAAGCGGTGTCATGAAACTGTTTTCGGTAATCCTCCAAGCGAAAGGTTATTTGCATTTCTACGCCACCGAGTATCTGAAGGTCACGCGCGTCTCTGACGTGCTCCACAACTGGGCACTGATGTTCGCGCTGAACGATCTTCATCCCGATCCAACCAAGCGCCACCTTGAAAATCTTCGAGGTGTCAACTTCTATTGCACGCCTGCTCTTCCCATTGAGGCTGAGAGGCGCATATACAAGCGGAATCCTGTGCCCGAAGATACAGGGGCCGGGAAGATGGGACTCATGGAAATTGAATATTACCTTCCCGGTTCGACGTTCACGTTACACGCTTTGTCGCGCGACGGATCGCCACCTCCTGGCCTCATTCATTTTGGGAAAAAGAGGGCACCGTGCAAATTATCACCCGGTCGCGGGCGAGACTGGCCCTCTTCAGAGATTGCACTCAAAGAGTATGCCGACATCTCGGTATGGCCGTCGCACTTGGTGAACCCGCTAGATTACGAGGAGATATCAGATGTCTCTTACGCAAAGAAGCTTCCCATGAATCCGTCACCGCTCTATTACCTTTCCGGAAAGTTTGCAAACGTGCTTGTAGCCGAACGGGTCAGAGTAGTCGTACCCAACCTTGAGGGCATTGAGCAATGGAATTGACAGAGGAGCGACTCCCACTTTTTCAAGACGACTGGCTTAGGCGTCCGATCTATGCTCATCAGAAATTCCTGCTCCACGAAGGTGGTTTCAAGAAGCTCAAGATACACGTTCCGACGGCCAGCGGAAAGACTCTGGGTGGCGTCTTGTTCGCATTGCACGACACGTTTGAGGACTCTTCAATCCCGGTCCGAGCGATCTTCACATATCCTACCAACCTGCTGTCGCGAGATCAGTTCCAACGGTCCATCGTCCGTGCGCTCACCGAGTGGGTTGGTGCAAGCTCCCCGAAAGTAGGTGTCATCAGCCCTGTTGAAAGGCGGTTTGTGCCGGATGGGTCCACATTTGAGGAAACTGTTAGCCGAGGCGCACCAACATATGTGTTTTCTCTGCCGGAGCACCTTGGCGGTCGCGATCTCTATGTTACGGTGGTCACAGGTGAAGGATTGCAACACCTCTTTTCCGATGAGAATATCGTCCAATTGGGACGGCGGAAGGGAACCTATCTGCTCGGGGTTTTGGACGTGCTAAATCAGCACGATCACATGATCCTTTGCTCTCCGGACCTTCTGGGCTATGTGGCTCAGCGGTGCTACTCCGTCACCGCAAGCTTTTACAACGCGCGTTGGCGGGACGAGCTTGAGATCAAACTGGCAGATCATCATGTTGTAGTTGATGAATACCACTTTTACGATCCGTATACATATCTAAATCTCCTGTATACCTTGGAGAAACTCGCCGCGGAACCGCTGCTGTTGCTCTCGGCAACTGCGGCGCCACAGTACTTTACGGAGGCAGTATTCTTGGATGTTTCCGGCATCTCCAAAGGTTGGGAACAACTTAAGAATGGGGAGAACGTCGCGTCTTACCCAATCGAAGTTTTTCTTCATCAAGCCGAGATGCAAATTAATGAGACCACACCGGAAGACGAGGTGATTTACTTCTTCAACTCAGCGATCACGGCCCACGAAAGCGTTGAGAGCTTGAACGCTCAAGGAGTACGGACCACAGAATGGACAGGTATTCGCAAGGTCAGGGACGTGGAAGCAAAGCTGGCGGTAGCCACTTCTGCGGCCGAAGTTGGGCTCGACCTACCCTTTCGTGAGGTCCATTCAGAGTTTTGGGGGAACTCTTGGGAGATACCTTCCATCATTCAGCGTATTGGGCGAGTCGGGCGCTCCGAAAAGGCTGGGAGGTCCCGGGCTCACATTTGGATTACAGGGCGAGAGCCGAATCTCCTGCCACAACTTTTCAATGGTCGATCTGAACTTTCCAAAGCGGAGTTTGCGGATTTGCTGCGAGGAGCTTTTGGGGAGCAGAGTTTTCGTCCTTCTGAATATGTAAGCTATTACCTTTGGGATGAGCAACGCACAAAGGAGCTACGACGTTTTTGGCAAATTCCGACGCATGACAAGTCGCGGCTGCGCTTTCACTTTCGTCCGCCGAACTCGCAGGTTGTTTTTAACTGGAAGGATGTCCGATTCGTCTACGACTGGGTTCCGATTGCAAACCGCTACGAGGTCAAGAAAGTAAGGGATACGACTGACCTTCCGTTTTGGCAGGAGATGGGATATTCGGAGTGGCAAGTGATCGCTCCGCTGGACAAGCGGGGATACCGGAAGCGCTATGAGGGAAAGAAAGACAAGGAAAACCGACGATGGTTTTGGCGACGGGAGAGCGGCCAATGAATATGCAACCGCAGCTTGCTGAATCGGGCAAAGTAGTTCGCTAAGGCTGAGGGTTCGGGACACGGGAAGGAATGCGGAAATCGCGAAGGCAACTGGGGTGTATGCTTCCCCGTGAAAGAGAACGAAGGGAGTAGTGGTCGAGGTGCAGCGTGAAGACGCTTGGTGAACTCGTTCAAAGGCGGGATTTGCCTTGGGGGTCGAGGATTTCGTCCTGCTGGAAACGCGAGGACAGCCCAAGGGCGGCAGGCTCTGCCTGGACTGGGCAGCCGCCTTGTCGGGATTTCGCGAACAGTTTACGTCCCTCGATCTTCAGAAAAAGGCGCTGGAGTGGTGGGGGACTGATGCAGGAAAGGCAGGTCACAGGAACAGGGATTCGGGACTCGGCGCGCGGGACGCAGCACCCTTTTCCGCTGGCCCTTTCTCGCAAAGATGGAAGATTCGGCTCCGTGTCTCTGGGAACCGTCAAAGGGTGGTCAATCCAGAAAGCGACACCGAGTCCAAAAGAGATGACCACTAGACGAGATGCTAAAGGATGACGAACGAAGCCGCAATGTATATGAAAAAAAAGAAAACTGGCAAAGTGTCCGAAAATGAACGCGACCTTTTGCCCAACTCATTGCCCTTTTTGTAAAGTGCGGCGGCTTTCGCCATCATTGGGCACTACCGGGGATTTTCGGTGTATCCACAATGGACAAACTGCAGGGCGTCGATCGGAGATCGACACTACAATGCCGCTGCCCGATATCGCTGCCAGAGAACCATGGATAGAAAGGAGATCTGAATGGAAGACGCAATAATGGAAGTCCCCGCGCGGGTTGTCGTAACCGAACCTACGGCTGGTCAATTCAACCTCTTCACTGGCGAAGTCGAGCCCATCCCGAGGCCAGGCATTCCGGAGTCCCCGCCGGAGACGCCATGGTTGTTCGATCCCGATTTCGGGCTGGTGTTGCCTGAGAACCCGGTGGGCAAAGAAATCCTTGTCGAAGAGGGAATCGCTTTGAACTTCCCGGGACCGGAAGGACAGGTCTCAGGGAACGGGTCGCAACGGACGGCGAAGGCCATCACAAATCACGAATCGCAAATCCCGAACCACGCAGAACCTTTGATTTTCGGTCGCAAGCCGTTTGTCCCGGACAAGCCCCGCGTAGCCAAAACAGCGGACTTGGCGCAGGTCATTCTCTCGGGCTATGGCATCTACCTGGGCAAGAAGAGCGAGCGGCTACAGATCAAAGTGGCCGGCAAGGTGGCGAAAGACGCAAATGGCTCGACCTACGAGTTCCCGATGTTCCGCCTTAGCGAAGTCGTAATTGCCTCGCGCGGCGTTTCTTTCTCCTCGGACCTGCTGGAAGAATTCTGCGAGCGCGGGATTCGGCTGAGCTTTTTGGATTATGCCGGCCGTCCCTATGCCATGCTCAGTTCGCCGACGCTGACAGCAACCGTGGAATCACGGCGCGAGCAGTTAAAGGCTTTTGATGATGCCCGCGGACTGGAATTCGCCCGCGCCGTCGTGCGCGGCAAGATCCGGAACCAGCGGCATCTCCTTTTGTACTGCGGCAAGTATCTCAAGCAGTCGGACCCAGAACGCCACACTGCGGTAACCGACCTTGCGAAACAGTTGCGGCAACTTGAAGTGAAAGCGCGAAAAGTAGGCGGCTCAACGATCGCCGAAAAGCGTCAAGAGCTGTTGGGCCTGGAAGGCGTCGCCGGACGAATCTACTGGCAAGGCTTCAAAGTGATCGTCGAGGGCAAAGCGGAGTTCATGGGGCGCGTCCATCGCGGAGCGGATGATCCGCTGAATGCTTTGCTCAATTATGGCTACGGCATTCTCTATGGCCACGTTTGGGGCGCCGTAGCGAACGCCGGACTGGAGCCCTTTGCAGGATTCCTCCACGTCAACCGGCCGGGCAAGCCTTCATTGGTGCTCGACCTGGTGGAGGAGTTTCGCCAACCCGTTGTGGACCGCACGGTGATCGCCTTCATCAACCTGGGTCAGAAGACGGAGATGAAAGAGGGCTTGCTCGACGAGGATACCCGGAAAGCTATCGCCGAAAAAGTGCTCGAACGCCTCGCGAGCACGGAGGAGTTTCGCGGCCAACAATACCAGATTCGGTCGATTGTCCAGATGCAATCGCGGGCACTCGTGAGCTTTTTGCGCGGCAAGGGTCCGTATAAGCCATTTTCGTTCCGGTGGTAAGAAATGGCAGGGACTGGGCACTCGGGATTAGGGGCTGGGGGTCAGGGATTAGCGGTTAGCGGGGGTGAACCCGCTTTGCGCCGCATCGGCGGAGGCGCTTTCAACTGTAGACTGTGAACTGGCGACTGTGGACAGCTCTTATGGAACTCAGCACCCTGGTCATTTACGATATCGAAGACGACCGAGCAAGAACGCGAGTGTCTGAAGCCTGCAAAGATTTCGGATTGGAGCGGATGCAGTTTAGTTGCTTCCGTGGAACCCTAACGCAAAACAAGCGTGAAGAACTTTACGAGCGCCTGCGCCAGATTCAGCGTGAGTGGGAGACTCGCTGGCGTAAAGACTTTCCAGAAGCACAAACCAAGGAAATGGACCTGCCCGTTCCTCCCGGCGAGGAAGCCAAGGGGCGCTGGCAACCCGCATTCAAAATCATGATCCAACCGATGTGCGAGAAGGACGTGAAGACCGCGCTTTATGCATACCTGTTTGCCGATATTCCCAAGGATCTTGATCAGCAGCGTAAAGGCGATTCTGGTGACGCTAAGTAGCACCGCTTTCTTGCGGGCGTTGTGTGGGTAGCCTTTTACTCTGGGATGAATGTGAGTGCTGTTCGAGGTTGATGATGGAATCGAACGAGGTAAGCCGTCCTGAACTGCCAAATGTCACGGGGAATCTGTCCCCGGAACTTATCCCGCTCCGCGTGAACGATCTGAAGCAGTGGGATTACTGCCCGCGGATTGTGTTTTACAACACGGTGATGCCCGTGGCGCGGAAAAGCACGATCAAGATGGAGCGGGGCAAGGAAGTTGAGATCAAGCTGGATGCCCTGGAAGCGCGCCGTACTCTGCGCCGCTATCGGTTAAGCGAGGGTGAGCGCCGATTCCATGTTTGGGTCAACTCTCCTGCTTTGGGGCTGAGTGGTAAACTTGACCTCCTGATCGTAGCGCCCGAGGCGTGTTATCCTGTCGACTTCAAGTATACGCGCGACCGGCCAAGGCGGAACCATATCATGCAACTTGCGGCTTACGCATTGCTCGTCGAAGACGCCATGAAGTTCCCTGCGCCGATGGCGTTTGTGTATCTGACACCAAGCGATCAGCTCATCCGGATAAATGTTACTGAGCGGCTGAAGGAGCTTGTTCTCGCCCGGCTCGCTAATATTCGCAAGATGGTACAGGAGGGGATCCTACCCGAACCGACCCCGGTGCGAGCCCGGTGCGAGGAATGTGAGTTTAGAAACTATTGCGGAGATATCTTCTGAATTAGGATGGACTTACAGAGATGGAACGGGCTGTGACAGAAAAAAGCATGCGACCAGGAGCACGGATTTACGCAAATCCCCCGGCATTTTCAGCAAGTTGGGGGTTTTCGAAGAATTCCGGCTCGGCAGCCCTGTATCGTGCTGAAAACAGGGCGCAAAAAGAGCGGTTAAAGAGGACTCCCCGATGAAGAGGGGACTGAAATAGCGTAGCCGGAAGCCGGTCACGATCTCCTGGCTGAGTTAAAGAGGACTCCCCGATGAAGAGGGGACTGAAATATCCACCAACTTGCGCTTACGAAGTTTGGAAGCGACGTTAAAGAGGACTCCCCGATGAAGAGGGGACTGAAATGGGGCAACCGGGACTACAGGCGCTACCGGGGCAACCGTTAAAGAGGACTCCCCGATGAAGAGGGGACTGAAATTTGTGTCGTCGTCCAGCTTCCCAATGCCTTACTCGGGTTAAAGAGGACTCCCCGATGAAGAGGGGACTGAAATATTACAGTATACTAAGGTAGTACCAGAAACAATGCAGTTAAAGAGGACTCCCCGATGAAGAGGGGACTGAAATTTAATATTACCGGAGAGGAATTCCGCGAATACCGAAGTTAAAGAGGACTCCCCGATGAAGAGGGGACTGAAATTCTTCGTTGAAAACTCGCCGTGCCGGTTTTATTTTGTTAAAGAGGACTCCCCGATGAAGAGGGGACTGAAATTTATCTCGGCAAACTCATTTCGATGCCGCCTTATGCGTTAAAGAGGACTCCCCGATGAAGAGGGGACTGAAATAGGCATCGCCAGACACCCGAGCATCGCCAGACACCGTTAAAGAGGACTCCCCGATGAAGAGGGGACTGAAATTTGTAGTTATACAAATAAAATGCTTGGCTAGTTATGTTAAAGAGGACTCCCCGATGAAGAGGGGACTGAAATTTTGTCTATTCCCCGCTGTGTCCCATTATCTCGGCAAGTTAAAGAGGACTCCCCGATGAAGAGGGGACTGAAATGTGATATCTTCGACTCTTTCAAAGACTTCTCCCACAGTTAAAGAGGACTCCCCGATGAAGAGGGGACTGAAATATAGCAATAACTTTTCCCACATCCGGGCGCTCACGGTTAAAGAGGACTCCCCGATGAAGAGGGGACTGAAATAATGGGAAGCAGCGACCACACGATTGTGGCACGTGGTTAAAGAGGACTCCCCGATGAAGAGGGGACTGAAATCTGCCGATAATCCACTAAGTCCTGTAACTAAACCGTGTTAAAGAGGACTCCCCGATGAAGAGGGGACTGAAATGAAGGCATTGACAACCTTCTCGACGCACAGAAGCAGTTAAAGAGGACTCCCCGATGAAGAGGGGACTGAAATGAAAACGCAGCCAGCGGGATTTGCACGAAAGGAGAGTTAAAGAGGACTCCCCGATGAAGAGGGGACTGAAATTGAGAAGTTACACCACATGACCGAAATCATACAACCGTTAAAGAGGACTCCCCGATGAAGAGGGGACTGAAATCTAAGAGCTACGATGTGGCGCACGTTGTTGCCTCCGTTAAAGAGGACTCCCCGATGAAGAGGGGACTGAAATGAGTCGCCGAGCTACTGGCAGTATGCTGTTCAAGCAGTTAAAGAGGACTCCCCGATGAAGAGGGGACTGAAATATTCAATTTGTAGACGTTGACTGGCCCCAGACTGTGTTAAAGAGGACTCCCCGATGAAGAGGGGACTGAAATGCCTCTTCCTTTTCGCGCGCCGCCTTCCTCTGCGCCGTTAAAGAGGACTCCCCGATGAAGAGGGGACTGAAATCGATTATGGTTGCGGGTCCGGTTGAACCCAAAATGCGTTAAAGAGGACTCCCCGATGAAGAGGGGACTGAAATATTAGATTGCGACGGTGAAAAAGCGCGGATTCGCGTTAAAGAGGACTCCCCGATGAAGAGGGGACTGAAATCCGCCTTAAAGCTGCCGGAAAACTCTCTCTGCTTAGGTTAAAGAGGACTCCCCGATGAAGAGGGGACTGAAATATCTGGTTGACCTGGGGATCCGTTGACGCGGTGAGGTTAAAGAGGACTCCCCGATGAAGAGGGGACTGAAATATCCATGCCCTACTCTGCCATCACGCAGCCGCACAGTTAAAGAGGACTCCCCGATGAAGAGGGGACTGAAATCTTGACGCGATCAACTGGGTCATCGTGGGGGGCGAAGTTAAAGAGGACTCCCCGATGAAGAGGGGACTGAAATCAATTGGGACTGCGCCCGGCCCTTTACGCCAGGCGAGTTAAAGAGGACTCCCCGATGAAGAGGGGACTGAAATGATTCCACGGCGCCCAGTGCCTCAGCCGATCACGCGTTAAAGAGGACTCCCCGATGAAGAGGGGACTGAAATTTATCGTCGGCAAGTGCGGCCCAGCACGCTCTCAGCGTTAAAGAGGACTCCCCGATGAAGAGGGGACTGAAATAAAATCACCCACGACACCGCGCCTTTTGCCGAAAGAGTTAAACCGAAGTTCCAGTAGCCTTCGAGGGATATGCTTTTGATTCCTTGAGGGATACATTCAAGCTCGATTTCCAGTTACTGGGAACGTACGGATCAGCTCGTACGCCCGTGCCTGGAGCGGCGTCGGCTCCGGCACCTGCTTGCAGGTCAACTTCAGCTCTCCCGATTTGAATTCGTAGGTCACTCGGGCACGGCTGGCCAACTCTGCCAGCAGGGTGGCGAAGCTGTGCACGGGAAGTCCCTCCCGCGTTTCATGAGATTGCTTCTTGGCTTTCGCCGCGGCCGTGGGTTGGGCGGGCAGAATCGGGTCGCGTCGCTTCCGCTCCTCCCGTCGCTCCTCATCCTCGAACAACAGCGGCGCCCAAGCCCGCCGCAAGTGCCATTCCACATAGTAGGCCAGCAGACATAAGAAAATATGCGCGGGTACCCGCTCCTCGGTGCGATGCCGAATGGGCCGCACCAGCAGATCGATCCCTTTCAGACAGCGAAAGGCACGCTCCACTTCCGCCAGGCTCTTATAGCTGCGCACGGTATCTTCGGCCGAGAGGTGCTCGGCCGGTTCACTGGTGCGCAGCACATAAATTCCATCCAGCTTCGCTTCCTGAGCAATAGACTCCGGGCGTCGGCTCCATTCGAAACTCCCCTCTCCGATCCGGCACTCGAAGTGTTTGCCCACCTTGTAGCGCCCCAGAACTTTACCTACCTTGAGCCCGATCTCGGACGCCTTCAGCAACTTCTTCTTGCGGCGCGCTACTTCCTTGGCGATCTTCGTCAGACGCTTCTCCGTCGCTTCCAGCAACGCCTGCCGCTTGCGCCCCCGTTCCTCTTCCAGCAGCGGATTATGACAGACCACGAGCCGCTCGCCGGGGTAATCCGGAGAGCTGATTTCGGCCAGGTTCTGTTCGTCCAGCAAGGAGAGTTGCAAGCTCCCTTTCTGCACTAATTCTCGAATTGCTCCGCTGGTCAGCGCCGTGATCCAGCCCATGCCAGGATGCTGGCGAAGTTTGTTGATCTGCGGCGGGGTCAGCATGCCGCGGTCCCCTACCAGCACCACCCGCTCCAGCCCAAAGCGCTGGCGCAACTTCTCCACCTGATCGCCCACCGTGCTGGGGTCGCCGGTGTTGCCCGCATAAACCTGCACCGCCACCGGACGCCCCGCCTCGTCCGTCATCACCCCGTAGACGATAATCGGGAGCTGGTCTTCATCCCGATTGTGGCCGTACTGCACCAGCGGGCAGGTGCGACCCTCATAGGAACTGCTGCTCACATCGTAAAGCACCAAGCCGCCTTCCCTCAGATGGCGGGCGGCCAGTTTCTTCTCGATGCGTTCCTGCCGTTGCAGCAGCCAGTCCATGGCTGCGTAAAGGTCATCTTCGCTGGCCTCCTGCACCCCCAACTCTTCCCCCAAGGTGGTGGTGCTCCACTCCCGCGTGGTCGCCAATTTGGAGGAGGGCGAGATCAGCCGCTGGACGATCATGGCCACCACCAGGTCGCGTTCGCGGCAGCGCTTGGAGGAGATCAGAGTGTCGAGGTCGAGTTGGCGGATCATGGCCAGGATCGCCTCAACGTGGCCGTGGGGAGAGGTATGCGCCGTGTGCAACAGATCCTTGGGGGAGACCAGCGTCTCGCCGCGCAGCAGGCGGCGCAAGGTTTCGATCTGAGTTTGCGGCCAAGCGGAGAGATTGGCCAAGGTGCGTTTGCAGGTTTTCTGGCCCTCCCGCCAGCCCTCGCGCAGGAGGATGGCGGGCGGGGAGTTGCGGTTGGGGACGGTTTCGATGTACATGGGAGCTATTATTCACACATAGCAGCAACTGTCAAGCACAATATTTGCACATACATGGGAACACAATGAAAACCACAATTCCGCCAAGTCCTGCATAATCAACACCTAACCCGGAGGTTCGGCCTAATTGTCACTGGAACTTCGGTTTAGTGTTATGGCAACGGAACTTGTTCCAGTTTAATCGACTCTCCTGAAAGTCACGTCATTCCCGCGCAAGCGGGAATCCATTGGACCGACAATGGGTCCCCGCTTACGCGGGGACGACGCTGATTTTCATTGCCTCGGGTGGGCCGTAAGCCTATGGGTACTCCCCTACGAGACTAATAGTTAACGCCGGATCGTCTATCCCGCCTCAATGCTGGCATGCTCCGGGTGGGCCTTAAAGATTGCCGATCCGAAAGCGTGGCGACTATAATCGACGCCGATAGGAAGGTGAGCTTTCGGTAGGGCTGCGTAGATTGGTGGGGTTGGGTGGTGAATCAGAAGCAGTAGCCTTGGGCCAGCCAATAATGCCAGTCGGCAATGGCCTCGGCAGTTGATTCGTCTACATCTATTCCGATCAGTTGGGACAGGGGCACGGCCATTTTGCGGCCGTGCCAGTGGATCTGTACGAGCATGTCAGCGGTGCAGGCGTCTGCCGGTGCCAAGCGCCGGACTTCGACCCGTTCACCCTTGAGGAGGGGCGAAACCGCCTTGGTCCGGCGACATTCGGCCTGGAACGGGAAGCGGATTTTGTTCTCCAGGTAGTAATACCAGCCCAGGGCCTGCTCTTCCGGCCCATAAGCGTCCACGATCGCTTCGTTGTGGATTCGGTCCTCCCGCACTGGGTCCCTTTTGAGTTTGGGCATCGATGCAGTCCTCCGCGCCGCCTCAATCCTGGAGAAGTTGCCGCACACGGGAATACCGCAGCAGTTCCTGCGCACCGACCACCGGATGGGCTGGCCAGGGTTCCTCCTCGTCTTCCTCATCCCGATCATCCCTGTCTGAATCGGGCTCGGGGGGGGGCGAGGAACTTGGTACGCTCCAGGTGGCCAAGATAGGCGCGAATCTCGGCGGGGGTAAATAGCCGCCGGATTTCCGCCACGAAGTCGGCCAACTCTTGCGCGAACAGCGAGTCTTGTTCCGAGGCCGCCACAAAGCTGAAGAGTTTCTCCCCGATCAGATAATCGAGGGCACTTTCCAATCCAAAGCGCTCGCGGATGTCTTCCGTTGCCGTGCACTGTTCAACCCAGATCTTGTGGTATTCCGTAGAGGGCTTCGTCAGCGACACGAAACCGACTCCCAGATGCTCCAGTTCCTGGAGGGTCGCCAGCAGGTCGGTTACCGAGCGGCCCCAACGGTCCAGCCGCCAGACCAATACCACGTCGATCTCGCGGCGACGGGCGGCTTCCAGTAGTTGCTCCCGCCGCTCCCGCTGGGAAGCGCCCGAGCCGATTTCTTTGACCTGTAAAGTGATCGTCCAACCCCGTCTTGCCGCATACTCCCGTAGGGCACGGGTCTGCAGCGGGATGGTCTGCTGATCCTGGGTAGAAACGCGGGCGTAGAGGCCTGCCCGGAACGGTGTTTTGGCCCGGTGAGGGGGGTGGCCAAAAACCCTCGGCGATTTCGCCTTTTTCGAAGCCCGTTTTTCGCCCATTTTCGAGTGTTGCTCCGCTGTGGCCGCAGAGGATCGTTTTCGGCCAGGCAGAACCTATTCTACTTCAAAGGGATTTAACCGGAAGGCTGACTTGTGCCGGCCCGTTGCAGTGCCTGCCGGTAATTCCAGGGCATCCAGTCCGCCGGGTGCTGGGCCAGTTCCTCGGTGTGTTTCTGCAATTCGATCAGGTAGTCGAAGGGATTGATCTCATTCAATTCGCAGGTATGGATCAGGCTCATGAACAGGTCGCCCACCTCGGCGCCGTTGGTGGTCTTATAAAATAAAGAGTTTTTTCGGTGAAGTATGGCCTTCTTCAGGGCGCGCTCGACGAGGTTCGAATCCAGCGGCGCCCCAGCTTCGCGGAGGAACAGGGTCAGCCGATCCCACCGTTTCAAGCAATAAGTGATGGCCTCGCCGAGCCCCGAGTTGGGCTCGACCCTCTTCTCGGCGAACTGGGTCTCGAACCAAGCGTGAAGAGTGTCCATCACGGGCTGGCTGTGCTCCTGATGAAACCGCAGTCGTGCTTCCGGGGACAGGCCCTGCGCCTCTGCCTCGGCATCATAGCGGTAGACTTCGCGCAAGCTTTCCAGCACGAATTGGCACTCCTGGGGGAAGCTGGGTGTCACCTGCACAAAACGGCGCCGGGCATGAGCGTTACAGTTTCCCAAGAGGATTTCCAGTTTTTCCGGCAGCTTCGGCACGTTGCGCGACAAGGCATCGCACATCTGTATGGGCGGCGCCAGTCCTTTGCCCCGCTCGATCAACACGCGGGCGAGGTTCTCCCCGGCGTGCTTCCGTCCCGTGAAGAACATGACGATCCGCTGCCCCTGCCGCGTCGTCAACACGATGCCAGTGGTGAACAGTCCCGTGCGCTCGTGGGCGCTCGACGATTCCTCTTTCCCCTCGGGGCGGGAAGGACTCGCTCGGGCCAGCGCCAAAATCTTCATGCTGGTGTCATCGTTATAAAAGACCTCGCCTTGCGCGGCCTGGCGGAGCAGTTCGTCGAATGCGGGCCGGATCACGGCGGCGATTTCCTCGACGATCTCCCACTGGGTCGAGGCCGGCAAGGGAACCCCCAGACTCGCCTCCAGTCCTTCCAACCGGTAAAAGGGCACCCCGCTACCGTACTTCAGCAGCGCGATCATCGCCGCCGCCGTCTCGTCGTACTTCTTCTCGCCCACGCTCGCCGGAGCCTCCGCTTCAAAAATCTCGCCGCACAGGTTGCAACGGAGACGTTCCAGTTCATAGACCGTGGCCGCAATCGGCGCCTGGCCCACGACCCGGATGCGCAGAGCGGGTTCCTTCTGTTCGTAAACCTTGCCCTTCTGGCACTCCGGACAACCGTCTCCCGGCTTGAGGGAAGCGTGCGCGATCTTGATCCGGCGAGCCCCGCCATACGCCTGGGCGCCGTTTCGGCCGTGTCCCGGCTTCGGCGGACCCGGCGCGTTCGGAGGCGGACTGTTTTTCGGCGGGGCCTTGATCCCCGCTTGCTCCAGCACCTGACGCGTCTTCTCGGTGCTCGGTTTCGCCAACAGCGCGCGCAGTTGGCTGATCGTCGTGTTCTTCTCCCCGATCCTTGCGATCAGATGGCTCAACGCCTGGATCGCACCTTCCAGCCGCTGACAATCCTCTGCCGCCAAGGGCCCCTGGCGCGCCCGCTCCAACAGCGCGGTCAGCTCTTCAAAATTCACTTCGATCACCTCACGTTCCGGCTTCATCCTACACCTCCGTCAGCCCCTGGCGAAAATGCGGCGTGAGTGGATACCCCAAAACCTCCTTGAGGGAACGATTCGGCCGGTGCGTCTGGTCGTTTTTTCCCCGCCCCGTCGTGCGCCCCATCACCACCCAGTTGGCCGCCCGATAACAGGTGCCGCGGTAGCGTTCGGGATCGACGAAGGTCTCGAGAAAATAGACGGGGTGCCCGTAGATCCGTTCCCAGTCGGCCGCGATTCTGCGCGCCATCTGACCGAGAACGTGCGACGCCAAATGCGGGACGCGCACCCAAGGCAAAATGAGATAGCGAGGGTTGTAGGCGAGAAAACGGATATTGCGGCGCCGCGCCTCCGCCGACCAGCCGATGAAGCGGTCGCGGGCGCTCAGATGCCGCGGCGCCGACGACCAGGCCAGGCAGGCAATCACCCGGCCCGCCGCCGAGACCAGATATTTGAGGTGTTCCCCCACCGGCCGCGCGTAGCCGAGCGGATGATACTGGGCAACCAGGTAGTTAAACAGCGGCTCGTCCGGCGTGCGCCGCACTTGCTGAAACTCCAAGGGCCGCAGCGCCCGCAGGGGTACCTCCAGAGGAGTCGTATCCAGGAGGAGCGGCGCCACCGCTTGCCCGCTCGTGGCGCGCCGGACGGTCGGGTTGCGGTGTACATGGGTCGCGGAGGGTAACTCCAGATGCCCGGCCCGTGCGAGTTCCAGCAGCAGCCCGCGACAGACCATGTCGCGCAGCGCCCCGTTGGCCTGTCTCCATCCCCACGCTTCGCACAGCCGCAACGAAAGTTGCCGCCGATTGGCCTCGGGATGGGTTGCGATCAAGTGGCGGATGAATTCCACTTCCGCAGCAGTAACGACACGGCCTCGGTAGCGAAACTCTTCTTCCATGCTCCCGAGGGTAGCAGAGAAGAATTTAGAACGCAAGAGCCTCGCGCTCTTTTTCTCAACTCACCACGCTCACCGGCCGCCACGCCGGCGCCGCTTGGGTTGCCGTCGGGTCGCCCGCCGCCAACAACACTTGCAGTTGGTGCGCCGCCAGACTCCGCGCCACCTCGCGCGTATTCCGCCCTTCCGGCCACCAGCGAAAACGCCCTCTCGAAAGCCGCTTCTGCGCGAACCAGAATCCCTGGCCGTCGTAAACTAAAATGCGAATCGCTGTTCCGCGTCGGCTGCGGAAGACGAACAGGCAGCCCGAGAAAGGGTCGGTCTGCAATCGTTCCTGGCATAACTGCGCGAGCGAGTCGATACCTTTACGGCCGTCCACCGGCTCCACCGCCACCAGGATGCGCATCTGCGGGGTGATCTGGATCATGGCTCGCAATTCCACAACGCCCGGCTCAGCGCCACCAACTCTGCCGTGGCCACACCCTTGAGTTCGATCCTCATCCGGCCCCGCCGCCCTTCCAACTCCACCACGGCGCTCGCCACACTGCCAGGCCGCGGCGAAATCAACTCCATAAATGTCGGCGGCGCGGGCGGTCGTGCGTGGCGTGGGATCACCGACCGTGCCTTCCTCACGACCTTCTTCTCTTGCCCCGGCGCTTCCGCTCGCTCCTTCAGCTTGCCGTATTCCAGATGCAGAGCTTTCGCCGTGCGGTTTATCCCATGCTGCCGCGCCAGTTCTCCCGCCGCCGCCCACAATGAATCCGGAAGCGGTACGCGGCGAGCGTGCGAACTCCGCCATCGCCGGAGACGTCGATAGACCTTTCGCATGTCACGGGGAATATCAGGAATCTCGTTGGCCATCGTCTGTCCTCCTCGCCCTCCTGGGCAAAAGACAGACATTAGCAATTTCGGTTAGATCAAGTCATGCAGCATTGCCGAAAGGACACGGTCTTTTTGGTACAAAAGTCTGATGAGCGGTAATTTTTTCGGGCTATGACGAGCATATGCTGTTGAGATCGAGGCACTTACGAGCCAAACCAGGGGCATTTGACAATGTGGCCGAAACTGCTACCCTCCACATAGCTATGGAAGCGGGTTTTCAGCCTGTGGCAGCAAAAGCGAACCGCCGAGGCCAAGTTGTAGAGGTCAGGCAAAATGGTGAAAAGGCCGCTTGCCGCTTCACGGAGGGGGGAAGCATCCTCATCTCCAAGTTCTTGGCCGCTCATATTCTTCCCGGCGACGAAATCGACTTCCCCCTGGCAATTGACTCTCCCAGCGCAGGAACCGAACTCTATATCCTAAAGAAGCAGTCCTCCGGGCGCAGTCGTGATCTCTACCAAGGCCGTGTCAACTATGTCGCTCGCCCCAAGCCCGACAAGCGTGGGCAGTTTTATGTACGAGCGGAGCTTTCGACATGTCGGCTCGGCATTTCCTCGATCCATCTGCCTTGCGACGTGGTGCGCGATTATTTTTATGTCCCGGCACGTGGCGCGCCCTGGGGGCACCAACCGAACCTGTATGACGTTCTCCAAATAACTCAGACCGCATCGCCCGCTGAACTGCGATTAGCCTTTAGGCTACGGCGATTGGAACTATCGGCCGAAGGCGCGTCGAAACATGACCGCGGGACATTGGAACGAGCCTTCAACATCCTGGCGCAGCCGGAATTACGGGCTTGTTACGACTCGCTACTGAAGGACACCTCGTCACCGGCACTCTTCCCGTATGGCGGCTTCGGTTCAATTCTAGTTGCCGGAGACCGCTCGCGGGATGGTCTGACATTTTTCGCCACGCAAATCCTGTCTTTCTTCCCCGAATGCCGGGAGCGTCGGTTTCGCGCGCCTTTGCGCAATTTTGATTTTCATGATGATCGGGCCATATATCGCGATGCCCGAAGGAAACTCGAGGTTTCGCTCGATCAGTCAGCCATGCCGATCATCTGGGACGGTACCTGGAACCAGTGGAAGCATTTGCTTGGCGCCAAGGTCGAGGTGCAGGGAACCTTCATCACAACGGGGGACTACCGAAACAGGGGCGGCGTGTGGCAGTTGGTCAAGTGGGAAACTGCCCTGCCGAGCCGCATCGAAGTGAAGGTGCCTGCTAACATCGCTGAGCAGATCGAGATGGCCCGCACCAGATACCACCGTTTTGGTAAGTTCTCGGACGCTCTGGCCAACATCCGTGCCCGCATCGAGCGCGAGCCGGTGGAAAGGGAAGAACTGCGGAACATCTGTTGGGACCTGGGTCTCCCGGGTGACTTCGACATCGCTCAAATCAACTGGCAACCTAACTACGAAATCTTTTTCCTCCGCGAAATCTCCAAGCGAGCACAGCGGCTTTACCTTTTCCAGAGCGAGTACATCCTGGAACTGGAGCGTTGTGTGGTTATTGAGACCCCGCAGCCTGGCCACGCGACGTATCTCTTCTCAAAGTACCGGACCATGGAGGAGTTCCTTGCCATCTACATGACATGCACCAAGGGGCAGATTCGACGGAATAGCAGCAACTCAGCCGAGAAACTTGGTTTTCTGGGACGCATCGCCCATGGCACAAACCCTCGTACTTGGTTGAAGGAGTTGAGAAGTCGACTCGGCGAGTCGATGAACTCCGAATCTGACGACCAGTGAAACTTGTCTATGCCGTATCAACGATTAAGGTTCGGCAGAATCCCGCTCGGCCCCAGCAGACGAACTCACCGGCGTGGGTTCGAGGAAAATGAGCAACTGTTATGATGCTCAGTCGCCCAGCACCGGTCAGCGGCTGTGGCCTGTGCTTCACTTTAGAGACTCGATTTTACGTAGCGGCTTGACATGACACCTCGACCGATATACCATGGCCGTGGTATATATCATGGCCGAGGTACAAGAAATGCCTCCCCGAATCCGTGGTCGCGAACATCCTCGGGAGAAAGAATTCGAGGCTCTTCTCGTCGACCTCTTTCGTCGAGGCGGTTGGAGCATACACACACGACGGAGCGCCGGAAGTGAAGCCGATCTCGTGGTAGAGTCCGACAGGCAAGAAATATGTGGTCGAAATCAAACGGTCGTCCGAGGGCCGGCGTGACCGGCTAGTCCCCCTGCTATCGCAAGCCATTCTACAAGCGCAAGCGGCAGCCCGGCTTTATTCAAAGTCAGCCATCCCGGTGGCCGTCGTTGCCTCCCCTCACATTTCCGATTTGGTAGCCGCCCAGGTCAAAGAATTCGCGCTGACCCACGCCCCAGAGGTTGGGATCGGCGTCATCGATTCGGAAGGATTGCGGGTCTTTCATGGGTTCGGCTTGGAGAAATTCAATTCGGAACGCTCAAGTTCGTTCACGAGTACACTTGCCCGTCGAGCGCCCTCCATCCACTTACCTTTTCTCAGACTTAAACCAATGGATGCTCAAAATTCTATTAGGGCAAGATATCCAGGAATCTCTGCTAACCATTCCGCGCGGTCAATGCCGGAATGGCCGGATGCTGGCTCAGGCAGCGGGCGTTTCCCCGATGAGCGCCTCGCGCTTTGTTCGCGAGCTATTGAGCGAGGGCTTCCTTGACCAGCGACAAGGGTCGCTGCGCCTCGTCAGAAAGGAAGAACTCCTGCGGCGATGGCAGGGCGCAAGCCAGAGGGCTGTGCATGATGTCCCAGTCCGCTGGATCATCCGCGGCGGCGAGGAGCAGCTTCTATCAGCTGTCAGGTCATACTGCTCGCGGATGGATGCAAACCGCTTGCGACGACAAAAACCACGTGCCAGGCGAATGGCCGAGCCCGCCCCTCGCATCGCGATTGGGCTCTTCGGAGCGGCCGATTTGCTGGGAGTGGGATTCGTCCATGGGGCCGTTCCTTACCTTTATCTGGAACATCTGAGCGTGCCCGCCTTGGAGCAACTCGGTTTATCGGTTGAAGATGCGAAGGGCCAGCCGGACGCCTACGTTCGGGTCCCCGAGAACAAAGAGGCAGTGTTTCGCGCGGCGGTGCAACGCCAGGGAGTACCGGTATCGGATATTTTGCAGGTATGGCTGGACGTATCGAACCATCCCGCTAGGGGTACGGAACAAGCCAACCAAATCTGGAAGCGGATCCTGGCCCCTTCGATTCAGCAGGTACCGCGATGAACGGTCATCAGGAGAACGAGGAATTCGGCCGACTAATCGTATGCCTTGAACCTTGGCTCGCGAACGTAGTGATCATTGGCGGGTGGGCTCATCGGCTTTATCGCCTTCACCCGAGCGCCCAGCAGGTTCCCTACCTTCCTTTGATCACACTGGATACCGATGTCGCCGTCCCCACGCGGTTGCCAGCTTCGGATCAGGACCTTCGGGAACGGTTAATTTCCAATGGATTTGAAGAGGAGCGATTAGGCGAGGACAGGCCTCCTGTGACCCATTACCGCCTGCGAGGTGCCGAGACGGGTTTTTATGCCGAGTTTCTGAGTCCGTTATCGGGGGCCGAGCGCGGTAGAGATCGACAACCAAAGGCTACCCGCCGTGTAGCCGGAATCGTTTCCCAGCAACTCCGCCATCTCGAGATCCTGCTGGGCGCGCCATGGACGGTCGACCTCGACCGGTCGAACGGATTTCCCTTTGCCGATCCGAAGCGTGTACAGATCGCGAATCCCGCGAGCTTTCTTGCTCACAAAGTCTTGATTCACAACAAGCGCCAGCGCGATAAGGCCGCGAAGGATATTCTTTACATCCATGACACACTTGAGATATTCGGGGCAAGGCTCGGAGATCTGAGCCGGGAGTGGAACACCCATGTGAAGCCACGAATTCATCCGCGGAGTGTCCGAAAGATCGAACGTGCGGCTACCGGTCTTTTTGATGTAGTGAGCGACGAGATTCGTGAGGCTGCCCGAATGGCCGGCGCCAGAAACCCTTCGCCAGAAGCCGTGCGTGAACGGTGTCATTTCGGTCTAAGGCAGATTTTCAGTTAAGTTCAACACAAGGCCGGCCAGCGGTGCTGGATTTCCGTTGCGAAGTTGGATAGAAAAGGGGCTTCGGCGCCAAGCGGAAACTCACTAACGCATGATTGCCCAGACCTCGAGGACGTGAAAAAGGCCCCGGCCGAATCGGCTGACTCACAAACATTTGAGAATATGAGCGACAATATAAGCTGCGCTTCCTAGAACAGCCGCCATCAATGCGAAGCCAACAGCCAGCCAAAGGAAGCGTCGAACACCTTGGAAATCGTTCTGAGTTTCAGACATGCAGATTCTCTCCTAGTCTGCCTGAGCAGGCCACTTGTCCTGCGGGAGTTGGTTAACCTGCCTCGTGCGCACCGGAACTCGTGGCGCGGGCTTCGGCGCTGTAACTGAAAATGGCCGAGGGTGCCGAGAAGGGTTGTAACTGCATCT
Source organism: uncultured Acidobacteriota bacterium (assembly GCA_963770415.1). Lineage (GTDB taxonomy): Bacteria > Acidobacteriota > Terriglobia > UBA7540 > UBA7540 > CAVROP01. The sequence goes on from CAVYPU010000049.1 coordinate 48,508, forward strand.
GGCGGGCAAACGGCGAAGGCGGGCGACCGTTGAGTTGAGGAAGGCGCGAACCAGAAGAGTTGCGAGGGTCGTAGACGGGTCAAGCGCGGGAAAGTGAGGCAAGTAACGGCCAAGTGGTAGCGGAGCGTCGTGTTCTGGCCGGTTCAAGCTTGCGCCGCCGCCTGATCCGATTCCACACGGAAGGGTCAACGGCAAGCCTCGCCCCGCAGCCGTCCCGCAAGTTGATGAACCCGCCGTGATAGCTAATCTTCCCATAACGGAAGAGCCGTGCCAGCAGCGCCAGAGCGTGCTGAGCGAGGACCTGATTCACGAAAGGCTCCTGTTTGCTGAGTGCCTCCACCGCGCTACAACTTGGGAGCCCATCATCATCCAATCGTCCATCTACAGTTGCTGGGTACAGCTCCGCGACGGTTCGCAAGCGGGTTCTGCATCGTCGGTTCACTTGGTTCAACGGCTCACCCAGAATGAACTGCCCCGCATCGGAAGTTGACCCGATATCAAGCCAATAGGTTGTCGCATCCCAGCCGCTGGTGCATTCCCTGATCACCGCGCGGGCGGCGCGTGTGTCCACGCACCCGATAACAATGTCAACCCGGTCGAGTCGCTGCTTGCCGACCAAGTGCTCAGGCACGGCCTCCCAGCCCAGATTCCAGAACAGATTGAGCCGGTTCACGAGCACGACGCATTTCGGATGGCCCACTTCATAGCGGCTGAAGGGTTGCCGCACGCAGTTGCTGGGAGATATCACGTCCCCGTCCATGATCGTGACGTGCAAGCCCTCGGGATGCCCCCACGCGATCAGCGCTTGGTGCAAGAAAGGCAGGCCGCCGACCACGGCGCTACCGCTCCCTCCGCAACCTACGACCAGCACTCGCACCCGCCGTCGCAACAAATCCGCATGAACGGTGTGTGTTTCCATAGGCTCATTCCCGCTCCACAAACTGCCGCAACGTCTCCTTCGCGTCCGTCAAGAATTGCGTGGGAAAAGGAACCTGGCAGTTCCTCAGGCTCTTCCACAATGCAATGAATCCGCCCGGGTGGCTGGTGAGCCGTACTGCTCCGTTTGGGTGTGTGAACTGGCTCCGAAAGAAGCCAGCTTGCCACCCGGCAATCGACTCTACCGAAGTCTCGTCTGGGATGCGCATGGAGCCCAGGCAAACCCGGCCGACAGCGTCACAGTTCCAATAGGGGGCCGTCTTCAGACCCATCTTCCTTTTTGTTTTAAGTAGGTTTTTCTGTCGAACTGCTTGGGATGACGGCAGTTAATCGTTCTGGTGTGTGCGGGTCTCCTGACTACAGGGATGGTAGGGAGACGCCGAGAGCCTTGAGAATTTCTTGCTGGCGAGCGTCCGGTTGGGGCAGCTTGGTCACGGTGGTTTTCTCATCGACCGCGTAGTGCAGCAGGCACAGTCGGGTCAAGGCCAGCAGCGCATCGGGCAAGGTAATGGCGTCGCTGCGGGTCTCGGTGGTGCCAAACGCCGCTCGTAATCGCCGCTCCATCTCGCGGCTGACTTTCAATGCCAGCAGGCAGCAGAACACGTGCCCCCGCGTGCGGCTCTCTTTGCGCACCCAGACGGGCCGCACTTCCAGCAAGCCGGTCTTCAGAGTGCGAAAATCGCGCTCCACCTTCTGCAGGGAAACGTAGCTGTCATGCACTTGCTGGGCGCTCAGGGCAGCGGGGAGCACATCGGTGGTCACCACATAGCAACCGGCCAACTCCTGCGCCCGGCGGAGCGCTTCCTCGTTCCGTTGCAGTTGCAACTGCGTGCCTGCGAGCCGGATGGCCACGAGGCCCGTCAGCCTGTGCCGCCCGGCCCAGGCTTCCAGCGCCACCCTTCCCGCTTCCGGCTGGCAGCGGGGGTGCTCGCGCACCTGCTGGTTGCGGGCCGCGATCTTCGCTTCGAGCTTGGCTAGCTTGTCTTCCCACCGATGCTGCTGGCGCTCCGCCTCGGCCGGATTTTTACGCAAGATATAACGCACCCCTTCGCCTTGCACTGCGCACACCTGCTCACTGAACAGGCTTAACTGCAAAATCCCTTGCCCCAGCAACCCCCGGATCTGCGGGTCGGTCAGCGCCGTGATATACCGCAACCCCGCCGCCGTCAGCGCCTCCTTTCCCTTGCTCTTCACCATCCCCCGGTCCCCCACGAAGACCAACTCTTCCACCTGAAATTGCTTCTGTAAGATCCGGATCTGTTCCCCTACCGTGGTGGGGTCGTTCCGGTTCCCCTCGAATACCCGCACCGCCAGCGGCTCGCCGGCTTCGTCAGCCAACAGGCCGATGACGATCTGCAACTTGCCCCGCTTGCCGTCGCGGTTGTACCCATAAGCCCCCAGTGCGTTCTTCTCCCCCTCCAGATAACTGCTCGTCACGTCGTAGAGAAACAGCCGCGGCGGCTGGCCGCGACCTGCCACATAACGGCGATACAGGGCCTTCTCGATCTTCTCCTGGCGGGCCGCCAGATCATCCAGAGCCGCATACAAATCGTCCTCGTCGAACCCGCCTAAACCCAGCACTTCGGCGACCGCCTGATCCTCGGCCCAGCGCACCGCCGACAAGCGTGAGCCCTGATGGGCCACGCGCGCCAGCACCAGGAACAAAGCCAGCTTGGCCAGCCGGCTGTGACCGAGCGCAGCGCCCAGACCGAGAGCGTCGGCAATCTGCTTGAGCGCCAACAGCAGACCGAAGACGCGTCCCAGTTGCGGGCCGTGCGAGAAGTCGGCGGCCTGATCGAACTCCCCACCCAGCAAGCGGCGAAGGGCTTCGATCCGGGCCGCGGGCCAGTGCGAAAGGTTGGCCAGGGTGCGATTCCTGACCTTGCCGTTCTCCCGGAAGGATTGGCGCAGGAGGAGGGCGGGAGGGGAGTTGCGGTTGGGGACTATGGCGATATACATGACTTCTTTATACAATCAGTATACAGCCATGTCAAGCATAATATATCATTTACATGACTACAATATAGCGCACAAATTCCGCCAACCTTCTCCGATACAAAGACTTCAATCAATTACTGCGAGGAAGATACGTCAGAAGCGTTTCTGCCGCGGGGCGCTCGTCCCTCTCCAAGGCGCGCACGAAGAGTTCCCGGTGTGTCACCTTGAAGACCAGCGCGGGGTGCGGATAGGTGCCCCCATCCAGCGCGCGCGCCTCCGGGTCCACCCCGCCGAAAAACATCACTTCGCGCTGGGGTGGCGTCCACCAGGTGATCATGTCGGGCGTGCCAGCCACCACTTTCTCGGGGAGGATTTCCGCCGCGACGCGGGCTCCCAACCCCTCTGCCAGCGTCCTTAGAAAGGCCGTTGTCAGAGCTTGGCCCGGCCCAAGATAAGGAGCGCCACTTTTTCCCCGCATTATGACGGAGTGAAGTGTGGCGAACATTGACGTGCCATCCCCGTACAGAAGAACGGCATTTTTCAAGGCGAAGGTTCTGTTAGCTCCGATGACCACTCGCGCGTCCATGACTCTCCTCCGGCTCTGTGACCCATTTTTCGTTCCCCGGCATGATGTCGATCAACCTGCTGGCGGCCGCGAGAGTCCGGCAGACTAACGCCAGGGTGTGAAAGGCAGACCGAATGCTCGCAAGGTCATAGGCGCTCAAAGGCAGGATCAGATTGGGCTCCGAACTCGCCTCTCCCCACGTTTGCGACTCGTCTTCGAACTGGGCTTCAACCAAGTCGTTTTCCGCGAAAACCACCAGCACCGCAGGCAGGGGCGGATTCGTGTCCATAAGCTGCTCGCACATCTCATCGGCGACTTCCGGGCGCGGCACCAAGGCTGAGATTCGTGCGAGTTCGAACGTGGCGGCAATGAGGGCTTTGACCCATTCTCCCCTGGCTTGCGTTGCGACCCGGCGTAGTGTTCGCAAGTTAAGCGGCTTCTGCTTTATGCAAGCAGGGATTGAGGTTGCCACGTCCGCGATCTCGTACTCTTCTTCTTCCCCCTCCGCCCACTCGCGGAGCATTGCTACGTGATCTTCAGCATCGGTATGATCGTAGGTCCTTACCCACGTATTAAGGGCTCCCGTAAACAGGCAGTAGAAGGTTGTGGCCAGCCTCGGGTGCTCCTGGCCCAAGAGTTCCAGTGTCGGGCCGGCGACGACAAAGGCCGCGCTGTCGGGGTGAAGAGACAGGTAAAGCCCGCGGCCATCCGGGTCGGACTCTCCCGCTTCCAGGTACTCGTCCACAACCTCACTGAGCGTTAGCCGGAGGCAAAAACGCCGCCGGATGGCCTTTCCGCCGTGAAGGTCAATCCAGCGGTTCAGTGTTGCTTGCAAATAGTCGGTGGGATCACGTCGAACGCACCGCCAGTCACTGTGGTCCGCGATGTTTAGCTCAAGTAACGCCTGTGCCAAGCGGGTCGCCGCGCGCTCGCCGGCGTGAAAGTGATGTTCAATGGGAATCCGGTCGAGGCTTGGAATAAGCAGGTGAGTTCCGCTTCCCATCAAGCAATCGGTGGCAGCCATTCGGGGGGCGGGGCAAGGCGCGTTGCGCTGTGGGCGCGCCGCTCGGCGTCCACCGCGCGTGATAGGACCAGAACGGTCTGTTGAAGTTGTGGGCATCGGGCGAACCTCGCGAGGAGGGTTTGATTGCGGGGATGGCGGTCCTCGCTCCGTCGCTTGAGTTCAGCGAGGACTGCCCGCTTCGCTTTCTCTCTTCGTATCTTCGAATCGGCTCTCATCCGCGCCTACCTCTTGGTTCCAATTGCGGCGACGAACCGATACACCAACTTGTCCCCAACGGCCTCGGGCCCGGTGATCGTCGCCGTCGCGATATCCGGGTACATCGTCGCCAGCACTGCCCGCACTTCTTCTGGAGAAAGGTGATGCGCCGGGTCTGGGATCCTAACCCCATTCCAGCTAAATTCACGACCTACAATGCTAGCCTGCATGAGCTTTCACCTCCTGACGGTTTGGGTGATGCGGCAGGTTGGGCCGCGGTGGTGTCTCCGAAGAGCGTGTCAGTCTTCGCTGCGACATCGGCACTTTGTTGTGGAACGGCGGAATTCCCGCTGGCGGAAGCTGGTGCCTTCTCTGCGGATTTCTTGTTGCGCTCCGCCGCGTTCTTGCGGGCTTCCTCCTGGGCAGCTTTGGCCGCAGCCTCCATTTCAGCCTTGGCTTGAGCCAGAGTGCTGCCCAGTTGGGTGTGACACTCGACGTAACTCGCCAGGTGCTTTCCCAATTCTGCGTCGAGTTCCTCCGGTGTGCCGGTGTAACTCAACGGGGTAGTTAGTGCCGGGTGGTCATCCTCCTTGACCTTCTTGGGGATGACGCACACCCGGACAGTCTTTCCGTCTTCGCGGGCCACGGTGATCAGGACCGTGCGGCCCGCCAGTAAGGGCATGAGTTCAACAAACACAGTTCTAGTCCTCCTTGGTGATTTGGTTTGAAATCGACTTAAACTCCAGATAGATTCGAAAACCTGGAGAAGGCGGAATCACGGAATGAGTTGGCTGCGGCCCCTTTTGCGGTCGAACCCTTCGCCTCCTGAAATTCTGTCAGGGAGGCCGGACATTCCCTTTATCCATCTGGCTTGCGAACTGATGTCTGGATTCTTCAGACAGCCGTCGGGTCCGGGGAACGTCAGACTTCTCGGCCAAATCCCCGTCTGGGCGTGGCGAGTGACAAGCAGTCAAAGGCGAGCGGCACTGAATCAACCATTGGCACTTTGAATCCTGGCAGAATTATCGGCATGTATCAAAAGCCTTGAAGCGCGAAGCAACGGGAGATTGTGGGGGCGGGCTAGGATAAGAGACGATCGCCCTATGCATGGCTCCGGATCAGCATGCCACGCCTGTCCATACCTCCGCCTTGCTGCCGGGGCAGACGGGGTCCCGCATTGGGTGGGGTCCGAATCCACTTGCGTGCTTTCGATTACGATGCTCAGGCACGTGGCAGAACCAAGTTGCAGGTCCTCGTGGCCACAATCCCGCAGCTCCTCCACGCCATCTATAGCACGTTCAAACACGGCCAGTTATTCCGTATTGCAGGGAGTACCTGCTGCGACTCTCGGCTCATACACACAGCGAGGTTCTTCAGCAAAAGGATCCCCCGTGAGGGCAAAGGCACGAGCCCGCGAACCTCCGCAAACGTTGCGGAATTCGCAGACGCCGCACTTCCCTTGCAGGCGGGATGTGTCGCGTAAGGAAATAAACAGCGGTGAGTGCTGGTAGATTTCCGCCAGCGTTTGCCTGCGCACGTTGCCGGCGGACATGGGCAAAAAGCCGCTGGGAAAAACCTCGCCCAAGTGGGAGATGAAGATGAAACCCTTGCCGTCGTTCAACCCCCGGGGCGCTCGGCCAATGCCGTCCGTCTCCTTTTCCATCGCGAATTCGTTAGGTATTCCTGGCGTGGGTGAGGCCATGGAGTCGTTGGATGCCCGGTTTCTGCGTGCCGCCGTGCGCACCTGTAAGACGTAGCGGCGGTAGTGCTGCGCCTCGGTTGTCTTGATATCGAATGGCACTCGCCGGGCGACGCGGTAAAGCTTTGCGAAGACCGCCTCAAACTCCTCCGCGGAAACCAGGTCGTCCAGTTGTCCACGTCCAGTGGGCACCAGAAAGAAAACACTCCACATGGCGATATCGAGCGTTTCCAGCAGCCGCACCATAGCGTCAAAATCTGCCAGATTGCGGCGTGTAATCGTAGTATTGATCTGAACGGGGAGGCCCAATTCGCGGGCCCAGCGAATGGCGCATAGCGTCCACTCATACGAACCCGGCACGCGCCGAAAGGCATCGTGAATTTCCGCGGTTGACCCATCCAGGCTTACCGCCAAACGCGCCAGACCCCGCCGCCGGAGTTCGGCAATCGCGTCGCGCGTCAGAAGAGGCGTGGCGCTGGGGGTCAATGACGTCCGCACCCCACGCGCGGTGGCATATTCCACTAAGTCAAAGATATCAGGCCGCTTCAGCGGATCTCCGCCCGTGATGACGAACACCGGAACCTGCATTGCGGCAATCTGTTCGATCAGGCGCTGCGCTTCGGCCGTCGATAGTTCAAATGATGACCGCATCGATTGCGCGCTTGCCCGGCAATGCACGCACGCCAGGTCGCACGCTTGGGTTGCCTCCCAGATGGCGATAAAGGGCCGTTCGTTGAAATCCACCTCATGCTTGTTTCCGGCTGTGTCTCGCATGGCACCACCTCGCCACCCATTACACAACAGCAACGGGGCGTTGGCGATGACAGAAGTCACGGGGTAGTCGATAGTCGCCTGCCCTGTGACAGAAGTCATCGCCCCCAGTTCCCGGGCACATTATCCTGTGACCGTACATTCGATAGAGGAGATGCATTCATGGCAGTCATCACGTCCGAAATGAAAGTTGGAGAAATCGTCAGGAACTGGCCGCAGACGATGCAAGTCTTCCGAAGCCACGGCCTGAATTTGCAATGCGGGGGAACCCATTCCGTCGCCTTTGCCGCCGGCAAGCATGGGTTCGATCTGGCCACATTCCTGGCAGAGCTAAACGCGGCAGTGGGTGCGGTGGCACTTCCCAAGCTGTAAGGCAACATCACGATTGCAACGGAGAAATCATCATGACGGAAATCGCCAAACTTATGAGCGTCGCCGAAATCGTCAGAGCTTGCCCCACGGCACGGCGCGTCTTTGACCAATACGGGCTGAAAGGTTGTGGGGGCGAGCACGGTCCCACCGAATCGCTGGAGTTCTTTGCCGCTGTCCACAATGTTGACGTCGATGTGTTGGTGGCGGCATTGAACGCCGAAATGCGCAACCCCAATAAAGATGAGTATGTGTACCAGGAATCTCTGGGAGATTTTATCTACCGGCGATTTTTCAAGGCAGCAATCGTCATCGTTCTTTCCGTGGGCGCGTTGTGGGGCGCCACCAACCTATTGCAAATTGCCCTGGGTGGAACCTTTCTGCAAGTTCGCCTGGTGCCCGCAATCCAAGCGCACGCCCATGCCATGATTTTCGGGTGGATGGGACTGTTCGTGATGGGCTTCGCTTACCAATCGTTCCCACGCTTCAAATACGTTTCGTTGTGGCGGCCGGACCTGGCCAACATGACACTCTACCTGATGCTGATCGGCATTGCCTCGCGCGTGGGTGCGGAACTGCTTCAGCCCATGCCGGTGGGAGTAGGCCTGGGGATTCTGGCGGCGGGTACCGAGCTTGCTGCCATTACCCTATTCATCGTCATCATCCTCAAAACCGCACGGCAATCCGTGGAACCACACCAGATTTATGAGAAATTCATTTTCGCGGCTTTCTTCTGGTTTTTCGTTCAGGCCATCGTGAGTGACCTGCTTTTCTTTGCCAAAGTAACCGCCGTCGGGGTCGACCAAGTGGTGATGCGCATTGCGCTGATTGACGGCCCGCTGCGCGATATCCAATTGCTGGGCTTCGGGGCGCTGATCATCGCCGGAGTCAGCCAGCGCTTTGTGCCGGCGGTCTATGGTATGGGCAAGCCGCGGCACGACCGCCAGTCGCTGATCTTCTGGCTCATCAACGGCTCATTGATTCTCGACATCGCGAGCTACGAACTGTTCTTCTCCACTGGCAACCTTTATTACTCCACCGGGCTTGAGTTGGCGTTCATTCTGATGGCGGTGTGGGCGCTGTTGCTGGTGATGCAACTTCGCGTCTTTGCCAAAGCCTCGCAATCCGACCGCAGCCTGAAATTCATTCGAGCCGCCTACGCCTGGCTGCTTTTTTCCATGGCCATGCTGCCATTCTTCCTCGTCTACGGGGTGCTCACACACCAAGGCTTCTCCCACGCTTTTCTAGGTTCGTACCGTCATGCCTACACGGTGGGTTTCGTCAGCTTCATGATTCTGGGGGTCGCGTCGCGCGTGGTGCCGATCCTGGCGGGCGTGGATTCCAGTCGCGTCGGCTCGCTGTGGGGACCCTTCATTCTTCTTAACGTGGGATGCGCCGGGCGCGTGGTGCTGCAAATCCTCACTGACTTCATTCCTCGCGTGGCTTT
>CAVYPU010000050.1:0-18271 GCA_963770415.1 uncultured Acidobacteriota bacterium
TCGAAGCCTTTCCGCAAGTCAGGGCGGCAGAGCCGCAGAGCGACACAATACCAATGGAGTCAAGCAACGCGCGCGAACTAAAACGTAGAAACTCGAGCGGCGGGGCTGAAGCCCCGCCCTTCCAGGACTCAGAATAATGGCGCTTATTAACAACTAAGTACCACTCTCGGTAATTTGGGATCTGGAATTTGGATTGCGGCTTCGCCACGCGGTGCTTCTACCGCACCTTGTCGAGCAACCGGCGCAGGGCATCCGAGGCAAGAGTGGCGGCATGCCTGGAAGCGGGCGGCAGTCCGTCGAGGCCTGCTTCGATGTGATCGGCATTGATCCCGCCAATGTCGCCCAGCGGCTTGCCCTTTATCGCATCTGTCAACCAGGACCCGCAAGCGATGGCCGGAACACATCCCGCCACCTTAAATCTGATATCAACAATGACGCCCTCGCGGACCACAGCCCACAATTTCATCATGTCGCCGCAGGCAGGGTTGGTGGTCTCCACCACAACCGTGGCCTGCTCAATTTCGCCGACGTTGCGTGGATGATGAAAGTGTTCGAGAACCGCGTCAGAATACATCGCCTAAGAATAAGAAGCGTAGTATGAGAACCAGCGCCACGCCTGCACCAACCGTGAGGGCGACGCGTGGGCCGGGCAGTTTGTTGACCTCCGGGATGAGATCGGAGGCGGCTACGTAGAGAGTGACTCCCGCCGAGAGCGCCAAACCATAGTTAACCCATCGCTCGGCCACCGCCATGGCCAGGATTCCTCCCAGCCTCGAGATCCCCAGCCCCGCCACCGCCCACATCCCGGCAGCGCGGCTTTGCTTGGCCACCGCCATGACAGAGGCCATGGTGAATCCCTCCGGAATGTTGTGGAGGATGACGGCGCCGAAGATGACAGTGCCGAGCCAGTTTGAGATCATGAATCCGCAGGCGATGCACACTCCATCGAAAAACGTGTGGGTCAGCAAACCGCCCAGCGCCGCATAAGCAACACCGGGGTGGAGAAACTCCTCCGCATGTGTCTCCTCGCCGAAGTGAAAATGCGCCGGCAGAGAGTGTTCGAAAATATGCACAATGAAGTACCCCACCAGTATCCAGGGGGCGGCGCGCCCACCCGGCATACGCACCAGACTCTCCGGAATCATCACCGTGATGGTCGTCGCAAGCATGAAGCCGGACCCGAAGGCGATGAAGTAAGGAAGCAGACCCCGGCGCCAGGGCCGGGCAGTGACAATGCCCCCGCCCAGAAGATTAGCTATACCGGCGACCGTGCCTAACGCAAGGCTGATCCAGAGGTAGTGCATACGTAGAGTGGCGAGTGACAAGTGACGAGTGACGACCAGGAGCGTAAGTGCCAGGTTCCCGATTTAAGTCGCCAGCCAAAAGCAGGTGGGAGGTTTAGCATAATCAATCCTGCTTTTCGGCTCGTCACTTGTCACTCGTCACTACCCTTATCCTGAATGTCGAATGTGCACGATTTCCCCGTCGCGGACGATGTAGTCTTTGCCCTCCAGCCTGAGTTGGGCGCGCGCCCGCGCTTCGGCAAAACTCCCCGCCGCCAGCAGTTCGTCATATTTCACGACTTCTGCCCGAATGAATCCTCGCTCGAGGTCGGTGTGGATTTCGCCGGCGGCCCCGACGGCTGAGGTGCCGGCGCGGATTGTCCAGGCCCGGCATTCATCCTCGCCGACGGTGAAAAAGGAAATCAATCCCAGAAGCTGATAACTGGCGCGGATAAGTCTCGCGATGGCTGACTCCGCAAGACCGTAACTTGCCAGGAAATCTGCTGCCTCGGAATCGTCGAGCTCCGCAAGTTCCGCTTCTACTTTGCCGCAAATCGCCGCGACCGCAGTGTGGGGTCTTTGTTTCAAACCCGCCTGGTTCGCAAACTCGTCCGCCGCGCTGGCCCGTGCCGCGTCCTTTTCTCCCAGGTTCAGGACGTAAAGCATAGGTTTCTGGCTAAGAAACGTGAAGCCCCGTATGACCCGCTCGTCTCCAGGTGCGAGCTCTGCATCGCGCAGCGGAGTCTGTTTTTCGAGTGCTGTCTTGCACACCTTCAAAACCTGAAGTTCTTTTTCGAGGGCGGGACTTTTCTGCTTCTTGACATCTTTTTCAAGGCGTTCGATGCGTTTCTCGACCACGGCGAGATCGGAAAGCATCAACTCGAGCTCGACATTTTCAATGTCGCCCTGGGGATTCGCGGCTCCTGCTTCGGCAGGGTTGGCCGGGTCTTCAAACGCCCGGACCACGTGCACCAGGGCGTCCAACTCCCGCAAGGCTTGGGACTGGGCGCCCGTCCGCGCCAGCTCAATGATGCTGCCGGGCGTATCGACGTACTCGATACTGGCGTGGACGGTCTTCTGGGGGTGAAACATATCCGCGAGCCTGTCCAGACGCGCGTCGGGAACTCGCACGACACCCACGCGCGCTTCGGGCCGCCCCGCGCCCGATCCCGCAGCGTGCGACCGGGTCAGGATTTGAAACAACGTTGTTTTGCCCACTTGGGCCAAGCCTACAATGCCGATTCTTAGCAAGTCCACCTCAGGATGGCTTAGATTCTGATGAATTCCTTTTTACGATACATCCAATAGAGTATTGACCAGATTATAGCAAATGCGGCGGCCGCCTCGAGGAGGCTGTCCCACCGGCCCACGCGCGAAAGGAGGTGTCCCACGAAGACATTGCCCACGCGCCGGAAGTCGAACACTTCCGTCGCGAAGTAAACGGCGATGGAATTCATGCCGATGACGATGAATCCGAAGGCCCACTTCTTGTATCCGAGCACGTCGACAACCCAGTAAAAGAGCGCCAAAATCATGAAGCTCAGTCCGCCCGAGATCAGCACGTAGGAACTGGTCCACATCAGTTTAATAACGGGAAACCACAAACTCCACAGCGAGTCCGCCCAGCAAGCTCCCTAGGCCCATGATCAGCAGGCGGTAGATCTTGTTCCCCGGCGAGCCGCTGGACATGAGCACTTGCCCGGCTAGTACGCCCAGGAGCACGGAAGCGCCGAAGCCGAGGTAGCTCAGAAACCAGGTGTTCTCGCCGTAATGCAGGTGGCCGAGGACCAACTGGTCCACGTAACTCGGCAGGTTGCCTTGAGGAGTCAAGACACCCGCGCCTACTCCAGGCACCGGCACCAGCATCACCAGGGCCCAATAAACCAGGAGGAAAGCGGCGATCGCGGCGCCATGCCACCTTGCTTTCACCTTTACTGCCACGAGCGTCGCGATCAAGTAACCCGCGGCGAGGCCATGCAGCACGCTGTAGCAAGGGCGGAACTTGGTCCAATCGAACAGCAGCAGGTTGCCCTGCGTCACCGTTCCCAGGCAGAACATCACAATGGCCCGCCGGAGGGCGTGGAGCAGGATCCGGCCGTCACTCTCGCCCTGCGCGCGCCGTTTTGCCAATGACATGGGAATGGCCGCTCCCATGATAAACATGAAAAGCGGCCAGATCAGGTCGTACAGGTGCAGCCCCCGCCAAGGCACGTGCTCGAACTGCTCGAGAAATCTATCGAAGAAGGGGCGGTTGATGACCCTGCCCAGCCCCATCAAGATTGCCGTGCCGCCTGTAATCCAGAACATATCAAAGCCGCGCAGTGCATCGAGCGAAATCAGCCTTGGCGCGCGAAGCGGCGGTTTGGCCGCTGGAGGCTGAGCTGCCTCGACGCCTGGCACTTCGATTTCAATGGCTCCCATACTGCCCTCTCTCAAATGCGCGCTTATTTGCAATCAACTGTATCATATGTCTCCCTTCTGCTGTGTACCCTCGGTTCGGCATGCGGGCCGCAACCAGGCGGTGTAGGAATACGGCACAACGTCCCCGCATTTCTGCCGGGACCGACAAGGGTAGGGCAAGCCGTACCCTACACCCCTTTGGGAGTTTTCGCACGACGGTCCTTTGTTTTCATAGACATTCTCGCTTTGTTCCGTTCAATTTCGCCGCTGTACGGGGACGGCTTGCCGTCCCCGCATTTCTGCAGGCCCCGACAAGGGTAGGGCAAGCCCTCATAAGCGCTAAGATAGTACATGACATCGCTCAAGTTGAGGAGCCCGTTCGCGGTTCCCTTCCGCGAGCTCTGCGGCGATTTCATTCCAGTGTTGCACGACGTACTCCAGCGGCACTTTCGGAGCGATGGCCTGTTGCACCTGGTGCAGCGCGAATTGAAACTCACGCCACCGACTGCCCTGGACCGTCGGATCCCAGTTCGTAGCCCCAGGGGGAAAATGACGAACCCAGGCGGACCAGCTTTTGGGTGAGCAGCGCCACCAGCAGTTTTCCGTGCCACCAGGCGCGCGAGCTCCGCGCGTCGTGCTTGGGCAAGTGGCCGATCGCCAGCAGCGACTTCAGCCGCTTGAACACCAGTTCAATTTGCCAGCGGAAGCGGTAGTACTCGAGCACTTGGGGGGCCCCCATTTCCGGCACCCGCAGGGTCGTGAACACCATCACATAATGGGCGTACTCGCGCGTTTCCGGCCGCACCCGAATCTGCTGCTTCTGCTCGCGCCGATCCAGTTGGCGCTCCGCCGCGGCGATGGCCTGCGCACTTTTGCGCACCGCACACAGACGTCCCTCCACGCGCTGCTCCCCGGCGTGCAGCGCCGCTGCCCATTGCCCCGCTTGTCCCGCCGCCAGCGGGCGCAGTGCCGGCAACACCCGGAACGGCTGGTCATCGGCCGCGAACAACGGCACCGCACTGTTCCACCGCACAATGATGTCGCCTCCTTGCGCGCGCACCCTCGCCACCCCGGCCGGATGGCAATAACCGCGATCGGCCAGAATCAGATCTCCCGCCGCGACCCGGAATCGCTCCAGATTCTCCGCCGTCCCCGCCCCTTTCCGCGCGCTGATCAGCAACTGGTCGCAGGCCAACTCCGGCAGCCGCAGGCTGTAATGAATCCGCCAATGCGAACCGGTCGGGCCCGGTTCCTTGATCACCGTCCCATCCAGCGCCCGCAGACGCCGCCGCGGCGGAGGCCCCTTCCAGCGCACCCCACTTTCCGCCAGCAACGCCTGGCAGAGGTGCTGCAACCAATTCTCCGACTGGCGCAAGCGATTCAATAGCGTCACATCGCTCACCTTCGAAAGCCCCGCCGCCTGGGCGCGAACCGTGGTCTCCCGCAACGAGTAGCCGCACCCCACGTGCATCAGCAACCTGCGCAGCAGCGCCTCCACCGAGTCCAATTCCCGCAAACGCTCTACCGCCCCGCTCAGCCGCGCCGCCCGTTGCCAGCTCGGCGGTAACAGGCCCACTAAGATGTCCCAGTCTTCGTCCAGTGCGTTCATGCTCAGCAAGGTACAGGGAAAACCGACAAGCGTCAAGCATTATCTTAGCGCTTATGAGGGCTCGCCCTACCCCTACGCCGCCTGGGTGCAGCCCCGTGGGGCGTAGGGGCAAGCCATGACGTACGCCCACCCTCTCCACCTCTCGTTATCGACGGATTAAGGTCGGGGACGATAGTCCTTGAGCCGAAAGGGCCATAGGTGTACCCTCTTGAAGGAGAAGTGAAACCCGAAATATCGGTTGGCGGAGGGGGTTGTGAGAAGAGTCCACCGTTGCGTGCTCGTGCTCCTGGCAATAGCGTGCCTTTCGCCGGCACCGGCGTTGGCGCGGGGGCCGCAGGCAATAGGTCTCGGGAATGTCGGCATACTGGACAGCCTCAACCGGGACCGCTCCGTGAAAAACCGCTGGGTCATTGCCGGAAAGGTGGCGACGCTGGGGGGTGATCCCATCCGTGGCGCTGTCATCGAGGTGGATACACTCAATGCCGGTGGCGAATTCCGCAGCCTTGTAACCGACTTTCAGGGGAAGTTCATGACCGACTACTGGATCAATGTGAGCGCCGCCAGTGAGTTCAGCGTCACCCTGACGGTTACAAAAAAGGGCTTCCTCAAGGCACATGCGACCGTCGAGCTAACCGATCCCTCCCAATCGCAAGTGTGGGAAATCCCAGTCACAATGAGGGAACCGGGTGAGGACCCGAAGTTACTTCCGCAGGCCGAACTGGTCTCGCAACTCGCCCTAAGATTGAAAAAGATTTTGCCTTCTGACAAGCTCTCGGCTGCGGAAACCAAGGACTACGCGCGTGGAGTAGAGGAGTTTTTGGATCGCAAGCGTCCGGAGCGAGCCCTGCCCCCCTTCATGAAGGTGATCCGGCATGACCCGTCCTGTGTAGGATGCCTCGCCATGTTGGGTCTCGCCGAACTTAATTCCGGAGATTGGGACGGCGCCTATCGCAATTTCGGGCTGGCCGGCGAAAAGATACAGGCGGACTCGAGCCTGGGACGCTCCGAACCCCTCGTGGCTCTGGGTGTGATGCGCACTTGGCGGCACGAGGCGAAAGAGGCGGCAGCATGCTTTCTCGAGGCGCTCAAGTACTCGCCTCAAGATCCCCTGGCACTTCAGGAACTGGGCCGCTCGCAGTTGCTGATGGAGAATTGGGAGCCTGCAGAACTTTACCTGTCCAAGGCGGTTGCTGCCGGCGCGGGGCCTTCGGCGCGGCTTTTGCACGCTGAGGCGCTGCTCGGGGGAGATCAGCTCCAGGCTGCCAGCCGGGAGTTGGCCCGCTACCTCAATGGGCGCGAAGTGAGAACGATGCCGATCGACGTCCGCCAACTATGGGTGCAGATTGAGAACCGTAAGAAGATCGAGGCGTCATACGCCAAGGCGCAGCCAAAGGGCGACGCGATCATCGACCATTATCTTCGCCACCCACCACGCGACCTGGAAGGGCTCGTCGCCGCTACTGACCAGAAGCAAATGAGCCCTATCTTGAGCGCGGTAGGCAAAAGTGTGGCGGAATATTTCCAGAATTTCCCCAACACGACCTCGCTGGAAGAAATTCATCAGGAGAAGCTGGACCGCAAGCAGAAGGCGGGGGAGACACTCAACCGCAAGTTTCGCTATCTGTGCGCCACGCCAGCCAAGGCCTGGGGACCAGGCTTTGATGAGTACCGGCAGGACTTGCCGGGGGCCCGGACTTCTTCGGAAGCCCTCCAGGATGGGTTCATGCTCACTTCGGGGTTCGCATCGGCTTCGCTTCTTTTCCATCCCACCTACCAATCCCAGGCGATTTTTCGATATCTGGGACGGCAGAAAGTTGAGGGGCGGAACACCTACGTCCTGGCTTTCGCTCAGCAGCCGGGAAAGGCGCGCGTGTACGGAACCTTTAAGTTTCGCGAAATCCGGATGATGACTTTCACGCAAGGCCTGGCTTGGATTGATCCGGAAAGCTACGAAATCGTCCGCCTACGGACCGACTTGTTGGTGCCGCTGCCGGAGGTCAAACTGGAAAGGCAGACCACCGAGATCGCCTTCGGTGAGGTTCAGTTCAAGACCATCGGCAAGGGATTCCTGCTTCCACAGCAGGTCACTGTCACCGTAGACTGGAACGGCAAACACCTCCAGAACGAACACCGCTACTCGGAATTCAAGCTCTTTAATGTGGAAGCCATTGACAAGGTGGGAAAGGCCAAAGGACCCGGCGCAACCTCCACCAGTGCGGCGGCACCCGCGACGCAACCGTGATGATCCACTGCGCTTCCTGGTTCAGCCCCGCGAAGGGTCGGGGATAATGGGCCTTGGTGCAATTCCACAGGAGCGGTTCGCGACTCGCCTCACTATGCACAGTTCCCTGTGATACCTAAAGCTGGCTTTCAGCGATTTCCTTAGCGAGCTCGACAGCCCACTTCGCCGCTCGCTCCACTTCTCCCGCTTCGAGTCGCTCGACCTCATGGCGGCGTTTCTGGCCTTCCGGCGGAAGGTCGCGTTGCATGAAGAAGCTTTCCGCGGGCACGATGAGTCTGGCGCCGGCCTTGCGCAGGCAGCGGGCGATCCGCTTCGCTGCCGAACCGGAGAGCCACGCGGCCATCCGATAGCGAGTGTCGAAGGCCGCCGCCTTGACACCGTTGAGACTTCGTCGCGGGACCGAATCGAGGATCGCCTTGAGGTTGGCACTCACTTTGTGACGGTGCGTGGGTCCGCCCACAATAACCAGGTCAACCCCTTGGGCATCGAGTTTCCCGATTTGTCCAACCTTCTCCAGCCGAACCGAGACCGCGGGCGGAAGGGCCTCAGCAATAGAGCGCGCTAACATTTCCGTATTGCCGTACTTGCTGTCAAAGAGGATGAGAGCATTCATGAGCCACCTCGCGCTAGAGCGTCGCGACCCAGTGCTTTCGCGGCGTGAGCCGTACCGGCCCTAGAAGTCCGGAAGGGGGAATTCTCGCCGGGGCGACCTCGCCATAGGTGCCCCAGCGTATGCCAAATGTTTCTGCCCGCGCTTTCCGGTTGGGTTTGGCCAGAGACTGGACGTGATGAATCCAGAGATTCCCCACTTCCACTTTCAAGTGATTGAGCCCCGGCTTCAGAGCCTTGCCGCAAGGCAGGCTTCGCGACCCCTTCCAAGCGCTTCCCAAAACAACTCCGTTCAAAGATGAATTGCCGTCGAGTAAAGGAAACCGCGCTCATTGAAAGCGACCTCCTTCTTTAGGTAGAATGACCGGGGTGGATAGCGCTTAGCCCTAATGGTGGGCGGTAGAGGATTTGAACCTCTGACTTCTACCGTGTGAGGATAGCACTCTACCGCTGAGTTAACCGCCCACTCAGTGTCAACCAACATAGCAAATTTTCAGTTGTGGGTCTAGCCCGGCAAGGTAACGCCTGCGAAATAATCAAATGGAAAAATCGATAGTCAGCGATCAAGCCGCGGTGGCTCCCGATCTGCTTACGGGGGTGCAACAATCCGTGCAATCCGTCATTCGAGGCAAGGACGAGGTGATCCGATTGGCGCTGGTGGGCTTACTGGCCCGAGGCCATCTGCTCATTGAGGATGTACCGGGAGTAGGGAAGACGACTCTCGCGCACGCCCTGGCCCGCTCGTTTGACTGCGCCTTCCAGCGTATTCAGTTCACCTCCGACATGCTCCCCTCGGACGTGATCGGGATGAGCATTTTCAGCCAGCAGACGCAGCACTTCGAGTTTCGCCCCGGCCCGATTTTCGCCAATATCGTCCTGGCCGACGAAATCAACCGCACGACGCCCAAGACTCAGAGCGCTTTGCTCGAGGCCATGAATGAAAATCAGGTGACGGTGGACAATCACACGTCGCCTCTGCCCCAACCCTTCATGGTCATGGCCACGCAGAACCCCATCGAGCACCATGGAACTTATCCGCTCCCCGAATCCCAACTCGACCGCTTCCTGATGCGCTTGAAGATCGGCTACCCCAGCGCCGAAAGCGAGAAGGAGATCCTCCAGGATTTCGCGGACTCCGATCCGCTCGCTGACATCAAACCCGTCATGACCGGGGCGGAAGTGGTGGAGATTCAAAACCGGGTGCGCCGGGTGAAAGTGGACGAAGAGCTTCTGAATTACACGCTGGCTATTGTGGAGAAGACTCGCCAGCATGAATACCTGAGCCTGGGAGTGAGCCCTCGAGGCTCCATGTCTCTCTACCGTGCGGCCCAGGCCCTGGCCTTCCTCGAGGGCCGCAATTACTGTATCCCCGACGATTTCAAGCGCCTCATTCTTCCCGTTTTTTCTCACCGCTGTGTGGTGAGTTCACGCTATATCTCTACCCTCAAGAAGTCTGACCAGAGCGAAGCCATACTGGAAGAAATCATCAATTCCACCCCGGTGCCGTTGTAGAAAGGTCCAGATGCCCACCACTCGCCTCTCAACGACAGGCAGCGCCTGGGGTGACTTCCGCCAACGCATTCGCGAGCAGTGGACGCGCACCGACAACCCGGGATGGCGCCGATTCTTCCAGGGTATTGCGGGCCTGAGCATCGCCTTTTTCCTGGCGCTCTATTCAACCGCGCTCAGCGAATCGGGCCGGGTGGGTGCGGCCGTCTGGGCTGCTGCCCTCTCGCTGCTTCTGACCGCCATCGTCGCGGTGAAGGTTGTTCCTTATCTCGCGCGGCGAACCGCTCTCGAGCGATGGCTGGTCAGAATCGAGTACGAGTTCACGCGTGAAGGAGTGATCTATCTCGTCATCATTGGCCTCATCTCGATCGCGGCCTTGAACACCGGGAACAACCTCCTATTCATCATCCTGGCCAGTCTCCTGGCAGCCATCCTGGTTTCCGGCATCCTCTCGCAACTCGTGTTGTCACATCTGGAGCTGGATTTCGTCCTGCCCGACCACCTCTTTGCCGAACAGCCCATGGTTTCGCGGCTGACGGTCAGCAATCTGAAGTGGATCTTTCCTTCGTTTTCCATTACGGTCTCAGCCCGCGATGCGAGCAGAAAGAAACGTAAAAAGAGCCTGGCGCCCCCGCCGCGGCAAATCCTGACCGCGCCCGTCTACGTGCCTTACATTCCGCACCGCTCCTCCGTCACCCAGCACGTCGAGATCACGTTTCCGCGACGCGGACGCTATACGCAGGAGGGCTTTCGCGTCAGCAGCAAGTTCCCCTTTGGCTTCGTGCGCAAGTCCCACGAAGTCCCCACTCGCCAAGAGATCCTGGTATTGCCCAATATTCAGCCCACGGAGGAGTTTTACGAAATCCTCCCGCTAATCGGCGGTGAGATCGAGAGCTTCTACAAGGGGCGAGGCAACGACCTCTACGCTATCCGCGATTATCAGGAAGGCGACTCCGCCCGGCATGTGGATTGGAAAGCAAGCGCCAAGGCGCAAGCCGTGAAGGTGCGCGAATTTACTCGCGAAGACGAGCGCCGATTGTTGCTGGTCTTTGACCCGCGATTGCCCCGCGGTGATACCAGCCTGCCGGCCAAATTCGAAAAAGCCGTTGCGTTTTGCGCCTGCCTGGCCTGGCACTTTTACGAAATCGACGCACAGATGCAATTCTGGACGGAGGGATTCGAAACCCCGATGTCGCTTTCCCGCGATATCATCTATCCCACGCTCGAGGCCCTGGCGCTCATCGAGCCAACCTCAGGCGCTTCCGCCTCGACTCTGCTGGCTAAAGTTGCGTCCGCGCCGCGGGCCTTCAACATCATCATCACCGCCCAGCCCCGCGGCTCGATTCCCACCAGCCTCTGGACAACCTCTTACCTGGTTTTCGTTGATTCGCTTTAGAGTGGGCTCCCTCGCGACGTTTTCGATTTAACGCTGATGTGAGCTCGCAGTGAAGAATGACCAATGAAGAAAAGAACTCCCCACCGCTCCACAACTCGTCCACCTGGTCCGAGCCCGTCTCATGGAAATATCTCTTGGCTGCGGCGCTGGCGTCAAAGAAGATCATCGACGGTCCTCGATGATTATTCTGGAGACCGGTTTCCCTTTCACTCTTATTGGCTTGAACGGTTTGAAAGACCCGGGCTTTGCGGCTGGCAGCAGTTTCCCCTCGGCAACCAAGCCCGCGAGTTTCTCTTCCAGGGACCGAGCTGGATTCAGGTCGGGTTTCCTCATGACTGCCACCGCCCTATTCCGGCTAGTCTCTGGCCTGGAGGTGAGGATTGAACGTTCCGCTCTTTCCAAAGTTTATAGAGTCCCCAAGCGGCGACGGTGCTGGCGTCGCGAATGGTTCCGCCGAGGATCATCGCCTCAAGTTCGGCGATGGAGACATTGCGCAGGACCAGGTCGTGCTCCTCAGGGTCGGGGTCGGCGGCGGAAGGCTTGAGGCCCGTGGCCAGGTAAACGTACTGCTTTTGATGCGTGAAGCCGTAGGCGATCCAAATTGCTCCGAGGCAGGCCATGCTCGCGGCGACCAGGCCCGTCTCCTCCTGCAATTCCCCGCGCGCCAACTCTTCGGGATTAACTCCAGCGGTTTCCCAACCCCCTTGGGGCAGCTCGAGGCACCGCTCCTGCACCGTGTAGCGGAACTGCTCGATGAGATAGACGGTGTCGCCCTCGATGGGCAGAATGATGGCGCAATCGTCCTTGTCCACCACGCCATAGATGCCGCGGGCGCCATTGCTGCGTTCGACCTGATCCTCACGCACCCGGAGCCACTTGTTGCGGTACACTTCACGGCTGCTCAAAACCTTGATGCTCATGCTTAATAGTGTACAGCTTCAAGCCGCTGGTGCGAACCTTGGAGGCCACGCCTCATTCGCTACGTGGTCAGTCTGCCCGAAGAGATGGGGCGCATCTCCCAGACGTCCAGAGCCTTCAAGCGGGCTTCGCCGCCTCGGCCAAACATGCCCAGACCGAGGCTTCCGGGACGCGAGGGATAAATGCGGCTGGTGAGGCAGGCGCGATCGTTGGCAAATATCTCGATGACCGAGGCGTCCAGGAAAACGCGCAGCTTCAGTGTTTCATTCGCGGCGAGTACGAGCGGCCCGCCCTCCGATTTGTGGTTCACTTCCGGACTCAAACTGGAGCGTTCGCGATCCACCATGATCTGTCCGCTGGTTCGATTGTAGGTAATCGAAGTCTGCTCCTCGGCATGGGGAGAGACGCGGACCGTCAAGCTCACCGCTTCGGACGCGCCCAGATCGAACTCGGCCGAAATTTCCATGGCATCACCGCGCATGGAGATTGCGCTTCTATGCAATTCCAGGCTAGCACCGGGCGTGGAGGATAAACGGTGAAAGACTGGCAAATTCCGGAAATGGGCATGCTTGCCGCGCAGCGCCTCGATTTCTGGAGCGGGAGCCATACGGAGCCCACCGTCCTTGCCCAGTGTCAGGATGCGCGGCAGTGACATCACTCCCGCCCAACCGGCAGCTCGTTGCGCGGCGTCGCTACGCTCTTCTCTGATCCAACCCCAGAGAATTCGTCGGCCCTTTTCGTCCACCAAGCTCCGAGCGGCGTAGTAGCAATTCCCGAGGTCCACTTTTCCCTGAACCTCGGGATGAAAGTACTGATTCAGATATCGGCCCACTGAATAAATTACTGCGCCTTGGGTTGAAACGAGCAGCGCGTGCTTATCCGCCAAGGGGAAAAAATCGGGGCATTCCCACATCTCGCCCGCGCTGACGGGGTCCTTTCCCGGAAGCAGTTCATCCTTTCTGCCTTTGCACAGGAGGTGAAGATAATCCCAGTGGATCAAATCCCGGGAGCGGTAAAGCAGCACCATTCCGCCCTGGCCTTTGACGCCCGAGCCAATCGCCAGGAACCACTCGTCCGCTTCGCGCCACACACAGGGGTCGCGGAAGCCAGTTGTCTCCATCCCCTGCGGAGGGGCAGCAATCACGGGATTACCAGGATCCTTGCGCCAAGTCATCATCCCGTCATCGCTCCTCGCAATGCACTGCACTTCCGGGGAAACGCCTGTGTAGACGATAGTCGGTACGCCGTGGTCAATCACCGCACAGCCGGAAAAGCATCCGTTTTTGTCAGGTCCGCCAGGGGTGGGCGCGAGAGCCACGGGAAGGTGTTTCCAGTGCACCAAGTCAGGGCTAACAGCATGTCCCCAATGCATCGACCCCCAAAAGGCCCCGTTGGGGTTGTGCTGGTAAAACATGTGGTATTGCCCCCTCCAGTAGATGGGCCCATTGGGGTCGTTCATCCAGTTCGCCGGGGGCATCAAGTGATATTGAGGGCGCTGAGTATCTGCAGCTAATTTCTTCTGCAACGGTCCATTCTTCATCTCCGCGTCGCAACTGATCCCCTCGCTTGCAAGAGCCGTCCGGCCCCGTAGCAAGGTGAGAGCGGAGAGAGTCAGGAAATCTCGCCTGCTTGCCATTTGAGAACTCCGTTGGTCATATTCGTGTGAGGTTTCTTGCTCGACCCAATCGAACCACGCGCGAAGTGCTGGAGCAGCCCTGCAAATAGTGGCAGGCAAGCCTTCTGGTGGAAAGACGATTTGCGGCTCCCTGATCGCCGTCCTACTGGATCGAGATTCCTTCCAGTTCCTGGCGGAATTCAACTTTGTAAATCTCGACCAAAACCAGAAGGAGCGTCATCAGAAAAGGACCAAGGAACAAGCCCAAAAAGCCGAAAACGCCGATGCCTCCGAGCACGCTCAAAAAAACCCACAGGGTGTCGATTTGGGTCCCGCGTCCGATGAGCAGGGGCTTCACGACGTTATCAACAGTCACGACGACCGCCGCCACAATCACCATCAGGATGATCCCCCTTATGACCGCTCCCGTCAAAAAGTAATAGACTACCAGCGGCACCCAGACCACTCCCGTCCCAACGACTGGGACTAATGATAGGAAGGCCATAACTGCGCCCCAGAGCAAGGGCGCGGGCAAACCAAAACAGACGAAGATCACTCCACCCACCGTACCGTGAAGCAAGGCTGTGACAAGGCTCCCGCCAAAAGTCGCGAGCGTCATAGCGCGGAATTTCTGAAAGATTCGTTCGCCGTATTCGGCGCGAAGAGGGCTCAACTGCCTTAGTTCATCGAGTATTTCCGGGCCCTTTAAGAGCAGATAGTAGAGAGCGAAGAGCATTACAAAGAAATTGACTACAAAGTGGGTAATCCGCGAAAAGATGGAAGCACTTCTGCTGACGAGGAACTCGCTTACGATGCCGATGCCTTTCGCCGCCACTGACCCCAGGTCAGGCTGAGGCATTCCCAGCCTGCGGGTCTTGCCCATAAGCCACTGGTAGGAGGGCGTTCTCCCGAGGGCATCAATAGGCGCAGGGCTGCCGGCCGCCACTCTCGCTTGGAGTATCTTGTAAGCACCCACCGACTGCTCTGCCACCCTCAGAAGAAGGAGCATTGCAGGCATTACTATCAACACTGTTAGCAATATGCAGGAGAGCGCGCTCGCTAAACGAGGACGGCGCAGACGCCTCGAGAGAGCTGTAAACAGTGGATGAAAAATAGTGGCGAGAATGGCGGCCCAAGTGAGGGCCGGCAGGAATGGCTCCAGGATTCGAAAGACGAAGTACAGGACAACCGCGAGAACGAGCAGGACCGCTAATCGCGCATAGTCGGCGTGAGGCATTTTGTGGTTCTCACCTGTCAGTTTTCAACTTCCGGCCACTCCCCTCCACATGGGGATTTATTTCCAAAGCGTTTGATGTAGCCCCCTGCTTAAGTTGGGGGAGACGACGCGAATTATCCCCGCCGAGAGGGAGTTGCGTCACAGCGGGCTCGAATGCCCGAGCAACCGCTGCCTGGCCAGAACCACAGCTCCCAGCGGTCCCGCGTCGTCACCGAGTACCCCGGGAACGATCTTCACGCGCTTGGCATCGTTGCGGCGAAGGAAGTACTCGTACGCCGTTTCCCGGATTGGGGTCACGTAATCTTTCCCGAGGCGCGCTGCGATGCCTCCGCCAATAATCACATATTCAGGATCAAGCATATTGACCACGTTCGCCGCCAGGATGCCCAGGCAGAACTGGGCGCGCCTCATCACCTTTTCCATGACCGGATCATGCGCTTTCAGCGCCCTCTCAATGATGCTACTGGTCATGCGCTTCCTGCCCCGCTCCTTCATGAGTTTCAGGACGCTGCTTTTTTGCCCTCGCCGAATGGCGGCGCGCACGTCGCGTTCCATCGCGGTGCGGCTGGCCAACGCTTCCGCACAGCCACGGTTGCCGCAACCGCAGCGCGGGCCGTCCATCTCAATGACGATGTGGCCCACCTCTGCAGCGGCCCCGCGCGCCCCCTGGTAAAGCTGCCCGCCGGTGATAATACCCCCGCCAATTCCCGTCCCGACGAAGATCCCCACGAGTTCCTTCGCTCCCCGCCCCGCCCCCAGGGCGTATTCTCCCATGACGCCCACGTTGACGTCGTTTTCGACGAACACAGGGATCTTCAGTAGCGCCCCCAGCTTGGGTCCCAGCGGGACCATTTTCCAGCCCAGATTCGGGGCGTGGTGGACTGTACCACGTACGGGATCTACCGCTCCTGGCACCCCAATGCTGAGCGCGCGCACGTCGGATAATTCCAGACCCGTCGAGTGCACCGTGGCCTTGACCAGAGCGGCAAGGTCCGCAATCAGGCCCACGGGTTTCTGATTGGGGTTGGTAGGCGCTCTCTGCATTCCCAGGATTTTGTTCTCCGCATTCACCAACAAGACGCGCAGGCGCGTTCCCCCCATGTCGATCCCCACCATGACTTCCTTCTTGGTTGGCATCCAATTGTCCTCCTGGGAATAGTTGGAATTCAGCTCGCAAAGTCTACCTTACTTGATGATTCCACGAAATGCCAGATTTGATTGGCGCCATTGGGGATGCCGTTCTCTGTGGTTTTGTAGGGGGACGGCTTGCCGTCCCCTCTACAGCTCCACGGGACACGTACGGGTAGTCGAAGCCCCACCCCTCCAATCCGACATACTTGTGTCGATCGAAATCGTGTTGATTGAAATGTTGATTGAAATCGTTGACAGTGCGCGGATTGAGAAGTAAGCTTTGCCCACTTCTTGAGTGAGAGTATGCCAAGCTTTGCGGACGGCAAGCCGTCCTTCTATAAACGCTTTGACTAGGGGAGGTTCAGCTATGTGCGCAATGAAGATTTCCAGACGTGATTCCTTGTATCTGATCGGAGGCAGTGCGGCGCTCGCGGCCTCCGGATTGAACGCAGGCTGCGCGAAGGGGCAGGCGCCCGCAGAAAAGCCAGGCCAGGCGGAGGTTGAGAATCCCGAGGTCCAGGCGGACCGCGCGCGCCGAATGAAATGGTGGCACGAAGCCCGGTTCGGCATGTTCATTCACTGGGGCCTCTATTGCACGATTGGCCATCACGAGTGGGCCATGGAGATGGAAGGCATTCCGGTGCCTCAGTACGAACAGTTGGCCAAGGTCTTCAAGCCCCAGCCAAATGCGGCGCGGGCCTGGGCCAAGTTGGCCAAGCAGGCAGGCCAGAAGTACATGGTGATGACCACCAAGCACCACGAAGGCTTTTGCAATTGGGATACGAAACTGACCAACTACTGCGCCACAAAGCAGGGGCCGGGCCGGGACCTGGTTGCGGACTATGTGGAAGCCGCCCGTGCCGAGGGCCTGCGCGTGGGCTTCTATTACTCGTTGATGGATTGGCATCACCCCGATGGCGCGCGCTGCGCAACGGACGACGCGGCGCGGCAGCGTTTTGTCGAATACACTCACGGCCTTATCCGCGAGCTGATGACCAATTACGGCAAGATCGACATTCTCTGGTACGACGTGGATTGGCCGCTCACGGCGGAGCAGTGGCAGTCCAAAGAGATGAACGAGATGGTGTTCAAGCTTCAACCGGATATCATCGTCAATAACCGCAATGGCCTGCCCGGAGACTTCTCGACGCCGGAGCAGGAGATTCGCGCCGAGCGCGGCGGACGCGCTTGGGAATCCTGCATGACCATGAACGACAGTTGGGGCTACACCGAAGCCGACGACAACTGGAAGAGCACCAAGAATATCGTTCGAAACCTGATCGGTTGCGCCAACGGCGGCGGTAACTATCTGCTGAACATCGGGCCGAAGCCGGACGGCTCGGTGCCTGAGCCGTCGGCCAAAGTCCTCACCGAAGTCGGCAAGTGGATGAGCAAGAACGGCCCGACAATTTACGAAGCGGAACCGGGCAAGTTGAGCTGGCACACCTTCGCGGGCTACACGCGCAAAGGGAATACGCTTTACATTCACGTGCACTTCTGGCCGGCGCAGACTATCGGGACCAAGGCGCTCGATTACTACAAGCCCCCCACGGTCGTGGCCATCGGCGGGCTGCGCGCCAAGGTGAAGTCGGCGCGCTTGTTTGCCTCAGGAAAGAAGGTGGATTTCGTGCAGGACGACATCTCGGTAAGGTTCACGGGACTTCCGCACGACGCGCCGGACCAGCCGGTTACCGTCATCGAGGCGGAGTGCGATTCCGAGCCGACCATCGATACCGAGTACGTTCGGAAGAACCGCCCGAGAGCTGCAGTGGGGATATAACGATCGGTTTGGGCAAACTCTGGAGTGCGGCAGCTTGCTGCCGCTTTCCCTCAAGCCAGCTTGCTTGCCGTGAACCGGACTTCGCAAGCTGAAATGATGAGCAGCGAGCAGGCTCGCGAACGGAAAGCGGCAGCAAGCTGCCGCACTCCAAAACGTTTTATGGTCAGTTTCACGGAGGTTCGACCATGGTGGATAACAAGATTTCCAGGCGAGATTCCATCTTTATCATCGGAAGCGGCGCCGCTCTCGCAGCATCCGGGTTGAATGCAGGCTGCGGGAAGGGGACGGCGCCCGCGGCGAAGTCCAGCCAAGCTGAGATGGAAAGTCCCGAGGTCCAGGCAGACCGCGTGCGCCGGATGAAATGGTGGCACGAAGCTAAGTTCGGCATGATGGTCTGCTGGGGGCTCTATAGCCTGATTGGCCATCACGAGTGGGCGATGGAGATGGAAGGCATCCCGGTGCCCCAATATGAAGGACTGGCCAAGGCCTTCAAGCCACTGCCCAACGCCCCGCGGGCTTGGGCCAAGCTGGCCAGGCAAGCC
>CAVYPU010000051.1:0-113923 GCA_963770415.1 uncultured Acidobacteriota bacterium
CACGGTGACTTCCGGTGCAACGCCGGCATCCCGCGCAAAGGCCAGCAGTAGTTGTTTCGTAGCTTCATCGTGCCGGCGGTCGTAGGCCAGCGCGAGAAAAGACCCAACCAGTATGGCCTTCCCTTTTCCATAATTGTTCTCGACGATGGCCGGTGCGCCGTCTGCGAATCGCGCCAGCACTTGCGCGCCGGGCAGCGGCTCGAGTTCCTCCTCGAAGGCCTCTGCCGTCGCATGCGTGCCGGCCTTGATGCCGGGTAGCGTCAGGCTCGGCTCCGGAATGATCTCCGGCTTCTCGACAGGCCGTATGACTTTCTCGCGGGCGCCGAATACCTCGGCGAGGCCCATGCCCGGCACCTCGTCGCTCGAAAAGCCGCGCTCGTCGTTCCACGCCAGCCGCGCTTCGGCCACCACGGTTCCGCCGTTGCGGATGAAGCGCCTCACTCCTTCCGTAACACTCTTCGAGAGCATCACCGGGAAAGGCAGAAACAGAATTTTGTACTGCCCGAGCTTATCGTGCACCACGTCCATGGGATGGACGAAGTCCACGGGAATTTGCTGCTCGAAGAACGCGCGGTGCACGCCTTCGAGCGAATCGCGCTGTGGCGTTGCCGAGCTTCGAGAGCGAAGGCTCCGAGCCGCCCACCATGTAGGAGAGCCGATTGAAGAGGACCGCCACCTGCGCGCGCGCAGGCTCGGTGGCCAGCAGGTCGCCGCCGTTCCGCGCGATCTCCTGCGCCACTTTGCCGGCGGCGCGCGCGCGAGGAGTCAGCGTGCCGTCCAGGTTGATCAGGCCGTAGCCGTTCGACTCAAAGCCGGAGTTCATCGGATACCAGGCATAGACGGCAATCTCGCGCGCGCCGTGCGAGAGGACTTTCCACATCCAGAACTCTTCGTCGTGCGAATCCACGGGATCGGCGATGCGCATGCCGGTCACGCCCTGGCCCGCCTGCAGTTCGCCGATCCAGAAACCCTTGCCGTGCTGTGCCCGGCGGAGCGCGTGAAGTCGAGCCCCGCGGCCAGCATCTGGTAAGACCACGGGTGCGTGGACTCGGCGTGCTTGGGATAAAGCGAGGTGCCGAAGAAGTCGGCGCTTCGAGACATCTTGAAATCGTCGGGCTCGCCGAAGCCGTCGGTGGGCGAAGTGAAGAGTGCCGGTGCCGCCGCGTGGCTGGTGATGGCGTGCGCGTGATCCTGGCTGCGGATGGCTTCGACGCGCGTGCGCAGGTCGCCCGCCAGCTTGTCGTCAATGAAGGCGCGCCAGTCGAGGTAATCCGTGTAGGAAAGAATCGTCGAAGCGCGCGGCGGCTCTACCTGCTCCCAGCGTTCGAAGCGGCGGTACCAGGCGGCATTCAGACGCCTCGAGCGTGCCGTATTTCTTCTCGAGCCATGCCCGGAAGCGCGCTTCGCTCGAAGGGCAGAAACAGAATTCGGGATTGTTCAGATAAGGGAATTCGGCCCAGTTGATCACGTGCGGCTCGCTCCAAACGTCCCAGCCGTAAAGCGCGGAAAACTTGTTGGCTTCGCCGGAGAGGCTTCGAGAAATTTGACGATCTCGCTTCGCACGCCCGCATGGTCGATGCAAAATCCCGGCGCGGCCTGCGAAGTGATCACTGCGCCGCTGCGGTCCACAAACGCGCCGTCAGGGATACTTCTCGCCCACCCAGTCGGGAGCGGAATCGAGATAAATCTGCACCACCACGCGCAGACCGCGCTGCTGCGGCGAGCCGCATCAGCAGGTCAAGGTTCTGGAAGTCGAACTCGCCCGGCTTGGGCTCTGCCGTGGCCCAGTCCACCCAGCACTTCACGGTGTTGAAGCCCACGGCTTTGATCTGGTCCAGGTCTTTTCCCCAGCGCTCCGGCGCTCGTGGCGTCCACGCGCTCGAGCATCGGAGCGCGAGCTTTGCCGCCGCCGTACCACACCGCCACAGGGTAAAATGAATCACCGCCGAGCGGGTTGCTGCCACCCTCGGGCCGCGAGCGAGGCCAAACTGAGCTAGCAGAAGAATAAAGACTGCGCACGTAGATAATATGGGTAGCGCGGACCGCCGTTTTTGCGGTCCGCGGTTCTTCCTCGGATTCAAAATGCACTCGAGTTTCATGGCACACACCCAAAATTTCATCCCGACAGTATATCCACATCGTCGGTCAGGGCCAACCGCACGATAACGCTGCAGGGCTGTCAGCCCATATCCAGGGGAGAATCTGAGCCGCATCGTGGTTGACATCGATAGACGGCAAATTTAGAGTGGGAATAGGAACAGGAGGAGAGTATTAGCTATGACCGGAATTCAGTTCGTCACCGACGACAAGGGCCGCAAGGTAGCCGTTCAAATCGACCTGAAGAAGATACGGCGCGATATTAGAGGATTTTTGGGACGGGATGATTTCACAATCGCGCCGCCACGAAAAGGGGATACCGCTTGAAAAGATCAAAGCGGACCTCGTAAGACGCGGGCGACTCCATGAATGATTATTCCGTTGAAGTCAAGCCGTCCGCGCGGAAGGAACTGGAATCACTCCCCGACAACGTGCTGGCCCGTGTTCTCCGAAAAATGGAGTCTCTGCGCAATGCGCCACGGCCCGGCGGGATGCAAGAAGCTGAAAGGCTTCAAAGATCACTGGCGCGTCCGAGTTGGCGACTGGCGGGTGGTTTATATCATCGAGGACGCCGCAAGGCTTGTCAGCATCACCCGCATAGCGCATCGGCGCGAGGTCTACGAGTGACGCTGCTCGTCAGCCCTTGCTATCATAAGAAGCGATCGCGAAAGAATGACAGGCGCGGAGGCACATCGATGCGCGGAGTTACCGCTGGGGTGGCGCAGACATTGCCGTGTATGTCTGCGCCCTGTGTCGCCGACATAGAAAGCAATGTCGGCGCCACCCATGTGAAGAGGGGAGTCATTTTCAGTGCAGTCGCTCGTGCCGCCAGCGGCACCCAGTAACCATGAAAATGTGATTCCCCCTTTCCCTAAACACTCGTCATTCCCGCGAAAGCGGGAATCCACGGACATGGGTCCCCGCTTTCGCGGGGACGACGACGTTGGTGGTTTTGGATAATCGACATTTTCAGAGCAGAGGATCTTTGCATTTGACACGTTGCAGAGTCAGGCCCTAGAATTCCGCCCATGCATAAGATCATACGAGTGACAATGCTCGCTTTGCTCGCCGGGAGTTTGGGAATGGCCGGGGCAGATTCCCCTTCCGCAAAGCAGTTGCTGGACAATGCCAAAGCGCAAGCCGCCGCTCAGCACAAGAACATTTTCCTGCTCTTCGAGGCTTCCTGGTGAGGGTGGTGCAAGCGTCTCGATAGGTTTATCGAGACTCCCACAATCCAGCCAATTTTCGCCAGGCATTTCGTGATCGCGCGGCTCGACGTGCAGGAGCGCGCTGAGAAGGCCGTCCTCAATACACCCGGCGGCGCGGAACTCCAGGCCCGGCTCGGCGCCCACAGCGATAGCATCCCTTTCTTCGCCTTCCTCAACGAGCGTGGCGAGCTGATCGCCAATTCCTTTCGGCCCGTTCCTGACAAGCCCGGCTGGGCCAACATCGCCCACCCCACCAAGCCCGAAGAAGTCAACTATTTCATGCAGATGCTCAGGAAGGCCGTTCCCGCCCTTCCTCCCGCCGATGCGCAATTGATTGAGACCTACCTGCGAAATCAGAAGCGTTAGCACACCGCGCGAACCCCCGAATGTGGCACGGCCATCCTGGCCGCGCTTTTGTGCAGGATGAAGGTGGCGCCTCGCGCGCCAAGAATCTCCACGGCTCAAGAAGAATTCTTGGATCAGCAGTACCGTTGACTTCAACTTCCGGCAGGTATATACAGGCGTTATGTTTCGCCATCCTCTTCGTGCTTGCATTCTGATTCTCGCATTGGCTTTAGTGACGGAGCGCCCCTCTTTCGCTGGGAAGCCTGCCACGTGGATCGAAGTGCGGAGCCCTGACTTCACCGTTCTCACCGACGCAGGTGAAAAGCAAGGGCGTCGCGTCGCGCTTGAATTCGAACTGATCCGCGCTGTCTTCCGCCAGCTCTTCAGTATCCCGGGTTCGGCAAAGGACCCGGCTGTCAGCATCATCGCCGTCAAGGATGAAGAGGGGCTGAAGCCGCTCGTGCCGGAATACTGGGCGAAGAAGGGGCTGATGCACCCTGCGGGCATCTACATGGGCGGTCCGGAAAAGAACTACATCGTGCTGCGGCTCGACGTGACCAGGAAGCAGGGGGCCGACGATCCTTTCAAACCCGTCTACCACGAGTACGTGCATCTGCTCACTCGCCGCACGAGTGCGCAATTGCCGATTTGGATGGTGGAGGGTCTGGCTGAGTTCTACGGCAATACCCGCGTGGAAGGCAAAAAGATCTATGTTGGCGCGCCCAGCGAAGGAAACCTCTACGTTTTGCGTGCAACCCCCCTGCTACCACTCAACACTCTCTTTGCTGTGGACGCCTCTTCGCCTTACTATCACGAGGAAAACAAGGCTTCCATCTTCTACGCGGAATCCTGGGCGTTGACGCATTTTCTGATGACGCGCGACTGGCGAGAAAATACTCATCACGTCACCGATTTTGCCAACCTACTAGGTCAAGGCATAGGGCCCGAGGAGGCTGCACGGCGCACGATCGGCGACCCCAAGCAACTCCAGCATGAGCTAGCGACCTACATCGAAAGGTTCGCTTTCACCGCCGCAGGACTGGACGCTCCGCCGCGATTGGACCCGAAGGATTTCCAGGCTGAACCTGCATCGGAGGCCGAGTCGCTGGCTGTGCGCGCCGACTTCATGGCTCACAATCGTCATCCCCACGAGGCACAGGAGATGCTCGAGGAAGCGCTCAAGCTCGATCCGAAGCTGGCTGCAGCGCACGAGAGCATGGGCTTTATTCTCAGTCAGCAGGGGAAATTCGATGAGGCCATCAAATGGTACTCCGAAGCTGTGGCGCTCAATTCCCAGAGCTACCTGGCGAACTACTATTACGCGGTGAGCATGTTCAGGGGGGCGCGGGATGACGATTCGGCGGCCAAGGCGGAATCCAGCCTGCGCGCCGCCATCAAAATCGCCCCTGACTTTGCCCCGGCCTACGACGCGCTGGGCTGGCTGCTCGCCTCGCGCAACAAGAACCTGGACGAAGCGTACCGGATGGCTCTTACCGCCGTAATCCTTGACCCGGGCGACATCCACCACCGGCTGAATTCCGCGCAGGTGCTCGAGGTGATGGGCCGCGCTGATGACGCCGTCCGAGTCACAGAGATCGCGGTTTCCATAGCCAAAACGCCTCGCGACCAAGCCGACGCGCGCGGCGCCCTTCGACGGGCACAGCAGTTCCAGGAGTCGCAGAAGAAATCGAAAGAAGAAGAGGAGACCGCTAAGCGGGAGAAATCCGGAAACGCAACGTCAAATCCAACCGGCCCACCCACCGAGCCGGATCCAACTGGACGGGCCGCCTCCGGCTCCAGCCAAGGTCCCACCGAGCCGCCAAAGTTGGGCCACCGAGACGAGGTGACGAGCCAGGTCGCGCCCGCGTCCGCTCCGCCGCCCGGCGTTCACCCCCAGCGTCCGGAGCTCCTCACAACCCGCAAGGTGGCCGAGGGAGTGATCACCGCTGCCCAGTGCACCCGCCCGGCCACGCTTGAAATAACGCTCGAATCACACACCATAGCGATGCAACTCTATACCGACAATTACATGCAGGTCCCCTACAACGCCATCAACTTCACGCCCAAAGATATCCTTAACCCCTGCACCGATATCAAAGGCTGGCACGCCCGCATCACCTACCACCCAGCAAAAGGCGATGCAAGACAAGGCGAGATCGTGGCAGTAGGGCTGGCGAAGGATTAACGAGGAGCGCACATTTTGGTTTGTAAAGTTTGCGCTCCTTCGGCGATTCCAACGCGGACGGCGACCCCGAGCGGCCGGGTAGCGCAGAGTTTGTGCCTTTCAAACTCTGCGGTTTTTTATTTGAAGAATATGCCAACTTTTTATTGCCCTTTGTCCGCGCTGGGTGTTCGAACAGTGGAAGAACCGCAGACTCTCAAAACCAGAGAGTCTGCGCTACAAGCAACGGAGTCTTGGCCGGCAGAGGTGCCATCGGGGCGGTTAACTTATTTAGCACTTGACAGATGTTGTATTGTAGGCTAGAATTGCAAGGTCGGACAAGGCGCTCAGGGCCTGCCGGATAGGTTATGCCAGAATTTCTTCCTTTGTTTTCGTCCGTAGTCCCTGCCTGTGGTTCTTGCCTCCAAGAACAGTCGAGAAGTCGAAGAGTCAAGGAGTCGAGGAGACCCAGAGCCGACCGCGACCGTCGCGCGCGGGCCGCAGGCCGGA
Organism: uncultured Acidobacteriota bacterium; assembly: GCA_963770415.1. Classification (GTDB taxonomy): domain Bacteria; phylum Acidobacteriota; class Terriglobia; order UBA7540; family UBA7540; genus CAVROP01. Next base: position 6,322 of record CAVYPU010000051.1, read on the forward strand.
AGGCGGCGGGGGGCGCCGGACGCCTCGACTCCCCGACCACAAAATCGCGGGAACAAACCGAGAATGTCTATGAAAACAAAGGATGAGGTCAAGAAGTCGAGGAGTCGTGGAGTTGAGGAGTTGGACAAGCTGGCCGCGGAGAATCGCCTGGCTCCGCGTCGGCGGTGACCAACAACGCCGGACCGCACGGCATGCACGCCATCGGACAAGCCTGTGTGGACGCGCATCATACCTACGCTAGGGACGGCCAGTACACGTCATGCGCCTATTGTCACGGAGGGGATTACAAAGGTTCGCCGCTGTGGGCCCTCAGGACCAGCCGAAGTTTCAAAGTGGAAGATACCACCCAGAACTTTCCGCCAGGCAACATGATCGGCTGCTTCGACTGTCACAACGGCCTATCGGGAGGAGGATAAACAAGGCAACTCGGGCGACGCTCGGCAACTTTATTGAATTACTTCGCGCCGCCTGAGCCCACAAACGCGCTGTACTCGGAAGGGCTGGTATCCTTGGCGAGGGCGTTTAGAAGCACGATCGCCCAATGGGTATTTGACGCATAGGCCGATCCATGCGCCGGGGAGACGATACCGTTGACGATCTGGAGAGGGTGGGACCGCTTCTGGACTCTCTGAACATGGTAAATCCAGAACCCCGTCGCCGCGTCGTAGGTGCCCGTAACTGTAGGTAGGCCAATCTTCACCCCGGAGGCGGTGCCTTTCCCCGCCAATTGAATCAGGCGCTGCACCACGCGAACATCGGCAGCGTCGTTCGCCTCGCCCGGGCCCACGCGCTTGAGCACATTGACGATGGTCGACACTCCGTGGAAAGGAGGGTTCAACACCAGGATTCTCGACATGACTGGAGCTCCTCTTGATGGCGCACTCCATCGCCCGACCATGGCGCCACTATGAACTAGGATTTGACTCTTTGCCCTTGGTAACGAGTATACACTCATTCGGCTCCAGTTGAACAGGCCATCTCGTCGGTTCGCTCCCTCAGTAACGCCGGATTTCCGGCCGCGAGCGGACCCCGGCAGGCAAGAAGGCACACACTTAGCCGGTCCTTGCGGAAATGTCCATGACAATCAACGACTGGGCTGAGATTGGAGAATGGCTACATTTCCAGCCTATTCACACTTTGTTATGGCGCGGAATCAGACTCTTTAATCGCTGCCGGCTGGGCGAAGGTGGCGAGGGTTACACGGGTGGGTGCGGCCAGGGCGATGAAGCGGTCGATGTCGAACTGCTTGTATAGGTCGAGGCAGAAAAGGTCCGGCGCGACGCGGAAGGGCACGGGAGCGTCCAGCAAGAAGCCGAGGCTAGGCATGGCCTGGCGGCTCGTTTGTTCCGAGAACAGGGTGGGTTCGAGCGCGGCGGCGACGAGCCCGATGACTTGGCTTCTGATGCCGGTGGTTTCGAGGCGCACCTGGCGCACGCCCGCAGCCTCTCGGAGCCACTTGCCGGCGGCAATCACCTGCGCCGCCTCGATGCCGAGCGGACGGTCGCCCGAGGTCGCCACAAGCAGGTCCCAATCCGCCGGGTCGGGCTTCTGCGGAACCGTCTCGCCCACGAAGAGCGGCTCCAAAGCGAGGACCTGTTCACCGCGATTGATGCGATCGGAAACCACCCCGTAGGATTCCTTTCTCCCCTTATCGTTCAATACGAGCGTGGCCGGCGCTTCGGCGAGGGCGGCAAGCGACTTCAGCCACATACCCGTGGCGGTGAGCCCGTTGTCGAAGTCGAAGCGGTAGGAAATCGTTTCCAGTCCTTTGTTCTTGGTGTTCCATATCCGCCAGGCGTTTGCGACCCTGGCCGGCTTATAACGCACCACGGACTGGAGCTTCGAGCGTTCTGCCGCAGCCCAATGCGATTTCGCCGTGGAATCGACGGGGATAGGGTCACGATGAATCTCCGCCGCCATCTTGCGCGCCAGGCCGAGGATCGTCAGGTTGTTTTCGGGTAGGCCCACGGCCAGTTCGTCGTAGCTCTTGATTTCCGTGTCGCTCGGAATCTCCTTGTTGGCGAAGGGCAGGTTGAAGTGGGTGGTGAAGAGCGCATAGGCGGCCTGGCGATTATCGAGCTGGTAATTGTGCGTGCCCGGGTCGCGATTCTCGTGCCAGGCGAAGGCTGCATCCGCCCCGTACAATCTAAAGAAGGGCTGGATGCCTGTATAGATATACGGCTTGACCAGGTCGGCACGGAAACAGCAGTTGTCCTCGGCGTTGTGGATGAGGAGAGTGGGACGCGGAGCGCGCAGCGCTGTGAGGATGGTGTAATCGAAACCCGCGTCAAAGTCGGTGGGATCTTCCTCAATGCAATCGGTGTCAATGGGGTGTGTGATGTTGGATTCAAGCGAGCCGAAACCGGCCACCTCGACCGCCACCTTCACGCGCTCGTCGAGTGCACTCAAGATGATGGTCTGCCAGCCGCCCCCGGATAGGCCCGTGACGCCGAGCCGGGCAGAGTCCACCTGCGGAAGCGTGGCGAGATAATCGATCCCCTTGCGCATGGCGAGGTAGAACAGGCCCAACTCGTTCGCTCCCACAAGGTCCAGGTGGGCGCCGAAGTCGTGAGCATCTTCCTGTACGTGGAGCTCGCCAAAACCCAGCCATTCGAGGCTCAAAGCCACAATGCCCCGCTTGGCGAAATTAATGCAGCGCTTCTGCTTGTACTCGGCGGCTTTCCCGAGCGGGTCGTGCCCATGGACGTTCAGGATCGCCGGCGCTTTGCCGGCGATATGCTCCGGCTCGTAGAGAATCGCCGTCGAGTCGAACCCCGGCACAATTTCAAAGCGCAGCTTGCGCAAGCGATATCCGTGCCCGGTTTCGAGGACGCCGAGATCCTGGAATTTCGGCGGCGCATCAACCCACTCGCGAGGCCAGCCGTGAAACGCGACGTCCTCCAAAATGTGCTTCCGCAAGCGCCGCTGCTCGGCAGTCCACTGCTCCGCCGAAGCGGGCGAAGGCAGCTTGGGGATTCGAGCCGCAAGGTATTGGCCCAACTGGAAGGCCACGACCGAGACCGGCTCGATTTCCTGGCCTAGAATGGGTTTCAGCTCGTCAGGCGTGGTCTGCCCAACGAGGACTGGCGCGCCCGCCAGGATGGCAACGACGAGGAGCAGTAATGAACGCATATTCCCTCCCGCCTACGGAATGTCAAGAGGCAAGGGGGCCAGCATCAGGGAGGTCTATTCGGTTGTCAAGGGCAATTTTCAGGCTGGCGGCGCAGTTCGATCTTGTGGCGGAGAGTTTACCCCGCCAATTTGCGGGGTAATGGCGCCTCTGCTTCAAACTGTACCAGTGAACTTCAGCGAAGTGAGATCTGAAGGGCGGAGGGGTGGGCAAGCTGGGGAGGACCCTCAACGGAAAGCGGGGAGGGGCTATAGGACCTGCATCGCCAAGCCTGGCAAGGGAGAGGACGCCAAGTGGGGGGCCGGGCGCTTTCGGTTGCGCTGATAAAAACGAAGCTGGATGTGAGCGAAAAGGGGCGCCATCGCGATCCAGCCCACGGAATAAAAGCTGAAGGTAATCTCGGTCACGGAGTAAACGGTGAAGAAGGTCATGATGGCCAGGATTTCGCCCGGCAGTGAGCTCGATTCACCCAGGGGCTTGGTGGAGTAGAAGCGCAGAATTCCAACCGACACCCAGACGATGGCAATCAGGAATGGGATTATTCCCAGAATGCCGGCCTGGATCAGAGCGTCGAAGAATGTACTCTGCATGTTGGAACCGTGCACGAAGAGGCGGTCACCCCAGAAACCGAGGCCCGTCCAGGGCGCTTGCTGCAACGCCTGCCAACCCTCCATCCAGGTCAGGGTACGGCCGGTGAGCGTGGGGTCAATACCCCTTGCACGGGTTAGGTAGAGCAGAAAGGCATGACCGAAGTCAGTGAGCCATACAAGTGGAAGAGCAAGGATGGAGACCATAATCATCGGGACTCTCCACCGCGTAGGAGCGCGTGCCAAGAGGACGGCGGCGGCAACAACCACTGACACCCAAGAGGTTCGAGCCTGAGACAACAACAAGGCCAGCCCCGCAGCGACAGTGAGAGGCATCCAGATGAACAACGTTTTCCTGTCCCTGCGGTCGTGGAGGAGCTTCGCCAACCCTACTAGAATGACTATCCCCGCAAATCTCCCGAAACCAGTGTTCCTGGTCCCCGCCATCCCAATTATTTCTCCCGGGACTCTGCCATAGGCCAGCATGCCGAGCGGGCTACCGGGAGTATGACTGACCGCCGCGCTACCGAGCAGCGGGATCCCCACCAGCAAGCCCGTGCATATTACCGCGCAACACGCCCAGTTAACGGAAATGTAACAGGCCAAGTGCGCTTCCGGATCGGGGCCGGAGGCAATCGCCACCACGACGAGGATCACTGAAATATACTGCAGCGCCCAATACGCAGCGCCGACTGGCTCCGGCGACACGAGGAGGGAAGAGGTCAGGCCGATCACCGCGTAGACCAAAAGCAGAGAGAGCGGTCCGAACGCCAGCCACTTGGGGAGGGACCGGCGCTGGGTGAGTTGGGCCGCAGCGATCACGCCCGCCAGGATGGGGAAGAATGCCCGCAGGCCGTGCAGGAGATTGATCAGCCCTCCGGGAAAAAGCGGGTCCATGCAGAAGTAAATGGTGGAGTTGTAGCCGGACCAAACCATGAGGCACAGCATTGAGGTTAATAGCAGCCCACGCGTTTGCCGCCGCCGCAGGGCAGGCGTGACACTGCGGAGGCGCAGATTCAGAGGTGAAAATGCGTGAGGTGGAGGGAAGGCTCGCAGCGCCTCGGTCTGATTCTGGGTCGTTTCGTTCAAGCCGGTTTTGGTCACCATGCTTCAGCTTACTCGCCCGCCTCGAGGGCGTTGACCGTCGAGGCGTGATGGAAAGGCGAGAGATCCTTTCTGCCTGCTTCTTGCCGGATCAGCGTTCCTTGAGTGGAGAGACATTCTCTGGCCTTCACGCAGCGGCCGTCGCCGTGGCCGTGGTTCTCGGAGACGCTGAAACTGGGGCCCCGAGGGCCTGTTGATAAGCCTCGCTGACTCGATCGGCGACCCGGTCCCAGTCGTAAACCTGTTCGGCGCGCTCGCGAGCCGCGCGACCCATTCTGCGGCGCAGAGCCGGATCAGCGTAAAGCCGCAGGAGTGCGCGGGCGAGGTCATGAACGGCCTGCTGCGGCGATCGGGCCTCGACCTTCAGGCCACAGGCTTCCGTCACGTGAAGTCCCGGGCCCGCCAGATCCAGACAAACGACCGGCTTGCCCGCCGCCATGGCCTCCACGACGACAAGGCCTCCCCCATCGCGCAGGCTGGGGAAAACAAAGACATCACACTCCGCCATCTCTCGGAACAGATCCGCTTGCGCGATCCAATTGATCATGCTCACGTGGTTTTCCAGCCGAAGTTCCGTAATCAACTTCCGCAAGCGCTGCCGCTCCATGCCGTCGCCGACGATCCTGAGTTCCGCCCGACCGGCTTCCCCTGCCGAACTCAAGGAGCGCAACATCTGGCCGAAGGCGCGAACGGCAAGATCGAATCCCTTGAGCGGCACCAGTCTACCTGCCGTGAGGGCTCGAAATCGGCCTGTGTCCCGCCCCGAGGCAGATCCGCAAGGAATGCTGGCGAGTGGGACGCCGTTGACAGAGAGCAGTTGCGCTTTCTTTCGCCAGCGGGCGGGCAAAGCCTCCAGCGCTTCGCGGTTTGCCATTAGCAGGACTTTCGCGCGCTCGTGTCCGATCAGGAAGAATGGGTCATGACGAAAGGCCCACTGCAATCCCATACGAACGTATTCCCACAAATGCGATCGTACCGGGAATTCCCGGCGGAACTTCTTTGGTACTCGGTGCGCACCGCCCGCAGGCCCGCGCAGGTACGGAACCGGCAGCAATGCTCCGGCGATGCTGGCCATCCAGTCATTCTCATAGGTAAGGTGATGAAAGGCGTCGAAGCCGATCCGGCGGTGGAGCTTCCTGGCGACAAAGTAGGCGCGCCACTGCCACAGATAGGTGTAGAGTTGAATCCCCCCCTGGTGCCGTAGCAGGAAACCGAGCCAGCCCGGTAAGCCGATGTAAATGAAATGAACCTCCGGCAGCGACTCCCGCTCGAGCGCGGCCTCGATGGCAGGCTCATTCTGAGAGGCAGTGAGGACCCATAGGCTGTGGGTTCGGCCTAGTCGGCTGATGAGATTCCAGGACAACAGATCCCCGCCGCCAAAAAACTCGCTGCCGGGGTCTGCCGCACACGCAAAAGCACAAACTAGGATCCGATGCTTCATTGTGGCCTTTAGTCCAATCTTGCGGCAATTGACCGCCCGCATTGAATCAGAGGATGTTCAAGAAAGTGATAAGTGGCAGCGGATGCAACTCCTGTGATGATAAAGAATACGGTTATTTTCAAAGGCAGCGACAGGGACGGGAGGTGGAGGAATACCAGGGCCAGACAGGGCACATGGAGGAGGTAGATTCCGTAAGAGTATTTGGCGATCTGGTGTCCCAGGTAACTCAGCCACCGGGAACGCACCTCGCCAAAGAGCGGAATTCCCACACCGAGGACCAGGCAAGTGATGGCGTTCACAATCGCGTTACGCGCCGTATCGATCAAAACTCCATCCAGGAGCAAACAGCGCGCCACCATGAGCGCGATGACACCGAGCGGCCACATGAATGACGGCACTTTTGCAGGTGTGCTTCCGAGCAGCCGGAACGCGACCATCCCCCCGATAAACATGGGCGGAAATATGGCGGCGTGAAAGGCCCTCGGCAGGCTGAGGGCTGTGCAGGCTATCGCCAGACCTGTAGCGCCTGCCCACAAGGCCAAGGGCGCTGAGTTTCGGCCATGCTTTTTGAGAAACAGATAAAGAGCCGGCAGGAAAATGTACATCTGTACTTCCCAGGGGAGGCTCCACAGCGGCATCTCAATGTTGGGGTAGCGGATCACATTCTGCAGCAGCAGCGTGCTGACCGCGACGCCCCGCCAGCCCATGTTCAGAAGCTTCTGGGGGTCAGCGTCCGTCAATCCCGTGGCCAGCACCAATGCGATGCAGAACCAGCAGAGGGGGTAGACGCGGAAGGCTCGTCTAATGTAGAAACTGAGTGCCAGGCTGCGTGGTTTCATGCGCCGCATCGACAACAGAAGCACCAATGAGGTATGAACGAAAAACAGCAGAACTCCCCCCACGCCGAGATTGTCAATGAAAACGGCATAGTGCGGAGCGTCGCCGCAATAACGGTACAAGTGCGATCCCGCTACGACCAGGACTGCAAAGGCGCGCAGTACATCCAGGTTTCGAAGATTATTGCCCGCTTCCGGTGCCGGGTGCTGTACGGAGTTCATCAGGGTCAATGGCCTGTTTCGATGCGGCTTGCCTGCTGGATTACAGGTTCCACTCCGGCGGCGGCAAGGAAGGGGCGAGCATCAAAACGCGTTTCATTATCTCGCGGGCGCCCATTCTCCCTTCAACACCGACAGAGCTCCCGCCAGATTTCCCGCTGCGCGCTGGAAGTAACCAACATCGAAACCCTTGAGGCCGAAAAACAAGCTCATTAAGCTCCGTATGGAGAGCGCCAGACAACATCGAGGTCGGGAAAGTTCCGAATGCTTGGAGACAAAGTAAAGGCGGTTGAGCACTTCCTTCTTCCCAAACAGAAAAGCGCTGGGGCGACCGATCTTGGATGGATAGTGGTAGAAGCGGGAGTTCGCGACCACGGCGAGCTTGTATTTTTTCCCAATCCGGTAACTGAAATCGAGGTCCTCCAGGTAGCTGTAGGTCTCGAACCATTCATCGAAGCATACCTGATCGAGAACTTCGCGGGCATAGAACGCGGCTCCAGAGGGCAGCCACCGGACGTAGGTTGTCTCCCGAAAATCCGCCACTCGGGTCTGAAACCCGGACCGAGCCACGCCACCCGGCCGCCGTTCGTACAAGCCGAGCGCAGACCACGGTGCGAGCTGCTTAAGCCCCTGGCCGAACCCACGGGGGGCATTAACGTAGTTGCAGCTTGCCCCTCCCAGGCCTGGGGCCGCTTGCTCCCAGAAAGCTGCCATGGCTTCGATCGTCGTCGGTTCAAGCACGATATCGTCGTCCATAAAGCCCACCAACGTCACCTCGGGTCGCGCCGCCTTCATCCCGGCGTTTCGCTTCGCGGCAGCCGAGCCCGGAAGAACAATAACGCGCAGGTTCAATTGCGGGAATTCAGCGGCAAAAGTCCGGCTCGATTCGTCCTCATCGACGACGATCACTTCGTCAGGAAGACGCGACTGCATCGCGAGGCTCGCGAGCATGCGGCTCAGCTCATCCTTCCGGCCGATGGTCGGAATGACCACCGCGATTCTGTGAGAGTTGCGGTTCATTGGACGAAAGAGGGAGATGTGGGGTTCTTCGAACCCCGATGGGCAGCTCCGCCTTTCTCTTTCAAGAAGTCAGAGACCAGTTGGCGGATGGTGCTCATAAAACGCTCAGTGGAAAGCCGCGCGGCCCGTGTGCGCAGATGGTCACTCAACTCTTCCCTCAGGGCAGTCCCGGAGAGAACGGCCAGGATCTTGCTGACAGCGTCGTCCTTGTCCGTGAATGTCAGCATGGGATGGTCGACGATCTCCGTTTGCCCTCCGCCCTTCGGAACGAATGTGATGCATCCGGCCTTGACCAATTCGGCCACGGCGATTCCAAAAGCTTCCCGGCGGCAATCGTTGATACCGAATTTGTGCCGCGCCATCAGCTCGCGTTTTGCTTGCCCCGTGACCAACCCCTCAGTGTGCACCCAGTCGTGGTGCCGCGCGGCGAGTTCGAGAATCCTCTTTGCATAGGGCGAGCCATCAAGCGGGCCGAGGATGTGGAGGTGAACTTTGGACTTATGTCGGCGCACTTGATGCAAAATGTGGATCACCTCGTCCAGCCGCTTTTCCGGCACCACCCGGCCGACCCACACGAAACCATCTTCGCGTTCATTCCAGGGGACCGCCGGGAAACTGCCCGGAACGGGTGGAAACTGGACCTTGCGGACGCGAAGCCCAAACTTCTCTTCCAAAAGACCGGCTGTCCAACTTGAGTTTGCCACGGTGACGTTGTGCTTCCAATTCTCCGCGTTGGCCGGGGCGAGACGGTGGCAGAATCCGAGGTAGGCTCGGCGTAGAATGCTGTCGCCATACCACCAGCGGCCATGCACCATGGTGTCGGGGTCGAGTCTCGCCTGCAACCCCGGGGCAAAGCTGAAGTCCGCCACAAACTGGATATGCGCCACACCCAAGTCACAGGGATTGTAGTGTGATGTGACAACATCAAAGCTTGGCGCCAAGCGCCGGCATTCCCGCGTAAACAGTGCACCTCGCAACCCTGCAAACCTGGCCGTGCGGTGCAGCCCGAGCGGCATTTGCACTTCATGGATGGTAAACTCGCCTCCCCGGTGGTGGGTGCCGTAATAGGCGTTGAGCTGTTCGAGATCCACCCGGCCGCCGGTGATAAGTTCCACGTCGTATTCACCCTTGAGCGCTTCGATGGCCCAAAGAGGTCCTGTCTCTGATCCCCCGTGCCGGAGTTGGGGGTGGATGACCGCCACGCGAGGCCGCATCAGCGCTCCGCCTGGCCCTTCTCGGCGATCAAATGGATCTCGCTTTCTCGAGGTCGAGTTTCGACGCGGGTGAATCCCAGGGAGCGCACGAGAGACAGCACCATTTCGCTCGTGACTTCGGGAGGCAGGAAGCGGGGATGGATCTCTAGGCAAAGTAGCTCGCAGAGGGAACTCGACAAGGTCCCTGTAAGACCGTTCAGCACGCTATACTCCGCTCCTTCGACGTCGATCTTCACTGCCTTCGGGACGGGGAGACCCGAATCAACTCGCAGTTTGTCGCCGCGGATCATCTGCACGGTGGCGGAAGGCGAATTTCCCCGCTTGGCTGCAGCCCGAGGTACAATCGTTGCCGTTCCCCTTGCCCCGTATATGCGAATCTCGCCTCCGCGGTCGCCAAGCGCCGTCTGATATACCTGAACATTCGTCAATCGATTGAGCGTCACGTTCTTCATCAGCCGTTCGTGATTCACGGGGTGAGGCTCGAATCCCACTGCCCGTCCGCGCTCGCCCAGTAATTTGGCCGCAGGTATCAAAAACTGTCCGACGTTGCTTCCCACGTCGAAATAATCGCCCCCCAAGCGTAGCTTCTTTTCCAGGGCTTCGATAAAGTCCAGTTCGTCCCCGTAGCAGCATTCCAGGGTGCGAAACTCGGTGGCATTCGGCACGGCGAAGACAATATCCACTCCCGCGATGGAGTGGCGGACCATTCCGTCGGACGGTCCTCGAATCTGGTATTCGCACCGCTTGAGCACGCCGGCCAGATGCAAATCCCTGGCGATCTTCACTAGTCGCGGGCTGTTAGTCAGACTTCGAATTGCGAAATTTGCACGTTGGAGCATTAAGTTCACGCCTGCGCCGAGGGTCTGGTGAGATCCTATCCGCGGCGGCAGTTCCCCCCTCTCCCTATCATCGAATCCGCTACTCCGCCGGGACCTGCTGAATTACTCTCGCTCTCCCCAGACCTGAGAGCCCGGGCAACCGCCGCAGGGATCCGCGCAATTCCTCGGTCAGCGTCAAGTAGGCCTCCAGCAAGAAGGCGATTGTTGCGGCCCCATAGGCCAGAAAGAGCCAGACCGGGGTCAGCGTACCGCGGCAATAAACAATGATCCACGCCAGTCCGTAAGTCACTACGCCCAACCCCAAGACCTTCGACACACGCAGGAACCATGCACCGACAGAGACGCCAAGGCACTCCCGGCACGTGCGGGGAACTGCATACGCATAAGCCAACAGTGGGTAGAGCATCCAGCCTAGACTGGCGCCAGTGAGACCCCAAAGACGGGTGAACGCAATATAGCCAAGTACCACGACGATGACCGAGAAACTGTTAAGCCTGGCCACAATTTGGGGTTTCCCTGCGGCGAGTGCGGCGACGTTCGGAATGGTAACCGTGCCGTAAAGGTAGCTGCCCAGCGCCAGAATCGTAATAGGGAGCAACAACATTCGTGAGACGCCAGGCGTAAACATGAAAGAGAAGATAGGGAGCGAGACAAAAGGCACGGCTGCATAAAGGGGTAGAATGGCCACACACACCAAGTCCTGCAGCTTCTGATATTGGGCGCGAAAGCGATCCATCTGGTGAGCGTTAAAAAGAGCCGATAGATGGGGATAGGTTGCTTCGTTGACGGCGACCGTAAGCATCGAGCAGCGCGAGACAGCCCCCTTGGCGACCGTGTAGGAACCCATCACGCCTAGCGGCAGCAGGCGGCTAACGACAATCTTGTCGGTTTCGCCCAAGAACCATCCCGACACACTGATCGCGAAAGCGTGGACCGAAAAAGCCCAGTTCGACTTCACGATTCCGAGATTGAAACAGGGCAACAGCGAGCGCCAGGAAAACATTTGCGCGCAAACCACCCAGTACGTCGCCACCCCCGCAAAGCACGTAATGACAATCCAGTAGGCTACGTCAACAAGGGTGCCGTGAAAAAGGAGGACAAGGAAGATCCCTGCCTGCTGAATAGCGGCGACAGTGAGACGCAGAATATTGGTGTGACTCATGCGCTCCAGGCCGAGCAATAAACTGTCGTAGAGGCCCCGTGGCAGGCTCAACAAGGTACCGAGCATTAGGATTCGCATCACCTGGGTAGCGGTGGCCTCTCCTAGGCTCTCCAGATGGACCCAGTGGTGGGTTAACAGGGGAATTGCAGAGTAGGCGGCGGCCGCCAGCACGAGGTAGGCCGACCAGTACAGGAATGTTGCAGTCCCAATGAAGTGGCGGACATAGAGAGGATTGTCCTCGTGGTGGGAAGCGACCTCGCGAACCGTCGTCTTATAAATGCCCAGCTCGAGCGCCAGCGTCAGAGCCACGCTGATCGACTGATTGAAGTAGATCAAGCCCAGTGCATCCCCGCCCAGCCTGCGGAACACGAACCGCACGGCCACAAAACTCACGAGCAGCGACAGACCCTGGCCTGCCACGTTATATATGATGTTTTTGGAAAGTCTTGACACAGGGGGACGTGTTGCACCGTGGGCGCCTGAGCGTTAAGGGCCCGCTGAGGGATGTGGTTTCGGTGGAGATACCGTCTCGGCTTGGAGCGCCGCCGACGGGTCGTAGCGCAGCAGGAGGAACGTCCCTTCTGTGGCGACGACCTTCCAACCGCGCTTTTCGGGATGCTCCCCCAAGTAGGTGTGAACATAACTTGGCCAGTCGCAAAGCCACTGCGCGTGAACCTGGGGCAAGTACTCCCACATTGTCTTCTGAAATTCGAGCGCACGCGGATTCACCTTCCCATCCAGGTTGACCACCCCGTCGCGAAAGAAACCCAGCGTGCCTGATTGCCCGGCGGCGACTGTATCCTGGGCGGCCCACCGCTCGACCAACTTCACTTGCTCTTGAAGGAAGCCATTGCGTATAGGTCGGCCACGCCACAATAAGACATTCGTAGTTAGAACCGGCGTGATCAAGAGTGCCGCAATGATCGTTGTGGCCCTTGGCAGCTTGCGGTACAGGTGCGCGGCGGCACACCCCAAAACAAAGGTGGCCAGGAGAGTCAAGGGCGCCATGTAACGGGTGTAGAAGTGCACCGCCCAGGAAGAGAACCCGTACCAAGCCGCAAGGACTGCAATAGAGCTGACGAGCCAAAAAGCATATTCGATCGTTCTCCCGGCCACCTGATCCCTGGAATCCGTCCCGGAAATGAACTCGCTAATCTTCTTGCGGTGTCTTATCCCGAGCCCGATCGCTAGAAGAATGGTCAGCGACCGAGCAGCGGTACCGACAATTCCGTCCGAGGGAGTCTCAGCGAAGACCCAGGGAACAAGATCTCGGATCAGTGCCGAGACGATTCGTTCCCACCTATAGACAGAAAACCCCCAGGCCTGTTCCGCTCTTCCGCTGCTGGGCATGAGGGAGTGGAAGTTCACAAGATTGTTGACCCACCACCCGGAGGACACAATAAGAGAAGTCGTCGCGAGCCTGAAAAAGCGGCCCGAACGTTCCCGCAGGGTTAACCCCCCTCCGGAGACCCACTGGCCGAAGCTGGCGATTGCCACGAAGAAGGCGGCGTCGATTCGCGCCAGGACGATGAGCCCAAGCACGATGGCAAACAGAATTTCCTTTCCCAGCAAATTGGCATGGTTCGTTTGATGGCAATGCCATGCCAAGGCGTACAGGAAAAGCATGGCACCCGTCTCCAGACCGTTGAAGTGCTGAAGGAAAAGCAAGGGGGCAGAGAGGTACAAAGAGGCACCTATCCATTGGGCAATCCGACCTTGGCGTTCGCCTCTCAAATTCACGAAGTCACGCACGATCTTCCCCATTACTACGGCAGTCCCCAAGTATAGGATCCAAGAGAGTCCAAGTACCAAGCGGACAGCCAAAATCTTGTTATGCCCCGCGAGGGCAAAAAGTGGAACACAGGCAAGAACGAACAGGGGCTGAAAGCCGTTCGTAGGGGTAGTCCCATCAATGGTCACTCCTTTACCCTCAGCTATATTGTGTGAAATCGTAAGAGCATAATACCCGTCCTCGGAAATCGGGCGATCGACCACCCACGGGGCAGGACGAACCACAAGTGAGAGAGAGAAGACGGCGACGACACAGAAGAGCAATTTGAACGGGAGTCCCAGCCCTCGATCTTGCCCGATATTCGTCATCTGCGCCATTTGATTAACGCTTTAGCCTGAAGGGCAGGACTCGGCAGCCGGGAGCTTCGACTTCCATCTTCCACTCTCCCACCCACTCGCGCCACGGTGCAGTCACACGCAGGACCCCCACCGCTTCGCCCCTTCGCGGAATGATCGGCACGACACCCGCCGCAAACACATTCCCGCCATTATCCGATGTATTCCGTAAGCGCACCTTGACCCTTCGGGCGTCTTGATCGCCGAGGTTGATCAGGTAGGCGCGCAACGTCTTGGGCTCGGCTAATCGCCCTGTGCCGTCCTGGCTGTAATTGGGTTCGACCAGATCCGGCGATATTACCAGGGTCGGCCCGTCATACCCGTCGGAGAAAGTCCTGGCGACGGCCAATGCGTCTTTGGGCAGCCCCCTACCATCGGTCGGAATGTCAGAGAACCGCGTGCATAGGGCATCCGCGCGAGTCAGCAATTCGCTGCTCCCGCCGTAGAATCCCACGCCAGGCGACTCCGGCGCAATCAGCCGAACGAAGCGGACTTGCCGTTCCAACTCTTCCCCAGATTCGGCCCAATCTTCACCCGAGTTGCCACCTTTTCCCACCCCGAGAACCACGATCGTCTTCGACAAGATGCCGAACCGGCGCGCCGACCAGACCTGGCAGGCAATCCACCAGTATTGGGTTATATCGCCGACGTAACTTTCCATCATGACTAGGTCTGCTACGTCTCGAAAGGCCTCCGCCAAAACCTGAGGGATGGGGCCCCGCATTTCCCATACTGCGAGCCCCAAGCCTGCTTGCCGCAGTTTCGTCTGGCGGAGAATATGGGCGGCCTTCTCATCCATAAGGCCTCCGTAATCGAAGCCCAACTCATCGATCATGACCACGGGGCGAGGGTTTCCGCCGTAATTCTGACCTGCCAGATTGTCCGCTGCCTTCTCGAGTGGGGAACGCAGCAGGTCGAACCACGTGTGGCCGACGCCCGCCACAATACCTCGCGTTCGCCAATATCGCCACTCTTCCGGCTGGGTTGGTCCAATGAGCGTCACCGAATGCAGTTGTTTGGGGTCGAAGTCTTTCGTAGGGATGAACGTGAAAGCGATCACTCTGTCGAGCCCCAGAACCTTGGCTTCCATGCCCCTGCCCGCGCAAGAACGAGCGGCGGCCAATCCGCACAGTACGGCAGCCACCAAACCTGCGGCCTTCACCCAGAGGGTGGGATCTCCCTTTTTCCTTAAAGGCAGCAATGAAATACCCTGTTTGCTTCGCCCCGCGCTTCTTTCTTTCGGCTCATGAGTCGATTCGATCCTTACAGGTTGCAGTGTCTTGGCTGGCTACGGTTTGGTGACTCGAGCCCGATCGAGAAGATTGCGTAGGCAGGCATCTTATGCAGGGAAGAAGGAACAAGCCTCCAAGCTCTGAATCCCCCTCAATCGTATCTTCGAGCACCGCACAATTCCAGAATCGTGAACAGGGCAAATCGAGGTCCGTATAACATGGCGCGCCGCCAGCAGCGCCGCGGTTCACTGATCAGTCTCCAAAGCCACTCAAATCCATGTTCCCGAATCCAAACAGGCGCCGGTGCAACGCTTCCACTCACGAATTTGGCGGCAGCCCCCACGGCGACGACGACAGGTACGCGCAGCTTCCGAAGGTTCGCGGAGATCCAGCGCTCTTGCTTGGGCAGACCGAGGCATACCCACAGGACATGCGGGTTGGCGCGGTTAATTCGCCTGATGATCTCTTCATTCTCTTCCGCGCTCAGAGGCCGGAAGGGAGGTGAATAAGAACCGGCGATTCTCATACCGGGAAACTGGTCGTTGAGCCTCGAGGTGAGCCTCTCAAGCACCTCCTCAGTATCACCGAGAAAGTAGCTGCTGTACCGGCGTTCGTTGGATAACGCGCAGAATGACCACATCAAATCAGCCCCACGCACTTGTTGGGGTTCGAGAGACAGATGCGCCGCTGCGGCGTTCGCTGTCCATCTGCCATCGGGAACTGAGAGGGCGGCCGATTCCAGGATCTTCCTGAACTCAGGACGCTCGAAACCCTCCACAATGCCATGTGAACTTGTAACGGCGATCCATCGTCCAATGTCCCCCGCACGGATCCACCCGTCCATCTGCTGGACTACATTGCTGAGGTTGATCACATGAACGGGGACTCCCAAGACACGCGCACAGGGAATGTCGGAAAGCGGTGACATGTTTGGTTATGTCCTCAATTAAACGTCAGCCGCCCCGGCGAATTCAGGGGCTCTGACGCAACTTACTCCATGCCAGATGAATCGACGGGGGTGCTGCCTGGACCTGGAATCACCTGCCTCGCTCCAAAAAGTCGTTCAAAAAAGGCGTCACGACTCAGGTAGGCCCTTGGAAAGAAGAACTTCGGTAGGCCAAGCTGTCCTGGTTGGTACCGCCCTTCCGGCTCGCCATTGACGCGGGCGCGAGATCTTAGCTTCGCGGCGCTCCCACCTACCTGTAAAGGTAACTGCAAACGAGAGGAGGACCAGCCGAAGGTCCAGCCACAAACTCTGCCGTCGCGCATAAAGTAGGTCATAGCGGAGTTTATGGCGACGAGAGATTTCGCTATGGCCATAGATTTGTGCCAAGCCGGTCAGGCCCGGCCGAACCTTGTGGCGCAAATCGAAAGTCGGGATTTCCACACGAAATCTCTTCACTAGCTCGATCCACTCCGGCCGAGGGCCCACGAAGCTCATATCTCCCCGAAAGATATTCCAGAGCTGTGGCAATTCGTCCATGGCTGTAGCCCGCAGAATTCTTCCGACCTTCGTTATTCTCGGATCGTTTTGCGTAGCAGGCACGGCACCCCATCTCCGGTCAGAGTCAGGAACCATTGAGCGGAACTTCAAGCTAGTAAAAACCTTCCCGTCCTTCCCCACCCTTTCCTGCCGATAGAAGACGGGGCCGCCGTCGTAAAGCCTCACCAGAAGACCGATCATCCCCCAGAGGGGCAGCGACACGAAAAGCCCCAAACCGGAAAGCAGGATGTCAAAACCCCGTTTGAACATTAGGGTTACTGATGCGTTGTGATGGAATAAATTCTCCATAATTTGAACCACCCTCCCCTGCATCCTCCCATGCGACGCACACGGCCCGACCACAGGAAGTTTTGAATAGAAATCAAGCACAAGAGACTTGACCGAATAACCCGCGAATGGTCGCCAGAATGGCTTTGCGGTGCCAATCGAAGTTCAGCTTCCCACTAAGTCTTCCCAGCAAATCAATACCCTTGGCTCTGTCAAAGGCTTTCTCGACGAGGCCGTCGGAAAGACGCGCCGCGAGCTTCCGGGCGAGATAACCCATCTGCAATTCGATACCGAATGCGGCGTGCCAAAAGCGCTCGAACTCGCCCAAAGTTTGCGCGCCGAAGTCGCCCTTTTGGAAAGCGTGGAGTATGACTTCGGCGGCCATATCCGCGGATAGAAGACCGAAGTAGATGCCGCCACCCGTGCTAGTTTTCACATGCGCGGCGGCTTCCCCGATTGCCACAATGCGGTCCGCCACGCATCTGCCCACCGGCATCTGTCCTATAGCCTTCTGCCGGACCTTGGCTTCACCCCGGTCTAGTCCAGGAGCTACCCTCTGCAGGAGGGCGCTAAAATAAGGCCGAGGCTCCTCAAGAGACATGAGACCGACGCGCACCAGGCCGTGTCCCAGAGGAATTTTCCAGCCGAACGCTCCGGGTGCAACGGATTGTCCCACATAAACTTCTGTCGGATTGGAGGCTCCGTCTTTTCCCAATGGGATATCAGCTTGCACTGCCCGCAAGAATTCTCGTGGCTTCACCAGCCCGAGCGCACTGTTGAGAGAGCCGCTCACTCCGGATGCAATCACGGCTACCCGCACTCGGATTCTTCCTTCAGAGCCCTGGCGCGAGCGAAACTGTAGAACGGCTCCAGGCTTTTCTCGAGTGATGCGCTCGACAATTCGGCCTGAGCACACCTCCGCACCGGCAGAACGCGCCATACTGGCCAAGTCACGGTTGAATTCCGCCTTGTCAACCACGCGTGCCAGCGGCGTAGGGGAGCGATACTCTAACGTCTTTCCAGCGGGTGAGACAGCCCGGAGGCAATAGATGAGATTCAATACCGGTCGAGTAGGCAAACCAAAACGCGCAAAAGCCTCCTCTCCAATCACACCGGAACAAACCGCGTTTTCGCCGATCTTTGCCTGGGCATCAAAAACAGTGACTCCCAAGCCCGCCGCTGCGAGTCGATAAGCCGCATACAAGCCGGCTGGACCCGCCCCTATCACAGCTACATCGCGCATTTGCATTGAAATACCTCACACCACAGGGGTCTTGAAAACATGGTCATCTTGTCTGGATGCGAACGTGGGTGGCCGACCGTTGGCCGAGGCAGCGTCTGCAACCTTTAAGGTTGAGGACTCAGGGGTATGGTAGTAACTGTAATACCTATACCGTGATGTATAGTAACCGTCGGCTCGATCGTCAAGCTTGTTGAGGACTGCGCCCAAAGTGTTTGCGCCGGCCCGATCCAGGATTCGGCGTACCCTATTTAGTGCGCCACGCGAAGTACTTCCGCTTTCCACCACCAGGACCACGCCGTCCGCCAAGGTGGACAAGAGGATCCCATCCGTAACCAGTAACAAGGGCGGGGAGTCGAGCACGATATACTCGAACCGCTGGCGGAGGTGTCGCAATAATCCTCCCATGGCCGGGGAGGAAACCAATTCGGCCGGATTGGGGGGGATCGGCCCCGAGGAAAGCACGGACATATTGGGCATTGCCGCGATAGGCCTTAACGCCTGGTCAATTTCTTGCCCGCCGGTAAGAAGGCTGCTCAGCCCATTCCCCTCGCCGTCTTTGAGGCCGAGGGCCTTCAGGATGCTCGGTTTGCGCAGGTCCCCGTCCACAAGCAGCACACGGCTGCCCCGTTGGGCGAGCGACAAAGCGAGGTTGACTGATGCAAAAGTCTTGCCTTCACTGGGATGTGCGCTGGTGACCAGAAGCACTTGCGGAGGTTGAGGGGAACTGGAAAGAAGGATGGAAGTCCGCAGAACCCTGAAGGCTTCTGCCATTTCGGACCCAGGAGAACTTAGGATAGACAAAGCGGAGGTCCCATTTGCTCCCGTTTTCTGAACCTCGTGCGAGAAGTAGCGGCCGTACCGCCCACGTGTTTTCGATCCGAGTGGAATCACGGCCAGAGTGGGAACGGTGATTTCACTTTCGATCTCCTCTGCGGTCTTGATCGTGCGATCCAAGCTTTCCCGCACAAACGCCAAGGTAACTCCGAGAATCAAGCCCACTATGAGTCCGATGGCAATATCCAATCGCTTGTCCGGACGGATGGGTGTGGTGGGGACCAGAGCAGCGTCGGCGAGCCGGACATTGGTGGCGCGCAGGCTTACGGAGATCGTTGCATCCTTGAGTCGTTTTAGCAGCTCGCTGTAAAGCTGTTGATTGGTCTCGAAATCCCCCTTCAGAATGGTGTACTTGATGAGCAGTTGATTCAACTTCTCCACCTCAGCCCTTTGCTGAGCAACGTCCTGCGCAAGAAGTTGCTCACGCCGAAGGGAGGTGCGGTAGTCACTCTCGATTCGTTCCGTAATCCGCTTGCACTCGCGGTCGATAAGCGTTTCCACTTCGCTGATCTGATTACCCAGCTGCTTGACCTTGTAAAAGTTTGGACCATATTGAGCCGTGGTCGCCGCATATTCCGTGTGGAGTTCAGCAGATTTCGACTCGAGCTGCGCTAACAGCGCGTCGTTAGCGATGACGGCGGCTTCGGACTTGTTGCTCCGCACCGAATCATAAACCGATTGCTTGTTGGCACGATCAACCTGGGCGGCCGTAAGATCACTGCTTAGCTGCGCCAGCCGCTGCTGCACCACGTTTTCCTTGTCCCCGAGATTAGCGATGGAGTTTTCCCGTTCATAGTCCACCAGCGCCTGTTGTGCTTTCTCCACTTTGGCCTTGAGTTCATCAAGCTGCTGCTCCATCCAGGCCGAGGCTTGCCGAGTCGTTTCGTATTTGGAACGAAAGTTAGATTCCACGTAGTTTCTGACCAAGGCGTTGGCTACCCGCGCCGCCAGACTGGGATCGTCGCTCTCGAAGCTGACCTCCACGAGCCGACTCTCACTAAGCAACTCGACGTGAAGGTGCTTCTTAAAAGCCCTGATCAGACTTGACTGAGAATCGGCAGAAGGGGCGTCCCTCGACGCCGATCCACCCTCTGCGGCCGTCGTGGCCTGCGAGGCCCCGGCCGCAAGCCCTAGCTCCTGCATTGTTTGCCAAGCCAGGTTGTTATTCTGCAAAAGGTTGACCTGGGTTTGGAGGAACGCCGCGTCGGCGGTGGCATTTGGACTAAGCTCGCTGAGCGTTTGCAGTGCAGGTGTCTCCGCCTGGACCTCCATGCGCGCCGTGGCGCGATACACGGGCTTCATCCGGAAGACAACGATCGTTACCAGAATCGTGATAAAGAAGACAACGGTGAAAACCGTGCTGCGTCTCTTTCGGAGAATATCCCAGTAATGGTGGAAAGAGTAAGCGTCAGAGTCTGTTGTTTCGAGGTCGGCAACAGGGTATCCACCGTACCCCTGACGGTCCGGTGGAATACTGGTTGTCGGCACTAACTTGTTGTTTTCCGTCATCGAGTTCGCCCCTGATAGGAAGGGTTAAAGAAGTTGCAGAGGACGGCATTTCCTATGCGCCTCTGCCCCAGGTTGAATGCTCCCTAATCCCTGTTCCCCTAATATGGTAGTCGCCAAATTGTGGTATACACAGCGGTGTTGATAACTGTGTCGAGCGTTCTCTTTGCCCCGCTCTCAGGCACAAAAAGGATATCGCTAGCCAGCAATGCTTGATCCGGAGCCTGACTGGAGAGAACCTTCCTGAGATCCACGCGGAGCTCCCGCCTGCCGCTGGAATCACTATAGTCCTTCCGGATGATGACGGCTTTCGCGGGCTTTGCCTCGCGGGTAAGGTTGCCCGCCAAGGCAATAGCCCTCAGCACCGTCATTTGCTCCTGGTCGTTGGACAAGGGGAAGCCTCCCGCGCGGTTCACAGCTCCGACGACGTAGACGATCCCCGCACGTTGAATCGTGACTCGGTCCCCGGGATAGAGATCCACGTTAAGACTCGCGTCGCCGTTATGCCAGAGTCCACCGACGTCAACCTTCAGTGTGCGCGCAGTCAGTGGACTAGCTTCCGTAGCACCAGATCCAGGTTTGGCCTCCGACCCCAACGAAGCATTCTCGGCGCGAGTGATGATTGCAGTGTTGCCCGCATCATCGCTGAGGCCTTCTGCCTCGGTCAGCAGTTCGAGAAGCGTGGTGTGCCCGTAGACCGGGTAAACACCCGGTTTTTTTGCGGCGCCGGAGAGCACCACGGCGTTCCAGAGCGAGGATTTCACCGTAACGGTGACCTGCGGAGTAACCATCAGGCCGCCTTCGATGAGGCCCTTGCGAATGGCTTCGGAAAACTGGTCCAGGGTGAGTCCTGCCGCCAAAACCGGTCGTGGCAGCATCGCCAGTGTTACCATCCCATCCCCGTCTACGCGATACTCGTGCGATAGCTCTTGAACTCCTACGACGTCGATATCCAGCAGGTCATCTTTCGCAATGACGTACCGCTGGCCCACAGGCTTGCTCAGAGGAGCGCTGGGGGACGCCGTCCGGAGGGAGGAGGTGGACGCCACTTCCAGAGGCAACACGGGGTTTTGTGCCCTCGAGAGTCCGGCCAGGCAGATCAAAGTGGCCAGGGAAAACGCCGCCCGCAAAACGACCCCTCGCCTGAGGCGCCGCGCGCAACAAAGCGAAGGCCCCGGAGACCGGGATCCATCTGTCGCGGGCCCCCGATGGCGACCACAAGTGGCTGGAGTCTCGAATGGGAATTCGATCCCCGCGGCGGGGATTTGGCTTCCACGTACAGGATAATCCCGCCCGTTTCGGGCTGGAAACGAAGCGGGCGGGAACGCTCCTGCAAGGAGATTGTGATTCCGACGACGCTCACTTAGAGATGATCTATTTGACCGGCCGTGCGCCAGCGCTCTGCTCTCTTCTACCATGACAAACCTCTCTTTGCGGTTTGGTTCAGACTACACAAGGGCTGCTCTCGGAGGGTCTCCTCGACACGCACTTGTTGTTGCAGCAAACCTTACCTTCCCCGCAGCATGTTGTACCGCAGCAAACCGCGCCGGGAGCGCAACATTGCCCATGACAGCAAGATCGACCGGCCGAGCAACACTGCAAGCCGCAACACGTTTCCTTCTTACTGCAGCAGTGGTTCCCGCAGCACTGCTGCGAGGCCTTGCTGCAAAGCACGGTGCCGCAGCAGTTATAGAGGGCCTGAACGCCAGCGCCATAGCAGGTCCCGCCGCAGCACATCTCGTTGGGGTTGCAACAGGTCGAGTTACATGGGACTTGCTTTCCGATGCACCTCATCCCCGTTCCCATGGCATGGGAAGCTCGCTCGAGCCCTAAGGAAGCCAAGATGCTCCCGCCCACGACTCCGCCGAGCATGCGCAATGCCTTGCGGCGTGGGATAGGACTGGCAATTAACCGCGATATGTCATCCATCAATATGCTCATTTCACGACTCCTTTTTGATTACCCAGGTCCTAGCGGATGATTGCCGGCGCAGCATCTCTCTCGACCTCGACGTCCCCTTTGGGTTTGAAACAGTTTTTGAGGTGGGGCATCGCGTCGGGGACCCAATTCCGAATTCGAGAGTCCGGATTTCAGAAGCTGATTGCCGGGTTCGGTCGAGAACCCACGGTAAGAGACCAGCGGTTCGGCGGCGCGGAGCCGCCATCCGAGAAAATGCTTGCGAAAAGGTAAGAACTTGGAGCCCTGTGATCGGGATTCGCCGGGAACGATTTGTGAGTTCACAAACAACATAAAGCTCCGCCCTGTGACTTACAGGGGCATACCCTGGGACCTTACTTGATTGTTAACTGTATCTTCGGCTGAAGACGTGCTTCAGATGAGCCCGATTTTTGAAGAACTTCTCTATACCCAGACTTCGCCGGGTAACCTCAACGAAACACGACCCTTGGCCGAGACTACTGGCGACAGCTACGACATGAACTGAGGGGCATCCGGCAGAACAAAGGAAGTGAGGGGGCGCGCGATGGGGGCTTTAATCCAACATCTCAGATTCTCAGCATCCCAGTATGCCGAGAAAGAAACCTGCCGAAGGTGAGTATTGGAAAGGCAAGCGTCGAGAAGGGTAGTGAGCCAAGAGCGGGCGTGCAATAACGGCAAGCTGGGGACAGCAAGCCGTCCCCCTATGAGGCACCGGGGAGGAGATTAGGCCAGCATTTTGCAGCGGAAAGCCGGAGGGCTGCTCAGTCGCAGTCGGGAGGAGAAACGGGCAGGGCCTTGCCGCAGCGCATCGACTCGCGGATGCGGAAGGTGGCTAGGGTGGTAGCGCGGAGGCTTTCGAAGGGTATAGGCAGTTCACCGCCGCCCGCAACGGCCTCGACGAAGGCGCGCAACTCCTCGCGATGACCTTTGTCCTGCGAGAAGAGCGACCGCGAGCGGCAGTGGTTGTGGGAATAAAACCAGGCTTTTCTAAAGTCTTCGGAGATTGCAGTACGTCCGTCTCCGCACACTTCAATACGTTCTTTAGGAACGCTGGCGTCGCCGGAGGAAAGATAGGAGATCTCAGCACGCGAGCCGTCGGCTAGGAGAAGCTGAATATGGAGGTTGTCTTCGTGGTTGTCGCCAAGGCCATTCACGGGCCAAGCCTGGACCTCGGCGGGAAGCGAAGAGGTCAAGAAAGATGCCAGGTCAATGAAGTGGCAGACCTCGCCAACCACCCGGCCGTGTCCTTGCGTCGGGTCATAGGTCCAATGAGTTGGAGGAAGGCGTCCCGCGTTCACGCGGTAGAGAATCGAGAGCGGTTCGTGGCGCCCTTCGTAAAAGGCCTTGCATTCGCGCGCGAAAGGAGAGAAGCGGCGATTAAAGCCCACGCTCAGGATTCGCCCCGATCCCTCGAATTTGTCCGCGATCTCGTTCAATTCCGCCTCGTCCACGCACAACGGCTTCTCCACAAAAACATGCTTGCCGCGTTCGAGGGCAGCGATGACCAACGGGGCGTGCAGGTGATGCCGAGTGCCGATAAAGACCGCGTTAATGTGCGGGTCGTTCAGAATCTCATTGGGATCGGTAACGCAGTAGCGGAAGCCAAAGCTGTTGGCGACCCGCCGGGCCGAAGGGCTGGTGGCGTTGGCCAGGCCCATGAAATGGAGGCCCCTGATTTTTCGCAGAGCGGGCAGCAATCGGGCGCGACTGAAACTGCCCGCGCCAATCCATCCCACGCCGATCGTTTTACGCATCTCCGTGTTGCGGTTCGAAGGTGACGGACTGCTGAGGTCCTTCGCAGCGCTCAGGATGACAGGGGACGAACTCGGTGTGGATGGAACGCCTGTAGCGGGCCCCATGGCAGAGAGGGATTCCTCGCCGCGCTCGGCATGGGAAGGCAGGGCAGGGGAAGGAATCGGCTGAAGCGTTACACGGTTCGGAAACGTCGAGTCGCTAGGATAAGAAAGCAGGATGCCGACGTATTTCTCTTTTCTCTCCCCGGACAGCAGCTTGAAAGCTTCCAGGGCCTGGTCGATTCGGAAGCGGTGCGTCAGCAGTGGCTCGAGGCGTACCTTCTGTTTCGCCAGGAGGGCGAGAAATGCCTCCATGTTTCGTTTTTCCGTCCAACGCACAAAGCCGTAGGGGTAGTCGGATCCTCCCTCTTCGTACTCAGCGTCGTAGCGTCCCGGCCCATAGGAGCGCGAGTAGCGCACCTGAAGTTCCTTCTTGTAATAGTGCTCGCGGGGAACGTCCACGCGCACATCGCCCACCACGACCACAACGCCCCGGTCACGCGCCAACTCTCCGGCGAACTCGACAGGTTCGCTCGAACGAGTGGCCGCCGTGAGGATCACAGCATCGGCTCCTTGGCCGCGCCGGCACAGGGCGCTATAAGGGCCTTGTTCCCACACCTGGTTCTCGCAAGCGTAATCGACGCCGAGCTCCTTCGCCAGTCTGACGCGCTCGGGATCCGTGTCGAGCCCCCACACCACGCAACCGGCTGCCTGGAGGATCTGCGCGGCAAGCAGGCCGACGAGGCCCAGCCCGACTACGGCCACTCGCTCGCCCAGCCGCACTTCCGCCACGCGCACTCCCTGCAAGGCAATCGCTCCTACCGCGACCGAGGCGGCCGCCTCGAAGCTGACTCCGTGGGGAATCTTGACGCACAGGTTCCTGGGGACCCAATTGACCTCGGCGTGTCCGGCGTGTCCGGCCCCCGCGCAGGCCACGTGGTCGCCGACGGCGAGTTCCTCCGCTCCCTCACCCACCTCTAAGACCACGCCGGAAGAACTGTAGCCGAGGGCAACGGCAGTATCCAGCCGGGCGCGCACGGTGGCCATGACGTCCGCAACGCCGCTTGTCTTCAGGCGCCGAAAGAGCCGCCGAACCAGGTCCGGCCGCTCGAGCGCTTTGCCCAGCAGCGACTTCCCTCCCAGCGCAATCGTTGCTCGCTCCGTCCCACTGCTGATCAGCGAGGCGGCGGTCCGGACCAGGACTCCTCCGGGCAAGCAGCAGGGGGGCGGCACTTCTTCCACTTGGATCTGGTGTGAGCGAAGGTCTTGCAGAACCTGTTTCATCCTTTCCTTTCGCCAGCCAGGAGTCCGGGTACAAAAGAGGGGTCTGACGGCAAGCTGCGGCCCTCGGCAGGTTTGGTTTTCTCCGCATCGTAGCGCACTTTGAGCTGCTCCTCAAAAGGCGGTATCAAAGTGTCCAGGAGCGAGGAGAACTGAAAGAGCAGGCGGTCCTTGCGGAGAGAGCGCCAAAGCTGCAACTCTCCCACAACCTTTTGTCCGGCGCGCAGCGGGAAGGCGAGGTTCCAGCAATCGGCAGAGGGTTCCACGACGTTGCGCGCCCATCCGGCCAGGGACGGTACTCCGCCATGGGACCAGTGGACTAGCCGGCACGTGACTCCGTCAAAGTCCAGGGCTTCGAGGGCGCTGGCCAGAACCTGCCAACTCCCCTCGAGTGAGGTGGCCTCTGCGAGTTGCCGCGAAGCTTTGCGAATCAGGATTTGGTTGGCCAAAACTTGCCGTTGGGATTGCACGGCTCGCCCCAGGTAAGCATTCAATTCTGACAACTCCTCGTAGCGAAGTCCGCCGGTCAGGAACCAGGCAGAGGCGCCTGCCAGAACCGCCACGAGCGCAATCAGGCTCCCCGTGGATTGAATGATAAGGAGAGACCCGAGCGAGAACAGCGCTGCCAATCCGTAAAGGCCCAGGACCGCCATCTTGAGTGTGAGCCGGTTTTGCAGCAACCGGTGATGGATATGGTCGCGATCGGGAACGAACAACGGGCGCCCGCCGAGAAAACGGCGCACCACTGTAAGCGAGGTATCGAGCAAAGGCAGGCCGAAAGCCACAAAAGGAACCACGATGGCGAGCAAGGTTGAACTTTTCTGGGAGGTGTGGATGGCCAGGCTGGCCAGAGTAAATCCCAGAAATAGACTGCCGCTGTCGCCAAGAAAAATCGTGGCCGGTGCGAAGTTGAACCGCAAAAATCCCAGTAACGCACCCGCCAGTGTGATGGCCAGAATGCATACGAAATAGTTTCCCTGGAGCAGGGAAACCACAAAGACGGAAACGGTGACGAAGAAGGCAATGCCCGCCGCCAGCCCATCCAATCCGTCAATCAGGTTCAGGGCGTTGGTCACGGCGATAATCCACATCGCAGTGAGCATCCAGCTCAGGAAGAGGCTGTGAATGTGGAGCCCAAGAATGGGAAGACTTACGATGCGAAAGCCCGCCCACCAGACCATGGTGGCCGCGAGGACTTCAATGATCAATTTCTGCCTTGGCGTCGCGCCGATCACGTCGTCGTACGCGCCGGCCAGCAGCACGAGCGTTCCGGGAACCAGCAGGGTGACCACGGTACGCCACTCCGAAAGGAAGCGCGTCCGCACGTCGTTCGGCATCAGCAGCAAAGCCCCCCAGGTCGCGAGCGCCGCAAGGAAGATTGCAAGCCCACCCAGGCGTGGGATGAGTGGTTGGTCCCGGCCCTCCTGCCTTTTCCCATAGGCGCGCAAACGCCGGCCTAATGTCCGCGCTCGCGGGGTTGCAAGCAACGTAAAGAGCACGGCTAGAACAAACAATCCGAGGTACGTTTTCATGGCTCCCTCTTCGAAAGCAATCCAGGGTTCTCCACGGAAGCGGGCTCCGGCGGCTGCAGTCGCTCCGAGGCGGGCCATCGCCGCGCCGCGCTCGCCAGCCGAGCGAGCAGCTCCAAGTAGGCCTTTGCCTGCCGGCGGCAGGAATACTTCTCGAGCACTGCGCGCCTGCCGTTCGCGCCCAGCGTTCGAGCAAGGTTCGGGTCGTTTTTGAGACCGAGAATCGCCTCGGCCAGAGCCTCCGGACTGTCAGGAGGAACTGCAATTCCGGCCCTCGACTCGAGCAATATCTCTTTCGCCTCGCCCTCCACTCCCAGCAGCGTTGGCCTCGCCGCAGCCATGGCCTCAAACATCTTGGAGGGAATGGCGGTTTTGAAAACCTCGCAGCGGCGCAGGGGCACCAGGCAGGCGTCCGCGGCCAGAAGGTAGGCGGGAATCCTTTCCCGCGGCTGTTTGCCGAGAAAACGCAAGTTCGTCAGACGGAGTTCCCGGCTGCGTGCGAGCAACTGCTCGCGCTCGGCACCCTCTCCCAACAGCAGAAAGGCCAGTCCGGCGTGGTCGCGCAAGCGCTCGGCGGCGAGCAGGACTGTCTCGAGTCCGTGCGCCATGCCCAGCGTCCCCGCGTAGAGGAGCACGAATCGGTCAGACAGGCCGAGCTCCCGCCGCAAATCCTGTCGGGTTTCCCGGGCGATGGCAGAGTCCGGATCTTCATATGCGTCCGCCTGGATAGCGTACCTCATTACCGAGATTCTTTTCTCCTCGACTCCCTGTTGGATCAGGTGCCGGCGCTTCCATTCGCCATCCACAACAATGTGCGTGGCACGGCGGTAAAGAAAATCGGCGATGCGCCCCACGCTCCGGTAGAGTAAAGTGCCTGGAGCAGTTTGTCGAACCCCCACGAGCGACTCCGGCCACAGATCCCTCACTTCAAACACCCAGGGTAAAGACCGCAGCGAACCTACCGCCCAGCCCGACATCCCCACGAAAATCTGTGGCGAGGTGGCAATAACCACCCCCTTGCTCGCAGCCACGCAGCTTCCCGCCATAGCGGCGGAAGCTCCGAAGGAAGCATAGTTCGCCCCTCGTCCCCACAACCCCTTATTCGCCGAGGGGTAGAGCCAAGTCCGGCAAACCTTGACTGCTCCACGCTCCTCGCGCATAAACCCGCCGCGCCAGTACTTCCTGTATTCCGGGTGCAGAACCCCTTCGGGATGATTGGGGAAACCCGTCAGGACCGTGACGTCCGCGCCGGATTGGGCCCATTCCCGGCTGAAGTTGTCAACGCGCGCTGCAGGGGCGCAGGCCTCAGGCGGATAGTATTGAGATATGTAGAGAATGTTCATTTGTACGTGGCGATGGACAGAGTAGCCCGCGTGGCAGATTTCCGATTTCCTCACTCCTTCTCAACATAAGGGAATTAAAACACCGTCGATGCCAACGGCGTGGCTGTCTGAACATTTTGTGATGGCCGGCGGTCTTTCTCCAGAGCGCGTAAACGTGTAGATCAAGGTCGCGGGCAAATCCACTTGCCAGGACCAATGGAGAGTTGTACGGCGCTGGCGCAAGCCGAATTCAGGCGCATACCAGCTTGGTTGCGCTTCGACGTCTCCGCCTCCCATGGTTGCCAAGAAGTAGTGCTCTTCGCCGAACCGTATCGTCCAGGCCGTGCTCTCCCGAACCAGACCATCGCCGGATGAATCGCGCAGCCTTTCGACACCGACGTCAGGGTGCAAGTGAATAAACGACTCAACCTGGTGGTTCCCGCTGCCCCGTAATGAGTCGATAACAATCCAACAACCTCTGGGTGTCAGAACTATGGCGCGAGAGTGAACGAGGCCGCGATGCTGATAGGCATAGTGCGATCCACGCAAGAAATAGAACTCCTTGATCTCCCCTGCTTCCAGTCTTCCGACGCGTGGACGACGCCCCACGCGAAAGCTGGCCCAGATCTCTGCCTGCTCTTCACCATCGATACGCAGGGTGTTGTGCGCCGCGGTTGAGCGCTCGAAG
Source organism: uncultured Acidobacteriota bacterium (assembly GCA_963770415.1). GTDB lineage: Bacteria > Acidobacteriota > Terriglobia > UBA7540 > UBA7540 > CAVROP01. The sequence continues at coordinate 35,138 of CAVYPU010000051.1, forward strand.
TGCCGCTCGGGGCTAGGCTCGTAGGTGCTAACGCCGGTGTCCACCACGACCCGCTGGCCGTGCAAGGAAAATTCGTAGCTCAGCAGATCGCAATGGGCGTGGCCGGGCTGGATGTCGGGCCCAAGGGGGCCGCAGTCCAAAATCAAGTAACTCCGGGATCTGGGGTCACGAATCACGCCGTAACCGGTTTTGGGAAGAACTGTGACCTCGGCCCGGGTCCTTGATGGTCTACCGACCAACCCATCCGCGCTGTAAGGGGGCCCGTCGGGGTCGCCTTCAACGGGCCGATTGCCCGATATTAATTCAACCTGTGTCCCCGCCCGATTCAAGAGTCCCACCGCGGGAGGCGCCACCTCCAAAACCGAATCGTTCATCAGGGGGATTTCGCCATCAGGATGCAAAATGGCGGCCAAGAAACCTGCCGTGGCGGACACGCTTTGAGAGAGCAATCGCCCGGGCCCTCCGCTAATGTTGCAAGCCTTGACTAAAGCCTGGAGGTCTAAGAGATCTTCGAGCACCTCCACATGATACATAGGGGACCGCTCGAAGTGCCCTCCGTCAGAGAGAACTTGCTCAGCCACTTCTCGCCGCAGCAACTTCTCTCCCTCGCGCCACCATCGTGAGCTCTCGGGGGCGTCGAGCAGGGCTCCGGCAAACATCAACGCCTTTATGTTCTTCAGGAGATGGTTGGCTAGAAGGTGCGTCTCGAGCCGCGCTTCCAGGACCAGCGTCTGGGTGCGGAGGCTCGCGAGCAAGGCCTGGACGGCCGCTCCTCCTTCCAAAGCTTCCGCCATCGCCGCATTCCGCATCAAAAACTTCAACCAATTGACGATCCGCAAAGAGAGCGGGTACGCCTCCCATCCCACTTCCCTGCCGGTGGTGTTTCGCGCCATCCAATCGCGCGCCACGTCCAGCGCGCGGCGTAGATGAAAGCGGAGATCGGGAGCGCTCAAATCCACATTGAGAAAGTCAAAGTAATTGAGGTTGTAAAGCCAGAGCTTAGGCAAGCCCTGCGACGACCATGGAATGGCCCCGGAGGAGGGCTGGGTCGCGTTCAGAAAACTGAACTCACCGCTTTCAAGCATGCGAATGGCTCGTGCAGGCTGCCACTCGGGAAAGACCGGCCAGGGCGAGGCTTTGCGCAGATACACCGGGGCGGACTTCCACCTTTTTGGGGTCCTGGACGGCAGTACGCGCCGCTCGATCAGCGCCGCAAGTTGCCCCGCGCGCAGGTGCCGCACGGTTCGCCAATAGGTCCCCAATGTAGGACGAGCCGCGGGGCGCGCGAACTCCGGCAGAGGGACTTCGCCTTCGCGAGCGACTGCTGATTGGGGTTCGAGTCCGGATACTATCGGCGTCATCGTTTCAAGCGTGGGTTACTGCTGCGTCGCGAGGAACTTCCATACCTTCCAACTGGGGGGAGGCAAGCCGTCCCCCTACAACGATCTCAGCGTGTTGCTTCCCTCTGCGCAGCCAGGAGAATCAAGGGGGACTTGGCCTGGCGGCGCCACGCATTCTCCGAGAAATCGCTCTCGTCCAGGGCCGCAATGTGTGCGGCGCGCAACACGGAATGCCATCCCCCGCCGCCCATGCGGTTCCGCGAGAGCAGCAGGTACGTGGCATAGGAGTCCACGCCCCGTAGTTTCTTGAGCAGGGACCATAAGAGGCGGTTCGCGGCAAGTCTTCGAAATTGGCCTTCAAGCTGGCGTACAAAGCTGAACGGGTTTGGAACGGTCATGAGCAGGATGCCGTGCGGCCGCAGCACCCGTGAAAGCTCGGAGGCCGTCTGCGAGACGTTGGTGAGGTATTCGAATACGCTCGAAGCGACAACGCCATCGAAACTGGAATCCGCAAAAGGAAGACTTCTCCATTCCGTGTCCAGACCGATCCATTCCACGCCCGTTTCGGGATGGGTCGTGCGAGCAATTTCGAGCATCTCGCCGGCGATGTCGCAAGCCGTGACTTGGTACCCCATGCGGCCAAATGCAGCGGCCATGTCCCCCGTTCCGCAACCCAAGTCGAGGATTCTTGCGGGGGAGGAGTCAATTCCGCAAGCCGCGCCCTGAACCGTTCGAGGCGGGAACTGAGCCGGCCATTGCGAGCATACTTTCCCTGCCAGGATTCCGCCTTGCGGTTGAAAAGCGCCCGGACATCGTCAGCAGTCAGTGTGACCATGCATCAAATCCTGCGCGAACAGGTTGGGTGTGCGGCGGTTTGCTGCCGCAATCCAAAGCGTTGTGAAAACGCTCGAATTAGCTAGCGGGATTCCTCCGTCGTCTTCCCAAACTCGACTTTCGCTCGCTCCTGGGGAACCGAATGGCCAGGGCCCACGCGCCTCCGCAGTTCGAGTATCTTCACGTTGACGAGAAACCTCACCCAGAAACTCCACAGCACGTGGTAAATGAAGCCTTCCCGCCCGTCAAGAAATCCGCCCTTAATAAAATAGTTACGGAAGAAAAACAGAAACGGCCGGATCAGCAGCGGCAATCGATTCCATACCTTGACCTTGACCCAGTGTTTGCGCTGGGCTTGACTCCCCGTAGCGCTTGCCGAAATTGACTCGCCCTCCTGCCTTGCCGTCAACTTCTCGCGAAGGTACTCCTCAGCTTCCAGGTCGGCATACCGATTGTGCTTTTGAATCCAGACGCTCAACGGTTTGCTGTCGCAGTGTTCAAAGGGGTTCTGAAGATAATCCGCCCGTCCGTCGAGCATCATGTGCTCGCTTGCGCCGTGGCGGCCAAAGCGGCCGGCGTTGCGCTTGAAAAGCCGCATCACCCAGGTCGGGTATAGCCCGCCATGCTTAAGCCAGCGCCCCATGAACCAGTTCCTGAACTCAGGTAGAAGCCCGAATATTCCTGCGAGGGGCTTCGAAGAGTCCTTATGATCTCTTTCCGTAGAGACTTAGGAACGCGCTCGTCAGCGTCCAGGACCAGAACCCATTCACTCGCGAAGGGAAGGTTCTTGAGCGCCCAATTCCATTGCGCGGCGCAGTTTTCGAATGCGTGCTGGTAAATTCTGGCTCCCATGCTCTCCGCGATCTTCACTGTGGCGTCGGTGCTGAATGAATCCACCACGAAGACTTCGGCCGCCCAGCTTAAGCTTTTGAGACAGGCGGCAATGTTCGACTCTTCGTTAAAAGTCAGCACAAGCGCGCTGACTTGAATGCGAGCTTGAGGGCTTTCGTCCATAATCTACGAATCCGTGGGAAGACCCTACTTTGAAATTGCCTGTCATTCCGAGCGGAGCGAGGAATCTCGCCCTGGTCCTTGTTCAGTGAACACTCGACGCAGAGCAAGATTCCTCGCTCCGCTCGGAATGACACTTCATGGTTTCCGGGTGCCCCTCAACAAGCAGGCATGAGCGACCGCTCAGAGAAGGGCGAAGGAACGCCATCACTGCAGAGGGCAAGCCGCCCGCTCTACTCCCGGCGCGCGCCTGCGAATGAGTTCACCAAAACCTGGGAGTTGGCCAAGCCGGCCCTCACCGTCGCCTGAAAAGCACGCCAACTTTCGCGCCAATAATACAGGTAGAAAGCGATTAACAATACATCAATGAGCAAGAACGACGTCACCTTCCAATGGGCGACGGGTGCCACCGCAGACGACGCTATGAACTGTTGCCCGTTGAGCCAGCGGAACCAAAGCGTAGATTCAATCATCGCCACAAGACCGAAAATCCCGAACAGACCGGCCCGGAAGCGCGTGAGACCCTCGCGCGCGGCAACCGCGCAGAGTGGGAAAAAACACATGACGTAATAAGTGGTGTACGACTTACGGCTGAATAGCAGGAGTGTAAGCATTAACAGATTGAGCGACCACAACACAGCCGGGGAGCCGCAAGCCCGCGGCTCACAATCCACAAGGCGAGAGCCGCTAGCGCCAAGAGCGCCACGCCGTCGAACACGTGCGTGGGCACTTCACGGTGCAGGTGTTCGAGCCACGCAGTGAGCAGAAAAGGGACATTGCCGGACGTCCGCGCCTCGCTCTCATTCCTGACTGGAACCAGGATGTCAATGTGGTGAAGAATGAGAAATCCGTAGACCAACGCCGGCAGCACCGCGAACGAAGCGACGAACCTGGCCGATCTGCTGTTCTTTGGGAAAAAGGGCGGCACGGTCACGAGCGCCAGAAATTTTACGAGCACCACGGGAATGCTGAGGGCGATGCCCGTCCCAACCACAGACCCCCGCGTGTAGAACCACAGCGCCACGCCCACGAATAGCGATACCCACACCTGATTGTGCCCGTTCAGGGCGACATTAACGAGCGGCCATGCGCTCGAAGAGATAGAGCACGCACGCCTGGCGGGCGACTGCCGGCGGCAGGAGTTTTCCCGAATGCCCCCATCCAAAAGGGCAGCGAGGCAAAGTCCGCCACGAGCGCGAGCAGGACGATCATTTTCGGAGATGCCCAGACGTACTTGAGGGCCGCTGCCAGCGCGTAGGGAAACAGCGGCGCGTAGCTCGAAACAAAGTCGCGGTAGATCACGGCGCCGTTCATGGCGGCGCGAGCTTGCGGCATGTAAGCCCCAACGACGTCGGACTGGGGCTCGAAGCGGAGAATGAGAAACGCTGCCGCGAACAAACCGGCGCGCGTGAGCGTCCAAAACGCGAAAACCGCCAGGCGAAAGCGCCCCTCCGAAAGCGTCAATAAGCGAGGATGGGTGGCCAGGAGAACACCCAGTATGATACAGGCCACACCAATCAGAAGCTTACCTGCGATGATTGCCATTTTTCGGAGTAAGCATCGGACGGAGCGTCCCGATACGCCGCACCCCGTTCGAAAACTATCGCTCGACGCGCACTTTGCCCTCGGTCCTCGCGGCGGCCTCGAAGCCGCGAGCGACGAGCGTTCGAGCATCCTCGGAGCAGGCTGTCAGGATATTGCGAACGTGCGCATCCCAGCGAAACCTGGTGGATACCTGCTCATGCGCCGCAGCACGCAAGCGTTGCCGCAAGGCGGCGTCCGAGGCGACACGACGAACCTGCCGCGCCAGATCCTCTGAGTCCAGCGCGTTGAAGTAGATGGCCGCATCCCCGCACATCTCGCGATTGACGGGTATATCCGAAGCAACGATGGGAAGGCCATAGAGCATGGCTTCCATCAGGGGGTGGCCAAACGATTCCGAAAGCGAGGGAAAAAGAAAGATGTCGCCTTCGCAGTAGAGGTGCTCGATTCCTTTTCCCCCAAGCGGGCCTAGGAACCTGACCCACGGGGCCACTTCCGGCCGCCGTGCCAGTGCGAGGTCGTCCTGATGGGTGACCGTCCAAGCCGCCCCTTCCCAAGCGGGGTCAACGGTTGTCTTCAGCAAAAAGCTTCGCTCGCCCTCGAGATTGAGAAGGGGTAAAGCCTTGAGGAGTGTACTGAGGTTCTTATGCTCGGAGTAGAGGGAGACATAAACGAGACGGACTGCAGTTCCTTTCGAGGCGGCTGTGGCAGTTTGCGGCTGAACCCCCTCACCCGACCCGACCCGGCTTGGAAAAGTGCCGGCAGCGGTCCACTCTCCTCCACCAGGGGAAGAGGTTTGCGCCGACGACGTGGGAGATGGTTGGCTAATGGTCGCGGGGGCTGCCGCCTCGCCCTCGCGCGCTCCGTAATAATTCACAAGCGTCTTGCGCCCCTCCAACTTGACGTATTGGGCCAAGTCATCAAGCATGGCTTGAGTGGGTGTCATCACCACATCAGCACTCAGCGCCGACCTGCAGATCATCCAGCGCCTGAAGCCAAAAGCCAGCCGGTAGCGAAGCGCGTGCTTACCCAGAAACATCTGTTGATACATTTTCGAAAAGTAGAGGGCGTTTCGAACCAGCAGGACCTGCTTTACCGGACAACGTAGCATGGCGAAGTTCGCCGTCGAAAACAAGGCGTTGAACGTGCTCCTCGCGCAGGAGGCGCCGTAGCGCGACCTGCTCCCACCAAAGGCGTCTTTTCCCATCGGTGATACTGCCGGGAAGGGGGCGGAGGTCGATGTTGGAAGGCAAATCCGCCAACAACTTCGCGGTGTCAGCAGGCAGAAAGACGAGGAATTGAAAGCCGCTCTCGGGAACTGGAAGATGATGCAGGAGGTTCGTGAGGTAGCTCACCGCCCCTCCCATCCTGGCCGAAGCTGCGTTGATGACAATACGCATGACAGGCGAAGATCGTTATCGTAAAAACTGACTTGTCAACTAGCTGCGGAGAAAGCCTTCCTGGTGTCATCCTGAGGAGCCGTAGGCGGTCCTGCGCGGAACGAATGAAGGATCGCCGCAGTTGCTTGGTTTTGCAAGCCCGAACGAACTGCGGAGATTCTTCGCTGCCATGAAAATAGGCCGACGCGGCACCAGTGGATCCCCGCTTTCGCGGGGATGACGCAGTTGTTGTCATTCCCGCGAAAGCGGGAATCCAAGCCTTTTTCATGCACAGTGCTGAGCCGAAGGATCATGGCATCTTCGCTCAGAATGACAGCGTGGGGTGGTTTTTCCGCAGCTTCCTGTTGCAGAGTGTCGGGGATATCTTCCTCGAAATTGGCCGGCGTACTCTTACTGCCCGAGGTTCTGCCTGATCCACCGTTTGAGGACGAACAGCGCCCATGGCCGGGACCAACTGGTTTTGCCGGCGAGGAAAGCTTTCCAGATGTTGGCCACTTGGGCAGGATTCACGGGGCTTTGGTCGCTCGAGCCGGAGTCGAGAAGTTCCCGCTCGATGACAGGTCGAAGTCCATTTTGCATCCAAAGTTCAAGCGGCAGCGTGAAGCCCATCTTGCGCCGCCTGTAAATCTCTTCCGGAAGGCGCTCGCCAACCGCGCGCAAGAGAAGAGGCTTGGGAAGGCTGGGGTCGAGCTTCAGATTGCCGGCCAGCGGGAGGATGTACTCCCACAGCCGATGATGTAGCAACGGTGTGCGCACTTCGAGCGAATGAGCCATGCTCATGCAATCGGTATCGCGGAGCAGCGTATTGGCCATGTACGTCGCAGCTTCCAGCACCCCTACCTGATTGATGGGATCGAGTCCGCGCACGCTTTCCGCAACCTCGCGCAGATTCCAGGCCGCCGCCAGATGGCCATTCTGGTGACGCAAGGAAGGCAATAGCGCGCGCACACTTTCCGGCAGGAAAAGAGCGCGAGAGAGAAAATAAGGCTGGTCAGCATAATAATCGCCCGCCATCAGGGCGCGGATCTTGGCCGGCCGGTTCGTCTGTTTACGGTCGAGAAGCGCGTTAACTCCTTTGCAAAGGGGCTCGAGCCATCCCCCGTAGCGGCGGAAGCGCACCATTCGAGGGACGGAAACGAACGTCGAATATCCGCCAAACAATTCATCGCCGCCCAGGCCGCTCAAGGCCACAGTGATTCCCGCTTGCTTGGTGGCCTGAGATACCACATAGGTGTTGAGGCCGTCGATGCTCGGTTGATCCATCGCCCCTAAGCCGGCGGGGATTTCTTCGAGAAGCTGCGCTGCGCTCAATTCGATCTTGTGGTGGCGGCAACCGAACTGGCGCGCCACTTTGTCGGAGTAATTGCCCTCGCAAAGCGGATTGCCCGCGAAAACCACGGAGAAGGTATCTATCGGCTGGTTAGAAACCTCGCTCGCCGTGGCCACGATGGAACTGGAGTCCGCGCCTCCGCTCAAAAAAATGCCCGAGGGGACGTCGCTGACCAGGCGCTGCGATACCGCCTCGAAGACCTGTTGCCGGATGGCCTTTACGGCCTCTGCGCAAGAACCCGTCTCGGGCGGCCTGGAAGCTGCCTCGGCGAGGCTCCAGTATTCTTGCATGCGGCATTGGCCTTTTTCCCAGGTCAAGGTATGGCCGGGCGGCAGCGATCGGACGTCCTCAATAATCGTGACCGGGTCCTGCACGGACCCGAAGGCCAGGTAGGAAACCATGCCCGCGATATCCAGGCGGCGCGGAATCAGTCGCGTGGCGAGCAGGGACCGGACTTCGGAGGAAAAGGCGAAAAGCCCCGGACGTGCATAGTAATAGAGCGGCTTCTCTCCCAGGCGGTCACGGGCAATGAAAAGGCGCTCGCGGCAAGAGTCCCAGACGGCGAAGGCGAACATGCCGACGATTCGTTCCAGACACGCCTCGCCCCATTGCCCGAAAGCGCGAAGAAGCACCTCAGTGTCGCCGGTAGAAGTGAACCGATGACCAAGTTTCTCCAGTTCCAGGCGGATTTCCCGAAAGTTGTAAATCTCGCCGTTGAAAACCAGCCAGTTTCCCGTGGCTGCGTCGGACATGGGCTGGTGGCCGGCGGGGGAGAGATCGAGTATTGCCAGCCGCCGCGAGCCCAACCCTACGCACGTCCCGGGCTCCGAAGCCAACCCGAGAAGTTGCGTCCCTTCGTCGTCCGGCCCGCGGTGCTCCAGGGCTCGCGTGCCGAGGCTGAGAGCGCATTCAACCTCGGCGGAACGCTTGCCGATTAATCCAAAGATTCCGCACATAGCGTCGCTATATTCTGAGTTCTTCCCGATTCCTAAGCGCTTGGCCCCTTACGCATCTTGGCGACAAGGAAGGATCCCAGTCTGCATCTGTTGGTCATGAAGCGGCTCAACCCGTTGGGAATGAGCCGCAAAGCCAAATTCTTAATACTCCCCGCCGGAAGAGGCACGAGATCCGTCTTTTGACCGAGGACCTGAATATCCCGCACCACAAACAGGTCCGCCACAAGACGCCTCCATTCCGAAACCGCGTAGTATCGGGCCAGCGCACCGTCAGTGAACTTCTGCATGGTTTGGTGCAGCGGGCGGCCCTTGAAAACCCCGCCGTCCGCCAGGGAAAGCAGAGACCCGACAAAGTAATAATTCCACAGGCCACGATGATAAACCATCACGATGGCGTCGCCTGCCGGCTTCAAAACCCTGTGCATTTCCTCGAGGATTCTGCGGGTGCTCGAGGAATGGTGGATCACTCCCCACGTCCAGATGAAATCGAAGCTGTTGTCTCCAAATTCCATCTGCTCGGCGTCCATGCAGAGGATGCGGGCATTCAATTCGAACCGCCGCATCCGCTCCGATGTGCTCTGGACGGCAAAACCCGTGAGATCGATTCCGGTGAAGGTTTTCGAGTGCGCCGCGAGGAGTTGGGCGTGGCTGCCGTTCCCGATGCCAATCTCCAGCACATCCTTGGTTCTCAGGGCGTCAAAATCTATGAGGGAATCAAAAGGGAGACGCTTCCAGGGAGCGAATTGTCTTACGCTCCCGAAAAATCGCCGGTCGATTTCAAGGAAGTATTCCTTGCTGAATTCCGTGTATGGGATTGCTTCCTTCCAGTCGTACCGCATCGGGTGGGCTTCCCACCAGTCGCGATTCAGCTCCTGCCAGAAGCGAGCTTGGTCCGCGCCCGCGGGCAAAGACGTAGGGCTGCTGAACCCCTCTGGGAGGGCGTCTGAGATCTTCGACATGCTACGACTCTTATACACCGAAACGGCACAAGGACACAAAGATAGTACTTCCTCCTTGTACCTTAATGTCTTGGTGCTGAGACCGCGAGGCACGAGGTCAAGGCCTGGTAAAACCCGCTGAGCGTCGCTTCATAGTTCCATTCTGCAACCGCCTGTTGAGCCGCCTCGCCCATGGCGCGCAAGCGTTCCTCGCTCTGGCAGGCCTGGTCGATGGCTGAGGCCAATGCCGCGGTGTGATTATGCGGCACCAGGAATCCATTCTTGCCCTCGATAATCAGGTCTTGGGCCGCACCGCTCTTATGCGTGGCGATCACCGGCAGCCCGCTCGCCATGGCCTCATTGACCACCAGGCCCCAGGGTTCGCGCACGGAAGGCAGGACAAACAGATCGCTTACACCGTAAAACTTCGGCAAGAATTCCAAATCCTTAAACCCCAGAAAATGAATCTGAGGCAGGCTTCGCGCCCGGCTTTCAAGCGCCATTCTTTCCGGCCCTTCTCCCACAATGAGCAGACCGATGTCGGGTCGAGCCTGGGAGAGGCAGCGGACAGCCTCGATCAACACGTCGATACCTTTTACGGGGGCCAGCCGGCCCACGTACAATAAGAGATAATGCTCTCTCCAGCCGTTCTCGTTCCTTATCTGTTCGCGACAGGTCCGGTGGCGGGCCGCCTGGCTGCGAAAATGGTCGTTATCCACCGCATAGCGGGCGAGGAAGATATTCTCCGGCTTTGCGCCGTAGCGCATCCAGTACTGAGAATTCGCAGTGCCCACGGACAGGAATCCGCTCACGCGCTGCGTTACCCAGTTCAGGTACAGGCGCTTGAAGGCAAGCATGAGGGGCGGCTTGCCCTCTTCCTCGAGCACGTTCGAATCGCTGCGCATGAGCACGGGTACGCGGTGCTTATCGGCCCAGTGCAGGGCCAGCAGCGTCGTCGCAGTATTGTAGCCATAGATGATGACCGCATCCGGGCGGAAGCGTCGTAGTTCCCTTCTCACACCGGGGTTGATGCCTCCGATCAAAAAACGTCCATGCCAGCGTGCCGGAACTGCGTTCCAGAGGACGCGCGTCGAGAATCGAGGTGGATCGAGGCGCCACGCCTGATTGGGCTGGTGGTCGCGGGAGTAGAGAACCCGAATATCATAGCCGGGCGACCTCGCCAGGCGTTCAAAAAGAGGTTCCCGGTAAGGCGTGGGCACGCTAACCAGAATTGCAACCCGCTTCTTCATTCTGGAGCTCGAAAGGGAATGGTAAGCCGGGCAGTCAGAACGCCAAAGATGAGCCAGAACATAATGGCGGAATAGAATCCTGCCGCCGTCAGCCAGGCTTCGGACAACGAGTTTGCAAGGCCTCCCAACAGGCAGGCTGAGAGGGTGAGGATGGTCCAGAATTCTTCCGCGGAGGGATGGAACTTGCGGATGAGCAGCAGCCGGCGGGACGCGGCGATGAAAATCCAGACGATGGGGAACAGCAGCAAGGCCGCACCGATAATGCCGACTTCCTCGACTGCGGCCAAAAGACTGTTCATTTTTTCGCGCCCCATCCCGGCGCTTTCGAATCCAAAATCCCAATCCTCGCTGTAGCCTTTGCTCACCCCAAACCCCACCCCGATGATCGGACTTTCCATGGCGGCGTTCCAGGATTCCTCCATTAACCTTCCTCGCGATTGAAGAACGTAATGGGTGCCCTTTTGAACGTAAATGCGATTCAGGCTGTCGATGTATTTGGGAAAGTACGCCAGCAGGATGACTGAGGCAAGGACTACCCCCACCACGAACCTTCCGAAGACTCTACGGTAGGAGAAGTAAAGCCACCAGGCACAGCCCACGAATGTGGCCACCATGCCCCCTCTCGACCTCGACATGATCAAGACCACCGCGTACCCGGCGGCGAGGCAAATATTTAAGACACGAATGAGCGGCGCCCTGTGGACGGATTGCGACAACTTCAGCAGCAGAACGGGGGCGATGAAGGGGATGAATGCTCCCAGCGCGTTGGAATTGGCGAAGGGCCCTTTAAAGTATCCAGCCCCCGTGGGCAGGAGTCCCGCAAGCGCCAGCACGCAGCCGACCCCCCCCAGCAAGGCGCACCAGTAAAGCTGATCGAGGAGCTTGCAGGAACTGTCAGATTCGCTTCGCGTCTCAAGCCGCCCGTACAGCAGGGCGCCGAAGATCAGGCAGCCAAAAGTCCCGGCCTTCAGAAGCGTCATCAGCCCGTTCACCGAATAGGAACTTGAAATGGCTGCGCAAACCACGAACAAAGCAAGACTGAAGTGAACCGGATGCCAGCGGGCACTGGTTGACTGCATGCTGTTCCGCAGAAGCAGCCCGAGCGCCATGGTAACGAGCATGACCCAGCGGTACTGATTGAGCGCTCCCCCTTGGTTCACCATTGGTACTGCCGTACCCAGGAACGCCAGCATTGCGAACAAGCCGAGGTAATGGGGCGCGGCCAGAGAACTGAAAAGGATGAGGGTGGCCAGAACAATCCCTCCCGCCAGCTTCCATTCTCCCCGCGCTAACAGTAAGCCCAGGGTCAGAATTGCGACAATGGTACCCAATGACGGGAGGGGCGCCAGCAAGTTGAAACGCTCGCCGGACCAGATCCCCAAACTAGATGCATTGGTTCGTGACAAGCGGACTCCTTCCCACCTCCTGCTCATGAATAACGGCGTTGTAAATTGCCAAGGTCTGCTCCGCCGCGCGCTGCCAACTGAATTGCCCGGCGCGTTCGCAGGAAAGTCGCGAGCGTTCCCCCCACTCCTCCTGATTCTCCAGGATTTCAGTCATGGCGGCTGCCAGTGCTCCCGCGTCCTCCACCGGAACCAACCTAGCGGCACCTCCCAGGACCTCGGCGAATGCCGGAATGTCCGATGCAATCACCGGAGTGCCGCACGCCATGGCTTCACAAACCTGCAGTCCAAAACCCTCATAATACGAGATGTCAACATAAAGGTCGGCCGCCCCGTAGAGGTCGATGAGCGCTTCGTCACTGACGTAGTCGAGAACCACCACACGCCCCCCGACGCCCACCGTCCGCGCTTGCGTTCTGAGGTCCCGCTGGAGGTTCGGATTGGCGCCGCAAAAAATCAGATTCTGGCGCAAGCGGTCGTGAACCGAGGCGTACGCCTCGAGGACAACCCTGACGTTCTCCCTGCTGTCCCCCGTCGCAAAGCTCAGGATGTAACCTTGGCTCGCCCCCAGCATTTCTCTGACTTTCTCTCTCGCGGTCCGAGAGATCTCCGAAGAACATCTGTTCCGGCGCTTCCTGGATGACAGTGACCCGCTCTCTTTCCACGGGGTAGAGCCGAAGCAATTCGTCTCGTGTCGCCTCCGATACGGTTATGATGGCCTGCGCCTTAGGGATGGTTCGCCGGAAGATCTTCTCACTAAGCATCTGGCTCAGCCATTGATAGGGCCCACGCACCCTCTTCAGCCGCCACAAGGTCTGAGTGATCTCGTGCACAGTGACCACGCACGGGGTCTCGGTCTCGAGAGTGCGGCTCTCGGAAGGCAAGTGTACGAGGTCGAAGCGCTCGCTGCTCAGAATAGCCGGAAACTGAACCCGCCTCCAGTAGAGATTCTTGCGAAAGTGCACGGGGCGATAGTGAAAGTTTTCTTCCTGTGGAAGCCGGGAGGGGGCAAACTTCCTGTCAACAAATACGTGGTACTGGTTGTGCCGGTCGAGCGGGGCCAGGTGTGTCAGAAGGCTGTGCACATACCTCGACGCGCCTTTGCCTTTGTTGCCAAGAAAAGTCGCATCGATGGCTATCTTGTAACTCAATGGCTTAGCTTCTGTATCAAGCCCCGCGCGGCGACTTCGGGCCGCTTACCTGCTGGCAAGTAGCTTGTCCCCATCAAGGCCGGCGCGAAGCCACGATCATGCTCACGCTCATATCATCCTCCGCGCCACGCGGCGGATTCCGCGCCAGGGTATTCCCGCCAAAAGGGAAGGATGAGTGAGGGCAGCGTGAGTCATCGCCCCGCACGCCCGCCTGATGTCGCCGCCCCGGTAATAGGCGCGGGCGGCGGTGAACCATGTCTCCGCTGCGACGGAGCCTGGCACATGTTTCGATTGCGCCAGCGTCTCAAGCATCTCGTCCACGAGCGGAAGAGCCGAGCCGCCATTGTTTAATCGCAGCGAGTTAAGCACCCGGGTCGAGTAGCTCGACAGAAGGGTGCACTCCACTTCATCGGCAGTTATGCCTAACTGGATTAGTAGCTGGGGGGTGATGGAATCGGCCGAATCCACCGGGTCAGGCTTGCCTTGGCGCCGGAGCGATCCTGACGCACGCGCCACACACCGTCCAAGGCTGAGCGCCCTGAGCCGCCGCGCGCCGATCTGTCCGGAATGCAGCCGGTAACGCGAGTAGACTTCGCCCAGCTTCACTCCCCGGCAGTGCTCCATAATTCTCAGGTAAAGGTCGTAGTCTTCATGCGTGTCGCCGAGAGCTTTGCGATAGCCCCCCGCGGCGCGGAAAACCTCCGCGCGGAAGGTGACGGTGCTTGTACAAAACGGGCTACTGTTCTGGAGGGTTTTTCTGAGCTCGCCATCGTCTTCCGGCCACGCCACAGTCCCGAGCAGCTTGTCCGCCTCGTCGATCAGATCATTGGCTCCGCCCAGGATTCCAATCTCAGGATGGCTTTCAAGGTACGCCACCTGGCGCTCCAGCCGGTCCGGCAAGGCAACGTCGTCCGCGTCGAGCAAAGCGAAGTACGTGCCCTGCGCCCGGAAGCAGCAGTCGTTTCGAGCCTCCGACAAGTTCGAGTGCGGACTCACATGAAACTTGATGCGGTCGTCTCTGGCCTGATAGCTCCGGACAATTTCCGGCGACCTGTCGCTCGAGCCAAAGTCCAGAATGACGAATTCAAAGTCACGATACGTTTGGTCGAGAATGCTCTCGATCGCCGCCGGCAAAAAGCGTTCGACGTTTGAGACCACCATGGCGACCGAGACGAGTGGTGTTTTCATGTACGAAGAAGTCTCACGACAAGGGATACGGAGAACCCCCAATCCGTCGATAAGAAAGGCGAGGATGGCAGGGGCGCATGGCCATGCGCCCCTGCGCCGGACCCGGCTCGACCCGGGCGGTGTAGGGGTAGGGCTTGCCCTACCCTTGTCAGAGGCCGGCAGAAATGCGGGGACGGCAAGCCGTCCCCCTACAGCAGCGAGGTTATCGACGGATTAGGGAGAACCACAGCGGCATCTTTCTTTGTATTCTCCGCGTTCTCTATGCCCCTCGTGGTGAATGTTTTTAAGACCCGCGAATAGTGTCCTTGGGCGCTTACCGTCCATTCACCAAAGCTCCAAAAAACGTGTCGAACGCAAGCCCGGTGGCCGAACAAACGTTCGCCAAGTTCCGAAGAAGCTCGGCCTAAGCGTTCGCGGTAGGAGGCTTGTTCCAATCGGCCCAAGGCAGCATCAATATTCCCCAGCACGACAGAGGTTACCACCTCTGCGACCGGAGCGTAAAGCTTGGCCCAGCGCACCGCCGAGCAATATTCAGGGCCCCATACCAACAGGGGAAGCCCGGTCGCCGTGTAATCCACCAGCTTGCTCGGGAAGCCCACCCGCATATTGTAGTCAGCTCCATCAGCATCGAACGCCATGGGGACAAAGACAAAGTCCGCTTCGTTACGCAGGCGCGATATCAATTCGCCGGGATCGGCTTGCCCTTGCGGCAGCACATTGGGAAGGTCCAGGCCCCAAGCCTTCAGATCAGCGGCGGAATTTGGGGCGAAGAGAAGCAATCTTCCTCCCCGCTTCTCGAGGCGCCTCGCCAGGTCTGCAATCAGCCGGGCGTAACCGGAAATAAGATCCGCCCGGCGTAGGCGCCGACCAGCGGCCCCACTTTCCTTGCGTAGCTCGGAGGTGCGGTGTTGAACGAAGGGCAATCCTTGGGTCTCGACGGATAGAGCACCTTGCCCGCAACGCCGTAGCTCTGGCGATACTCCTCTTCCATAAATGGCGATACGCACAGCCGCGAAGCCGCGTGGCGATAGAGGCTGCCAAACCGCCGGTCGAGCCGCGGCTTGAGGGACTGGAACGCGTCGAGCAGCGACACCCAATGGTCATGGATGATGAGGTGCAGCGGCAGCCCGGCGTTTTCAGCAAGCTGAGCGGCGGCCAGCCACGAGTACCCCTGGGCAGCGGTCAGAATCGCCTGAGGCTCGAAGCCGCCCATCAAGCCAAGCAGCCGCCGCGCATTCGATGCCGCCCTCAGCGCCAGCCAAGTGGCAGCCAACCGCCGAAGCCTCGTCCGCCCGCGTTTCGGCCAGAGCGCGAATTCGTGATAAGCAACGCCCGGCAGGCGCCTAGCCGGTTGTGATATTGCGGGCCAAGCCTCCACAACCAGAAGTTTTTCCGGAGGGTAGTCTTGGAGAAGCCGATAGAGCAGCCCGGCGCCGTGCGTGCTGCGCTCCACCGGCACGTCGCCGACGTACGCCAGGCGCGGCAGTTCGCTAGAGCCCATAGACCTTCCGCATCCAATCGGCGGTCAGCCGCATGCCTTCTTCAAGGCTGTAGGAGTTCTTGTGGCCAAGATGCCGGCAGGACTTTGTTGTGTCCACCTTCTTGATCTTGGTGGTTAATACTTCCGACTCGCGATACTGCACGAGGTTTGGGCTAGCCCCAGTAACCTTCAACACGACGTCCGAGAGGTCCTCGATCGTGTGCAGGTGTCTCCGCCGATGTTGTACGTTTCGCCGGGCCTGAAAGAGTCCGCGATGTTGGCCAGCGTTCGTACCGTGTCGGCCAGGTAGGTGGAGGTGCGCAGGTGGCCGCTAAAGACCACCCACGGCAGGTTGTGCAAGGCGCAGTAGAAAAACCGGCAGTTCACCGAGCGATACGGGCTGTAATACTCGCCGGGGCCGTAGGTGTTGAAGAGCCTGACAACGACAGACTCGGTTCCGCGTATGCGCCGCCGAGTTCCGGATCTGCATTTCATTGACCCATTTGGTCATGGCGTAGTCGTTCAGCTGCTTGATCTCGTAGCTCGTCCATGACGGTCTCGACCATCAGCTCGGGCCAGTCGCCGTAGACCTCGGAAGAGGAGAAGTGGATCAGGCGGAAATTCAGCCGTTCCTGCAGCCGGATGATGTTCTTGGTGCCCACCGCATTCGTGCGCCACAACTGCTCGTAGAAGTCCTCGCCATTCCAGCGGCCGAATTCCGCCGCGCAGTGGTAGACGCAATCGAATGGCCCGCAGCGCTCGAAACTCGTTCGATCTGGCGGAACTCGCCCACATCGCAGCGAGCGTAGAGCGGCACCTTGACGTCGGTGCGCAGGCTGAACCCGATTTCGTCGGGCTGATGGTCGAGATCGCAGCAAACTACATGATGGCCTCGCGCGCGCAGCTCGGCCGCGAGTCCCGCTCCCACCGTTCCTAGCCCACCCGTAACAAGAATTCGCACGTTGATCCTCTATGGGGGTTGTTTGTTGCGTCTTGTAGCAGCGGCTGCCTGACCGCCAGGCTCGCCTCGCCCCTTCCCGTCGGTTACTCGCCCTCGCCCTATTGGGGGAGAGGGCGGCCCGCGCTGTCGTCTTCATCAGACAGCGCGGGCCGGGTAAGGAGGTCTACACCAGCCGGTCGCCGTGGTTGCCCGGGATCGCAAGGATCAGGACATCGCCGTGTCTCAGGCCGTGGCAGGAGCGCAACCCGACAGGGCGAGAATCGCGAATCGTATAAGGTTTGTATCCATACGGCGCGGCAATCTCCGCCAGCTCCCAGGGGAAGTATCCCGCCATAGCCGCGGTCTCGTAGTTCGCCTCGAGAAACCACAAGGGAGGCGGCCCGAACGCTCCCTTCATAAGCTTGGGGGCGCCGTGCAGCACGTCGCGCTCTGCCCCCTCGACGTCGCACTTGATCACGGCGGGGACAGCGACCATCTCCCGGGCCAGCGCATCCAGCGGCTCCACGCAGACCTCTTCTTCCTCGAAGGGCACATCCGCCAGGGGGTAGAACGAGGCATGCATGGGGTCGAGGCCCGCGAATTTCTTGATGGAAAGCGTGCCCGTTTTTGCGCCCACGGCAATCTGCTGCGCCACGCACCGCTCCTCGCACCGGTTCGCGCGCAAGGAACGATTGAGCAGGTCAAAGATGGCCGCCACGGGCTCAAAGGCGTACACCATGCGAAGAGCCCGCCCTTCCGCGAGCAGCCAGTTCGCGTACCAGCCGAAATTGGCGCCGATGTCCACAAAGACATCACCGGCACGGACCGCTTTCCGCAGGACACAGGTCAATTCCGGCTCGAACTCCCTGCGCAAGTAGAGGGAGCGATGGTTTGGGTAAGCAAGGTTGAGCGCAATTTTCACCCCATTAAACGAAAAGATGTTCGCGCCGGGACGATACCTCCGCATCATCATCCGGCGGCATAGAAACCGGGCGCCGCGATAAAAGCGTGCTGCTATTTGAATGGGTTCCTTCCAGCCCTAACTGCGGATAGCCGGATTATGTTTGGTTTCTTGAAGGTGAGGATTGCATCCGGCTTGAGCACCTCACCTGCTTGCCTCGGAGTGGTTCTTTGATCTTCGGATTTGGAATCACGATGGCGCGCTCGAACATCTTTCCCGATTCACATCACTCATGCCGTGTCTGCTTCATGATAAGGAAGGGGACCAGCAGGCCGTTTCCCAACTCCTTGTGAGAGGCGATGAAAATGGAACGCGAGAGACTACTGGTGTGCTTTTCCGGGGCGGTCCAATCCAATGGGAATTCCTCGTGGCAAGGTTGGGTCTTGGGCAAATAAACATATTTGAAAAGCTCTTGGAGTTTATCGAACAACCACGTCCTTGCCGGCCTGCAACCGGTGCCCGAGTAGGCGTCGGATGGAAAGGACTGCACCTCTTGGGTAAGATTAATGGAGTCGTCCGCCCCAAATGAAACGCGTGTCTCCAGAAACAACAATGTTCTTGTATTCCGGGCGAGAAATTCCAGAGCCTGAGCGGGATTGCTCAAGTGATACAACAGCCCATAGCAATGAACCACATCAAAGGGCGAACCTTCGATAGGGGAAGGATGCTCCATATCGAGAAACTGAACGTTGCATGCCGGATAACGCCTCCTCAGGTATTTGAGGTTCTCCGGCCGCGCCTCCGTGATCGTTAGGACACAACCTCGATCGAGGTAGTAATGAGAGTGGTCGCCGATTCCGGCGCCCACTTCGAGAACTGACATTCCTGCAACGGGTATTCGGAGGCTCGCGAGATGCTTGAGTCTTCGGGCGTTGTGCCGTAAATAGTTATTGGAATGAAATTCGAGGAGAGGATCGTTTACGCGGGAGACGGCAAAGCCGGTCTTTCTGACAGCCTGCCTGGTTAATGAGGCCAAACTACTGAACATGGTCCCCTCCCGATTGACCTGCACCGCCCTCTATCCATCCTCCGACGGGAGCAAGCCGTGGCACGGTGGTCCCGCCTGTATTGACATCCGACATTAGAGCGACTCGGCTATTCTCGCAATTCGGTCCGCCGCCGGTTCTGAAAAGCCGCCCGCGCGGAGGGCGACCTTGCCATACCAGTGGTCAAGCTTGCGGCCACCGTAAACCGGAGTCTCGATCACCTCGAACGGGTAAGTTCGCGGAACGAGCTCTATCTTAGAATGAACCATGTCCTTTACGTAGATCTGCAGTTGGTAAGACCCTGGCAAGATCGGGAAATCCTTCACCTTGAACCCGAGGTCCATGGACTCACCGGCCTCAATTGCCGGCGCAGTGAGGAAGTCGTTCAGGTCGAGGGCGGTAATGCGCTCGTTGTCGAGCGTCAAGACGCTAATGTAGAGGCCCGGGTCGCGAACCGTAGACTTGGCACGAATGCGAACCCGGATCTCCACTTCGTCGAACGTCTTAATCAAACCGCTGCCGGCAGATGCGATTTGAACATTCTCGACAATAAAGCTGGGGGTCTCGACGGTCGTGCCTGACACATTCTCGGCCTCGATGCGCGCCAGGTAGGTATTAACGACGTCATTAATCTCGCCTTGCTTGGAGACCCCGCCACGGTCCAGCACAATACCCGAACGACAGATTTGGCGCATCGCGGCCATGTTATGGCTGACAAACAGAATGGTTCTCCCGCCTCCGGCCACCTGCTCCATCTTACCAAGGCACTTCGTTGAAACTCCGCGTCGCCCACCGCCAGCACCTCATCGACGACCAGGATTTCCGGTCTCCAAGTGGGCCGCCACGGCAAACGCCAGCCGCACGTACATGCCGCTGGAGTAATGCTTGACCGGCGTGTCGATGAAACTTTTCGACTCTCGGCGAAGGCGACAATCTCGTCGAACTTGCGTCGGATTTCCGTTCTTGGTCATTCCCAGGATCGCGCCGTTCAGGTAGATGTTTTCGCGGCCGGTCAGCTCGGGATGAAAGCCGGTGCCAACTTCGAGCAGGCTGGCCGACACGGCCGTGGACTCCGAGCGTGTCCGTGTGGGCTTGGTGATCCGGCCAAGAATCTTCAGCAGCGTGCTCTTGCCTGCGCCGTTGCGGCCGATGATGCCCACCACTTCGCCCTGGCGAACTCGAAGGACACGTCCTTGAGGGCCCAGATGTGTGGCCGGGATCGCCGCTGCGGCGAGGAGGGCGTTTCGGCTGCGCGGAAAAGACGAGCCGGCGCGGACAGACGGCCCGGGCCAGGACGTCGCGCAAAGCAACGTAGCGTTCGCGCTCGCCGATGCGGTAGCGCTTGCCCAGATTCTCAACGTGGATGACGAATCGGACATTGGTTCTCGATCTCGACGATGGAGTGGCTGCAAGGATTGCAGACAACTGTGAACGGCAAGTTGGCTGTGGCTTCAAACCACATCGGCGATGGTGCGCTTCCAGTCGTGCGGAAGTAGATAAGGCCGCTGACAGAACAATATCGCTGCGACGCTGAAGGAGACAGCCATCAGGTCCAGTCGGGCGGCTGGCCGTGTCCGGTGAGCGCCCAGCGGAAGCCTTCGATGACGCCGGCCATGGGGTTGAGCCCGTAAAGCCAGCGCCACTTTCGGGCACCAGGCTGCCGGGTAGACAACAGGCGAAGCGAACATCCAGAACTGCACCAGGAAAGGCACGACGTAGCGCACGTCGCGATAGATGGCATTGAGGGCCGAAAGCCACAAACCCACGCCCAGCGCCGTCTGCCACCGCCAGCAGCAGGAAAGACGGAAACAGCAGCATCGGCCAGCCGGGAACCATATGGTAGAAAGCCATCATGGCAGGAAGACAGCCAGAAGCCCATCGCAAAGTCGAGCAGCCCCGGCACCACCGCCGAAAGGGGCAGCACCAGCCGCGGAAAATACACTTTGGTGATGACGCGCTGATTCTCGACCACGACTGTTGGTGGCGTTCTGCAGCGCTCCGGCGAAATACATCCAGGGAAGCAGGGCGCTGAAGTAGAAGATCGGATAGGGCAGTCCGCCGGAGGGCATCTTGGCCAGGATGCCGAAAAACAGGCTGAACACCACCATGGTCACGACGGGCTGAAGGACCGCCCAGGCCGCTCCAATGGCCGTCTGCTTATAGCGAACCTTGATGTCCCGCCAGACAAAGAAATAGGCAGCTCACGGAATTGCCACAGTTCGCGCAGGCCGATGTCGAACCAACCCCTGGGAGGGGTGATGTCAATGACGGGAATATCCGCGAGCGGCGTGGGCAACTGCGCCGTGCCGGAAGGCGTCGTCTCGATGGTGTTCGCGGTAAGTTGACTCATTTGAAGAAAAAACCACAGACCTCAGAAAGGGAGGTCTGAGGCGCTACCCTGCCCTGCGCCTCTACTTCAGGCCTTCGACGTAAAGACTCTCGGAGGCGCGAGCGGGGATATCGAGCGACTCGATTTCCGGAATCTGGCTTTCCTTGAAGCCGCGGCGCGTGACGATCGAGAAGCCTGCGTCCTTCAGCCTGGCAGATAGCGATGGCGCATCGTACATCCACGCGTGTCCGTCGCGGCCCCAAGCGCGGCGGAGAATCGAGAGCCACCCGCCGGCCTCGTGCGCCGACGAACGTAACGCCGTACTTTCAATGAATCTGTCGGCGGCGAGTTTTCCATTTGGGGGCCCGGCGGCGCCTTTCATGTACTCCTCGCAGAGGAACCGCAGGTCGGGCACCACGACACGCAGAATGCCTCCCGCCCCGAGCACCCTGTGGCACTCGCCAAGGAAGCGCTTGGCCGTGCCCGGCGGCAAGTGCTCGAAAAAATGTGAGGTGTAAATATAGCGCAGCGAAGAGTTCGGGTAGGGCAGGCCTTTCGTTGCGTCAAGGACGCGCACGCACTGAGGCCAGGGAACGGAAGCCGCGCTTTTAGGAATAAGGCGGGCTTGGACAAGCAGATTTTTGATAAGGGGATGCTTGGAGAGTCTTGCGGTGGGCGAGTTATCGATATTCTCCCAGCCCGGCAACTGGCAGACGTTCAGCCCGCAGCCAACGTTGATCGCAGTAACTCGAATGCCCCTATTCGTGTCGCGCTCCTGGAGAAACGAACCTCTGGAAGGGCTCAACATTTCAGCAACCTACTGGCTTGGTTGCGGACAATTTGTCCCTAACATCGCTGCCCTCGCCAGCTACCGCCCGCCCTCGACTCGGGGAGAACGACCTATCACGGAAATATCATCCCCGCATCTGTGGCTAGTGGCTTCCGGGGCATGTGGGCTTATGGTTTTTTGCTTCTTGATTCCGGCTGCTGAGTTCTTATGACTTCGAAGCTCCCCCTTCGCGTTGATAGCTGTCATAATACGAGCGGTAGTAGCCGCGATAGTACGAACCGTAGTAGGCGTAGTAGCCTTCGCTTCGTGCATCCCACTTATTGAGGACCAGCCCAGAATCCTGCCCCCGCTGCTTTCCAGAATCTTGTGGGCGCGCAACAGGCCGCGGCGTGCCATGACGCCGCTTTCCACCACCAGCACCACACCGTCGACCATGCCGGAGAGGATGGTGGCATCGGTCACCAGCAGCAGAGGGGCGGAATCGAGCACGACATGCTCGAAACGGCCGCGCAGATCCTCCAGGACTTTCTGCATCGTGGGCGAGGAGAGCAGGTCCGCCGGGTTGGGCGCCTGCGGGCCGGCCGGGAGCACCCAGAGATTGGGCACGGCCTCAAACTGGCGCAGGCTCTCATCCAGGGTATGCGCTCCGGAAAGAACGCTGGAGAGGCCCGCGCCGTTCTGCGGAAAGGCCAGGGCGCGCGAAATGCCGGGGCGGCGCATGTCCGCGTCCACCAGCACCACGGGCACTCCGCGCTGAGCCAGCCCCATGGCCAGGTTGAGCGACGTGCAGGTCTTGCCCTCGCCGGGCTGAGCGCTGGTCACCAGCAGCGCCTGTGGAGGACGCGGAGCCGTGGAGAGCAGAATCGCGGTGCGCAGAGTGTGGTAAGACTCCGCCAGCGACGAGGTGGGCTGCCTCAAGACGATAGATTCCACAGCATGATTCTGCGTTTGCGCCCTGTCACCAACCATCTTCAGCCAGGAGGACCGCGCCAGCGGAATCACAGCCAGGGTCGGGAGCGCCCAAGACCCGCTCCAGGTCCTCAGCGCTCTTGACGGAAGTGTCCAGGCTCTCCTCATGATGGCGAGCGATAAGCCCAGAACCAGGCCCACCAGAAGACTGATGCGCGATGTTATACATCACGCGCGGCCGCACCGGAGAGGTGGGGACCAGCGCCGAATCGACCACGATGGATATTGGTCGCCCGCAAGCCCGCCGAAATCGTGGCGTCTTTCAAGTGCTGGAGCAGGCTGGCATAGAGCTGCTGGTTGGTCTCGAACTCGCGCTTCAGAAGGTTGCGCTCGATGGAAAGTTGATTGAGCTTGCCCACTTCTTCCTTCTCGTGGGACACTGCCGCAGCCAAAAGCCTTTCCCGGCCCAACGCCGCCATGTAGTCCTCGCGGATCCGCGTGATCAGCCGCTTGCGCTGGCGCACCATCAAGGTCTGGACTTCGTTCAATTGGTCCTGGAGCCTCTTGACTTTGGGGAAATTGGGTCCGTACTGCCCAACACCGTCAACGTAATCTTCCCTCAGGGTGGCATATTTTTCGTCCAGGCTTTGCAACAAGCTATCCTGGGTTGCCAGGGTCGCCTCCGGTTCGTTGTTGGAAGTCACCAGTTCGTAAAGCGATTGCTTTTGCATGCGCTCGTTCTGGGCGTTGGTCAAGTCGGTGCTCAACGCCGTCAGCCTTTGCTCTACGACTGATTGTTTGTCGCCGATATCGACGATCAAGTTCTTGCGCTCGTAATCGACCATGGCTTGCTGCGACTTCTCCACCTTGGCCTTAAGCTCGTCGAGTTGCTGCTCCATGAATCCTGAGGCCTGCCGGGTGGCGTCATATTTCTGGTGAAAGTTGTATTCGGTGTAGTTGTTCACCAGGGTGTTGGCCTCGCGCGCTGCGAGCTGCGGATCGGTGCTGTCAAAAGTAACTTCGATCATGCGGCTGTCGCGCATCAATTGCACGCGGAGGTGCCCTCGAAAAGCCTGGATCAATTCGTTCTGCGCCGCGCTGATAGGGGCCGACGACCCACGATTGTCTCCCGCTCCCCCCGCCGGGGCGAATTCCGCATTCTGCGCCAGCCCCAGTTGCTGAATCGTGCGCCAAGCCAGGTTTTCGCTTTTCAGCACATTGACTTGAGTCTGCAGGAAAGTCTCGTCAGAAAAGCCGGGCTCACCCCGGTAGAGATCGTTGAGGGACTGGATTTGCGGCGTGTCGGACTCGACTTCGACCCGCGCCGTGGCCTCGTAAACCGGCTGGGTCCTGACGGAAACGATGGCCACCAGCGCTGCCAACACGAACACAACGGTCAACACCGTCCAGCGACGCTTCAACAAAATCAGCCAGTAGGCGCGGATATAGGAATAACCTTCCGAGCCCTCCGGCCCTGACTCGAGGACGGGATCCACCCGGCGCTTGAGCCTTCCGGCGGGCGGGCGGCCTGAGGAGGGAACCAATTCTTCGTGTTCAGCCATATCTTGAAACCACCTTTTCCAAAGTCGTCTAAAGTCTCGTTGCAGTCATCCTATGCGTCAGTTAAAAGCCCGGGGGTGAGACTAAATCGGTATCGAGGACAACCTAACATCGGGTCTGCAGGCAAGTGCGATCGGTACATCGCGCTAGACGCACAAAAGCAGGGTCAGGGTGCAACCGAGTAGACGGCCGCGTACGCCGCAGCCATTCCACCGATGTCGGCGCCCCTGTGAAACGCCTTCAGCAAGGTGCTGTCGGGCACAAACAGAATGTCGTTGCTGAGCAGGGGCCGGTCGGCAATGTGACCCCTCAACATGGCCTTCAGGTCGATGGGAATTTCTTCGCGGCCTTTGGGAGCGGAGGGATTAGGACGGAGGATTATCGTGTTCTTTGACTTGGCGGTGGACTTGAGATCCCCGGCGAGAGCTACCGCTTTCAGAACGGTCATGTCCTGCCGCGCCTCGCTGAGCGTGTAGCCCCCCGCCCTGTTTACAGCGCCTAGTACGAAGACAATTCCGGCCCGCTGAACCGTCACGTGGTCGCCTGGGTAGATATCGACATTCAAGCTCTGGTCGCCGGTCTGCTGAAGCCGCTGGATATTGATCGTCTCGGTGGGAGGAACGGTACTCGACTTGCTATTCCCTGTGGACATCACGCGCTGGGAGACTTCGCCACGACTAATAGTAACCAGTAGCCGGCGTCGTCCGCCACTCCGCCGCCTTGCGCAATAAGATCCAAAAGCCTGATGTGACCAAAAACCGGGACTATCTGCGGACTCTTTACGGCGCCCGATATGGCCACCGAGTGCACCCGCGACTCGCGCACGGTCACCGAAATTTGCGGATGGGTGAGGACGCCCGCTTCTATGCATTTCTTCGCTATGTTCTGTGCCGCCTGCTCGGGACTCATGCCTGCTACCGAAATGGGTTCGCTAATCAGAGGAAAATCCACGGTTCCCGTTCCGCTCACTCGGTATTCACGCGTCATCTGGTCGACATCGAAGACCTGAATAAACAACAGGTCGTCAGGCGAAATTCGCGTCTCCTGTTCCTTGAGAGCGTCCAGGTTAGGACCGCCATTAGGGGCGGACTTGGCACCCACATTTTGGCCTTCCGATGCTGCGGGTAAAACGCCGGGCGACCAGAAAAGCCCCGCGGGGGCTACCATCAGTGAACCCAGCACGCTCAAACGCAAACACGCCGCTGCCCCGCCGCCGGCGCCCTTTCCGGCGCTGACCCGTGACCGCAAACCTCTATCTCCCAATGCCATGCTTGTCACTCCTTTTCACTGAACTGCAGCGCGTCCTTCAACTGCCGAGAACCCCGAATCCTGAAGATTGAGATTCCACAGCCTTCACTTTCGGCTCAAGTTATCGATCGCCGGTTCAGGTCAATGCGAATGTGAGGTTTGGCCTCTTCCCCCGCCGGCGTCGCAAGCAATGCCGGCAGAACGCTTGCCGTGCAAAGCTCCGCCCTGTGACTCACAGCAGAACCCCTGCTCAGACCTGCAATTTTCAATGGCCACCGCCCTTATCACCAAGAGCTTATGATCTGAACCGGCGAGGCGACAAGGGTACAATTGTAATGGTACCCAGCTCGAAACCACACGCGCAGGCGTCCCACACATACTCAAGCGCGTTCACACGGCCATTGTGACCGCATGGAATTCTGACGCGACTCCCCTAATGAACTGGTTCTTCGCTCTTTCATTCGAACCGACTCAATGTCCAAGCTCCGCAAGCCGCCAAGGCCGCCTGAAAGTCAAAGCCTCAACCGCCATTCCGCGTTGGCAACATCCCAAAGGACGAAATCCGGTGGCGGCGCGTAGTCCGCTCCCAATCCGAAGTTCAAGCAGGCCTGTGGCTCAAGCCGGAAGTATAACTTAACTGCACATAATTAATGTTGTAAAAGATGCCGGTGCGCTGGACCGTCCAGCCGTGGAGGTCCACAGCCTTCTCTTGACTCCGCCTCGAAAACAGTGGCGCCCGCTACATATGCACAGGCGCGCCACATCGCGCGCGCAATCGTATGAGAAACTTTGTTGACTTTGCAGCAGCCACCTGAGGGATTCAACAGCCAGAAAGGGTATTGTGTGCGCGCTGCTTTCCTTGCCCATGAAGCGGGTCATCGTGGTTTCTCTTCTGCCAGAGTACCGGGACACCCCACGCGCCCGTCACCAGCCGGCAAAGCAATCTGCGCCGAGACGCGAGCTGGGCCGCTCAGTCATCTTCGGCAGGAAAGCAGGACTCTCTTTTTCTGTCGCTTCACTTACCGCTATCTGGTCAAAGTCACTTAAGCGTACCACGATTATGACAGTATGTCAAGTGCCCAAAAATCCAACAGTATCCACAAATCCAACTTTACCAAACTATATCCAGTGTATAGGTATCCACCCTTGAATTGTTGATTAATTGTAACAGTCGAAATAACGGGCTAGAAAAATCTCTTGACAGGCATCACCAAAGGATGCTTATCTAACGTCTGAAGCTGGGCGTGCGGGAAGTGTTCGGTCGAAAAGTCGAAGCTTGGTTGTTCAGCAGTCACTTGATGCTCCGCCCAAACTCAATCGATCGGGCCGGGGAGCGTGTCTGACTTCCCCGTACGGAGGGTAGCCGTTTCCCATAGGCTGATGTAGCCTGGGGTCAGGTGTCGGACTGGCCAGGTTTGCAGCGTAAGACAGACCACGCAAGAACGTGCCCCTGGAATATCTATGTGGGTGTTGGTCCCAAGGTAGTCTTTAGCGCCGGGAGAAAGCAGTTCTCCTTCTGGCAGTTTAAAGGGCAGATCCAACTGGGGAACAGAAGTTGTTATGATAACTGTATTACTCCTCTTGCTGATCCTTGTCAGCCTTTGGATTGGCTTTTATCAGATCGTCAAGCAGCAAGGCCGAATACTTCTGCGTCTTGACGAACTCGAGCGCAACCACGTGCAGGCGGCAGCAGGTGCGCACGATCATGGCCCGCATGATGAACCGCCGGGACTGCCGCTCGAGAGCGAGTTCCCCGCTTTCAGCCTCCCCGGCCTCGAAGAAAAGCCTGTAACCCTCGCGGACTTTCGTGGCCGTCGGGTTCTGCTGGTGCATTGGAATTTCGAGTGCGGCTTCTGCGATTCGCTCGCTCCGGAACTGGCCCGCTTGGAACCCGTTTTCGAGAGGCAGAACATTCAGTTGCTGCTTCTGGCCCACGGTGAAGCCCCGGCGAACCGGGCGGGCGCGGCCGAGCACGGCCTTAAATACCCTATTTTGCTGCTCAAGGATCAGGAGGGGCCGGGAGGCTTTGAGAACGAGGGAACTCCTGTAGCCTATCTTTTGGACGAAGAAGCGCGCGTGGCAGCGCCTGTGGCGCGGGGAGCGGATCGCGTGCTGGCCCTGCTCCTGGATCTTGCGGGCCCCGAAGCAGGTGTTGCGCCGGCCGCGCAGGACGCTTCCGAATTGGGGCCGCAATCCGTCGCGCCTTCCGGGCCCGAGGCATCCACGCCTCACCGCATGCGCCTCCCCGGATTTTTGCTGAAAAACGAGATCGGATTGGGGGACCTTATTAAGCGCTTCACCTCTGCCTTCGGCATCCGGCCCTGCGCGGGGTGCGAACGGCGCGCCGACATACTTAACCGTTGGATGGTCCTTTCAGGGGTTGCGGGAAGCGGCCTGAAGGCCGGAACTCCCGCACCGGACTTTCAGTTGCCCGATCTGGCGGGCCACGCGATTTCGCTGAATCAATACCGGGGCCGGCGCGTGCTCTTGTTCTTCAGTGATCCCCAATGCGGGCCCTGCGATGAACTCAGCCCTGATCTGGTTCGCGTGCATCGGGAACACCTGAACGATGGCTTGAGCGTGTTAATGGTTGGGCGTGGTTTGGCGGAGGAGAACCAGCGCAAGGCGGAGAAGCATGGTTTCGAGTTTCCGGTGCTGCTTCAGGACAAGAAGTGGAAGGTCTCAAAAGAATACGGGACTCTCGCTACTCCGGCAGCTTTTCTGATTGGGGAAGACGGTGTAATCATAAGGGATCCGGCAGTCGGGAAAGACGCCATATTAGCTCTGTTGCATGACAGTCGGGGCAGTCAAGAAGGGAGATTAAAATGATTGATGACATATCGCGAATTATCGCCAGCCCGATCCCACGTCGCCGAGCTTTGCGTATGGTCAGCGGAGTAGTGGGTGGGGGCATTCTAACCTTCTTCAGCTTGGGGAGGGCCCGCGCCCAAGAGCGGGAAGGTTGCCCCAGGAATACGACCCGGTGCGGTTTCAATTGCTGCACTGAGCATGAGTTTTGTTGCGGCGGGACCTGCTATGGCATCGGCGTTCGGGACCTCAATACCTGCTGCGGCACCATGCTTTGCCGAAATTCGTCACAACACTGCTGTACAAACCACTGCTGCTCGCACTCGCAGACCTGTTGCGGCTTCGGGTGCTGCGGCGAGAGATCCCATTGCTGCGGCGACAGAACATGCTGCCCGGAAGCCCGGGCTTGCTGCAGTGGCACGTGCTGCAACCCCCGCGCCATCTGCTGCGGTGGAGCGTGTTGCCCGGAGGGGCATTTCTGCTGCTCGGGCAGGTGCGTGCGCACGAGGCCATCCACAAGCGCCCCCTGCATCGCCGTTTAGTCGGTCTGGTTCACATTGGATGCATGCGCCGCTCCGAGAAAGTGGAACCGGAGCTGGCTGCGGGGAGACATGATCCGGCCGCAGTTTGGGGTAGTCCGGGGCGATATCTCGCTCCGGACGAATTCCCGCGCCGTCTTCTTCGTGCTCTTGGTAGGTTGCGCAAGCCTGTTTGTGGCCGCCGAGGCTCTTTTGTTGGGGTTCGTTTCCTCCTTCGAGACCCCGAAGCTGGGCCGGCGGCTTTTGGCCTTGGACGCAGCCGATCCTAAGCTTCAGGACCGGCTGGGACAAGCCTACAAGACCACCGATCCGGCCGAAAGTCTCGTTCACTTGCGCCGTGCCACCGAACTCAACCCTGCCAGTCGTCTTTACTGGTCCGACCTTGAGCTTGCCTGCCAATCCAGTGATGATACGCGGTGCGTTGATCAAGCCGCCGAGCATCTGGTGCGGCTTTGCCCCATGGCGCCGTCTTACCATTGGCTGATGGCAGATTCCTATCTGCGCGCCAACCGGCTCGATTTCGCTGTGCAGGAATTCCGCCGATTGCTCGAACTTGACCCCAGGTATGCCGATACCACTTGGGGATCTCTACAAAGCCTGCAGAAACCCGAGACAATTTATAAAGAGATATTGGCGGATAATCGTGATCCCAGGCTCCGCGTCGAATTCGCCGATTTCTTAAGCGATCAAGGCGATCTTGACTCCGCCTTCCAGATTTGGAAACTCCTGGCCGCGGATTCTCGTCCCTTCCCTTTCACTTCCGTCGCCCCTTATCTCGAGCGTCTGATCGACTTGGGCAGAATGGACGAGGCGGTGATTGTCTGGCACGACCTCAAGGGATTGGGAGTCGTCAAATCGTCTGAATCGAGTCCGGCGCCTTCCCCCACGCCGGCCAATGAACCCGGTGGAATGGCGAACCAGAAAAGCAATCTGATTTTCAATGGCGATTTCGAAGAGGCGCCGCTCAACGCGGGTTTTGACTGGAGGTCCGTCCCCGCGACATTTCTCGCCGTTGACTTCGCCGCTCCCGGAGCTTACCGGGGCTCTCATTGCCTGCGTATGGACTTTACCGTCAGCCGTAATGATGAGTACGAAGCCGTCTACCAGATCGTGGCGGTCCAAGCCAACCATGCCTATTCGCTCGATGCATTCGTCCGTTCGCAAGACATCACTTCCGACTCCGGACCTTGCTTGCGATTGACCGATACTCGGCCGGGCGGCATCCCGGCGGCGGTTAGCGAAACTACCGTGGGTACAACGCCTTGGCATCCCGTGCGTCTTGCTTTTTCGACGGGACCGCAAACCCGAGCCGTACGGCTTTCGGTGTGGCGGCCTCGCAGCCGGGTCTTTCCGACTGAAATCTCCGGGACGTTCTGGCTCGATGCGGTTTCGCTGTACGCCGAACCGGCCAAGTGAGGCTCTTACTGGATTCGTAACTGGAAAGGTCCCGGAATGTTGTCAGAGTTCGTAAAGCACCACTGGATGCTCCAGGACATCGCATAACATCAAACCACCATGCCTGCGAGCCGCACAAACCGAGCGTGGCAAGAGGGGGATCACACCCTCGCCAATTGGGAGCCACAAACCGCTTATCTTCCCCAAGCCGAGCCCCTGGCTTTTTCGCTGGCTCGCATCCTGCTTGTGGTTGTGCTTTTCGGCTCCCCGCTGGCTTTTGGCGCCGTGCTCCCCTGGGCCTGGGCCGCCCTGGGCGTTGCGGCCGGCCTGGGACTGTTCCTGTGGGCGGCGGGATGCGTTCAGCAGAGGGTGGTGAAACTCGTTTGGTCGCCGCTTTATATCCCCTTGGGGCTGTTCTCTTGCTGGGAGTATTTCAGTATGCGGCCCGGCTCGCCCTGGATATCTCGGAAACCCGCCAGGCGCTGCTCTTCCTGTTTACGGATTTGACGTTCTTCTTCCTTGCCGTGCAGCTTTTCGGCGCCGCCGCCACCCGGGCGTTGCGCGTCTTCGGCCAAGTGGTGCTGTTTTTTGCCGGTAGCCTGGGCTTGTTCGCAATTCTCCAGTCCGCCGCCGGCGTGCACCGGATCTACGGCGTCGTCGATACGCCCCTGGGCGCGCTCTACGGCCCCTACGTCAACCGCGACCACTTCGCCGGGTTGATGGAAATGCTCCTTCCGGTGGCTATCCTCTACATCGCGGGCCGCCACGGCGGGTTCTCGATCGAAGCTTCGGTGTGGCGCATTTCTGCGGTGGCGCTGGCGATTGCCTCCCTGCTCCTCTCGGGTTCACGGGGCGGACTGGTGGCGCTGGCCGTGGAGATCGTCATTGCCGCGTCCCTTATCGGCCGCGGGAGCGCGCACTCCGGGCAAAGCCGCCGGCTGGCTACGGCTGCAGCCTTTGCGCTGGTAGCGGGTGTGGCACTGTTCGCCTATGTCGATCCGGGATGGGTGGGCAGGAAGCTGGGTTCGGTAGCCTACGTCAATACGACCTGGAAGGACTGGGCCGGCGACCGCAAACTTATGGCGGCGGATGCTCTTCACATGTGGGCGGACCATCCCCTGCTGGGCGTGGGCTTGGGAGATTTCGAGACCGCTTATCCTCCCTACCAGAGCCTTACCACCGATATGTGGATCGATCACGCCCACAACGATTATGCCGAAGCCGCCGCAGAGACCGGACTGGTGGGCGCCCTGCTGATTCTCTCCTCATTGGGGCTTTTCCTGCTCCTGGCTTTCCGGGATAGTTGACAACGGGTTCGATCTCAAGCTGCCTGGGTACGTCTGGGCGCCGCTATCGGTTGCTGCGGCTTGCTGGTGCACAGCCTGGCGGATTTCAATCTGCATATCCCTGCCAACGCGGCGTGGTTCGCGGTCCTGGCGGGTATTGCCACAACGACACGTCCCCCCGAGGCGACTCAGGACTCCGACTCGATGACCGACTACTGATGGTCGTTTGGCCAAGTGTGATCGCGAATGTGATATTGACAATTACCCAACTCACACTTGATATTCGGTAACATTAGCATTAGTGATTATAACTACTTAATTTGACGATTGAAGTAACGTCCTCGCTGACAGGCCGTGTGCTCGACTATACTAGCGGCGATATTTTTGTTGGGTCCAATAATGGAGATCTTCTCGCTGTTAGATCCAGCACCTTTGCGCTTGAGGCATGCGCCAGCGTTTGCGGCGCCTCTTCCGCTTATTGCGCAATCAAGTTGACCCAATCCGGGTTGAAGTGACGTGGGTGTAGTAGAGTGATTACCATTAAGGAAACAGGCAAAGACAGTCGATAAGAAAGTATGGAACTGCGCTATACTAACGCCGCAGTCCCATTCGAATTGAGCGGTATAGAGGGATTAAATGACTCAGCCACGACAAACAAGCCAGATTCAGGCAGAGGAAGACCCCAAGCAGACCCCGAAGAAGCCTTACCACAAGCCCGTGGCGCGCTACGAACGAGTATTCGAGGTGCAGGCGCTGACCTGTGGCAAAGTGCAGTCCACACAGGGGGCGTGTCACTTCAATCGAAAGTCCTCGTAGCTTTTCGCTGGCCCGGCGCGTGATCGTGTGCAGACTCAAAGGGCAAGAGCCAGCCAGTGGGGTGATGAGCACGGGCGCTTGGTGATCGGCGAACCTAAGCCGGATACCAACGCAGGGTCACAATTCCAGAGAGATCGAGGGGCCGCGCGACGGATGTTTGGCTGAGTCTTCGTTGCCTTACAGGAGCCTTCCGCTCCTCCCCAAGCTAGCTGGACCCCACCCAGCAGGGGCAAGCCTCCCGTGTGCAAGCCCCGGGAGATTCTTCGGTTACACCCGCAGTGGAATCATCGACAACTCATCCTCTTCACTCGCGAATGAAGCCGGTCCGTCATCCTCGAGCGGTTGCACCTTTGCCGGCATCCCAGTCCGCGCCTGGGAGAGTCCCTGCGGTCAGGCGGCGCTGCCATGGCGGGCAGTTGTGCCGCGCTCGAAAAAGCCTTTTAACCCGTCACTTCCAGTGTGTTACTCTGCGATGGTGAGAAGCGTCCGGCGCGGCGGACGGACCCTCACGACCGGTGGCGAATGACTACGGACGACGGCCAACGCACAGCCGCAATCCAGGAGCTCTTCCTCGAGGTCCTGCGGTCTTCCGGCCAAGCCAAGCTGGCGGTCACCGGCACCAGCATGCTGTCCTCGATATGGCCCGGCGATATCCTCGAAGTGCGCCGCGAAAGCGTGGCTGCGATTTCACCAGGCGAAGTAGTGCTCTATGCGCGCAATGGCGGACTCGCTGCGCACCGCGTCATCGAGAAGGCAGGCAGGCCGGAGCGCCCGCTGCTCATTACTCGCGGCGATCGTTTGAGCGTAACCGATGCGCCTGTTTCGCCTGAAGAACTGCTGGGACGTGTCACGGCGATTGTGCGCCGCGGGCGCCGCATGGACCCCCGCCTCACTCTCGGCGACCGGGTGGCATCCTGGGTCTTGTCTCGATCGGAGCTCTTCACCAGGCTGGCGGTGCGCCTTCGCAATCGGCTGTAGCGCGTGGTCCCGCCCGCACTTCAGCGCGCACTGCGTTGGCATCGGCAATTGTAAAAAAGTCAGAGCATGCTCATGAACCAGTCAAAAACGACGGACTATTCCATCTGCATAGAAATCGGTGAAATGCCCATCCTGGTTCATACCGATAGCGCTGACTTTGCAAAGCTTCTTGAAGACCGCTACGGTCAGTTTGTAGTAGGGTGCAGTTCAAAGGGACGTCGCGTCAAACCGGGGAACTTGACTTCCAGTTTCGAACTCGAGGTCGAGCTGATCCCGCCCGGGCATGTCACGGACGCCGAAGAGGCACACGTACGCGTGGAGCGCGGGCGTTGGGTGCTGGAGCGAGGGGATTTTCGCGCCCAGTGGGAACCGGAGCGCCGCCGCGGCCAGGTGCGCCAGAGCCTTAATCCTTATTCCATCGACGCCGTATTACGCATCCTTCATACGCTGCTGCTGGCGCGCCAAGGTGGATTCCTGGTGCATGCCGCCAGCGCCATACGCAATGGCCGGGCCTTCTTGTTCTCGGGCGTTTCAGGCGCAGGAAAGACCACCATCTCCCGCCTGGCTCCGCCGGATGTGGTGCTGCTGACGGACGAGATTTCGTACGTGCGTGAGGCATGGAGTCAGGAGCCGGGAGCCAGAAGTCAGGAGAAAGAAGAGGGAAGGCAGAAGGCAGAAAGCGGAAGGCGGAACGAAGTCCCCTCAACTTCCACACCTTCCATGGAGACTAACAACCTGCACTTGGCCCTCGCTTCCGACCCGAGACCTCACACCCGGCACCAGGCGCCTGCTTACCTCGCTTTTGGGACTCCGTTTGCCGGGGAACTGGCGCGGATTGGAGAGAACTTGCGGGCGCCCATCGCTGCCCTCTACCTGCTGGCTCAGGGACCGGAGAACAGGTTTGAGGCGATCAGCCAGGCTGAGGCGGCGCGGGCACTGCTCCACAACATCCTTTTTTTCGCCCAGGACGAGGAGTTGGTGCGGCTGGTATCCCAGTCGGCGTTCGATTTTGTGAGTCGCGTCCCCGTGTGCCGGCTGGTGTTTGCTCCGCACCCTCGTGTATGGGACTTGATTGAATAAAGGCATGTAAGCAGCCGATAAGGTGTATAACTATTAAACTCGGGTGGTCGAGGGGGTTCCAGGTATCAGACAAGCGAACTGGTTAGTACCTGGTCCCGAGTATAGCGTTTCAGTATTTCAGTTTCGATTTTCGGGTCTACCGCATATGAGCCCGCTTTACGTTTCGAGGAGTAGCGAAATCGCTGCTCGTCAACTCGGTGACGAGATGATCATCATGTCTGCCCGCGATTCGACCCTCTTCAGCCTGAACGATGTTGGGCTGGCGATTTGGCAGGCAGCCGACGGCCGCACCCCGCTCGAAGATATCGTCAAGGAAAAAGTCTGCGCGAAATTCGAGGTTGTGCCGGAGGAAGCCCTGAAGGATGCCGAAAGCTTCGTCCGGGAACTGGCCGCCCACGGAATTTTGATACTTTCCGATCTTCCAATTGAGAACCATAAGCAGCCGGCTGAAAGCAGTCGTTAGTGTCCTCGTACATAAATTCGTTGACTAAGTTAACCGTGGTCCCGGCCCCGTCAGGGGCGGCGGCATGTAGCTCAGGACGTTAGCCACTTGAGGACTTTATGGGCAGTCTGATGGAGGAAATGAACCGCCGGGCAGTCGCATTAGGCGTGCCTCTGGGAGCCCAGCTTGATGTCACCTACCGCTGCGAAGGGCGCTGCGTCCACTGCTACCTCGATCACGACGATCATGGCGAAATGACCACTGCCGAGATGCGTGATGTGCTGCGGCAGTTGGCTGACGCCGGCACACTGTTCCTCACCCTGAGCGGTGGGGAAGTCCTGATGCGCATGGATTTCTTCGAAATCCTTGCATGCGCTCACTCCCTCGAGTTCTGCGTGAAGATCAAGACCAATGCCCTCATGATCGGCGAAAAAGAGGCGGACCGCATGCAGGACTTGGCTGTGAATTCAGTCCAGGTCAGCATCTATTCGCACCGTCCGGAGGTACACGACGCCATCACCAAGCTGCCGGGCTCGCTAGAGCGATCCATTGCGGGCATCCGTTTCCTTCAGGCCCGCGGGCTCAAGGTGATTATCTCCAATGTGCTTATGCGGCAGAACCTCGCCGACTATGCGGGTGTTCAGGCGCTGGCCGAGGAACTGGGCGCTCAATGGACGATGGACCCGACGATCACCCCAAAGATGGACGGGGACCGCTCCATCCTTGGCATGAGAATCGGCAGTGAAGAGTTGCGGCAGGTATTCCGCACTCCGGGGATCGTCGGTGACGTGGACGAGTTTTGCGCGCCTCCCCCGGCCGTGGACAACGAAGTGATGGACGAACTCCCGTGCAGCGCCAGCCATACGTTCTGCTACATTTCGCCCTACGGGGATGTCTTCCCGTGCGTACAGTTCCCCCTCCCCACGGGTAACCTCCGCAAGCAAAAGTTTCTGGACATCTGGCGGTCCTCTCCGCAAATGAACGACGTGCGCTCCATTCGCGCCCGCGACCTGCCCGTATGCTCCACGTGCTCACACGTGGGTTCCTGCACGCGCTGCCCAGGCCTTGCCTACATGGAAGGCAACATGCGCGGCCCGTCTTCGCTCGATTGCGAGAAGTCTTTCGCCCGCACCGGGATTCCATCCGCTAACATGCTTCGCAAAGCCGCCTCACGCGCTAATGCCTCCCTTGTGCAAATCGCCGGAGTGACGGTGTAAAGCGCGTAGCGCATTCGCATCATCCAACGAACTCCGTACCGTGCGATGTGTGACCCTCTCCCCCAAGGGGGCATAGACGCTGGAATAACACCGTCGCCCCACGCCAAGCCGCATCAGCGGCGCAAGAATGTGGCCCACGGCGCTAGCCGTGGGATGACGGCACCGAGAGAGCACGCTGAGCCACGTAGTGGCGACAGAAGATTTACGGCTATCAAGAATGCTCTGTCGCCCCTCACGGGGCTTTTTCAGGAACATCGGCCCCGCCTTTTCCCTACGGCTGTCGCCGTGGGCCACATTCTTGCGCCCGCTCCGGCGGGCTCCGGAACGCGATCGAGACTATGCTAGCGCCTATGCACGCTTGGGGTTGAGGGGGGTCGTCGCTCGAGGTTCGGGGAAGTACCGCCTTGGGTATCCGCCCTAATCATTCAGCCTTTCGCCCGGCTTGGCGGAGCACCCGCCGGATCCTCTTCACCCCGGCCCCGATGAACCACCCTGAGGTCTCGGCCGCGACGCGCAAAGGCCGCAATGCGTAATAAAGGAAAAAGAGCGAATCGGGCAGAGGAAGGAATTCGTAATCAGCGAGCGTCGGGACGAAAAGGTGAATGGCGAGGTAGCGCAGCCTGCGTGAAGGGGTTTTGAGTAGCCGTAGTGAAAAGAGAATTTCGGAGACGCTTGGGAAATCGGCGGGGCGCAGGGCTGAATCAACACGAGATGCAGTCATCCCGAGCGCAGAGTCGATGGGCGTCTCGAATAGAGAGTTGCACGTCGCGAGGTTAAACCTTACTGCCCCATTCCAGCCCAGCCACTTCGCCTTTTCGTCCACCTTCTTCCAGTCGATCGTGCCGCGGCGAGATATGCGATCAAGGTCAACGAGCCACTTCAGGGACGGCCCGCCGTGACGGGTCGCATGCACAGCGAGGTAGAGAAACTCCCACTCGGCGCTCATGGCGAAGGCGGATGCTCCGAAGAAAGTCTTCGGCACAGCTTCCGACCAGATCTCCCCGAGCATCTCGAGCTCCAGCGGCCCTCCCCACACGAGGCCGAAATGGAGCTCAAGGGTGTAGTCACACAGGCTGCCCCGCCGCGTCATCAGCATACAGTCTTTGCCGAAGTGCACGACCAGTTTGAGGAAGCGGGAATGGGTTAGCTCAGGCTGATAGCCGGAGGACGCGAGGAGGTGGAAAGCCTCGATAGCACGCCTGGGATGAACCAGCACATCGATGTCGGCGCTGGGGCGGAGAGCGGGGTCGCCGTAGAGCGATTCCCCCAGCGCGACGCCTTTGATCGGCATGACCGGTATTTGAGCGTCACCGAGCAACTGGAGAATCCGGGCCAGTTCCTTGGCGAGCAGCTCGTTTCGAATCGCGTTGAGGTTGAAGGTCTTCGTCCACTCCGCACGGATAAGGTCCGGAACGCCATGAAAACCGAGCTTCCGAAGGGCGTCGTAGAACAGGGGGAATATTTCAAAAGTCCGCGCGCGTTCGAAAACCCGCGGCCAGTCCAGCCCGCCCTCCAGCAACGCGAGCACGCGCTCCCGCGCCTCGACTGAGAGCTCGGCGCGAGCCAGCAGCAGACAGATTTCATCTTCGGGGGGCAATTGCACGAGCAATATTCCTCAGGTGGTGCAACTGTATCACAACACCTGGCCATTCTCGTTTTTCGACTCAGAAGTGGCTCAGCGTGCCTGCAATCTTCGCCCATCGGACGCCCCAATGAAACGCCAGGAGGCTCAGCGGCAAACCGGCCAGAGCGAAGATCACCAGCACGGCGATTTGGGGAAGCAGTTGTGCCAGGGAAGAATTGTGCAGGAGCGCCCCACGCATCCCGACCAAAGCCTGCGTGATGGGCAGTAGCTGGCCGGCGTACTGAAGAAATCGCGGCAGCACCTGTAGCGGGTAGAAGACTCCTCCCAGCAGCCACGACAGGCCTCCGAAGAGCCACAGAAATGGGTCACCGCGCTTGAAAATCAGCGTGAAGGTCGCAGACAGAATCCCGATGCTGCTGAAGGCGGCGACCGATAGAATAAAAAGCAGCAGCACGGCCGGGATGTTCACCTGGCCGAGCGATAGCCCGAACAAAACTCCGGCTAGCAGGTAGAGCGCAGCGTCAAAAGCGGCGCGCACAAACGGATAAAGCGAAGAATACAGCACGAACGCCACTGGGGATGTGGGAGTCACCAGGACCGCCTTCAGTGTGCCCGGCGGTTGATTGCCGCGGATGGCCTGCGCAAAGCACACCAGGCAAGTCGTCATGTAGCCGTTGACCGCAATCCCGATCAGGATAAAGGGAAAGGGCTCGTAGCCCCGGTAAGCAGCTCGACCCAAAATCTGCGCGAGGAAGTAAAAGGATCCAATGCCTACCAGGATGTCGACGATTTGAAATGCGAATGAGAGTTTGTAACTGAGGTCGGTCCGAAGATCGCGCTTGAAGAAGGCCCAGGCCTTCCAGGCTAGGGGCATGGCGAGGCTCCCACCGCGCGCTCGAAGGCGGTCGTCAAATCCACGGCCCCGGCCGCCTGTTTGATTTCCGCAGGCGTTCCCATGCGCACAATCTGCCCGTGGTGCAGGATGGCCAGGCGG
Organism: uncultured Acidobacteriota bacterium; assembly: GCA_963770415.1. Classification (GTDB taxonomy): domain Bacteria; phylum Acidobacteriota; class Terriglobia; order UBA7540; family UBA7540; genus CAVROP01. Next base: position 73,824 of record CAVYPU010000051.1, read on the forward strand.
TCGCACACCTGTTCGGCCTCGAGGAGGCTGTGGGTGACCAGCAGGACCGTCTTGCCGAGCTTCGCGACCACCTGCTGCCGTATGAACTTCCGAATCTCGCCTTGCAGCACGGGATCTAGGCTGCGAGTCGGCTCATCGAGGAGCAGTACGTTCAGGGTTGGTCAGCAGGGCTCTCGCCAGCGACAGCCTCTGCTTCATTCCCTCCGAGTAGCGCTGGAATGGCACGTCGCCGCTGGCGTCAAGCTCCACCAGGTTCAGCGCCTCTTGCGTCTTTCTCCGGGCTTCTTGCGGCGAGAGATTGTTGAGCACTGCGTAGAACTCCAGATTCGCCGCCCCCGTCAGACGCGGATAAAAGTTGTCCGACGCGGAGGGACAATAGCTGAGCGTCTTCCTCACTTGCCAGGCTTCTCTCACCACATCGTATCCGCACACGCTGGCCTGTCCGCCAGTCGGAAGCAACAAAGTGGAGAGAATTTCGAGCAGCGTAGTCTTCCCCGCCCCGTTCGGCCCCAGCACTCCCAGCGCCTCGCCTTGGCGCACCTCCAGGTTGACGCCCTTTAGAACCTCGGTGCCGCCTTTCTTTGGCGGGTTCTTTTGAAGCGCGCGCAGGACGTTCCCAACCGAAAACGTCTTGGTCAGATTGTGAACGGCTACAGCCAGCTTTGTCATTGACTCCGCACGATTCGCCGCTATGCAGCGTGAGGCATTCGCATGCGATTATCCTCACCTCCAGCAATGACGTCAAATCTCTTCATCTCCAGACTTGAAGAGAGGCTCCGTGTGGCATATGCTTCCTGGCCACGGAGAGGGGAGCTCCCGGATTAGGTCCAATAAGAGATTGTATCCGATGACAACGCCACCTCAGCGATCCAATGCGCAAGACCCCTCGAGTTCGGTCGGGCCGGGTCGCAGGATTCTCGTCTGGGCGCTCTTCGTTATGATTTGCTTTGGCCTGGGTTATGCCACGCTGAACCGCTACGATCCTCGAACTGCCGGCATCACGGACTCGATTGCCTATTACGACCTGGTCGCTCATGGTCCGAATGCAGGTCTTGGCCATACGCAGTTCAGAGTCCTTGTCCCGTTTCTCGCCAGGCCTTTCGCCCGCCTGGCCGCCGGCCTGGTGGGGACTTGGAATCCAGTGTTCTTCGGACTCCTCATGGCCAACTCCCTGCTCGTCGCCACCACTGCGCTTCTCCTGGTAAGCCTCGCGCAACGGCAGGTAGGGAGCATGGCGGTGGCGTTGCTCGCTGCGGCGCTCTATTTGCTGAACTTCGATGTTCCGAACCTCAGACTTGCTGGACTTATCGACGCGGGGGAAGGTTGCTTCCTGATGCTCCTCGTCTGCGCATTGTTCGAAGAGCGTTGGTGGCTTCTCCCACTTTGGGGAGCGCTCGGCGTCCTCGCCAAGGAAACGTTTGTTCCCTATTCCGTGATCCTTGCTTCGACCTGGTGGATGGTTTCGAGCCGCCGCCACGTGGCTCGATTCTCGCGCGCCGTGTGGGTGATAGTGATGGTGGCGGCAGAGTTTGCAACCCTAATGATCTTACAAGCCTCGCTCGCGGGTCACCTCATCTGGCCCTGGCAATTCGCGGCGACGCTCAGTGGAGGACCGGGCTACATCCGCCGCTTTTTCATTCTGCTGGCCGACCGCCAGTCCTGGTTCGACTTCATCTGGTTGCTGCCACTGGGAGCGTGGCAACTGAAGCGCCTGGCCCGTCCGTGGGTCGTGGCTTGTGGTGTCACGCTACTCTGCCCCCTTGTGCTCAGCGCTTATTATGATGCGCAGCCCGGCACATGGGGCAGAGGCGCTTTCAGCATCGCCGGTCCGCTGCTTAGTTTGTCGGCGGCCATGCTGGTTTCGAAGCCTGCAAGTGAGGCGGCCGTAAGCGGACGCTCGTAGAGGGACGGCTTGCCGTCCCCAATCGTGCCGTCGTTCGTCGTCGTGGGTAGGGAAAGCGCTACCCCTACAACTCGTCAGGAGGATCTTCATGTTTCGAGCCGTTGGCTCATTTTTGATTGTTGTGCTGCTCTCGTCTTTACTCATCGCAAATCATATCCACGCGCAGCAGGAGCAGGCCGGCCAACTCTACGCCGGTTTCACGGACCCGCCGCGCGAATATTCCGCCATGCCGTTCTGGTTCTGGAACGGCAAGATGGATGGCCCCAAGATTCAGGAAGAAATCCGCCAGATGGTGGACCAGCGCGTCTACGGAGCGTTTCTTCACGCCCGCGACGGTCTCGACACCCCCTACCATTCCGAGGCGTGGTGGCAGGCGATCGGCGCGGGGCTCGAGCAGTCGAAGCGCAGCGGCTTCGAGTTCAACTTCGTTGACGAATACGATTGGCCCTCTGGCGAGGCCCGCAACATCTGGATGGCAGGTAACCATCAAAGCGAGGTCCTGGCGCGAAAGCCGGAATACCGCATGAAGAGCCTGAGCTACAAAGCGGAAGTGGTGAAGGGACCAAAAGAGGTTTCGCTGGCCGCGCCGCCCGAACTTCAGTGTGCGGTGGCGGCCCGGTGGCTCGGCGAGAACAGGATCGATGGCCAGAGCCTGCAGTTGCTTGCTTCAGCAACCGAATCAGGACAAATCAAGTGGCAGGCGCCCGCAGGTGACTGGGTGGTGGTGATGTTCTACCTCGAACCTTCCATGGGCTTTGACGGGGGCGTGGTCGATTTAATGAATCCGCACGCTATGAACCTGTTCTTCGATCTTGCCTACGGAGAATTCCACCGGCGCTTCCCCTCCTACTTCGGCAGTACCATCCGTTACTCCTTCGCCGACCACGAAGGCGACTACGGCTATCGAATCGCCTGGACGCCCGCCCTGTTTGGCGCGTTTGAACACCGCACCGGGTACGACCTTCACAAGGTACTGCCGCTGCTGATTTATGAGGGCGGCGATTCCACCATCAAGGTCCGGTGCGATTACATCGCGACAGTGACCCAGTTCTACCAAACCTCCTTCTGGAATGGCATCACGGACCAAGCTGCGAAGCTCGGAATCGGCCGCACCGGCCATGCCTGGGAAGAATCCCTTCAGTGGTCAGCCGCGCTCCAGGGCAGCCTATTTGCCGTTGAACGCGGTCTCAATCCGGTGGGCGTGGATTCATTGGGTGACTTCGGCCGCCAGCCGCTCAACTTCAAGCTCGCTCAATCCGTCGCGGACTTCGAGGGGCGGCGCTTCATGTGCGAGAACCAGGGCGTGCAGGGAACCGATTCCTACCTGGACATGGAGGGCCTGCGCAAGGCCACTAACGCCATTGGCGCCTGGGGTATCAACCTCTTCGTGCCGCACGCGGTCAACTACGATGCCTCGCGCGCCAACTACCCTCCCGATTGGCTGCACCAACCCTATTGGCCTTACTTCCACTATTACGCGGACTACACACGGCGGATCAGCTACATGAATTCCGAAAGCCGCCACGCTGCAAACGTGCTCCTCTACTATCCCATCCTTTCGATCTGGGCAAACTCTGAGCCGGTGTTCTCCGGCAGCACGCCCTATGGCCAGATCGGCACGCCTGCGGCGTGGAAGAACCTCACCGTCACGATTAATGACTACTACACGCGGCTTATCCTGCGCCTCTCCGACCGGCAGTGGGATTACAACATCGCGGACGACGATTATCTGGCTCAGGCTCGAATCGAGGGCAAAGAACTGGTGATAGGCCCCCAGCGTTTTAAGGCAATAGTCCTGCCACCCATCAGCACGCTCAGCCGGGCGACCCTTGAAAAGATTCAGGCGTTTTATCAAGCCGGAGGCACTGTGCTCGGTATTCGCATGCTCCCCACCTCATCGCCTGAAGCGGGAGGCAACGACGCCGGTCTTGCCAAGGGCATCGACGGCCTCTTCGGCGCGGGAGCGAGCAGCACGCCACTTCCCTACACCGAGCAACAAAGCACCGGAGGCGGACGCGCCTGCTTCGTTTCTCACGACGTTGAGACCCTGATCGACTTGCTCGATGCGGACGTCCCTAAAGACGTGCGCGTGGTTTCGGGGTCATCTGCCAGCCTCTTCTTCGAACACCGCGAGAAGTCAGGTCAGAACCACTACTGGCTGGTCAATGACTCGGCGCGCGCGCGAACCAACCACGTTCTCTTCTCCGTGCCAGGCATCCCCGAGAAGTGGGATGCCCTGAGCGGCAAGCGCTCGCCGTTATTCTATGTGAACCGCCCGCAAGGCACAGAGGTGCGGCTGGATTTTGCACCCTGGGACGCTTACTACGTGGTGTTCAATCCACTCGAAGGGCCGGGCCAGCAAGCCGAACTCGTGAGCACCAACGCGGAAAGCCTGGCAGTCGTTTCGCGCCGGCCGGACGCTATTGAGGTGCGAGCTTCCGCGCCCGCAACCCAGCACGACCTCGATGTCACCATGCGCGCCGATGGGCGCACCTACAAGGCCCGCGCGCCAATTTCAGAGCTGAAGCCCATCGCGCTCGGCGGCGATTGGGACTTCCGCCCTGAGCCGGCAGCGGGTCGGCGTCCCCTATGCAAAAGTCCAGGACGCCGAGGAAGGTGAAGGAGAAAAACTCGGGTGGGCCCATGCGGAGTTTGACGACGCCCAATGGCCCTCGCTTTGGCTCAGCGAAGCCGAGAACACCATCCGCAACTGGAACGTCATCGGCCCATTTCCCAATGCGGATGACGCGGGCTTCGAAACGGCTTACCCGCCTGAAACAGAGCCTGGCTCCGCCAATCCCGCGCAAGCGGGGGTCCGGCCCGTCATTCCCGCGAATGCGGGAATCCAACCCGTCATTCCCGCGCAAGCGGGAATCCAGCCTGTCATTCCCGCGAATGCGGGAATCCAGCCTGTCATTCCCGCGAATGCGGGAATCCATCTGGCGAAAACCTACTCAGGCCTGCACGGCAATCCGGTGGGATGGAAGCGCTACTACGGCGACGAGCCTTTCCTTACCTTGGGCCACTGGAACATCTGGATGCAAACCGAAGGCGGGCCATTTGACGATTCCGCCCACATCGTGCAGTTCAACCGCGTGCTGGACACCGAGGGCCAATCCTGGATTACGAGCTACGCGCTCACTTACCTCTACTCGCCCAAGGACCAGCAGGCCAAGTTCGTCGTGGCGGCGGACAATTGCCTGAAGGTTTGGCTGAATCACCAGCAGGTTTTCGCCCGCTTGCGCCATCCCTTCTGGTACGAGATGAACGACAACTGGGCCGACCAGATGCCGGTCAACCTGCGCGCGGGCTGGAACGAAGTGCTGCTGAAAGTGGGCCTCGGCAGAGGGCAGGCGAGCGGATATTACGGATTCACTTTCCGTGTTGCGGACGAGCAAGGCAAAACGCTGCGCGGGATTATCCAGGGCATGCTGCCTTTTGAAGTGCAGAGCGCCGCCAATATCCACGCTCTAATGCGCTGGTACAGAAGCGAAGTTCCGCCCGGTGTTACGGCCGTTGTTCCGCCAAGGCTCGAAGGTCCGTACCGTATGTTTTTGAATGGGACCGAACTCAAGCCCGAGGGCGGAGATCCCATCGATATCTGCCCCTTGCGCCGCGCGGGCAGGAACACACTCGTCATCGTGGCGCGTGCCGGCGACCGCCTGAGTTCACCGCTGGAATACGTGAGTGGCGCGACACCCCTTTCTCTCGTGTCATGGACGAAGACGTCTCTCGCGAACTTCTCAGGCACGGCCATCTATGAGAAAACGTTTACTCTGCCGGAAGCCTATCGCGGCAAAGAGCTCATCCTCGACTTGGGCCGCGTAAGCTCTGTGGCGGTGGTCTACGTCAACGGGCGGGAGGCGGGAACCTTAGTGTGGAGTCCCTACAAGCTGGACATCACTGAATTCACGAAGCCCGGCGAAAATCACCTAAAGATTCGTCTGACCAACACCGAAGCCAACGCCCGGGCCGTGGGGACATATCACAGGATTCTGGCCAACATCGACCTGTGCGGCCTCGAAGGGCCCGTGGAGATTGTGCCTTACACGGAGGAGACGCTGACTTTGAAATCCGAAAAGGAATAGTGCTCGCGCCGCATCGGGCCGGCTGGCGCAGACCCCTGGGGTTTGGGGTCTGCGATTTCCCGAAGGGAAACTCAGATGGGGTGGTACTCGCGAAGAGAAACCCCTCACCCGGCCCGCCCCGGCTGATGAAAGCGCCGTCGCGGTCCACCCTCTCCCCAAGGGAGAGGGCTGAAACCAAACCCCACGATCCCATCACTCGCCTTCCGTAGTAGCCAAGCGCCGTGACGTAGGCGCGGGCCCGGACCACCTGGTTGCGTCTGTCTCCCTGAAACATGGCACACCTCGATGAAGGAGAATCCCTTGGATGGCTCGTCATCATGCTTCAGACCCTCTAAGCTGTCAAACCATTGTCGTGGTAATGTAGAGGTCCAATTTACCGGCGAGGAACAATCATGAATGATCTCGAGCGCTTTCGCGGAACGCTGGAATACGAAAAAGTTGACCGCGCCCCTTTCTACGAATTCATGTGGCCGGCCTGGGCGGAGACGGCTGAGCGCTGGGCCAAAGAAGGCGGCTACGCTGCGGGCAAGACCGACTTCGGATGCGACAAGTGGATTTTGGAATACTCCTGGTTCTGGCCGCAGCCGCCCTTTAAGCGCGAGATCCTGGCTGAAGACGAAGAGTACTCGACCTACGTTGACCCGCAGGGAATCGTGATGAGGGAGTTCAAGAAGAATCCCCAGAGCTCCATGCCGCAGTTCATTCGCTTTCCCGTCGAAACCCGCGAGGACTTCCGCAAGTACTGGCAAGAGAGAATGCGCCCGGACCTCGCCGAGCGCATTGGACCGGATTGGCGCGAAAGGCTGCGACAACATCGCCAGCGTGAGGTTCCATTCGTCATCATCGCCGACCGCTGGGGCGGTTTTTTCGGACCCATCAGGAACCTCGTGGGTGTCGAGCGCCTCTGCACACTGTTCTACGATGACCCGGCGTTTGTCGAGGAGATGCTCGAGGCCGACGCCGATTTTCTGATCGGCGTGCTCTCCCAGATGCTCGAGGAAACGGACATTGATGTTTTCGCCTTCTGGGAAGATATGGCCTATCACACCGCGCCGCTGATTTCTCCGCAACTGGCGCGCAAGTTCTTGCTGCCCCGCTACCGCAAAGTGGTGGACTTCGGCCGCAGCCACGGCGTGCGCTTATTTGCTCTCGATAGCGACGGCAGCATCGACCCGCTCATTCCCGTCTGGATGGATTCGGGAATCGATATCCTGTACCCTTTCGAGGTTCAGGCGGGCATGGACATCCTCGCAGTCCGGAAGAAATACGGCCGCAGCCTGCGCATGTGGGGCGGGGTGGATAAGCGGCCGCTGAGCGTGGGGCCGGAGGCGATCGATCGGGAACTCGAGCGCATCAAGCCGCTCGTTGACGATAGAGGCTACATCCCCATGTTAGACCACAGCGCCACACCCGATACACCCTACGAGAACTATCGCTATTTTCTGGAGCACCTCAGGAAGATACTGTAACGGCTCGCCACCCCCGAGTCCCCGCCATGGAAAGAAGGGGAATTAACTCCCATCCTTATTAAGGGTAGGGGGTCGGCGGCGTAAGAAACGCGTTCCCCACGCCAGAAAGGGAAAAACAGAAATGAATCGAGTCACCCGACGCCGCTTTCTGTCGAGTTCGACAGGATTCTCATTGGGGCTGGGGCTCGCCGGCAAAATCGATGCGCGCGCCGCCCAGCCTGCGCATAGTGCGCAAGTTTCCTCCCCTGCCGGAGTTTTGCCCGGCACGGCGCCGTTGATCATGGCCGGCGACTTGGCGTCGCAGATGGTGGATGGAATCCGCGCCGATCTTTTGCGCCGGACTCAGGAAGCGGTGCAGGAGCGAGCGAGTCTCTGGCAGCGCGACTATAGCTCGCGAGAGGCCTACGAACGCTCCGTCTCGCGCAATCGCGAGCGCTTCCGCCAGATTATCGGTGCGGTGGACGAACGCGTCGCAGCACGCGCGCCTGAACTCGTGGAGACCGTGTCGGCGCCTGCCCTGCTCGCCGAGACATCAAGCTTCAAGATTTACGCGGTGCGGTGGGCAGTTTGCGAGCCGGTCGGCCCCGATTGCGGCGGGTTCGATGCGGAAGGATTGCTGCTCGAACCTAAGGGGCCCCCGGTAGCTCGCGTGGTAGCGATGACAGACGCCGACTGGTTGCCCGAGGCGTTGGCAGGGCTCACGTCCGGGGGCACTGAGGCTGCGCCATTTGCATGCCGTCTGGCTGAGAACGGTTGCCAGGTGCTGGTACCGACGCTGATCAACCGCGATGACAGTTTCTCGGGATCGTCGGGCATCGGGATGACGAACCAGCCGCATCGGGAATGGATCTATCGCATGGCATACGAAGTGGGCCGACACATTATCGGGTACGAAGTGCAGAAGGTGCTGGCGGCGGTTGATTGGTTCGAGAGCGAGAACCGGAGCCGCGCGCTGCCGATTGGCGTGATGGGCTACGGCGAAGGCGGGCTCCTGGCGCTCTATGGCGCGGCGCTCGACCCGCGAATTGATGCAACCGTGGTCAGCGGCTACTTCCAGGCGCGCGAAGAGGTTTGGCAGCAGCCCATCTACCGGGACGTGTGGGGCCTGGTGCGAGAGTTTGGCGATGCGGAATTAGCCGGTTTGATCGCCCCGCGCGCGCTCATCGTCGAAGCCTGCCGAGGGCCCGAAGTGGCGGGCCGGCGGCGGAGATCAAAGGACAAAGGGAAGGCGCTTGCCCAAACGGCAGGCTGACTTCTCCACCGCTCGATTCGGTGCAGAAGGAAGTCGAAAGGGCGCGCCCGTTCTTTGCCGGCCTGGGCGCGGAGCGTAAGCTCGAGCTCGTGGTGAACGCGGCCGGAGACGGCCAGCCCGCCTCAGATAGGACGCTTCAGGCCTTCTTGAGCGCTCTGGGCGCGAGCGGCCAACTGCGCCCGGCGGGCAATCCGCTCCCCAAGGATCGGCCTCTCTCCGACACTGAACCGCGCCTGCGCCGCCAGTTCGATCAACTGGTGGGCTTCACTCAGGCGCTGATCCGGAAATCGCCCGACCGGCGCGCGGAGTTCTGGGCGAAAGCGGACGGTTCCTCTCTCGAGCGCTGGAAAGAGACCACGAAGTTCTATCGTGACTACATCTGGGAAGAGGTCATCGGCCGCCTTCCCTCCCCGAGCCTTCCGCCCAATCCCCGCACCCGCCTGGTTTATGACGAGCCCAAGTTCAAGGGCTACGAGGTGGTGCTGGATGTTTGGCCGGACGTGTTCGCTTACGGAATCCTGCTGGTCCCGAATGATATCAAGCCTCGCGAGCGCCGCCCGGTGGTGGTATGCCAGCATGGTCTTGAGGGCCGGCCACAGGACGTGGCGGACCCGGGCATTGACTCCCATTACTATCACCACTTCGCGGCGCGCCTGGCGGAAGAGGGCTTTGTCACCTATTCCCCCCAGAATCCGTATATTGGCGAGGACCGTTTCCGGATCATCCAGCGCCTGGGGCACCCGCTGAAGCTCGCCTTATTTTCGTTCATCATCGGCCAGCACGAGCAGACGCTGAACTGGCTGGCGGAGCAGCCGTTTGTCGATCCGGAGCGGATAGGATTTTACGGACTCTCGTACGGTGGAAAGACAGCGGTTCGCGTGCCGCCGTTTCTCGAGCGTTACGCCCTGTCCATCTGCTCGGGCGACTTCAACGAGTGGGTGTGGAAGACCACCGGCCTCGGGATGCACCTCAGCTACATGTACAACGGCGAGTACGACATGTACGAATTCAACTTCGCGAACGTGGTGAATTATGCGGAACTGGCGAACCTCATGGCGCCCCGGCCTTTCATGGTCGAGCGGGGCCACGACGACGGGGTGGGCATGGACGAGTGGGTCTCGTTCGAATACTCCAAAGTGCGCCGCTTTTACGACAAGATGGGAATCGGCGACCGCACCACGATCGAGTACTTCAACGGGCCGCACGAGATTCACGGGGAAGGGACGTTCGAATTTCTGCGTCAGCACTTGCGCTGGCCGCGCCAGCGCACGTAATATCAGCTACCACTCGTGTCCAAAACAGGAGATCGGCGTGGGCGGACGATCTGCGGCTTTGCCGCTTGCTATGCGGGCTGGCTCCGCCTGCCCGAAGCGCGCCGCAAACGCCCAACCTCCTCCTCACCGTGCAGGAGGCTCGGCCTCCGGCACGGTGAGGAGGAGAGAAACAGGGCCGTTTCGGCTCGGAAGGGCGGAGCCCTTCCGCAGAGCGGGGCGGCCGAGCCGCAACGCTCAGCCATCTTGGACAGTAGTGATCAGCAACCACCCCCTCCCCCTCCTTAACTAAGGAGGGGAGTTCACTTGTCACTCGTCACTCGTCACTCGTAGTACCCGTGCTTCTCGATCTCATCCCACATGGCAAGGACGTTCTCGAGCTTTGCGGCGGGATGAATCTCCGTGGTGGATCCGATCCAGTAGCGGCCTTTGGCTCCCGCTTCGTCGATAGTCTTGCGCACGGTCTGCCGGACCTCGGCTTCGGTGCCGAACGGCAGGAGTTGCGAGACGTCGATCCCGCCCATCAAGAATCCAATCCGGATAAGCCTTTCGGACGTCTCCAGCGTACATCTTCGACAGCGGCTCGAGAGGATTGAGTCCATCGATGCCGGCTTGGCGGAAGTCCTCCAGGATGGCCCACAGGTTTCCGTCGGAGTGGTAGATCACTTTGATGCCGTGCTCGTGCCAGGCGGCCACAAGCTTTGCCAGGCGCGGGAAGAACTCTTTGCGCAAGAAGGTGGGCGAGAAGAAAATCTGCTCCGTGCTGGCGATGTCGGCAATAGACCAGCGCGACCGGGGACAAGGTGGGGTCGGCGGTCTCGTGCACGCGCTGGATCTCCGCCCAGTTCAGCGCTTCCAGCCAATCCGACACCAGCTGCGGGTTCTCCGCGTAGGCATACGACAGCAGGTCCAGTCCCGCCCGCACGTGCGCAGTGTCGAGGCCCACGGGGCTTTCGTTGGGGAAAATCACGGTGTTCTCGCCGCACCTTCTCCTGCAACTCGAGGATACTGCTCGCGCGGCGATTTGGAAGAGGCCCCCCAGACGTTGCTCTTCCCAGCAAAGGTGAACATGTCTCCAAATTTGCGGTTGTGTAGCTCCTCGATGTTGCGGGGAATGTAATCGAGCAGCCCCTGCGCGTCATTGAAGGGCCGGTCGATGAGCCAGGTGGTCCACCACTCCTGCTTGTAGACGAAGCCATCGTCTTGGCGAATGATCTTCTCCTCGAGGGGGGCGCGAGATGCCCCGCGTTATGTCGAGACGCTCGCCGATGGTCTTGCAAACAAGGTCCAATCCATTCTGCAAGGTGACCTTCTCGACCCGTCGTCATACTCGATAAGAGGTATGTGCTGAATGAGGTCAAAAACGGGAAGGCGGTCAGGAAGCTCGCCGCGCAAAGTACATTCAATGCGTTCGCGCGCCGTCATTCGATCTTTGGGAAGTTTGCGCATCACTCATCTCCTCTTCTGGGCCAATCGTCTATTCGAGCCGGGCGACGGCAACCGCCGTCAGACCGGGTCATTATACGCGCAGCTTCGAGTCATAACCAAATTTGACTGGCTGGAAACTGCTCAATGACAACCAGTCTGAGCTTTATGCCTCGCCGGCTATTTGCCGATAGAACCTGCGGAAGGCAGACCAGGGAGAGGTGGAGTTACAGCTATTGCGCTGTTGCGCCCGACCGCTGACGGCGGCTTCTTGTTCAACTCCTCCTCATCCCCCGTGTCCCCCTCCCCCTAGGTGGAGCAAGGCGACGGGTCCGGATCTGTTTGACTGCCGGAGTTGTCCTTGTAGTTTCGCCTGGGGGAGAGGGCATTGGGGACGAATGGGAGTCCTTGGGGAAGAATTGGGGCAAGCCGCAGGTTCTTCCAGATTGCGGGTTAGCTAAAGCATGACCAAGCCGCAGAGCGATCCCAAGAGCGTTGATATAGGCAAATGCGAGTTCGACCCATCGCTACTGCCGACCGTGTCGGACCGGGACCTTATTCCCACCGCCTTGGAATTAGCCCGTAATGCCATGACCGCCGCAGCCGCAGGTTTGGCATTGATCCCCCCCGGCGGTAATGGACTGCAAGTTGAGATTTCCGCAAACGACGGGCAATTTGGGGAGGAAGCCGTAAGGGGTCTGGCGCAGAAAGCCATTGAGAAGGGTGAAATCCAGTACTACCCCAGTCCGACCGGTTGCTGCCTGGGCGGCGACTCGAGCATGCCCGCAGGCTCTGGGCTGGCTTTTCCTCTTCGGGCAGGCGGTGCGGCACTTGGAGCCTTGGTCATATGGAGGGACAATGACGAGCCGCCGTTTGCCGCATCTGACCTGGCCAGAGGAAAGACCTTGGCGACCGAGATCGCACTGGCTTTGGACAACGCTTGCCTTCGGCGAACGCTTTCGCGCAAGGCTCATGAACTGGCGACAGTCCAAAGCGCTGCGGCCCGCGCCGAAGCTCACGCCCATGCCATTGTCGGCGCCGCCCAGGAAGGGATAGTCCTTTTCGATACGCAGGGCGTTGTCCAGGACTTCAACCCCTCAGCGGCCGCAATCTTCGGCTGGCCCAGAGTGGAAGTAGTGGGGCGCGACCTGGCGGAAATTGCCGTCCCCTCACGTATGGCTCACGTATTCAGGAGACATTTGGAAGCGACCCTCCTAACGGGGAGAGAGCCTGCCCAAGGGTTTGTGGAAGTCTGCGCGCTGCGCCGAAACGGCGAGGAATTCCCCTTGGAGATCTCGACCTCAGTGATCGAGACACCGCGCGGCAAGTTTCTCAGCACCTTCTGCCACGACATTACGGCGCGTAAGCAATCGGAGAAAGCCTTGCAGGAGAGCGAGTCCAGGCTTCAGGCCATCTTCAATTCCGTCGAGGCAGGAATCCTGGTAATCGACCCCGAAACGCACCGTATCGTTGATGCAAACCCCGTGGCCCTGTCGCTGGTGGGACTGCCACTCGAGCGAGTGGCAGGCGCTGAGTGCCACAAGTTCGTTTGCCCGGCAGACAAGGGGCGTTGCCCGGTTACGGATTTAGGCCAGATTGTAGACAACTCCGAGCGCGTCTTGCTGACCGCCTCCGGCGAGGCGCGTTCCATCATCAAGACCGTGCGCCCGGTGGTTATTTCCGGCCGCAAGCTGCTTCTCGAAAGCTTCGTAGACATCACGGCCCGCAAACGCGCTGAAGAGGCTTTGCGCGATGCGGAAGCACGGTTCCGCTCGCTGTTTGCCGCCATCCCTCTGCCGACCTTCCTTTGGGACTTGGAGACTCTGAGATACCTCGAGGTCAACGACGCTGCCGTCGCCTACTCGGGCTACTCCCACGACGAACTCCTGAAGATGCAGATCACGGACCTCCAACCGCCCGAAGTGGCTTCACTGCTGCCTTCGCGAGTGCAGGACCTTCGTACGCGCGCCGGACATCGCGACCGGGCGCAACACCGGCTTAAAGATGGGCGAATTGTAGATGTGGAGATTGATGCCCATGCTTTGGATTTCTACGGACGCAGAGTTGTCCTCACGGTTGTCCAGGACATCACCGAGCGCAGTCGAGCCGAACGCGCCCTCAAAGAGCGCACGGCCTACCTTCACACGCTCATTGAGATAAGCCCTTTGGGCATCGCTGTCCTCGACACGGAAGACCGTGTCCAGATGTCCAACCCCGCCTTTGAAGAACTGTTTCTCTACTCCCACGAGGAAGTGCAAGGCGCCAATCTGGACGATCTCATCGTCCCCAAAGAACTAATTCCGGAAGCGAAGGACTTAGTCTGTAAGTGCCTCGATGGGACAGGGGCGCACGTCTTCAGCCGCCGGCGCCGCAAGGACGGCGCACTCGTGGAGGTGGAAATATTCGGCGTGCCTCTGGTGATGGATGGCGAGCCGCGGGGAATCTTGGCACTCTACCAGGACGTCACTGAACGCGGGATTGCCGAGCAGGCTTTGCGGGATTCTGAGGCGCGCTATCGCCTGCTGTTCGAAAACAACCTTGCCGGGGTGTTCCGGAGCACTCGAGAGGGGCCAGTGCTCGACTGCAACTCAGCGCTGGCCAGGATGCTGGGATTCGACTCGCCCCAGGAGATCTTGAGGCACTCCGCTGCGCACTTTTACTTTTCGCAAGATGAGCGCGCCAAATTCCTTGAGAAAGTGCGGACTGAAGGATCTTTGAGCAACTTCGAGATGCGGCTGCGACGCAAGGATGGCAGCCCTCTTTGGGTGATTGCCAGCGTCAACCCTTCCGACCCTGCTGCTGCCGATGTGATCGAAGGGACCTTCGTCAACATCAGCAAGCGCAAGGGCGCTGAAGCGGCCATGGCCGAAAGGCACCGGCTTTCCACGCTCCTGGCGGATGTCGGCATTGCCCTCACCGGGACGGAGAGCCTGCAGCAAGGCTTGCAGCAATGTGCGGAAATTCTGGTGCGCGACATCGACGCCGCCTTTGCCCGGGTCTGGGTTGTGAACGAGAAGGAGGATGTTCTAGAGCTTCAGGCCAGCGCCGGACTGTACACGCACATTGATGGTGGCCACGCGCGGGTGCCGATAGGAGAGCACAAAATCGGGCGCATCGCCGAAAGCGGCGAGCCTCATTTGTCAAATACGGTGACGGAGGACCCCTGGCTTCGAGATCCCGATTGGGCGCGGCGGGAAGGCCTGGTGGCGTTCGCAGGTTACCCCCTGAAAGTCGGGGACCGGGTGTTGGGCGTAGCAGCGGCGTTTGCACGCCGACCCATGACAGAAGCCACCCTTCAAGCCTTTGCGTCGGTGTCACACAATATCGCCCAGTTTCTTGAGCGCAAGCGGGCGGAAGCGGAGCTGCTTAAGTACGCCCAAGACTTGGAAACTGCCAAGGCCGCCCAGGAGGAGCACGGCGAGCAATTAGCGCGGCTGGTCGAGGAATTGGCGCGGGAGCGCGAACTGCTCCGCGCCCTGATGGACAACGTTCCGGACCACATCTATTTCAAGGATCGCCAGGGCCGCTTCCTGCGAGCCAACGTGGCGGTAGCTCAATTTTTTGGACTGACCGACCCCGGCCAAATCGTCGGGAGAACGGTCTTTGAATTCTTCGGCAAGGAAGCCGCCCAGGAGTCACACGACGACGAACAGGATGTGATGGCCACGGGAAAGCCGATCCTCGCCAAAGAAGTTAAGCAAATTTGGCCAGGCCGTCAGGCGACATGGGTCTCCACCACCAAGATGCCTTTGCGCGACGCCGGTGGAATAATCATCGGCACCTTCGGGGTTTCTCATGACATTACGGAGCGCAAGCGTGCGGAGGAGGCCATACGCGCCTCGGAAGAGCGCTACCGTGAACTCTTCGAGAACGCCAGCGACCTCGTCTTCACCACCGACCTCAAAGGCGGCCTTACCTCCCTCAACCGCGTGGGGGAGCGCACGATGGGGTATGCGCGCGAGGAAGCTACCCAGATGAACCTCGTGCAACTGGTTGACAGGAAGCATTGGGCGATCATCGAAAAGACCTTAGAGCGGCTCCTGGCCGGCGAATCCTCGCTCACCCTGGAACTTGAGATCATGGCGAAGGACGGCCGCCGGGTGATGTTGGAAGTTAAACCCCGCCTGATCTACAAAGACGGCAAGCCCGTGGCAATACAAGGCATAGGGCGCGACATCACCGGTAGGGAGGCGGCGGAAATCGAGTTGCGCCAGGCCCAGAAACTCGAGTCCGTGGGCCGTCTGGCCTCCGGAATCGCGCACGAAATCAATACTCCTATACAGTTCGTTGGCGACAATACCAGGTTCCTTCAGGATTCGTTCGGGGGATTGCAAACTCTTCACGGCAAGTACCAGGAACTCCGCGAGGCTGCGGCTTCAAACGCCGTGAGCCCCGGCCTTCTGAATGAGGTGCGTCGAGCCGAAGAAGAATCAGACTGCGCCTATTTGCTGGAGGAGATTCCCAAAGCGCTCTCACAGACGCTTGATGGTGTGACTCGAGTGGCAACCATCGTGCGCGCTATGAAGGACTTCGCTCACCCGGAGGGCAAAGAAAAGGCTGCCGCCGACCTCAACAAGGCTCTTCAAAGCACCCTCACCGTGGCGCGGAATGAGCTGAAATATGTCGCCGACGTCGAGACCGAGCTGGGCGACCTGCCGCTGGTGGTGTGCAATATCGGCGACTTGAACCAGGTCTTCTTAAACCTGTTGGTGAATGCCGCGCACGCCATCAGCGATGTCAAGAAGGATAGCGGAGAGAAGGGCACAATTCGAGTCCGCACAGCGGCGGAAGGCAAAACGGTCCTCGTTGCCATCTCGGATAACGGGTGCGGCATTCCGGAGGGCATTCGTAGTAGAATTTTCGATCCATTCTTCACCACTAAGGAAGTGGGGCGTGGGACGGGGCAGGGCTTGGCGATCGGGCGGTCGGTAGTCGTCGAGCGACACAAAGGGAGCCTGACCTTTGAGAGCGAAGTGGGCAAGGGAACAACCTTCTTTGTGCGATTGCCGATCGAAGGCGGAGAAGACACCGAGGGTGGGTAGGAAGCTCATGCGCCGCCTGCAATCAGCCGATAAAACTCTGGAAGGCAAACTATGAGGCGCGTGCTTTTTGTTGACGACGAACCGCAGGATCCTGGAGGGGCTGAGGCGCATGCTGCGCACCCAGCGCCATGATTGGGATATGGCTTTTGCACCCGGCGGAGAAGCTGCCCTGGCGCTGCTGCAAGCCGCGCCATTCGATGTCATTGTGTCCGACATGCGCATGCCCGGGATAGACGGGGCCAAACTGCTTACCCAAGTGCGCGACTTGTATCCCCAGGTGGTGCGCATCGTGCTCTCGGGCCACACGGAACTAGCCACTGCGCTACAAGTCGTACCGATTGCGCACCAGTTCCTGGCCAAGCCCTGCGACGCGGGAACACTGCGGGTTGCGGTTGAGCGCGCTTGCCATCTCAAGGGTCTCCTTAACGATGACTCGATCCGTCGCACGGTGGGCGCCCTACGCGACCTCCCCTCACTCCCTCGCACATACTACGCCTTGACGGATGCGCTGGCCAACAAGGACGTGTCCCTGCAGAAGCTCGCCAAGATCATCGAACAGGATGTCGGTATTTCCGCCAAAATTCTTCAGTTGGTCAATTCCGCTTTCTTTGGCCTTGCGCACTCCATTGTCAACATCGAGCATGCGGTCACCTATCTTGGCATCAACACGCTCACGAGCCTGGTCCTTTCAATTGAGGTCTTTCATATCTTTGAACCTAAGAAGCTTCTGCCGGGATTCTCCCTCGAGAAATTGCACAGTCACGCCCGGCTTACCGCCCTCATCGCCGCTCGCCTGCCGGTTCCGAAGCATCTCCTGGATGTCGCCGTGGTGGCAGGCATGCTCCACGATGTGGGAAAGCTGATTCTGGCCTGGAAGCTCCCGGAGCGCTTCCAGAAGCTACAGACAGCAGCCGCTGAGGAGCAGGTCCCGATTTACAAAGTGGAAGAGCGCGAATATGGTTTCAGCCACGCCGAGATCGGGGCGTACCTGTTGGGTTTGTGGGGCCTACCGTATGTAATCGTGGAGGCTGTGGCTCTCCACCATGCTCCCAACCGGGTGCCGCACGAGTCGTTCGACGCGGTCTCGGCCGTCCACATCGCAAATTTCCTGGCTCGCGAGCTCGAGGTGCCCTCCAACGGGGCTGATCTGGATTCTTATGCTGCGGCCAATTCCCAGGAACTGATTGCGATGGGCGCCGATGGGGAGCTCGCCGCTTGGCGCGCCATGGCGGCAGAGATACCGTCAAGTTTGGCGGAGTCGTGAAGTGGCTGGAGCGAATCAACCGCGAATCTTGATCGTGGACGACGAGGCATCGGTACTCGAAGCGCTGCAACGGCAGTTGCGCGAACTATACGAGCTAACCGTCACGACTGACCCTAAGGAAGCCATGAAGATGGTCGTGACCCGCGGCCCGTATGACGTGGTTGTCTCCGATCTGCGCATGCCCGGAATGGATGGGGTGGCCCTGTTGTTTAGCATTCGGACCCTCTCCCCTAACACGGTGCGTGTTCTGCTGACGGGCCACGCGGATGTGGAAGCAGCCGTTGCGGCGGTCAATGAAGGAAACATCTTTCGCTTCCTCACCAAGCCTTGCCCGACCAAGGCATTAATTCGAGCCCTGGAGGCTTCTGTCGAACAGTGCCGCCTGCAGACTGCGCAGCGCTCGCTCCTGGAATAAAAGTCGCGTGGCATCCTGAAAACCCCTGCCGACTTGCGGTGATAGTCCGACCGCCGGAAAACACCGCCACCCAATCGCCCGATCGCCGGTTTTCCAGATAATCCGATCCCGAGAACCGTTCGATTTTCACGCACATTCAGCCGGTCTGGTGTACGCTGGCTATCGACCCGGGAGGCAGATTTGAAATCCTGGCCAAGAATGGAGCGGAAGAATGAGACGTTCAACCCGATACCTTATAATTGCACTGCTAACAATTTGTGCAATTTCTCTGCGTTCGTATTTTTCTCGTGCACCTTTATCCTCACCTCTTCCACCGCCCGAAACAAGCACGGCGGAGGCGCTCAAAGCGTTCGGCGCGTTGCGGCCGATCGACACTCACGCCCACGTTTTCAAGAACGATCCCGCCTTTAGAGCGTTCCTCGAGCGGACGCATTTGACTCTACTGGACATACTCGTGATCGACGACACGGCTGCGTATGCAAAGACGCTTGAACCGCAGCGGTCTGACGCGCTCCTGGCGGTGCATGGGAGCGGGGGGCACATCGTGTTCTGCACGACGTTCGATCCTTACTCGTTTGCAGACCCCCATTATGTCGAGCAGACCATCAAACAGCTTAACGAGGATTTTGCCCACGGCGCCATAGCCGTAAAACTCTGGAAAAACGTAGGTATGCAAATCAGGCGATCAGACGGCAGTTTTGTGATGCCGGACGATGCCCTCTTTGAGCCCATCTACAAGGACATTGAAAAGCACGGACGCACGCTGGTGGCCCACCTTGCTGAGCCAGACTCCTGCTGGAAGCCTCCTGACCAGAACGCGGAGTACCTCGGCTACTACAAGGAGCATCCCGCCTGGTACATGTATCAGCACCCGGATTATCCCTCCAAAGAGAAAATCCTCGCCGCCCGCGACCATCTTCTGGAGATGAATCCGCGCCTCCGCGTCGTCGGCGCGCACTTGGGCAGTATGGAATCCGATGTGGATCAAATGGCGAGGCGCTTCGACAAGTATCCGAACTTCGCGGTTGATACTGCCGCCCGCGTGCGATACCTCCTGGATCAGCCGCGCGAGAAGGTGCGCGCATTTCTGATCAAGTATCAGGACCGCGTCCTTTACGGTACCGATCTCAGCCTGGCCGTGACGGGCGATACCCAGGCAGCCCTCAAATACTGGGAAATGACATATACTCAGGACTGGAAGTTCTTTGCCACCGACGAAACGGTGACCAAGGAGGGAAGAACCGCGCGAGGCCTGAGCTTACCAGAGCCCGTGCTCCGCAAGATTTTTCACGAGAACGCTGTGCGCTGGATTCCGGGAATTGCGAAGTAGTTCTTACGTATACAGGCGCGGGACGCGTTTACCGATCAGGCAGAGGACCTCATAGGGGACGGTGCCGAGCATTTGGCCGATATCGAGCGCGGAGATCGAGGCCCGCTCCGAGCGGCCGAGGAGCATGACTTCGTCTCCCACGTTCACGCCGGGGATGTCCGTCACATCCAAAAGCGAGAGGTCCATGCTGATGCTGCCCACGAGGAGCGCCAACCGGCCGCGCACGATGGCGTGCCCGCGATTCGAGAGCGCCCGGTTAAGGCCATCCGCGTAGCCCACCGGAACCGTGGCGATGCGGGAGGGGCGCCGGGTGTGGAACGATTCCCCGTAGCCCAGCGAGGTCTTGCTGGGAACGTCCTTCAGGTAAACGACGCGTGACTTGAAGGTAAGCACCGGTTCAAAATCCGCCAGGCGCGGGGGTTCTATGTCCGGCGGGAGCACCAGCGGCACGTAGCAGCCGTAGAGCAGCCCTCCGATGCGAACCATGTTCTCGGGGAATTCACGCCCGGCGAGCAGCGCGCCCGAGTTCGAAACGTGAGTCCAGGCGGGTTCGATCCCGGCTGACCTCACCTGCGCAAGCGCCGCTCGATAGCGCTCGCCCTGCTCTTCGGTTTGTGTGGCCACCAAATCCTCGGCGGAGGCGAGGTGTGTGAAGAGGCCCGTTAAGCGCACGCCCTCGAGCCTCCTGTAATGTTCGAGAAACGCGGCCAGGCGGTCGGGCGGCACGCCCAGGCGTCCGAGTCCGGTGTCCACCTTGAGATGGAATTCGATGGGCCGGCCGAAGCGCCGTGCGCACTCAGCGTAGGTATCAAGCCGGGCGGTGGAGGATATCGAGGGGGTAAGCTGCGACTTGATGAGGTCCGCCGGATCGCTCAGATAGAGGCCGCCCAGCAGCAGGATGGGTTGCGTGATCCCCGCAGCGCGCAATTCCAGCGCTTCTTCAACGCTCGCCACTCCGAACCAGTCCGCGCCGCACTGGGCAAGGCAGTTCGCCACTGCGACCGCCCCGTGGCCGTAGGCGTCCGCCTTGATGACGGCCATGATCTTGCGCCGCCCGCCAGTTCCCGAACCCGCTCGTAATTCCGGCGCAGCTTGGAAAGCGAGATTTCCACCCAGGTGGGACGCAGCAATTTTTCGGCGGGAGCAATCAGCGGGTCACTCTTCGGGTGTATTGGGGTCGTGGGCTACGCTCTCGAAGCGCGCCCAGGGTCTCATGAATACGACCGGGATATCGCCGGTGGGGCCGTTGCGCTGCTTGCCGATGATCAGCTTCATCTCGTGGCCTCGCCGGTCCGTTTCGCCATCCTCTTCGCTTGCTTCCGCTACTTTGCGCTCCCGGAAAAGGAAGATGACCACGTCGGCGTCCTGCTCAATCGATCCGGATTCACGCAGGTCAGACAATTGCGGCCGTCCCTGGCCGGGGCGCTGTTCGGGGGCGCGGCTCAATTGGGAAAGCGCCAGGACGGGGACCTTCAACTCCTTCGCGAGGCTCTTCAAGCCGCGCGAGATGTAGCTGACTTCCTGCGTGCGGTTCTCGAAGCGGCCCTGACCCGAAATGAGCTGCAGGTAATCCACGACCATCAGGTCCAGTCCCTTTTCCATTTTCAGGCGGCGGGCTTTGGCGCGAATCTGCATGATACTCAAGGCGGGAGTATCTTCGATGTAGAGGGGGGCGTCGCCGAGCCGGCCCAGAGCGTGCGTCAGCTTCTGCCAATCCTCGCGGTTCGAGAATCCGCTTCGTAGCCTATGGCTGTCAGTCTTGGCCTCCGCGCAGAGGAGCCGCATGACCAGCGACTCCTTGCTCATTTCGAGAGAGAAGAACCCCACATTCCTGCGGTCCTCGATCGCGGCGTGCGCGGCAATGTTGAGCGCGAGTGCGGTCTTGCCGAGGGATGGACGCGCGGCCACCACCACGAGTTCGCCCGGCTGCAGCCCTGAGGTCATATCGTCGAGGTCCTCGAAGCCTGTCCCGACTCCCGTAACGCGGCGGCCGCGGTCCATGAGTTCGTCGATGGTCCCGAAACTCGTCCGCATGATCTCGCGGATGTTGGCGAATCCCGATTGGACCTTCTGCTCCGCGATGTCGAAGACCTGGCTTTGAGCCAAATCGATCAGCGTGTCGGGATCGTCCGTTCCCTCGAGACAGCGCGAAATCACGTTGCTGGAGGCGTTGATCAGGCGGCGCAGAATCGACTTCTCTTTGACGATGCGGGAATACTCGGAGACCGCGACCGAGGTTCCGACCGGAACGCCATCGGTGAGGCCGGCGAGATAAGCGGCCCCGCCGGCCTTTTCGATCTGCCCCTCTTTGGCGAGTTCCTCGGAGAGCGTCACCAGATCGATGGTGCGGTTGCTGCTCCGAGATGGCAATCATTTTGTCGAAGGTAATGCGGTGGGCTTCGGAGAAGAAATCGTCCTTGCCGATTCCCTCCAGCGCCAGATTGAGCGCCGAGTTATCCAGCAAAATGGAACCGAGCAAGGCGCGCTCGGCTTCCAAATTGTGGGGTACGGTTCGTTCACTGGCGGTGGCGCTGGGCATGGATTGAAAAGTCTCGCAGCAATTGCAGAGGTGATTATATCAATTGGCAAGGAGCCCGGATGAGATTTTTGTGGAGCCGTCTACTCTCGCGCGCGGAAACCTCCGCGCCAATAAGCAGAGACAGATTTTTCGCTGCTTTGAAAAGGTGTAGGGGTAGGGCTTGCCCTACCCTGTGCAGCGGGGACGGCAAGCCGTCCCCCTACAACGGCGTCGTGGGTGTAGGGGTAGGGCTTGCCCTACCCTCGTCGGGACGAGCGAAAATGCGGGGACGGCAAGCCGTCCCCCTACAACGGCGCCGTGGGTGTAGGGGTAGGGCTTGCCCTACCCTCGTCGGGACGAGCGAAAATGCGGGGACGGCAAGCCGTCCCCCTACAACGGCGTCGTGGGTGTAGGGGTAGGGCTTGCCCTCATAAGCGCTAAGATAATGCTTGACGCTTGTCGGTTTTCCCTGTACCTTGCTGAGCATGAACGCACTGGACGAAGACTGGAACATCTTAGTGGGCCTGTTACCGCCGAGCTGGCAACGGGCGGCGCGGCTGAGCGGGGCGGTAGAGCGTTTGCGGGAATTGGACTCGGTGGAGGCGCTGCTGCGCAGGTTGCTGATGCACGTCGGGTGCGGCTACTCGTTGCGGGAGACCACGGTTCGCGCCCAGGCGGCGGGGCTTTCGAAGGTGAGCGATGTGACGCTATTGAATCGCTTGCGCCAGGCGGAGAATTGGTTGCAGCACCTCTGCCAGGCGTTGCTGGCGGAAAGTGGGGTGCGCTGGAAGGGGCCTCCGCCGCGGCGGCGTCTGCGGGCGCTGGATGGGACGGTGATCAAGGAACCGGGCCCGACCGGTTCGCATTGGCGGATTCATTACAGCCTGCGGCTGCCGGAGTTGGCCTGCGACCAGTTGCTGATCAGCGCGCGGAAAGGGGCGGGGACGGCGGAGAATCTGGAGCGATTCCGGGTCGCGGCGGGAGATCTGATTCTGGCCGATCGCGGTTATTGCCATCCGGCCGGGGTGGCGAGGGTGCGCGCGCAAGGAGGCGACATCATTGTGCGGTGGAACAGTGCGGTGCCGTTGTTCGCGGCCGATGACCAGCCGTTCCGGGTGTTGCCGGCACTGCGCCCGCTGGCGGCGGGACAAGCGGGGCAATGGGCAGCGGCGCTGCACGCCGGGGAGCAGCGCGTGGAGGGACGTCTGTGTGCGGTGCGCAAAAGTGCGCAGGCCATCGCCGCGGCGGAGCGCCAACTGGATCGGCGCGAGCAGAAGCAGCAGATTCGGGTGCGGCCGGAAACGCGCGAGTACGCCCATTATGTGATGGTGTTCACGACCCTGCGGGTGCCGGAAATGGGGGCCCCCCAAGTGCTCGAGTACTACCGCTTCCGCTGGCAAATTGAACTGGTGTTCAAGCGGCTGAAGTCGCTGCTGGCGATCGGCCACTTGCCCAAGCACGACGCGCGGAGCTCGCGCGCCTGGTGGCACGGAAAACTGCTGGTGGCGCTGCTCACCCAAAAGCTGGTCCGCCTGGGTTCGTCATTTTCCCCCTGGGGCTACGAACTGGGATCCGACGGTCCAGGGCAGTCGGTGGCGTGAGTTTCAATTCGCGCTGCACCAGGTGCAACAGGCCATCGCTCCGAAAGTGCCGCTGGAGTACGTCGTGCAACACTGGAATGAAATCGCCGCAGAGCTCGCGGAAGGGAACCGCGAACGGGCTCCTCAACTTGAGCGATGTCATGTACTATCTTAGCGCTTATGAGGGCTTGCCCTACCCTCGTCGGGACGAGCGAAAATGTGGGGACGGCAAGCCGTCCCCCTACAACGGCGTCGTGGGTGTAGGGGTAGGGCTTGCCCTACCCTTGTCGGGACGAGCGAAAATGTGGGGACGGCAAGCCGTCCCCCGTTAAGATTATCGTTCGGGATTGTGGTTATTGCGCGGCGGGCTCTGCTTCGGCTGCTGCCGGGGCAGGCGGCTCCGGCGCGGCGGGCGCTTGTGGCGCGGCTTCCTGGGGCGGGGCCTTTGGCCCGCCTTCGCCTTCCACCTTCACTTTGACGAACGCGGTCACTTCGCGGTGCAATTTGATCGGCACGTCGTATTCGCCCAAGACCTTCAGTGGCGAATCGAGAGTGATCTTGCGTTTGTCAATGTGGTAACCCTGGGCGGCCAATTTCTCGGCAATGTCCATGGCCGTGACGGAACCGAAGAGTGTTCCCTTTCCCCCGAATTTCCGAACCAGGGTTACGCTGACACCCTGCAGCAGGGTCGCCAGGTCCTCGGCGTCGCCTTTTTCCTTCGCTTCCAGCTTCAGAAAGCGGACGCGCTGCTGTCGCATCCACTTGCGGTTCTGCGGCGTCGCGGCGATGGCCAGCTTCTTGGGCAGAAGATAGTTGCGCCCGTAGCCGGCGGCCACTTTCACTACTTGTCCTCTGGATCCGAGCTTTTCAATGTTATCGAGCAGAATGACTTCCATCTTTAAACTCCCTTCCTAGGGACTAGGGACTAGGGGCCAGGGGCTGGGGAAATCAGAACCCTCAAATCGGAAGATTCCGAAAGTGGCGAATCGTGCCTTCTGCGCAGAACATATCGCCGTCTCCCAGCCGTCGAACCGTTACCGGACCCGCAGGAATGACTTCCCTAGCCTCTAGTCCCTGGCCCTGTTTTAAGCGCCGGTCGAAAACGGCAGCAAGGCGATGTTGCGGGCGCGCTTGATCGCCAGGCTCAAGGAACGCTGGTGGGTCGAGCAAGTTCCGGTGAGGCGGCGGGGAAGAATCTTGCCCCGTTCGGAGACGAAGCCGCCCACCAGCCGAGCGTCCTTGTAATCGATGAAGTCAATCTTCTCCTCGCAAAACTTGCAAACCTTGCGCCGGCGGAAGAACTGTTTCTTGGGGCCGGGGGCCCCCCCTCCCGCGCCTTGGGGCGGGCGCTCTGAATCTCCGGAGTTGGTTCTGGGTACTGCCATATCGATCTACTCCTTCATGCTTGGGGTGCTTCCGCGGCCGGTCTGTGGAGCCGGGCGGCGCGGGCGGGCTTGGAGCGGCGCTTCTTGGACTCCTTTTTTGCCCGCAGGGCCTTGAACTTCTCGGCGCGCTCCAATTCTTCGTCAATGCGCACGGTCAGATACTTGATCACTGTGTCGATAACTTTCAAGCGGCGTTCAAATTCTTTGACGGTGTCGCCGGAACCTTGCAGCCGGAAGAGGATATAGATGCCCTCGCGCTGCTTCTTCACTCGATAGGCGAGGCGGCGACGGCCCATCTTTTCGACTTTTTCGAGCTTGCCGCCCGTCGCCCGCCACCACGCCTTCCATTTGCGCGATGAGTTTGTCAACTCTTCCTCGGTGACGTCGGGCCGGACAATAAAAATAATCTCGTAATTACGCATGGAACCTCACGATTGTTGGGTTAGAACCCGCCGGTTAAAGCGGTTCATCGCCTTTTGAGAACCTTCTCGAAGAATAACGTCGCACAGCTTCACAGGCCTGGCCGAGCATTTCGGCGACAGTTTCAAGGTCGGCCTTCGGGAATCGCCCCAGGACGTAGGAAACCAGGTCCTCGATCGGTTGCTCCGTCGCCCACGCCCATGCGGACGCGAACGAACTCGCTGGAATTGAGCGCGCCGATAATGGACTTGAGTCCCTTGTGGCCGCCCGCGCTGCCTCGTGGCCGAACGCGCAAGCTGCCCAAAGGAAGATCCGCGTCGTCCACCAGGACAATCAAATCGCTGACCCCAAGACCGTATTTCGCGATCAGCGTGGCCACGGCCATCCCGCTCAAATTCATATAGGTCTGGGGCTTGGCCAGAAGAACATCCTGACCCTCGAGGTGCCCGGAAGCCGTCAGCGCCTGGGCCTCGCAATGCGCCAGTTTCAAGCTGCACTCTTCGGCAAGCCGCTCGACAGCCATGAAACCAGGTTGTGGGGCGTCAGGTGGTACTCGTAGCCGGGGTTTCCTAAGCCCACGATCATCTTCATCACAAGAACCGAAACTCGAAAAACCACCACCGAAATTCGCGCAACCCGGAATGACGCAAGTCCCAAGTTTTCGAATTTCGAGACTTCCGGTTTCCTACTTGCTTTCTTTCTTGCTTTCCTTCTTGCCTTCCCTCTTTCCTTCTTTCTTGGCTTCGGGCGCTGCGGCTTCGCCTTCGCCTTCGGCTCCCTCTTCTTCCTCGGCCTTGCCCTTGCGGATAACCTCGGGTTCGGCAGGCGTGCCCACGGCTTCTTCGGCAGCAGGCTTCACTTCTTCTTCCACCTTCAACTCGACCACATGCGCGACCACGCGCCCCGGGTCGGTCAGGATCTTGACCTTCGGGTCCACAGGCAAATCGGAAACGCGGAAGTTCTTGCCCAGCTCGAGCCCGCTCACTTCCGCCACAAAATGCTCCGGAATATCGTCAGGGAGGCATTCTACTTCCACTTCACGGAGGACGAACTCGAATACTCCGCCTTGCACCTTGACCCCCACCGGCTCGCCCGTCACTTGAATCGGGACCTGGAGTTTCAGCTTAATATCGCGGGCAATGCGGACCATGTCAACGTGAAGAAGACTTCCACCGATCGGCTCGGTTTGCGCGTCCCGGATCATGACTCGAGCCGGAGCCTTGCCCCGAATCTCGAGCGTAAAGATGGCATTGTGGCCGGACTCGGAGTGCAGAATCTGGAGAATCGCTTTGGGATCCACCGTCACGGGGATCGACGGCCCTCCCCCTCCGTAAACGACGCCCGGGATTCGCCCCGCGCGCCGCAGTCGCCGCGCCGCATTCTTCCCGAAATCCTGACGCCCTTCGACTTCCACTGCTTGAACCTGAGTCATGACTTTCTACTCCCTGTCAGATAAAAAGTTTGCTCACCGAGGTTTCATCGTGAATCGAGCGGATGGCTTGCGCCAGCAGCTTGCCCACGCTCAGAACCTTGATTTTCCCGCATTTCTCAGCCTCGGGCGAAAGCGGGATGGAATTGGTGGTCACCACCTGCTCGAGCGGCGCCGAGCAAATCTTGGCGACGGCGTCCTGCGCAAACACCCCATGCGAGCAGCACGCATAGACCTTGGCGGCGCCCTTCTCGCATCAGCGCCAGGGCGCTTTTCGCCAGCGTGCCGGCCGTATCAACCATGTCATCGACGATGAGACACGTCTTGCCCTCCACCTCGCCCACCACGTTGAACATTTCCACCACGTTGGCGTCTTCGCGGCGCTTGTCGATGATGGCCAGCGGCGCGTTGAGCCGCTTGGCAAAGGCCCTCGCTCTTTCCACTCCGCCCGTGTCCGGAGAAACCACCACGGGGTCCTTCAACTTCAGCCGCTGAAAATATCGCACCGTGACCGGCGTGGCATAGAGGTGGTCCACGGGAATGTTGAAGAAGCCCTGGATCTGGCCGGCGTGGAGGTCGAGGGCCAGCACGCGATCGGTGCCCGCCGAAGTCAGTAAATCGGCAACCAGCTTCGAGGAAATGGGCACGCGCGGGCGATCCTTGCGGTCCTGGCGGGCGTAGCCGTAATAGGGAATCACGGCGGTAATGCGCTCTGCCGAAGCGCGCCGCAGCGCATCCAGCATGACCAGCAGTTCCATCAGATTGTCGTTCACAGGGTTGCAGGTGGGCTGGATAGCGAAGACGTCCGCGCCGCGAACGTTCTCCATAATCTGCAGTCGAACTTCTCCGTCGGGAAACCGCCCAACTTGGGCCCGACCTAGCGGCACCTTCAGTTCCGCGCAGATCTCGCGGGCCAAAGCCGGATGGGCGTTCCCAGTGAAGACTTTTATCTTGTGTTGACCCGGGTTCATCGTTCTCTTATCCTCAGCGTGAGTCTCGACACTCGAAACTCGAAATGCGGAACTCGAAATTCGAAGCGAGATTCGAAAACCGATCTTCGAACAACCATGTCTTCGCGAGTATCGAGCGTCGGATTTCGAATTTCGATTATCGAATTTTCGATTTTCGAAATTGGCTGGGAGGCCTGGACTCGAACCAGGGTTCCATGCTCCAAAGGCATGTGTCCTACCACTGGACGACCTCCCAGTTCTCCGCACCATTCATCGTACGCACAACAGCCGGCGATATTCAGCTCGTGACAAGGTGCGCGTCCGGAAAATAAGCCACCCTGCGGGGATTAGCTTGGATGCGTGGAGCAGCTGACGGGCAGATGCAAACACCGAGTAAACAGCAGATCCACTCCCCGTCAAGGAAGCGATCTCGGCTCCGGCCCGGATAAGAAGGCGCTTCAGGCGCGCCAGCTCAGGCCACCTTGCGAAAGCGACTCGCTCAAAGTCGTTTTCGGCCGGTCCCCAAACGAACCAGGGAAATTGTGGCCACGCACCGACATGCACAATGCTACGGGGTTTGGCGTGGCTTGTCAACC
Organism: uncultured Acidobacteriota bacterium; assembly: GCA_963770415.1. GTDB lineage: Bacteria > Acidobacteriota > Terriglobia > UBA7540 > UBA7540 > CAVROP01. The sequence continues at coordinate 102,161 of CAVYPU010000051.1, forward strand.
GCAAATCCGCTTCTCGATAAGCTTCGGCGGTGGACATGGGGAAGCCGGGAAAAACCACCAGGCAATGGCGGGGAGTAAGATCGGGAAGGGGATAAATCTCCTCGCCGCGCCCGCATCCCAGAACCCTGCCGCCCAGAAGAAACAGCGGGACGTCGGACCCGAGTTGGGCCGCCAATCGAAGCCGCGCCTCGAGTGGTAGCTTCTCGCCAGTCAGCCGTTCCAGTCCCTCGAGCGCTGCCGCCGCATCGCTGCTGGCTCCGCCCAGCCCGCTTCCCGCCGGGATTGTCTTCTCGAGGCGCGCCCGCACTTCGCCACAAAAGCCGGTAGCCCGGCGCCAAAGATCGCAGGCGCGATACACGAGGTTTTCCCGCCCCGAGGGTATTCCCGCATCGTCGCACTCGAGGCGTATGCCGCTCCCGGTGTTCAGAAGCGTAATCTCCAGGCGGTCATGAAGCGCGATGGTTTGATAAACGGTGCGGATTTCGTGGTAGCCGTCGGAGCGGCGCGACAGGATCTTGAGCCCGAGGTTAATCTTCGCGAAGGCGCGGAGGCGGATGGATTTTTCCAAGTTAGTGGGGTCGCAACGCGGGCGTCTCGTTCGCGCGCGGGAGCGTCCCGCACCCCCGCGCGGGCACGATATCTGCCCTACGGCGGGCGAGACGCCCGCGCTGCAGACTACCTTTGCGAGGCGCGCTGCTTCGAAAGGCGTTGCTTCAGATCTCCCAGTTCCCTTTGAAGCTGGGATGCCTGGTCGGCGTCAAAGTCACTTGAGGCTGCCTGGGGCCATTCCTTGAGGGCGCGTTCCCATTCCTGCTCGGCCTGTGTATCTTTCCCCATGCGCAGATAGAGGCGGCCCAGGTGCTCGTGAATGGTCGGGTCGTCGGCCATCAAGCGGGCGGCCTGCTCGAGGGGAGGCTTGGCGAGGTCGAAGCGATCCATCTTGTAGTAGGCCCAGCCCAGGCTGTCCAGGTAGGCTCCATTGTTGGGCTCGAGCTGCAACGCCTTCTGGATGTACTTGACCGACTCATCCAGGCGCACGCCGCGGTCCGCCAGCATGTATCCCAAGTAATTCGCCGCCGAGGCATTCAAGGGATTGGTGGCCAGCACCTTCTTGAACTGCTCTTCTGCCTGGTCGTATTTCTTCTCCCGCTCGTAAACGGAGCCCATCAGGAAGTGTATATACTCTTGATCCTCGGGCTTGCTGCTAAGACCTTGCGCCTTGTTAACCGCCTGCTCTGCATTCGTAAACTGCTTGGCTTGAATGTAGACCTGCGCCACGGAAAGCTAAAGTTCCCGGTCCTCCGGCGTGTTCTTCATCAACCCCTGAAACTGCTTGACTGCATCGTCAACCCGCCCCAGTTCGCCCATCAAGTAAGCGCGCAGTATCTTCAGCGGCTTTTCGTCAGGGGACTTCTCGATCGCTGCATCCACTTCCTTCAGTGCTTGCGGCAGTTGGTGATTCTGGCGCAACGTGTCGACAATAAGCTGTTCTCCCCGCGCCACTTGCCCTTGACCAAGCGCCACGATCTGCCGGTAGGTTTCGAGCGCCAAATCGAATTTCCGCTGCTCGCGGTACACTGAGCCCAGCCGCTCCAGGAAAATGGCGCGATTGTTCGCCTCCGCCGCTGTATATTGCCCCCCCGGCCGCTCCGACTGTTTAATCAGTCCTTGCAGAATCTCCGTGGCCTTGTCATAGTTTCCAACTGCACCTTCAAGCAAGGCCTGCTGATAGGCGATCTCCATGTTATCGGACTTGAGCGCTTTGGCCCGCTCGAGCTCCTTGCGGGCCTGGTCAAAGCGGCCCTCCGCCCGGTCGAGTTTCGCCAGTTGCAGATAGGTTGCCGCATCGTCCGGGTCGGCCTTGAGGATCTTTTCGAATTCCGTCCGCGCGGCCGGACTGTTTCCCATGTCCATGAGCGCCATGGCGTAGGCCCTGCGCAGTTCCACATTTTCAGGGTCCTTCGCCATTGCCTTCTGGTAAGTGGCCACGGCGGCGTCATAATCCCGCGTCTGGCTATATGAGTAGCCCAGCATGTCGAGGAGGGGCGGATCCATGTCCGCCTCGGGAATCTTCTTGAGCAGCTCCACCGCTTCTGCGTAATCGCCCTGTTCAAAGTACATCTGCGCCAGGCTGGTCAGGCCGTCCTTCGAATCCGGATCGGCGTTCAGGACTTTCCGGAAGGCCTCTTCGGCCTTCTTATTTTGGTTGTCCAACTTGTAGAGACGCCCCAGAACCTGCCAGGAATCCATGTCCGAAGGCTGCAGGCGAGTCAAGGCCTCCATGTGTTGGATGGCCTTGTGAAGGTCTTCTTTATTGACCTTCTCGGTCTGGTTCTCGCCCAACATGTGCCAGTAAAGCCGGGCCAGCAACGGCATGTTTGTAGATTGTTATTGCTCTTCAAACACCTTCCTCACCACGCCAACTCTTCGACCCGCCAAGGTGTGGATGTACTTCTGCGGCTTGATGGGCGTGCGCCGGCGGCCGGTTGCCATCATAGCGGTTGACGTTAGGTTGCCGGCGAACGAGGTGGAAGTCAATTTCTATCTCTAATTCCCACTTTGCTGGCCTCCTTTCACTGTTCTGGGTGGGCTGTCAAACACAGGCGGGGGCTCAGCGTCATCTAACGTCTGTGAGTAGAACTCGTAAAAACGGCCTGTTTTTCAAATCGAAAGGCTTCCTGGCATCCTCGGTTGTCAGACCCAGAGCTTTGTTTTGCCGGTTGCGTTGCGGCAAGATTCTAAGGTCTGCTACAGGTAATTTGAATGGCGCGGGATAAGTGGCCCGTCGCCCCGAATTCGTCAAAGGTTTGCTTGAATTGTGGCAGGCAGGGCGTAGAAATCTCCGATGCTAATTTACGCTTTGTGAGGCACGAAACCTTACCGGCAGGGCAGTGAGACCCCTTAATCCTAGGTTGTTCCGCCACGTCAGGGAAACCGGCTGCAATTCCAGATCTGGCAAACGGCGAATGATGGCCTCGAATACTTCTTGCCCCTCTACACGGGCCAGCGCGGCGCCGAAACAAAAATGAGCTGCGTAGCCAAAAGCCAAGTGCCGATTGTCTGTACGAGTGATGTCAAAACGATCGGGATCAGGAAAACGCTCCGGGTCCCGGTTCGCCGCGGCCATTACAGCCATGACGGCCTGCGCCTTGCGAATCTTCTTGTCTCCCAACTCAACGTCTCGCGGAGCGAGACGGCCGGTGTGCTGGCTGGGGCTCTCGTAGCGGAGCATTTCTTCCACAGCCGAAGGAATTAAGGATGGATCAGCCTGCAATCTTTCCAGCTCACCAGGATTGCGAAGCAGTGTAAGCACCCCGTTGCCAATCAGGTTCGTCGTAGTCTCGAGACCACCGACCATCGTCACGATACTGGTCGCGGCAACTTCTTCGTCAGTAAGCCGGTCACCATCCACTTCTGCCATGGTGAGGGAATGCACCAACCCTTCCTGGGGCTGGTCTTTTTGGCGGCGAATAGTATCGCGGAAATAAGTAGTCATATCCTGCACCGCGCGTAACATGCGAGGAGCGTGTTCAGGATTGTGCTGGAAATTTCCCAACATTTCCGCGAAGTCTGCGGACCAGGCTTTCAATTGAAAGCGGTCGCCTACGGGAACCCCAAGCATCTCCGCAGTCACGGTTGCCGGTAACGGGTCACCCAGGTCATGGATGACATCCATTTCGCCCTTACTCTGAACGGAATCGAGAAGCCGATTTACAATTTCGCGAATGTGCGTGCGTAGGACGGCCACGCGCCCGGGGCTGAAGGCTTGCGATGCCAAACTGCGCAGGCGGGTGTGCGCAGGCGGATCCATGAAGAGCATCTGCTTCACCATCAACTGCGCGATCGGGCTCATTTGTGAAAGTCCCATGGCTTTCAATTTTTCGGGCGTGTGCGTGCGCTCGGCGGAGAAAGTGTGCAGAACTTCGAGCACGTCAGAGTATCGCGTCACGACCCACGTGTGCAGGAACGGGTCCCAATGAACCGGATCTTCAGAGCGCAGACGGTGAAACAGCGGGTACGGATTAGCCAGAACTTCCGGGTCCAAAAAGATGATAGAGACTTAAAGCGCTCGAACCCGTACTTCGGGAAATACGGCCGTTGGCGGGAGTACTCATACGTTCGCTTGTTCGGTGTGTAAAGCGAGTAAGCGCTGAGCGTCCTCTTCACTCATGGAGTCGAGCTTCGCAATCATCAACCGTTCAATTTCTGCGGCAAGATCCATTACCGTGGGATGATCGAATAGCTTCAGCAGGGGAACCTCGACGTTGAAAGCCTCTCGCAGGCGGGCGATGACTTGGGTTCCGAATAACGAGTTGCCGCCGAGATAGAAGAAATTGTCTTCCATGCCAACCCGCTGCAAACCCAGAAGCGCGGCCACAATCGCAGCCACTCGCTGCTCGATTGGGGATTGCGGCTTGGCAGAGATTTCCTCTTGCAATTGTTTCTCGCCACTCGGGGCAGGCAAAGCGGAACGGTCGACTTTCCCACTGGGCGCAAGAGGCAAGGCATCGATGGCTACAAATGTTGTGGGAAGCATATACTCGGGCAATTCTTTCGACAAGGAATCCCGCAGCTCACTAATCGGCGGACAAGTCTTTTGAGGAACAACGTATGCCACCAATTGCTTCTCGCCCGCGTCATTGACGCGCGCCACAACTACACAATCACGCAGCGCTTGATGCCGCTTGAGCGCACTGGAGATTTCGTTCAATTCGATACGGTAGCCGCGGATCTTTACCTGATCGTCGACACGGCCGTGAAATGCAATCTGGCCATCCGCAAGATAGCTGCCCAGATCTCCCGTTCGATAAAGCCTTGCTCCCGCGGCGGAACTGAATGGGTGCTCGACGAAGCGCGCCGCAGTCAATGTCGGATCGCTGAGATAGCCTTTCGCCAGCCCCGCACCGCCGATATAGATCTCGCCTGTGGCCCCGTGAGGCACTGGTTCCATGTTGCTATCGAGAATATAGATTTCGGCATTGTCAATGGGTTTGCCATCGGAGGCATCTGCTCTCCGGACTTCTGCGAACAGCCGGATTCCTCTGGAAAAATAGAAGCGGAAGTGGCGACAACCGTGCACTCCGTAGGTCCGTAGTTATTCACCAGCGTGAATGGCAGGTTCGCCGGCGGATAGCGTCGCAACGTGTCTGCACCGGTCAACAGGAATCGCAGAGCGGTCTCCTGCGGCCAAACCAGTTCTAGCATCCGCTCGGCAATCGGTGTGGCCACGAAACTGATCGTGATCTTATCACGCACTAGCCAATCCCGGAGTTGCTCCGCCTGAGTGCGGGTTTCATCGTCTACCAGGTGCACGCTGGCTCCGGCAATCAGCTGAGGCCAGATTTCCCAAACTGCGGCATCAAACGCAATCGAAGACAATTGAGTTGTACGATCGGCCCGGGTGACGCCAAAAGCACGGTTATGCCAATTGCAGAGGTTCAGCAGGCTGTCATGGGCCACAGCTACCGCCTTCGGCATTCCAGTTGAGCCGGAGGTGTAGATGACGTAAGCCAACTGCTGGGGAGTCACAGAAACCTGAGGCGAATCCGGGGAACAGCGGGCTATTTCCTCTGCATACCGATCAAGTGCCACTAGCTTTCTGCCGTTTGCCGGCAGCGATTCCACTACGTTCGAATTTGTCAACATTAGCGGGACAGATGCAGCGCTCAACATCATCTGCAAACGCCGGGTGGGTGTTTTTGGTTCGAGCGGCAAATATGCCGCGCCGGTTTTCATAATCGCCAGAGCGGCAACCGGAAAATCGATCGACCTTTCCAGGCACACCGCTATCACGCTGTCCGGAACTACTCCGAGACGGCACAGGTAATTTGCCAATTGATTGGAGCGACGGTCCAATTCCGCATACGTGAGCCGGGTGGCACCAATGCTGATCGCCAACCCTTCTGGTGTGAGGCGCGCTTGGCGCGCCACGAGATCAGGTGCGCAAGAATTGGTTGAATTCCCGGCACAACCTGCCGAGCCATAGGAACCCTCTCGTTCACTTCCACTGTTATCCATATCGAACCTCGGCCCCCGGAACCATATGCGAACAATAGGTTGAGGCTTTGCATTCAGAAGAAAATTAAATCTGGGTATGAAACTATGAGGGGAGCCTGCCAAACTGTTCAGGGATTATACACGACTTCCAAGAGCGCCGCGCCGAAATCTGGTGCAGCGCTCGGCGTAGGATCTGTCTTGAGGCAGTCTTATTCGACAGGAAGCTGCGGTTGCGAAACCCATCGGTTTATGAACGGCAATTCAAGCTTACAGAGTCATCAGCGTCGGTGGTTTCAGCGCCCGGTCGAGAACTGATACTGCCTCAAAGTTACTCTGGTAATGGCACATCTCGGCTATTGCCACAGCCGCTGTTCCGTTGGTACCTTCACTATTGTTACTGGGGTAAGTTCTGCCGCTCTTGACAGAAACACGCCCTCCTTCGCAGCTGTCGTTGGCTGAAAAGTTCATCCTTATTCTTTTAAAGGCTACCCAGCTCCCCTAAATCGAAGGAAATCAAATTACGTTTTCGCGCAACTGAGTTGACGCGATTTGACCCTTTGCTTGGAGGCAAACTGATGCGCCCAGGTCGTCGTCTGTACATCTCGCTCTCGCTTCTGATGTTTTCGTTGCTTCTGGCCAGTTCGGCTTTTGCCAATACTGTAACCATGCACTACCTCGGCGGAACGGGAGGCGGATCCGACCCCGTTTATCCTTATCGATTCCACATCAACAATAGTCCCACCGTGACGGATCTCATGTGCGACACTTTCAACAACTCAGTAAGAATCGGCGAAAGCTGGACGGCCACAGTGACACCTTTTCTGCAAGGCACTGGATTGTTCGGCGCGACTACATCGCTCGATTACAAAGCAGCAGGGTTGATCTTCAAGAGTATGCTGGGCAAAACACTCACGGCCAGCCAGGCGCAGTGGTCAATTGGGGCCTGTTCGCAGCCGATGCAACCAAACAATCCACTTTCAAAAACCTCGGCGCGGGGGCGATCGATACTGAGTATCTTGCGCTTGCCGCGAACGCCAAAAACAGCGCATTCGCCGGACTAGTGCTTTACACGCCAATAACCGGTACACAGACCTGGACCCAAGGCGGAGTGCCCCAGGAATTTATCGGCTATAGTGCAGTTCCTGAGCCAAGCAGCTTAATCCTGTTGGGCACCGGCTTGATCGGTCTCGCGGGAACGATGCGCCGCAAATTCGCCAAAGTCTAGCGATTCAACCGAACTGGGTACTGAGTGCTGGACATAATTGGATTAGAACCGCACTGCTAACCGGCAGTGCGTTTTTTTTGCTTTTTGGCTCCCCAAGCACAGGACGAAAACTCGTTGCCTCGGTACGGTCACGCCAGGGGTGCTGGATAGCTTGCCGTCATATTTGCAACATTGGCAGATTCAGGCAGCAGCAAAATGGTATCTCTAGAGAGGCGTCGTGTAATCTCATCCTAGAAGAAAACACCGAGGAGAAACAGCCCATCGACCGACCTGCTAGTCTCAAGCGTCTTCTTTTCTGGATACTGTCGCGCAGTGGAGTTGCGATCTATTCGCGCGCCCCGATTTTTGGACCTCTCCGGGCAGCGGTGGCGGTGCTTCGAAAAGATGAACTGATCCTGATCATCGATCGAAGCGACGGCAGAGGATTTTCATTTCCGGGTGGGCTTGCGTTTCCGTGGGAGACAGCCGAGCAGACGATGAGACGGGAAGTGCTGGAAGAGACGCGGCTACGCATTCAGAACTCACGCCTGCTGTTCGAGTATAAGAGTTCTGCCGACGTACCCTGCATAATCAGTGTGTTTGAGGCGGAAGCCTTTGGCAACTTAGCTGGATCTTGGGAAGGATCGCCACGCTGGCTTTCATTCAATGAGGTAGGGCCCCTGTTACTTCCGAGTCAGAGAGAAATCATTGATCGGATTCGATGACATGCGGCCAAAAAGGAACACTCGTCCAGGAGTAGAAGTTGGGAAAGCACGCCAGAGGGTTCTTGCTGGAGCAGCCTCAAGTTGCGCAAGAGTGTCTAACGAGACGAAAATTGACACAAATTTAACATACGTAAGCAAGCCCCGTAGCACGCTGCGTCGCTTTGACCACGGCTTTGATCAGCGTCACACGCAGCTTGCCGTCCTCGAGTTCCATAAGACCATCGACAAGTGCATCCCGCGGCATGGTAATTTCGCGGCCCAATGGCTGCGCCAATCCCTGCTGCTCGCGAAGGAATTTCAAATCTGTTATCGCCATAACCTGTTTATGCGCTTACGAGAAGACTCGGCAACTTCAGTACACATCCACGAGCAATCAGCGCAGGACAATCGCCCGGGCATTGTTACTGGAATCACTACACTCGCTGACCCTTGGGCCTGAACCTTAGATTTGCAAATATCTCGATTTTTGGTTTTAATGACTGGACCTATGTAGTGCCGGCAGACGGCGGGATATTGCCGTTGCCGGGCCCCAGCACAAGGAGAAATGACGATGTCTCTTCACTCAAAAGTTCGCCACCTGATCTCAGCTGCTTTCATCATGTTGCCGATGCTAAGCCTGCCCATCGCGCAGGCACAGATCGGCGTCGCTGTCTCCATTCACATTGCTCCTCCCGCCTTGCCGGTGTATCAGCAGCCTCCGCTGCCTGCTCCGGGCTACCTCTGGACACCCGGTTACTGGTCCTACGGGAATGCGGGCTACTTCTGGGTTCCCGGCGTTTGGGTCCAACCTCCCACCGCGGGTCTTTTGTGGACGCCTGGCTACTGGGGCTATGAGGGCGGAGTGTATGGGTGGCATGGCGGCTACTGGGGACCGCACGTTGGGTTCTACGGTGGCGTTAACTACGGCTTCGGATTCGGCGGCGTCGGCTTCGTCGGCGGCGAGTGGCGGGGCGGAGTATTCGCTTACAATAGTGCGGTGGCAAACTTTGGAAGTGTACATGTAACCAATGTGTACGAGAACCGCACGATCGTTACGCAAACCACGATCGTGAATGTTGACCACGTAAGCTTCAACGGTGGGGTAGGCATTCAGGCGCATCCGACTGCGATCGAGATGCAGGCAGCAAGCGAGCACCACTTCGAGCCAACCCCCAACCAGGTGCAGCATGAAAGCTCTGCCGCGCAGGATCGCGCGCAGTTGGCGTCGGTGAATCAAGGGCATCCGGCGACCATGGCCAGCGCGAACGTAAACCAGTATCGCCAGGTGGCGCAGCAGCACACGCAGTCGCAGCCGATCTCGGCGGCCGATCGCTCGGTTGGACGCAACTACAATCCCAATACCCGTGAGGCCAATCAGGACCAGCGCATCTCCAACGGCTTGCGCAGCGGCCAGATGACTTCGGGCGAGGCAGCCCAGGCTGAGCGCAGGCAAGCCAACATCGACCAGCAGGTGCACAACGATCGCGAAGCAAACGGTGGCAAGCTCACGGGGCAGGAGCGTGAACAGATCAACAGCGAACAAAATGCCGCCAGCCGTCAGATCTACGACCTGAAGCACAACGGGGACACCGTGAAACCGAATGAAGTCGACGACCGGGAGGCCAATCAGCAACAGCGCACTGCCGAAGGGCTGCGCAGCGGCGAGATGACTTCCGGCGAGGCGGCGCGGACCAATGAAAACCAGGCTGGAGTCGCTCATCAGGTTCACAACGAACGCAGTGCCAACGAGGGCGAGTTGACCGCGCAACAGAAAAAGCAGGCCAACAAAGAACAAAACAAAAACAGCAAGCAGATCTACAAAGAGAAGCACAACAACAACAAGACGAAACCTGCCAAGGACCGCGACTGAACGAACCAAGCCAACAGCGATAAAATCTAACGGCCGTCATTCCAGGCGTCATCGCTTTGAAGGTGAGTACAAGGTCCTCATGGCCATCGCATAGAGCGCGACGCCGAAGGAGAAATTACGCGACGGTTCCCTAAGGCCCGTTCGGGACTTCGAGCATCACCGGCTCCACGCTGATGGCGATCGTCTGCCCCGGAGTCACTGAAGTCAGGTTCCCATCCAGGTCGCGATAGTCGGTGTAATTCAGATTCGCAGGCACCGTGAACGTGGTTCCTGACTCGCTCGGTGTCCACACCCATAATGCCGAGACGCCGCTCGCTTCGAGGAACGGGGCCGTCCAAATCGTTCCCGAAACGTTTGCCGCTACTCCCGTGAACTGGCCACCACTCAAGTAGTTCATTGCATAGTAATAAGCAGTTTCATTGGCCGGCACGGAACCAATCGCCGAAAACCAGGCAAACCAGGTGACATTGCTCACGCCATTGGAATTAACAATGATCTGCCAGCGAACCGGTTGGCCGGCGCAATCGGCCGTGCTGTAGAGGCTCGCCTCGCAGACAAAGGTCGTCGGATCAAAGTTGGTTTCCGTCATCCACGTCGGCAATGGTGTCCAGCCGCTTACCCCGCACGTAGCTGACGGTGTTTCATTCGGCGCCAACTGAGACACGGACAAATGGGTGTATCGAGTCTCCCGGTATCACATCCGAAAGATAAGTGTGGAACGCATAAATGTTCGACAGAATGCCATTGGTTACTTCCTGTGATAGCCAACTACAGGCCCAACTTTGGTATCCGCTCGCGTTCGAGATCGGTGTGCTGAGAATCTGTGCTCCGCTCACGTTCGCTTTGATGATGGCAACAGCAGGGGCCATCATCTGGTAAAGCTGGGATACGGTTCCGCTCCAATAAGCTGACGAGTTCGCCTCATTCCACAACTCGTAATACTTAATCAGATTGGAGACGCAGTTGCCCTCCGCGCTGCAGTGATTCACCAGGGCAGTCACGAAGCTGCAAAAGGCGGGACTTCCGGTTCCAGTTGTACATCCAGTTCCTAAGTCGGTAGGGGGCGCGGCTGAACCGGTTTCCCCAAATCCACATGTTCCTGTCACTAGATAACAGGGCGTCGATCCGAAAGTGTAGATGACGCAACGCGGCTCGTGTCAGCGACCAGGTTAAGCCAGTTATCAAGATACGACCAGTGATAGGTTCCAGCGGAAGGATTCAGGAGTGCCCACGAAGCCGACGAATCCCATAGGCGAACACACCCCGGCTGTGCCTGCGTGGTGGGCCACGTCCAGTTGTAGCAAGGGTTCGAGAGATTCTCCGGTGCGCACTGAAAGCCGAAGTTGTTCGCCGTATAGGTCGGGGTCGCGGTCCCGGTGCCAGTCGCGGTCTGCGTACTAGTAGAGGACTGGGCATCGCTGGTGAAACTGAGCGTCGCGCCGGTTGCTCCTGTAGTCTGCGGAGTGAAGGTCACAGTAAACGGGATGGTTTGACCGGCAATGATCGTAACCGGCAACGACAAGCCGGAAATTCTGAACGCTGAGCTATTCGAAGCTGCTGCCACCACCGTAATATTTGCCCCACTGGCTGTCAGGCTGGCTGATGCCGTTCCGTTTGTGCCGAGGACTACAAGTCCCACTCCTAAGCTACTCGGAGTAACTGTTAGTTGTCCGACTTCCGCCATGCCCGTTCCACTGAGAGAAAGGCTGGCCGTCGCATTCGAAGCGTCGCTGCCGATGATAACGGTAGCATTGAATGTTCCCACGGTATTCGGGGCAAACCTGATGGTGATCGATGTGTTCTGCCCTCCCATCAGAGTGACAGGGAGGGTAGGCGAAGTCAGTAAAAAATGTTTGCTACTAATCGATATGCTGCTGATGGTGATCGAGGCGCTTCCGGGGTTCGTCACTTTGAAAGTTGTTTCCTCCGTCCCGCCCACCGGAACATTGCCAAAACTAATGCTCGCTTTTTCAAAGCTCAGAGCAGTG
>CAVYPU010000052.1:0-69495 GCA_963770415.1 uncultured Acidobacteriota bacterium
TCAGCAGGTCGTCGCTGACGGCGTGCATAATGGCCTCCATCGGCAAGCCACGCTGCGCGAGATGGGGATTATGGCCGGTGTAGAAGATGTGGTATTGCCCCTGCCCTTCCACGACCGATCCGGTGAAGACGTACAGGTCCTGCTCCTCCACCGTGCCCCGCGCCAGCATGAGCCCATGCTCGGTGAAGTGAATAAAATCATTCGTGCCCACCTGATACCACGGAGTTCCCTCGCCGTGGCCGGGAATATCGCGCCAGGATAGTAGATAGAACAGATGGAATCGGTTGTTCTTATAGAAGGGTATGAAGTCACCCGCCCAGGCGTTTTCCGGGCGGTAGAAGAAGTCGCGTTGGGGTTTCGCAGGCCCGCCGGAACCGTCCCCCGCCATGGCCGCGATGAGATTCCTTGGGACCGGTCCGCTCCCCGTCAACAGTCCGCTTGTAGCCATTCGTTGCATAAATTGGCGTCTCTTCATGGTGCTCTCTCCCCACTTCAGTCAAAGGCTCAATGTGCATCCAGTTGCAATTTTATGCAGGGGGGAAATTGTAGCGCGGATTCGATATATCCTCGCGTGCGATTTCTGCGGTCCTGGCAAACAAGCGCGCCTCTTCTTGACCACTTCGTGTGCTTTGCCCGCCAACCACACTACCCGCATGAACCCTTGGCGAATTCATGGTGTGCTGCCGAGGTCACTTTATGCTTGATCTAGCGGGGGGAGGTGATTCAGTAGATCCGGTTTTCGCAATGCCCCTCTTTCCTTGAAGTTTCCCTGTTAATTCCACCAGGTGTTGAATTGCCAGAACCCGCGGCGTATGCCGCGGGCCTGCATTAGAGTCCAAGATGGAAAATTCGCCTAATATGGGTCGCGCATTCTCAATCAGTGGAATATATGACGCGATTGCTTTACTGGCCATTCAATACTTGCACCCTGGGGAGACTCGCAATTTTTCTTTTAGTCGCACTTCTGGCCGAAGCGCTGCCTGCAGCGGCGCCTGCAGACGTTTCCGGTTTTTGGGTGCTGAGCGCTCCCACCGGAGACGGCAACGTGATGAAGACCTTCTTTGACCTCAAGCAATCGGGCGGGCAGGTAACCGGCACCGCGTGGATTCGCACCAGCAAATTCACTTTAGCGGATCTACGGGTGCAGTTCGAGTTCGTGTTCACCGTTTCCCGCCCCAAAGCTGTTTCGCGGAATCCTCAAAAGTCCCTCCGAGTAACTGTACTCGGAAGGCAGCGCGGCTTTGCCATCGATCTTCACGGATTGAGGCGCACGGTCAAGATAAGCTCCAAAATCGCCTGCCTCGGCCAGCCTCACAGTAAGCGTGCGATCAATGCGACTGACTGACACAACGGCGGCGGGTCCTAGGTATTTATCCAGAAGTCCTAATACCGCAGTCCCATCCTTCACGGGCACCAGCGTAAACAGGTCCCACCCGAACTCGCCAAGATTGATGCCGAGCAAGGGATGTGCGGCGTCGAGCACAGCAGCCTTGCCCGTACTGCGATCATAAACGGCGATACCGTGCGCTGCGGCGTCAGCGCCGTTCCATACTCCACTCACGTCGGCTGCGTTAAGGTGGCCGTCCTCGCTTCTTGCTGACTTGGCCACATTGAACGCCGCCACCATGCCGGCTTTCAGCCCGGGACGTGTGATGGCGCCAAAGATCTTTAGAGGTTGGGGGAAGAGAGAGGTATCGGTGAGCAGCGAATCGCGCGTGGGCATGGAAGGCGCGTCCAGCATCAGCAGACGGCCATCGGAGAGGACGAGCGGCCGCAGGACATTCGGGCGTACCGTCTCCGGTCCGCCGGTGAAATAGATCGGCCCGCCGCTCATTGCCCGGCCGATCGCCTGATATTCGGCATCGCTGGGGGATGCCTCAAATTCGTCCCAGTCAGGGTAAGCGAAATTGGAAGTCCAGTAGGAATTATAGGCATTATGGAACGTATGGTTCTTGATATCAGCGATGTCGCCGGGTATGTAGTCATCGCTGTTCCGGGTGACGTTGGAGTAGCGCCAGTTGAACGCATGTTCGAGAGACTGGGCCATGCAGTTGATCAGGTTGGCGCCGCTTTCCGGTGAGGAAGCGTCGCGCGCCGGGAAATACTCCCGCGCGGCCGCCTGCAGATTCTGCTGCTCGCCTGCCGCGGCGTCGAACACGGATACCACGTCCCGTGTGAATTCAGTCGTGCTCGCCTGGTTGTCAACCTTCAGAAAGTCAATGCCCGCTGCCTTGAGAAACTTGTACCAGTCTGCGTAAAAACTCTCGCCCGCCGCGTCGCGCGGATCGGGAAGGTAGAGCTTGCGGTTTGGCCACTGCGCGTAACCGTTGGCACCCGCCAGGAGCTTGTGGTCCTGGGCGATGCGCGACTGGGGGTCAACACCGCTCCAATAGCCCTGAAACGTGTGCCACACACCCACGTGCGGAATCCCGTACTCTTCGTGAATTTTGCGAACCGTGACGGCGAGGCCGTCCGGGAATTTCTGGGGGTCGGCTTCGTAGCCTGACAGCATCGAGTCGCGCATGGTCAGCCAACCGTCGTCAATAATCATATATCCGATGGGCAAGCCGCTGTTCTTCAGCGATTTCGCGCTTTGGAGGATTTTTGCTTCCGTCAATTCCTGGCCGTAAGCGTTCCACGAACACCAGCCCAGGGTGCGATACACAGGAGCATAGGGCTTTTCCCAACGCAGGCGTCCGTAGTAGGAATTTGCCGCGAACGCCGCCGCGTAGGCCTCCGGCGCGAGCCGATAGGGATCGCCACCAGAGGCATAAACGAACAGTGGAACCCGTTGAGGCGTGAAGCGGGCATCGTCGCTCGAAAACGCCAGGCAGATCTTGTCAAAATCCACTACCCGCAGCGCCCCCACCATGCCGCCTCCTGCCAGCGGCGCGAGAAAGTGATAATCGTTTCCCTGCATGCGCGTCCACAGCAGAAGCACATTGTCGCCAGCCAGCAGGCGCGGGTCTGAAACGAACGACGGCGATAGCCACCACAACTTCAACCGGTGCAACGCCATGCCGCGGGCAAATGTGTCCCTCCGAATGCCCAATTGCACGCCCGGTTGTGCAGCCAGCGGCGGGCCCTTGTACACCAATGTCCCGACCACAACCTCCGGGCTGGCGTAGTGCCGCAACTCGAGTATTGCCTCAGGAGGGGGTGTTGGGGCAGGCGCCGACGGAACCGACCACCCGCTTGGGACAAACCGGTAGGAGAACAATGTGTAATTCCCTGCCTTGTCTGCACGCTGCTGCGTTCCCGCCAACTCGAAGCCGCCGGAAATGACGCGCTCATGTAGACTAAGCGTCAGCGTGAATCCGCTCAGGGCAACGCCGGACGGGCCGCGCACTTCAATTGCGCCTTGCTTCACCTCCAGAGACACTTCCGCGCGTGCAGGCCAGCAGGGTGTCATGATGCTGACAAATAAAACCAGAGACTTGGCTGATATATTTGCCAGCTTGGGCGTGATATGAACCGAGCGCCTCACATGAACCATAGGGGATTGTCCCTCCGGTGCGGGACAGTAACAGGGACGGGCGGAGGAGTCAAACAATCAAGCAGTGTTCCGTTGGCTCCCCTGTCGGAGCCATCCGGATTCGGCGGGTTCAATGGCGTGGGATGCATGTATTCGGACGTTCTGGGATAAGAACCGCTGGCATCGTCCTGGGAAGGCGTGAAGCAATGCGAAAAGACGCGATTCTTGACCCGCCACGGCGTGCACTTTGACGGCCTAACCGGATCTTTGGCTTACGGCCGGCTCGCTTGCGGTCACAGGAGCGGTTAAGCTTATCGGCAAGTGACCTTCATGCGTGGCCACCCGCGACTTCATGCGGGTGGTGATACGATGAGGGTGGTCTGTCACAAGGAAGGTTTCTCGTTGACAAACTCAAATCAGGCGAGCAGAATTGGGCCAATTAGCCGCGCTGGTTAGCGAGGCCAAGAGGGAGGACACAATGCACCAAGGTGTCCACTCCCGTCTTGCGTTGCGCACGCTCCTCAGGCTGCCAATGTGCGCTGAGGGGCGGATTGCCCGCGAATGGACCTGCTGGAAGCCCCCTAGCAAAACCTACGACAGAATTTCCTCAAATAGACGTCCAACGATCAAACGGACACGGTGCAACATGACATGGGTGAGAACGCTGAATTGCGCGCCTTGATCCCATTCCTCCCAAGCGCCCGGTAGGCGCTTTCAGTTCACGATGATGCCCGGTGCAGGAACGAAGACCGCGTAATGCGCAGGCCGTGTCCGCATAGGCAAAGCGGGTGCCTTGCGTGCTTGCTGAGGCGCTCAAGCGCTTAGCCGCGTCCAACAGAATCAGACCTCGAACATACTCTGAGAAGGTCTCCGCGCCTCTGCTGGACATCATCTTTCTTCCCAACTCGAACAACCCGCTGCTCACCCTAATCGCGTCTTGCCGGGTCTTCTTGGCCATGGGCAGTCTTCACTCTCGACCGTTGCATCGAATAGTTCGCTAATCACCTTAACCACTCAATCGCTGCGCCTTGATTCGAAACAACAGCTATTTGTACTCCTCTGTTCTGTGCGACATTCTCAAAGAACTTGGTGAGCCCCCCCACTGGGGATATGATCGCGACCTTGAACGCGGGCTTCCAAAATCGGGCACATTGCTCGCCAATCCGCGGACAATCCCTATGACGACAACTCCTGCTACAACCATTTCAAATAGACGGCGGAGCGCCTGTGCCACCACCTTTATCGTGCGCTTCCCGGAGTGTTCGCTACGGACGTGTTCCTGGAAAGCCGCCCTCAGTTCCGCCATCGCTTCCTTCGGGCTTCGGTCTTCCGGCGGCACAAATATCTGGCCGCATATGGAACATCGTAAGTAATCTCGTGGCCCTTGATCGGTGGGCTCATCACGAGATAGGCCGTTCCATCGTTGTGATTCCTCCGTTCACTGACCGTCTTAAAGCCGCATGAGCCAGCGGGAGATCCTTGGCCGAATCGAGCCAGGATCTCCCGTTGTCGCCCTTAGAGCGTTTTGGAAGCCACCAGGCTCAAGCCACCATGCTCTTTGCTTGCTCCACCCACTGCTCGTACTGTTTCTTGATCTCAGTCACGCGCGCATCGATGGCGGCTTTGGCATCGCCCTGAGCCTTAGCGGCTTTCTCCTGCAGGGCCTGCACCTTGGCTTCGGTCTCATTCTTGATTTGCTCCGACCGTTGCCGGGCCTGCTGCAACTTCGCTTGCAACCGAGTATTGAGCTGGTCGATCTTGGCCTGTAATTTGGCCTTATGCTCCGCTTTTGCGCGAGCATGCTCGGCTTTCAACTGGTCAATCTCGGCTCGCAGCTTCGGCGACTTCGCGGGCCCGTTGGGCTTCTTCGAAGCTCTTGCCTGGCAGTGCGGAAGACAAAGCCATTCAGCGCTTCCATTCTGGTGTCCACTGGAGTCACCCATTCTTCGCTGATATCCGCGACGATCGCGTACTTGCCGGGGGTGAGTGCGTTCGAAACTTCGGCCAGGAAATCCGAGTCGACTCCGGCCACGAACAGGTCGGCAAGGCTTCCCGCCATCGTGCCGGCCAGGGCCCCGACTGCGAGCCCAGCCGGGCCACCCAGCAAACCGATGAGGCTGCCGATCGCCGTTCCGCTCACCGTTCGAACAGGGAAATCGCCCTCGCCCTGTTTCACCGTGACCGTCCCATCACTGTTTTTGCTGATGACGGCTTTGGCGTGAATCGTGATGCTTCCCTCGAAATCGAGTTGATTGAGCGCTCGCGATCCCTCGTACGCTTTGGTTTCATTGTCAAAAACTACTACTAGCATTTTTTCCATGACATTCTCCTTTTCAAATGCTCGCATTGAGCGAGTAGGATTGTTGGGTTAGATTTAGGCAGCTCTTTCGAGTGCGCCCTCCGTGAGTCTGTGGAGCGCCGTGGCAAAACCGATCAGCGAGGCCCCATCGAAGATCAGATCCACGCCAATGGCGAAGCCGATGAACCAGACGCTCGAAATGGGCATTTGCGCCAGCAGCATGATCCCCAGCCCCAGCGAAACAATTCCCGAAAACACAGACCAGCCCCAGCGCGGGAACTTCAACATTCCTGCCCCAATGGCGCGAAACAGACCGCCGACAATGAAGAAGGAAGCAAGGACCAGAGTGAGGCGTGGCTGCCCCAGCGAGCGGATACCGGATCAGCAGATATCCCGCGAAGCCCCGGAACAGTGCGCTGAGCAGAGACAGCAGAAAGCCCTGCCAGTTGTGAGTGCGAAAGGCGTGCACCAAACCGAAGATGCCGCTGAACAGCAGCATCCATCCGAAGACCAGAACCGTGGCGAAGGTAGCGCTCACGTCACCGATCACGCATACCGCGCCGAGAAGAATGAGCAAGATTCCAAGGGCGAGAAACCATCCCCAGGAACTGCGAATTTCCTCAATTCCCGCTGCGAGCGGGTTATCCAAACTGCTTGGCTGACATTTTGTTTTCTCCTTTTCTGAAAATTGACTTGAGTCCCATCATTCCTGCCAGACACATGGATCTGGGCTGATTCGTTTCCCTCGTGTTTTATGAGCTCTGGATGCTCCCTTCGAATCCATTCGCGAATAAATAGCGGACAGTTTCGAAGTTCTGTGCCGGCTGCTTCTGCCATGGCGAGGAATCGCACAGCGTCAGCATCCACCAGCGTTACCTCGCCGAGTTCGAGAGCAATCGGCGGCGGATGAATTTGCATTTGCATCTTCAGCTCCGCAAGATTTTCCGCGTCGATACGCCCACTCACTCGTAGAAGGTGTGAGTCGTGACTTCTTTCAAGTCTCAACATTTGTGGACCTCGAACTCGTTCAGTGACTGCGATCGCGTCCCTTTGACAGGGCTGCGTAAATTCAGTGTAACTAAGGTTCACCTCACCTCAAACAGCAACGGCGATTTGGTCGATATAGGGCGCTAGAAACTCATCCGCGGAGATTCGGCCTTTCATCGACAGCATTCGTGCCCCCCGCCTGCATGAAATGGAGATCGGTGATGCCCATGAAACCGAAGATAAAACGCAGGTACGGGATCTCATGATCCAGAGCGCTAATTCCCGAGCGTTCGTCGTAGTTGCCTCCGCTGGTGACGATGACCAGCGCCTTCTTGCCGGCTAGCAAGCCTTCGGGTGTGCCGTCAGCACTGTAGCGGAAGGTTTTTCCAGCCCGACCCACCTGGTCGATCCACGCCTTGAGCGCAGCAGGAATGGAAAAGTTGTACATCGGGGTCCCGAGGATGATTTCGTCGGCTTCGAGAAGTTCCGACAACCAGTTCATCCGAAAGCGCCAGTGCTTTCTTCTGGCTTTCAGTGTGGCACTCTGGATGGAGAAAAGGCCCCTGCAATCCAGTCGAGATCGACAAACGTAAGCGGCGTTTTGGCCAAATCGCGCTCAAGAACACGACCTGCCGGGGTTACTTTCCTTCCACGCCTGCACTGCGGCATCACTCAGTTGACGGGAGATCGACTGATTTCCGCGAGGACTGACGTCAATGTGAAGTAAAGTCGGCATGTTCGAATTCTCCTTCATCAAGTGGAACTCGCTCTTCACTGCACACCGGTATAAGTGCAAGTCGGGTGCCATTCGCAAACGACTGAGATGATTGATGATGGCGAGAGTTTCCGGTGGCGAGATCTCGGCAATTGTCGGGTTTTCGGCAACGCCGCTGCGCAGGTGGAGGGAAGGAGTTTGAAAGTTTCAGCTAGGCGGGCCGAAACCGGTACTTGTTAATGTTCAAGCTCTTGATTCGCGATTCAAGAGTGGAGCGGGGGATTCCCAGGCGGGCCGCTGCACCCAGGGGGCCGGATACCCGTCCGCGGCTCTGGGTGAGCGCGTTCTCGATCATTTCCTTTTCCTGGTCGACAAGAGAGGCGAGAGCAATCCCGCTCGGGGCAGGCCTGGGCGATGCGCGCACCAGCCAGTTCTCATCCACTGCAAACGTTGCTCCCTCGCACAGGATGACGGCTCGTTCGATCACATTTTGCAGCTCCCGCACGTTTCCCAGGCCAATGATAGGTCTGAAACAGCTCCAAGGTTCTCTTATCGATCCCGCTGATCTTTTTTCCCATCTTGCTGGCATAGCGCTGAGTAAGGTATGCGACGAGCAGGGGAATATCTTCGACACGCTCGCGCAGCGACGGCATGCGAATCGGGAACACGTTCAACCGATAGAACAAGTCGCTGCGGAATGAGCCCGCCTCCGCCGCGGCTTCCAGGTCGCGGTTCGTGGCGGCAATCACCCGCACGTCAATCGGCACCGGCTGGGTGCCACCCACTCGCTCCAATTCACGCTCTTGCAGCACTCGCAGCAAAGCGATCTGGGTCTCAGCCGGGAGGTCGCCCACTTCATCCAGGAAGATTGTTCCGCCGTCGGCAACTTCAAATCGCCCCAAGCGCCTTTGCGTAGCGCCGGTAAAGGCTCCTTTTTCATGGCCGAAAAGTTCAGAAGCAATGAGGGAAGCGGGAATGGCAGCACAATTCACTGCGACAAACGCGTTCCGGGCGCGGCGCGAGCGTTTGTGGATGGCACGGGCTGCAAGTTCTTTCCCGGTTCCCGTTTCACCCGTGATCAGCACGGTGGAATCGGTTGGTGCAACCTTGGACAGAAGGACGAGAACTCGCTTGATTGCATCCGATGCTCCCACAATCTCTTCGAACATGGATGCCTGATCAATCTCTTCCTTGAGAGCCAGGTTCTCCTTGTAGAGTTGGTCTTTTAGCGTTTTGATTTCGTCAAATGCTTTCTTGAGTGCTTCCTCTGCACGCTTCCGATCGTCGATCTCGATACTGGCTCCATACCACATCACGATGTTCCCTTGATCATCCCACAGGGGAACGTTGCGATGCAGAAACCAGAGATATTGTCCGTCCGCACGCCGCACGCGGGATTCGTACTGGAACACTTCTCCGCTGGCAAGGCAAGCACGCCACCTTGTCATCATTCCCTCTAAATCTTCAGGATGAATGAAAGCAGTCCAGGCCCAGCCCTGCAGATCTTCTTCAGTGACGCCGAGGTATTCAAGCCAGCGCCGATTGAAGAAACCGAAACTGCCCTCAGGGTCAGAACTGTGCAGAAACGCAGGAGTCGTATCAATCACGCGCCGCAGTAGATCTTCGGCGGGAGTTGTTCGCTGAAGCTTACCTGTATCGCGTGTCGCCGTATCGGCCTCGTTTCAGGCGGACCCTTGGCAACTAATTGTAGGACACGAGGGCCATGGGTCAAGCGAAACCTATAGGTCACTGTTTCCCTCCGAAGAGTTGAACCCCACTGCGTGGATGGTCGGCCACTGGGCTGTAGGTCCATTACTCCTGCCTTGTCGCCAACCGTTTCCCGGTGATGGGGCGGGGTTGGGCCGATTCCGCCTACAGAATACTTCCCTACAAAGGAGACAAATGCCATGAACACCATTTCTGTTGCAGAACCCTCTCTGTGTTCCCGGGCCATGCTTTGCTCGCTTTCCCTCAGTATGTGGTCGGCACGGAAACACGACCCCGACGCATCGCATGAAATCGCCCAGCGCCATGGTGCCCAAGCCGATGCTGGCCGCTACCACAAGGTGCTTCTTCCTAAAGAGGCCCTTGCCGAGGTCCAGAAGATCGTCAGCGATGCTCGCCAGGAGCATTACTTTATGACGCTGCCTTGGGATGATAACGGTTATCGGGTGCTTCCCAGCGCAACCTATATGGACCACACGGAGAAAATGCGGGAGCTGGCGAAGCTTTTCCAGTAGCTTCTCCCACACGTCATGGAACGGGCCGGTTTTGTCTCCCCGCAGAATCCCAAAACTCGAAACTGACCCGCTTTCGACCTGTGCCTCGGACACTTTTCCCGCCCCTGCCCCTTTCGCCACCGAAATCTGCTCGGTTCTGCGGCCAGCCTACCGGGGGGCAATAGTAGTGTATCCCGCCGGATTTGGTACGATAAACGCCCTTCCCTCCAGCAATCATGCAAACTCCTCTGAAACGGGGTTCGGGTCCTGGAAGGGGACTTCTCGGGCAGAATGTCAAACGGGACCGGAACCTTCTGGGCGACCGCAACTTGCATCGAGAAGACCGAGGAAGATTCCTTACTCGACAACCGAGCAACATCGAGCCTTCCAGGTTCGCCGCTGGCCTTCAAAAAGAGGAAGAGGACGTTTTCCTTTTTGGTCTCGCAGAGATTTTGTGCCCTAAGCACCGCATCAACATCGATTGCTGGTCCCAATGTCCCGGCCCTTGTGATGACAAATTTTGCCATTGGCTCAGAAAGTTCTGGGCCGGATGGGAATCACGGGTCAGGCGAGAGGCTTCGGGCCCCCCCGGCCCCATCCCGATGCGACCCTACCACGAGCCAGCCGGCTGACGCCTGTTTGGCTTGGCGAAGCGCTAATAGCGGACGGGCCTCGTTTCTTACGTATTCCCTGTCGTGGTCAAGTCCGGCTCATTCTCAGTCCCGGGGACTCACGATCGGTATCGCCAGGTAGGCATGAGATTCATTGGGGTTGCTTTTCAAAGCCGCAAATCCGATGATCTCGCCCTTGTCGTTGATGGAGCATGCGGACTCCAGGTACAAAGCAGAGTCTTGAGGAACGAGAGTATTCATGTCGATTGCGGTTCCGTTGCGCCACAGCACTGCCCGCGGGCTGAAGCTGGCGCTGATGGAAACGCCAAGCACGAGGCCTTGATTGCTGATGTCGATGGCTAGGCTGTACAGTCCCCGGCCAACGTTCCGAGATCAGTGATGTGGCCCTGCTGCCAGAGAAAGCCATGAAAGCTGGCGTCGTCTTTGGTGTCGGAAGCTCCCACAACCTGCCCGTTCATCGTTCAGGCCGGAGGCAAAGATCCCGAATAAATTTCCCATCTCCGCCAAGGTTGCCCAGGTCGGTCGCGCTTGCCGTTCTGCCACAGAACAGCATGAAGCGGCATAAGATTGTTCTGCTCAATCGGATTGAACGGCCCGCAAGTTCCGCTTGCGCCCACGCTTGGCCGAGATCATTGATCGCAGTACGCGATGCCGTCCGGATCGCCATCAAGGGTGGGTAGCTCCTGGATGTGCACCGCCGACCAAGGGAAGAGTTTCATCCAGATGACCGGCTTGAACTCGATCGTCTGCGGCGAAGCAGATGCGCCCGGACAGGTCGAGTCGACTTCGCCGTTTTCCGCCGTTCCGGCCACCATGCCGAAGTCGTTGTTCTTGATGCGCTACGCCGTTGCTGCCCTCCGCTGCCCGTCGCTGTTCCGCAGTCTCGGGAGCGCCACCATCGTGCCGTTTTGCCAAAGGAACGGCGCGCAGGTGTTGCCGCTGTGGGTGAGGCCAAGCGCTGTGGATCCGCAGAAGTCTTCGCCATTCGGATCCGGGCGTTTGCGTGTCGGCTTGCCCTACTACCTGCCCCCAGATGTTCACGCCGAAGGCAACGCTGTTCGGCCCTCCGAGTCCAGGGCTGCTAATGTCCTTCATTTTCGCATTTTTCCATAGAACGGCGTGCGATACGGCCGAATCCGGGAAGATGACTTCCCCGACGACCAGCCCACCTCCACTGATTACGTAAGGCTGGCCAGGCGAGCTCGCTGGGCCCACCGGCCCGAGGTCGATGACGGCGTAGTGTTGTAGGTGCACCGCTTGCTGTTGTTCCTGCGCGACAATGCAAAGCGGCATTGCCATGGCAGCGAATAGCGTCATGGTGGTGATGAACATCAATGCTCTGGATTTCATGTGGCCTCCTATTAGGTTTTGGGCACTGCTTACCTGAGCGGCGTCGCGCGCCGCCCTGGTCGCAATCCGATGCGTCCATCCGTTTTGTCCTATGGGGTCGATTTACTTCGGGTCGCGGCCCGGGGTACAATCTGCCTTGGGTTAGGGCTTCCCGACCGAGGCCCATTCTTCTTCGCGCTGATCCTGTACCGGCCGGGGCCCAAAGGTCCTTCCGAATTTATTCCAAAATTCTGGCAAAGTTCTTACCGCGTCTATGAATGGGCAGGTAAAACACTTCTACACGTTTGGTCCCTTTCGCCTGGACCCCCAGGAGCGCGTTTTGCTGCGCGATGGCCAGCCCGTTCCCCTTGCTCCCAAGGCTGTGGAAATCCTGCTGCTTCTCGTCGAGAAGGCTGGACACCTGGTTGACAAAGACGACCTGATGAAGCGCGTCTGGCCTGATACATTTGTTGAGGAAGGCAACCTGACCAAGAATGTCTTCGTTTTGCGAAGGGCGTTAGGGAACGGGGATGCTGGCCAGGAGTACATCGAGACGGTGCCCAAGCGGGGCTACCGATTCGTGGCTCGCGTGACCGCCGTCTCCAATGGCGAGGATAAGCGATAAAGATAGAACCGCAGCCCTTCGCAGTTGCTACCCCGGCGTTCGACCCCAGCGCTCTCGCTCGCCTGATTCCTACGCCAGCGCCCGTCGGAAAGGTCAGTGAGGCCGGCCAAGCGGTAGTCGCGGGAAGCCGGCGCTACAGGTAGTGCCTTGGCGGCTGACGACGGCGGCAACCAGTGCGAAGCCCGGAGCCGCAACTGAGATCGCAAAACGCTGGAAGGTGATTATTCCTGCTGCCGCGGCGGTGCTGGCGTTCTTCGTCGCAGGTTACTTCTATTTTCACCGCACACCAAAACTCACCGACAAGGACACCATCGTCCTCTCCGATTTCGACAACAAGACCGGCGACAGCGTATTCGACGACACGCTGAAGCAGGGACTCTCGGTACAGCTTGAGCAATCGCCCTTTCTCGACCTGGTTTCCGAGCGCAAGGTGAATGAGACATTGAAGCTGATGGGCCGTCCGGCCGGTGACCGGTTGACGCCGGAGGTCACACGCGAGGTCTGCCAGCGCACGGGCAGCAAGGCCATGCTGACCGGCTCGATTGCGGGGCTGGGCAGCCAGTACGTGATTGGCCTGAAGGCGGTGAACTGCAACACGGGGGACGTGCTGGCGGAAGCGCAGGAGCAGGCGGCGGGCAAGGAAGCGGTGCTCAAGGCTCTGGACGCTGCGGCGGTCAGCTTGCGCGGCAAGCTGGGCGAGTCGCTCAGCTCGGTGCAGAAATACGCCACGCCGGTGGAGGAAGCGACCACGCCATCGCTGGAGGCGCTGAAAGCCTACAGCCTGGGACGTGAAGACGGATTATGCGAAAGGGGACACAGCCGCGCTGCCCTTCTTCAAACGGGCGGTGGAACTCGACCCGAATTTCGCCATGGCCTACGTCAGCGATGTCGGGCGTCTACTGCGACCTCAACGAAGTGGGGCGGGCGGCCGAAAATGCACGCAAGGCTTACGAGCTGCGGGAGAAGGTGAGCGAACGGGAGCGGTTCTCCATCGAGGCGATCTACTACCTGGATCGCGACGGGAGAGCTGGAGAAGGCGGCGCAGACCTACGAGCTGTGGCAGCAGACCTACCCAAGAGACGACGCGCCTTACGCGAACCTGGGATTTATTTCCGCCAACCTGGGAAACTGGGAAAAGGCATTGGAGGAAGTCCGAGAGGCGCTGCGCCTGGAGCCAAATAATGCGGTCAACTATGTCAACCTCGGCATCGCCTACATGGCCCTCAACCGGCTGGATGAGGCGGAGGCGGTGTACAAGCAGGCGGAGGAGCGCAAGCTGGAGAGCGAGTGTCTGCTCCAGAGCCGCTACCGGTTGGCTTTTCTGAAGGGCGATGCGGCGCAGATGGCGCAGTTGGTCTCAGCCGCCATGGGCAAGCCGGGCGCGGAAGACCTGCTGCTGGCCACGCAAGCGGACACGGAAGGCTGGTACGGCAAGCTGAAGAACGCGCGCGAGCTGACCGCGGCGGGCGATGGATTCAGCCCAGCACAACGACGCCAAAGAGACTGCCGCAGCCTATCAGGCAGCGGCAGCGCTGCGCGAGGTGGAAGCGGGAAACCGGGAGCAGGCGCGTGCCGATGCCAATGCGGCGTTGAAGCTGGCCCCGAACCGCGATGTGCGGGCCATGGCGGCGCTGGCCCTGGCGCGGGCAGGCGATACGGCAGGGGCGGAGAAGCTGGCGGCCGAACTCGACAAGACCTTCCCGCTGGACACGCTGGTCCAGAGGTATTGGCTGCCCACGATCCGGGCGGCGGTCGCCCTGGAACGCAAAGACCCGAACCGGGCAATCGAACTATTGAAGGTGGCGAGCACGATCGAACTTGGCGAACCAACGCAACTCACGATATTCCTGTGCCCCGTTTATTTGCGTGGGGAAGCCTATCTCATGCTGCACGACGGCAACCGAGCGGCAGCGGAATTTCAGAAATTCATCGACCACCGAGGACTGGTGGTGAACTTTCCCTGGGGCGCGCTGGCCCGCCTCGGACTGGCGCGCGCTTACGCCATGCAGGGCGACACGGCCAAAGCCCGCGCCGCCTATCAGGATTTCCTCACCCTCTGGAAAGACGCCGACCCCGACATTCCCATCCTGAAGCAAGCCAAGGCGGAATACGCAAAGTTGAAATAATCCCTCCGCCTTCATGCCTTACTGTGCCGCATGAACCTCCCGCCGAAAGATCGCCCCTCAGCTTTTGGCTCCCCAGTTTCTTCCGCGCACCTCCGATGCGATTCCGTGCGGCACATACGCTGTTGAGGGATCGACGGGAATACATGACAACAAAGGAGAAATGCCCGTCCGACGCACTGTGAATGATTGTGCCCGGGAAACGCCCTTCCCTCCAGCAATCATGCAAACTCCCGAGATACGGGGTTCTGGGAAATCTAGATATGTGCCCCAATCCACTTTGACGGCTTAACCGTTTTCGTGGATTGGCCGTGCGGGATTCCAGGTCACAAGAGTGGTTTAGCGAATACACCTCAGAGTGCGCGCTCGGATTGCGTCCGACTGGCCGACGTATTGGGCCTTGGCGGCGGGAGAAAATTTGACCTGTCAGTCAGGAAATGGACAAACAATCAGCTGGAACAATCACCGGTTCCATCGGTCCACCTATCACTTGTCGGGTGACTCCGGGGGTGCTTTTACCATCAGGAAGCGCTGGCCGTCGGCAGACACATCGTAGTTAGGCACCTCCCGAGACGTTGAGCCGAGGTATGCTCCCTCAAAGAGTATCTGCGGATTGCCCGCCGTGAAGCTTGGTTCCGTCGAAATATCTACCGCCATCATCTTGCAGTCGCCGCAGTAGTGATGATACCGGTAAAACAGCTCCCGCCCGTTGGGGTTCCACACCGGTTCAATGCCGCCTCCCTGGGAGATTTGCACCGCGCCACCCGGCCCGGGGTAGGGCTGCACGTAAACCTCATAGCGGCCGGATTCATCGGAGATATAGGCCAGCCAGCGCCCGTCGGGCGAAAACCGGGGAGTTGCTGCCCAGAGCTTTGACCGCAGGAATGGCTGCACTTTGCGGTCGCTGAGCCGCAGCATCCAGACGTCATAGATCCAAACGTCCATCCCCGTATAGCGCTTGAGCTCGTGGAAGGCCAGCGTCTGCCCATCCGGCGAAATCGAGATCGGAATGTTGCTGCTTTCGCTGGTGGTCAACCTTTCGAGACCCCCGCTGCCGTCGGCGAGTTGCCAGTAGATGTTCGGCGGGCCATCCTTATTCGAGCAGAACGCGAGGCGCTTGCCATCCGGCGTCCAGACCGGGCGATTGCTTTCGCCTTTATTCCCGAGATAAGTCAACTGCATCAAAGTTTCGGCGGAAAAATCGAACAGCCAGATGTCGCCCCTGACGGAAACCGCCACTTGCCGGGCGTCTGGTGAAATTCGCGGCGCTTCATAACCACGGGGAGGAGCGGGCAGCACTTGCTCAACTCCCTCGCGGCTCACCCAAACCAGGCGGCGTTGGTATGCACTTTGGATCGCTCTTCTTTCACTTTCATCATGGGCATCTTCATCCGCCTGCGCACGCTCCATGATCTTTTTCCAATCTTCGTCGGTTAGCTCGTTGAGCCTGCCGAATCCTTTTGTTCGTGTGTCCGAGCCGCCCTGCGTGGGCTTCCCATCATTTTGATCGGTCAATGTGGTCCTCCAACTCCGGCGCTCCCAATGCTGTCTTCGGCCCGGTTGATTCTACCGCGAAGTCAAATCGATTCGCCGCCAAAACTCCAGATTACATGAACGATTTGGCGCCATGGTGAGGCACTGGAATTCCCTTGTGACGATACGAGTTGTCCCTCCTAACGACCCGCGGTAACTCTTGAATGGGTTGCCTTAGCAAGACATGGAAAATCAGGCGCACGCGAGCAGTGCATGTCGTAATCGCCGCTGGCGGCGGGAAAGATCTGAAGTCGCCCTAAGGCGGAGTCTATGTCGCTTTCGCGCTTCCCCGGGAGCGACGGATCTTCCTCGTCGTGAGGAGATGAGGGAAAACTTCGCAATAGCACAATATTCAATGTAGTGGTGTTCTGCCAGCGCTCGCGGATAAAATCCCGCCCCAATCTATGCGCCGCCCGGCTGGCGTCCATCAGCATCTTGACGGTTCAGGGATCGAGACTCTCATGCCCGGCGGTGAGAGGAAAGAAGGGCCGACGCCCTTTGCTTATTGTTGAATAATTCAGCAATTTAAGCTATTAGGCCGATTACTATATCAAGATGTGGGCTTATCAGAAATAAAAGTACTTGACACGGCATCATCGACGTAATAACATTCAGTTCAGTTGCATGTCGCGCAAGAAGTTCTGTTGTGGAACGTAAGGGTGGGAGTCGGCACCGTCCGTGGGGTCGGGCCGAAACGAGCGGTCCCTTACAAGCCTTTATACGCTTTTTAGATATTCGGTGCCAGCCTGAGTTTCAAAAGCCTGGCCTCCGAGCTAAACAAGAATCCCTTCGGGGATAGGGGCAGATTTCCACTTCACTACTTAGTGCGGATAAGTTTTCTCTCAAAGCCCCGCTAGCAATTTCCTCACCCCGGAAGGGTTTTCAGGGTCTCAACACTCTTACAGCCAATTGGTGGTGACACACTTAAGCTGATCCCTCCGCCCGTTGTGTGGAGGTTGGAGTTCTCCTTCCACATTTGGAGGGGGGGCGGGCCAGCAAATGGTAAGGGCGCTACTCTGAGGGAGAGGGCTATTCCAGCGAATCCTCATGCCGAATGCGCATGTACCTCAGGCCAACCCTCGGGTCGGCTTGGGCGGCCTTCCGCAGCGCCTCAGCTTGGCTTTGGGCTTCACCCGGCCAGATGAGGAATTCATGCGCGCGACGCCGGCCTCGGCTGCTGGCCCAGAGAGTGCGCAGACCCGCCACCCGGCGGCCCGACACGTCGGGTCTGCGCCACCCACGATAGATTCCACGCAATTGCCGGAATTCTATCGCGGATGAAAAGCCCACGACACACACAGCATGTTGTGGCTACCTGCTACCTGCGTTATTTCTTGGCGGGCAGAGTGTAATCGCCCTCGACTTCCGTCACCATGTTTCCGTCGGCATCGGCCTTGCCTTTGTAAGTGCCCTTGCCGGTGATACCCTTGAATTTCCCCGTGCCTCCGGTGTAACTCCACGTGCCTTCGTTCCCGGCCGGCTTGCCCTCCTTGGTCATCGTATCAGCTCCGGAGAAGCGCACATAGATCTTGTCACCGTTGGCCATGTTGCTCATGTGGTATCCGCTTCCGCGGAACTTGGTGCCACTTCCGTCGTCGGTGGCCACATCGACGCCATCCTTGGTCTGGACCCCTTCGATTTCCATCGGCTTCGTCCAGGTGCAGGCAAACTTCGCGAGCGAAATCGTATGGCCGGGACGATCGCTGACTTCAATGGAGTACGCCGGGTCAGGTTTGCCGCAGGATATTGTCCCGGACGTTTTGGTTTGCGCCGCCAGCATGCCCGCCAGCGCGAGCGCGATTATCACTGCCCAGGTAATTCTCTTCTGCATGGCTCCTCCTGTGATGACGGGAAAGCTTGATTTCAGGAAGCCCGGGCCTGCCGGCGGATCCTCGGGGTTCCGTTTGCCGGCTAACCGGGAATCCCCGGTTTCAAGTTCCATCCTTGAATTTACGTTTAGTCTTCTGAACGAGCAGAATTATGCACCCACAACTTTTCCGAGTAAACCAGATTTTTCCATCGGGACCGGCGTGAGTGGCACACACATCGAGGTTTGTGCGACGTGCGTGACGGAGCGAGAAAGCGCAGTGTCTCGGGGCGGGCTGGCGCAGACCCTGGGCCTAAGGAGTCCGGCGATGTTGAACTGTCTCCCTTGGGTTGGTACAAAATCTCGGTCAGCACAGAAGGAGAAAGCAATGAAACTGATGTTCAAGATTAAATTCCCTGTTGAGACATTTAATGCTCATGCCCGGGCTGGAGTTGTAGGACGAAAAATTGGCGCGATAATTGAAGCCACGAAGCCGGAGAGCATCTACTTCACTGGCAACGGCTCCGGCAGAGGAGCGATTGCTGTCTACGACGTTAAGGACGGATCTCAAGCTCCAGCTTTGGCCGAACCATGGTTTCTCACGTTCAATGCTCAGATCGAATATGATCTGGCGATTACGCCCGAAGAACTTGGCAAGGCTGGTCTGGACGAAGTGATAAAGAAGTGGGCGTAAACGTGTGTGCGGCACTAAACTCCCTCGAACAGCATTCGTAGAGATGCCCGTGCCGTTTCCCCCAAGCGGACTTCCAGGGAGCCAGGGCTGCACTTGTGCGAGTGGGCCGTTCTCGTCAAAGTGGATTGTCTCCGAGGGCTTTATGTGAGACCGGGAGGGGGGCGGGATTCTATCGACTTCCGTTGCAGATTTCTCTTCATATGGTTATGGATTCGCCGGCGAAAATCACGGTCACCTGGACTCGCGGGATCAGGCCTGCGGTGGCGCGGCAGGAGAAACTCCCGCTGTTCAATCGCGCGGCGAGTGTGGGCATGGGAACGGGCAGCGGTCTGCCCGAGTTGCGGAAGGACTTTTGAAGTACTCCCCGGAGATGATCTTTCCCCCTATCTTATTCGAGAGATTTCGGACTGACCCACTACCGCGAGTTCCTGCGTCTAGACTTTAGTTAATGTCCGGAATAGTATTGGGCCACATAGGAGTTTGTACGTCGTTATTGCAAAAAATGAGCCTTTGGAGAGCAATTCCAGATTCGATGAAGTTTGTAACCGTCTGTATCGCTGCTATTGTGCTTATCCTTATCTTCAGCCTCATAAGACCTTCGAACCCTCGCCCCTAATACTTTTCAAACTGAGACACACTCATGGCGAAATTTTGGTGGTCTCAGGAAAGAGCATTGAAATCCTGTTTAGGCGGAGCTGAAGAATTCGGGCCATGGCTAAAGTACATGCGTCCGGGAACAAAGTCCCGTCCTCGGCCCAACTGTCCAGGACGACGGATTGCTCTCCCTTATTTTGAAATCTACGTCAACATTCAGGGCTTGACATTCGAATTTCGGGAGGCATATAAATCCCACGGGACAGGGTTCGTGGGGGGGGTACCATCCCATAGAAGCCTGCTCCCTCCCGCCCCCCCTCTTTCCGCGCTCATTGCGTTAGATGAGGAGCTTGGATCGTGAAGGTTCTAGAGTTCGCTCTAATCCGAAAAATTAATACGTGGGTGAAAGATTCTCCTTTGATTGGTACGGACGATGAATTTGTTGCAGGTGAAATCACTGAGACCTGTGTAAGCCGGCCGAATCAACTGCAGGAAGGGAAGAAAAGCCTCCATCCAAGTAGATACGCGCCTAAATCCGCCTCTTTAAAGAATCCGAGCCAAGTTAAAGGTCGGAATTCGCGTTTGCGATAAGGTTCTTGGCGCGCAAGTGCTCAATGAGTACCTAGGCGTCTGGTCGCTTGGCGCCACTAGGCCGACTCTGCGAGATGAAATGTGGCTTGGCATTCATTCCCTTTCGAGCTGCGGCCCGCTGAGGAGTAAGGTATGGCATTGGCCACTTCCTATAATTATCCTCTGGTTGTTCTCTCCATTCTGATAGCGGTCTTCGCGTCCTACGCTGCCCTCGACCTTGCCGGAAGGGTAACCGCAACGCAGGGGTGGCTCCGTTTTGTCTGGCTGAGTGGTGGGGCGAGCGCCATGGGATTCGGAATTTGGTCGATGCATTACATTGGGATGCTCGCTTTCAGCTTGCCCGTCCCCGTGAGCTATGACGTACCGACTGTTGTGGTTTCGCTCCTAGCTGCCATTTTCGCCTCCTGGGTGGCACTGTACGTGGTGAGCCGGTCGAAAATGGGCCTACTGAATATCGCGGTGGGCAGCATCTTCATGGGGGCCGGCATCACCGCGATGGATTATATCGGCATGGCGGCAATGCGGGTTCGTGCCATGTGCCACTATAACCCCTGGCTCGTCACGCTCTCGGTTGTGCTCGCAATTATCGTTTCGCTGGTCGCGATCTGGCTGGCGTTTCATTTTCGCGGTGATTTGATCGGGGCGAGCTGGCGCAAGATACTGAGCGCGATGGTCATGGGCGCAGCCATCCCCCTAATGCATTACACCGGAATGGCCGCTGCCAGCTTTTCTGCCACTTCTGAAGTTCCGGATATGTCTCACGCTGTCAGTATTTCCGCCCTCGGCGTTGCCAGCATCACTATCGTCACATTAATTGTCCTTAGCGTGGCCCTGTTCACTTCCGTCGTGGATCGGCGATTTTCCGCTCGCACTTTGGAACTGAATTCGAGTGAGGAGCGTCTCAGAACCCTCATGGACAATCTCCCCGACCTCATCTACTTCAAGGATCGCGAAAGCCGCTTTACTCGGATCAATAAAGCGCACGCGAAGGTGTTTGGGCTCGCTGACCCGGCCGAAGCGGTGGGCAAGACCGACTTCGACTTCTTCGCCCACGAACATGCCCAGCAGGCCTTTGACGACGAGATGGAAATCATAAAGACAGGCCAGCCGTAGTAGGCAAAGTCGAGAAAGAAACATGGCCGGATGGCCGAGAGACTTGGGCGTCAACCACCAAAATGCCCTAGTGGGACACGAGCGGAAGCATCATTGGCACATTCGGCGTCTCCCGTGACACTACGCAGAAAAAACAAGCAGAAGAAGAACTGCAAGCAGCGAAGGAGGCGGCCGAACTCGCCAACCATGCCAAAAGCGAGTTTCTTGCCAATATGAGTCATGAGATCCGAACGCCGATGAATGGGATTATCGGTATGACGGAGCTTGCTCTCGATACGCCGCTGAGTTCAGAGCAACGGGACTACCTAACCATGGTTAAAGATTCCGCCGACTCCCTTTTGACGCTCATCAACGATATCCTTGATTTCTCCAAAATTGAGGCCGGTAAGCTCAGCCTGGATATAACAGAATTTAACCTTTTCGACCTCCTTACGAACTGCTTGAGATCTTTTTCTGTTCGGGCAAGCCAGAAAGGCTTGGAAATCACTTGGAGCGCAAATGATGCGGTCCCCGAGCGCGTTATGGGCGATTTCGGGAGAGTTCGTCAGATCATTATCAACCTGGTTGGTAATGCGATCAAATTCACAGACCAAGGTGACGTGGAGGTGGGAATTGATGTCGCATCGCGTCGCGAAAACGATATCGCCTTACATTTCACCGTAAGAGACACGGGCATTGGAATTGCCCCGGAAAAGCAGAACTCGATCTTTGATGCTTTTACGCAGGCCGATAGTTCCATGACGCGAAAATTCGGAGGGACCGGGCTGGGGCTGACAATCTCATCGAGACTCGTCCAGATGATGGAAGGAAAAATCTGGCTGGAAAGTGTGGTGGGAGTGGGAAGCACATTCCATTTCACCGCAAGATTCGGGTTGCCAAAGGGGGAAAAGCCAGAAACTCCCCCGCGTCAGGAGGTCAGTTTGCGTGGCTTGCCGGTGCTAGTGGTCGACGATAACACCACCAACAGGAAAATTCTCGACGCAATGCTAAAGCACTGGTTATTGATACCGGAGCTGGCCGCAAACGGCCCAGATGGCATCTTGGCTCTGGAGCGGGCTGCCTCAGCCGGAACGCCCTTTCCTCTCGTGCTCATGGACGCACAAATGCCGGAAATGGATGGCTTCCTATTGGCCGAGCGTATTCGAGCAAACCCCAGATTGGCCGTGGCTACCATCATGATGCTCACTTCGGCCGGCCAACGCGGCGATGTCGCACGGTGCCGGGAACTTGGCGTTGCCGTTTATTTGATCAAGCCCATACGGCAGTCCGAATTACTCGAGGCTATACTCGCCGCTCTGGGAAAATCTCCGTCCCCAGGAGAACCGGCAACGGTCATTACCCGTCACACCCTGAGAGCCGACCGGCGAATTCTTCAAATCCTGTTGGCTGAGGACAATCCTGTCAACCAGCAACTCGCCCTCCGTCTCTTGGAGAAGCGAGGACACATCGTTACAGTCGCCACGAATGGCAGGCAGGCACTCGAGTTGCTAAAACAAACCAGATTCGATGTTGCCCTAATGGATGTCCAAATGCCAGTCATGGATGGATTCGAAGCCACCGCCGCCATCCGCCAAGCAGAAGAGTTCTCTGGAAACCACCTTCCAATAATTGCCATGACTGCCCACGCCATGCAGGGTGATCGTGATCGGTGCCTTAAGGTGGGGATGGATGCCTATATTGCAAAGCCCGTGCAAGGGGATGAACTCATTGAGATGGTGGAGCGAGTCTCGGTCACAGCGTTTCAGGAAAAAGTAATGCCCAGCGCCTCTGTTCCTGTTTTTGACCGCCAGGAAGCGCTTGGCCGGTTTCAGGGTGATGACGGCCTTCTGGCTGAACTGGCCGAACTTTTCCTGAAAGACTCTCCCCGTCAGGTAGCAGAAATCCGGAGTGCGATCCAACGCGAGGATTTTCCGGGTATCGAGCGGGCAGCGCATTCCTTGAAGGGGTCCGTCGTGAATTTCGCCGCACGGCACTCGGTGGATGCGGCCTTGAAGCTGGAAAAGTCCGCTAATCGTGGCGATCTTGCAGAGTGTCAGAGTCTCTGCAGTGTGCTGGAGCAGGAATTGGATAACCTCAGAGTGGAACTCTTGCGTCTGGGCAGGGATAAGTTATGAAAATCATGGTCGCCGACGATGATCCAGTAACACGGCACCTGCTCCAGACTTCGCTCGAACGATGGCAACACGAAGTCATTCTTGCTACAGATGGGATTCGGGCCATGGAAATCCTTTTCGGGCCGGAATCTCCGCAGATAGCCCTGCTTGATTGGATGATGCCAGGAATTGATGGGGTCGAAATCTGCCGCGAACTTCGCAAGCGCAACACCGGACCGTATGTTTACACCTTACTTTTGACCGCAAGAACAACTAAAGATGATGTTTTGAAGGGCCTTGAGGCAGGTGCCGACGATTATTTGATTAAACCTTTCGATCTCCTGGAACTTCAGGCACGGCTGCGGACCGGGAAACGTATCATCGACCTTCAGGGTCAGTTGATTGCTGCCCGGGAAGCGATGCGCGATCAAGCTACCCACGACCCGCTCACAGGATCATGGAACCGCAGAGCTTTGGTGGAAATTATCAAGCGCGAGATCGAGCGCGCAAGGCGTGAAAAAAGTTCTTTCGCCCTCTTAATGTTGGACTTGGATCATTTCAAACAAATCAACGATACCATGGGACACCAAGCGGGGGATCAAGTCCTGCAAGAGGTAACAAGGCGAGTGCAGGCAGTAATCCGCCCGTACGATTCAGTGGGCCGATATGGAGGTGAAGAATTCCTGGTTCTCGTTTCGGGATATGACTGTCAATCGGCACTTGGCCTGGGAGAAAGAGTTCGACTGAGTATTTGCACTGTTCCCTTTGCGATTCACACACATCCCATCGCATTGACCATAAGTATCGGAATAGCTTGCATCGGTGCGGATCCTGACTTGGAAAATTTGATTCGGCGTGCCGACGAAGCTCTCTATAATGCCAAATCCGAGGGTCGGAATTGCTGCAAGCTTGGATAGCGGCGCCGGCGTAATTTTGGTCGTTTCTTAAATGTGCTATGGGGAATGTGCGACCCCTGAGGACCCGAAGACTTAAGAATCCAAGCGGTCACTTGTACGCATTATGAAAGGGCGCCCCTTCGAGGGTAAATTCAGTTGGGTGGTAGGCGCCACCCGACATAACCTCAGGAAGGCGCACCCTATGAACGCGGTCAAGTATGGTGGGACCCCGGTTTTTTGATCCAATCTGAAGGTTAGTTTTTGGCAATATCTACACCTGAGAGAGGGAGGGTTTTGCCATGAAGAAGAAGCGATTTTCAGCCGAGCAATTCTGATTGCGGCTCATCATCAAAAGCAAAGCCGCGGGTGCGCAATACGTAATTGAAGGAACCGCGAGGGTTGGGCGCACGCGGAAAGGATTCTGCCTGAAAAGTCGCCTACCCAACCGCTATCTTGGCGTTTGGTTGGGATGCGGCGCGGGATGGGCGTTACGCTGCCCTTGTCGGCCGGGCGGGCGAGCTGACGACCGGATCGGATTTCAGCGACGAGGGATGCAGGGGAGCCAACAGAGTGTCACCGGTTTCGGGCGAACACGGGTCAGTTTCGGTGTTCGGGGTTCTAGGAAAAAGCGAAAATGGCACCATCCGTGCCCCGTGGGAGCACCTCCCATTGGAAACGCGACTTACAATAGCATTCAGCGGCAGTTGGGTGTAAGTTATCGACCGTTGGAAAATTGAAAACGGAAATTCCGGCTAACATGCTGTGTTGTCGCAACGACGACATTTGGCGAGAAGGACGGGTCATGGACAACCATCGCTTTCTAGGCCGCTCGCCCATCACCATCTCGCCCATTGGCCTTGGCTGCTGGCAGTTCTCCGAGGGCCAGGGGTTCGCCGGCCGCTATTGGCCGGCCTTGCCGCAGGAGACTGCGAATCAGATCGTCGCGGCCAGCCTCGCTGCCGACATCAATTGGTTCGACACTGCCGAGGCTTACGGCGGTGGGCGCTCGGAGGCGGCGCTCGCCAAGGCCCTGACGGCCGCCGGCAAGAAGAACGGGGACGTGGTAGTGGCCACGAAGTGGTGGCCCATCGGGCGAACCGCCGGAAACATCAAGGCGACGATCGACGCGCGTCTAGCGTTTCTGGCGCCGTTCGGTATTGACCTTTACCAGATCCACCAGCCCTTTGCCCTGGCCTCGACTGCGGCGCTGATGCAGGCTATGGCCGACCTCGTCGCAGATCAGCGAATCCGCACAGTGGGCGTGAGCAACTTTTCAGCGGCAAGAATGCGCGCTGCGCATCAGGTCCTGGCCACGCGGGGAATTCACCTTGTCTCGAACCAGGTGCGATACAACCTCCTGCATCGGCGGATCGAGAAGAACGGGGTCCTCAAGACTGCCCTGGAACTAGGCATCACGATCATCGCCTACTCGCCGCTCGCGCAAGGGATCCTTTCGGGCAAGTATCACCGCGACCCGGATATTATCCGTTCCCGGCCGGGCCCCAGGAAGTGGATGACGGCGTTTCGGAGCCGCGGCCTGGAGCGCTCGAGGGCGCTCGTAGCCGCACTCGAGGAAATCGCCCGTGCGCACGGCGCCACAGCCTCGCAGGTGGCGCTCAACTGGCTCGCGAAATTTCACGGGGACACGGTGGTGGTTATCCCCGGAGCCACGAGCGTCGCGCAGGCAGAGGAGAACGCCGGCGCGATGAGCTTCCGACTCAGCGACGCCGAGCTGAAGTGGCTCGACGAGCTTTCGCGACCTTTTTGTTGAATCGTGGAGATCCGTCTTCAGATTTGGCCCTTGACTTATCACCGTCAACGCGCAGAAGTGTAGCACCTCGGTCCCGCGCTTCCCGGAAGCTGGCCGCCGGCCAATATAGATCCTATGTAACGGCGTGTTTACCGAGAATTTCTGCTCCCAGATTCCTGGCGAGTCCCCATTTCACCAGTGACGGGTATTTGTGGGCAATCGACAAAAGCGGACGGGCCTCCAACCGAATCAAAAGCTTACGGAAAGTCGTGAAGGGGAGTTTTTGGGCAGGGCATATAAGATGACTCGGAAATGGTTACACGTTTTTCCTTGCACTGTTCCTGCGGTCGTAGTAATGTGGGTTTGTTGTGCCGGCGTAGCTATTCAGTTGTCGGCACCAGAGTCAAAAATGTTGAGATTCCCCAAACCCGAGACGATGTGCGAGCGGCCAGGTAGGCCGGATCGCATATTTCTGGGCGCCCATCGGCACGTCGTCGATAACACCATCATGGCGACAAATCCAGGGCGCGGCGGGGGTGGGTAGAATCCAGAGCACAATCGGATTCTAAGCGGCCCGCCCTAAAAAGCGGGCTTTTTTATTGCTCTTTGACGAATGTTCCTTTGCTGACGTAGCCAAGCGTTCAAGGCGCCTGCCCTGTAAGCAGGAGATCACTGGTTAAAATCCAGTCGTCAGCTCCAGAGTTGAGAATGTCGAGATTCCTTAAACCCGAAACGATGCGCGAACGGCAAGGTAGGCCGAGCGGCATATTTGTGTGCGCCCATGGTCAGGTCGTCGATAACACCATCATGGCGACAAATCCAGGGCGCGGCGGGGGTGGGTAGAATCCAGAGCACAATCGGATTCCAAAACAGCCCGCCCTAAAAAGCGGGCTTTTTTATTGCTCTTTGACAACTGAAAGACCCAGCAGCACAGGACTGCCAAGGCGCGGTAGCCAAGTGGAAAGGCATCTGCCTGCAAAGCAGACAACCTCGGTTCGATTCCGAGCCGCGCCTCCATAGTGGTCAGCACTGGTGTGCGGGCGGGCCTTATAAGCCTGTAATTGCCCCGGATCAGGGTGCACGGCAGAGTTCGATTCTCTGGACCACTACCAAGTTTACGCCTCCGTCGTTCAATGGATCAGGACACCACGCTACGAACGTGGAGACAGGGGT
Source organism: uncultured Acidobacteriota bacterium (assembly GCA_963770415.1). Taxonomy (GTDB): domain Bacteria; phylum Acidobacteriota; class Terriglobia; order UBA7540; family UBA7540; genus CAVROP01. Next base: position 26,649 of record CAVYPU010000052.1, read on the forward strand.
TCAAATCCTCTCGGGGGTACCAAGATTGAGGGCGCGTGCGGCCAATCGGATCGGCCACCAGCCTCCTAAGCTGGCGATATGTGAGTTCGAGTCTCACCGCGCCTTCCATGCCGGGCTCATCTAACGGCAAGATGTGCGCCCGATTAGCGCAACATCGGGGTTCAAGTCCTCGGCCCGGTACCAAGTTGAATATTCCGGTCTAGCACAACGGTCGTGCGCTCGGCTGTTAACCGAGAGATCTCCGTTCGATTCGGAGGGCCGGAGCCAGATCGCGGGGCCAAGATGTTACCGGCGGCATACCCGCCTTTTAAGCGGAGAAGTCCGGGTTCGAATCCCGGTGGCCCCACCACGCTGCGATAGCTCAGTGGCAGAGCCGCTGACTCGTAACCAGCAGACCGGAGTTCGATTCTCCGTCGCAGCTCCACGGTGACTGAACCCAAACGGTGCGGGGCCTGACTGTGGATCAGGTGTTAGCGGGTTCGACTCCCGTCAGTCACCCCAATTTTCGGCCCTGTAGCGCAGCGGACCAGCGCGGCTCCGTCCGAAGGAGCAGGTCATCGGTTCAAATCCGATCAGGGCCTCCAGCCGACGTAGCTCAGTGGCAGAGCGCGTCCCCGGTACGGACGAAACCCGCGTTCGATTCGCGGCGTCGGCTCCATGTGGGAGCGAGGTGTTAGTGGCAACATACCCGGCCCTTACCCGGCGAGTTGAGGATTCAAGTTCCTCCGCTCCCACCAAGATTTGCCCGGTTAGCTCAGATGGGTTATGAGCGCTGGTCCTACAAACCAGAGGTCCCGGAATCCCAAGCCGGACTGGGCACCAAGTTTGGGCGCGTAGTGATAACGGGAGCACTCCGGTCCTGCAAACCGGAAGTGGGGATTCGACTTCCCCCGCGTCCACCAGATTGGGCGGTCATGGTTCAGTGGCAGAATCCGACATTGCCAGTGTCGGGGCGCGGGTTCGATTCCCGCTGACCGCTCCAGATTTCGCGGCTGTAGCTCAATGGCAGAGTAGGAGTCTTCCAAACTCTCGACGACCGGTTCGATTCCGGCCAGCCGCTCCAGATCTTCGGGATGTAGGGTAATGGGAGCCCACCTGCTTTGGGAGCAGGGCGGTGGAGGTTCAAATCCTCCCATCCCGACCAGCTTTACGGGAAGTGGCCTAGTGGCAAAGGCGCGCGTTTCGGGTACGCGAGAACCAGGGTTCGAGTCCCTGCTTCCCGACCAGATTATTGCGGGCGAGTGGAACGGACAACCACGCGAGCCTCATAAGCTCGAAGATAACGGGTTCGACTCCCGTGCCCGCTACCAAGTTTGCCCTCGTCGTCTAGCGGCAGGATTCCTGATTCTCGATCAGGGGACGCGGATTCGACTTCCGCCGAGGGTACGGTCTGTTAGAGGAGTCAGGTCGTCCTCGGTTCCCTGTCACGGAACAGATCACGGGTTCAAATCCCGTACAGACCGCCAAGTTTTATGGCCTGTTCGTCTATCGGTAGGATGGCTGATTTTCATTCAGTCGAGGCGGGTTCGACTCCCGCACAGGCTACCAAAGGAGCGCTATGCGAATCATTGACAACATTCCGGTGTGGGGAACCCAGGTTGACGAAGGCGCCTTGAAGCAAATCCGCACCTGCTACTGGATCTTCGGGCAGGCCGCGATGATGGCCGATCACCACAAGGGCTACGGTGTTCCGATCGGCGGCGTCATCGCGCACGAGCACCTGATCAGCCCCTCGGGTGTCGGCTATGACATCGGCTGCGGCAACAAAGCCGTGCTGACGGATGCCGACGCGCAGGACGTGCGTGCCAACATCGCCCGCATTATGGACGATGTTTGGTCAACGGTCAGCTTCGGGATCGGGCGCAAGAACCGCGAGGACGTTGACCACGAACTTTTCGAGGACGACGACGCCTGGCAGATTACCCAAGGGGCCAACACCGCGGCATGGAAACTCACCTCGCTGCGGGATATGGCTCGTGCTCAGCTTGGTACGGTTGGAAGTGGGAACCACTACGTGGACATTCTCGAGGACGAGCAGGAGCGAATTTGGGTTGGGGTTCATTTTGGCTCCCGTGGTTTTGGCCACAAGATCGCCACGCGGTTTCTGAATCGAGCCGGCGCAAAGGACGATATGGACTCGGCTCCCGTGGCGCTTGATGCTCGAACCCAGGAAGGCCAGGACTATATCGCCGCCATGAAGCTGGCGGGCCGGTATGCCTACGCTGGCCGCGATTGGGTGTGCGATCGAGTGGTGAAGATTCTTGGCGCCAAGGCACTCGACTCAGTTCACAACCATCACAATTTTGCGTGGCAGGAGACGCACGGCGGAAAGTCGCTCTGGGTAGTTCGCAAAGGTGCAACGCCGGCATTTCCTGGTCAGCGCGGATTTGTCGGCGGCACGATGGGCGAAAACTCCGTGATTCTGGAAGGCGTCGAGAACGACGATGCTTCACTGTCTCTCTACTCAACGGTCCACGGTGCCGGTCGCGTCATGGGCCGGATGGAGGCCAAGGGCAAGCGGGACAAGGCAACCGGTGAGTGGAAGCGCCAGCCGAAGGTTACCCAGGAGATGATGGACACCTGGGTGGATGAAGCCAGGGTTGAACTGCGCGGTGGTGGAGTTGACGAGTCGCCGCACTGCTATAAGCGATTGCCGGAAGTCCTGGCTGAGCACTCCGCGTCGGTGCGAGTGCTTCACACGCTCAAGCCGCTCGGGGTTGCGATGGCTGGCAAGAACGAGTTCGATCCATTCAAAGACTGAGGGAGCGTCGTCCAATCGCATAGGGCGCCCGCCTTCTAAGCGGTGAATCCGGGTTGAAGTCCCGGCGCTCCTCCCAAGCCCCGAAGAGGTTTTATGTCTGACACTCTGGTTCTCGACACTCTGGGTTTCCCGGTGGCCTTTGTCTCCTGGCAGCGGGCGGTCAATCTGCAATGGCAGGACCGCGCCGTGGTGGTCACGGAAGATGCGAAGCGCATCCTCCGCTCGCCGTCCTTCGAGATGGGGATGCCACGCGTCATCAAGCTGAGGAACCATATCAGCCGGAAGCTGCGGCTGAAGGTTCCGATGACTCGCCGTAACATCGCCATCCGCGATAACAGCTCGTGCCAGTATTGCGGCGTGGTGCTGGAAACGGCGGAGTACACCATTGACCACGTCCTGCCCAGGGCTCGCGGAGGAAGTTCGGTCTGGACGAATCTGGCGCTGGCGTGTGTCCAGTGTAACAAGCGCAAATCGGATCGAACTCCCCAAGAGGCTGGACTTACGCTCCGGCAGAAGCCTATGGAGCCTAACCAGTTCGACCCGAGATTCAATTTCCGGCTGCACATCCACGCGTTGCGGCCGGAATGGTCGGACTACAAGGCGTACATTTATTGGAACGTGGAACTTGAAAAATAATTCCCCGGTGAGCAAGCGCGGTCGTTGCGATGGTCTGAAAAGCCATAGAGTCCCGTTCGACTCGGGGACCGGGGACCAAAAGGATTCTGGGGTCGTCTAATGGTAGGACGGCTGACTTTGACTCTGCGAAAGGGTGTTCGAGGCACTCCCCCCGAGCCACTCCCAGCTCGTCTAACTGGTAGGACGCCTGACTCTGACTCAGGTAATCGAGGTTCAAATCCTTGGCTGGGAGCCAAATTTTCTATTTACTCCTGAATATACCAGCGATACTCTAAATCAGGAATTGGCTATGAGACTCTTGTCCTTACTCTCGCTATCGTCATCGCTGAGCTATCTCAGCTTGGGGAGTGAGGAGGGGTCCGGGTAAGCAGTCAGCAATCATAACGGATCTTCCGAAGGCTCCCCGAGCAGAGATGCAGAGGGAGCCTTTTTTATTTTGCGGGGATGGTCAAACTGGTAAAGGCGCTCGGCTCAAACCCGAGAGATTCTGTGGGTTCGACTCCCACTCCCCGCACCAAATTTGCAGTGAAGGGTTTTTGCGTGAGCGGCGGAGGTTGGCGGGCCGCGTCAGTCCGTAAAACTGAATCCCTCTAGGGACGCTGGAGGTTCGAATCCTCTCTCACGCACCAAATTTGCCGGGGTGGTCAAATTGGCAAAGGCGCCTCATTCAGACTGAGGAGATCTCTGAGGGTTCGACTCCCTTCCCCGGCACCAAGTTTTAAGTTGCCCATGTGGCGCAAATGGCAGACGCGCCGGTGTGAGACGCCGGTTGTTGGAGGTTCGAGTCCTCTCGTGGGCACCAAGTTCGGAGACGTGGGTGAATTGGTAAGCCACTCGCCTGCTAAGCGAGGGTTCCGAAAGGGCATCTGGGTTCGAGTCCCGGCGTCTCCGCCAAGATCGGAAAGGTGCGCGAATGGCAAGCGGCCAGCTTGGAAAGCTGGTGCCGGTCAAACGGTTGAGAGTTCGAGTCTCTCCCTTTCCGCCATGTTTGGAGAGGTGGCTGAACGGCTAAAGCACTCGTTTTGAAAACGGGCCACGGTCAAACGTGTGCAGGCTCGAATCCTGTCCTCTCCGCCACTTTGGAAGACTTGGCTAATTGGCAAGCCAGCAGCTTCGAAAACTGCCAAGGGGTCACACCCGTCCGGGTTCGAGTCCCGGGTCTTCCGCCATCTCTGGGGCCATAGCGAAATGGTATAGCGGGCGGCTTAAACCCGCCGTTTCCGAGTTCGAATCTCGGTGGCCCTACCATAGTTTTGGGCGATTAGCTCATCGGGACAGAGGGCACTAGTACTACTACGTTAAGTTAGTCTTGACTGTGCCGGGTGTCCGGCGTAGACTCTGGAGGCATGAATGCCCGAGAACTGCAAGCCTGTGCGGATCGGCTGGAAAAGTTCTTGATAACCATGCTGGCCAGTGTGGGGCGGGCGGAGCGCCGCCGTCACGGCTCGCTTTATGTGCAAGGCTTGCTGCTGGACGGAGAGCGCAAGTCGATCGAGCCCCTGGCCGAACGGGTGCCCGGAGGCAACGTCCAGGCCTTGCAGCAATTCGTGGGACAAAGTCCTTGGGCCTGGGAACCGGTTCGCCGCTTGCTGGCGCAACATCTGGCGGAAGAGTTGCTGCCCACGGTGGCGTGGATTATCGACGACACGGGCTTTGCCAAGCAAGGTAGAGAATCGGTGGGCGTGGCCCGGCAGTATTCGGGAACCTTGGGGAAAGTGGGCAATTGCCAGGTCGCCGTCGGCGTGCACCTGGCCACGGAAGGTGAGAGTATGCCGTTGGACTGGGCGCTCTACCTTCCGCAGGCATGGACAGATGATGCGGAACGATGTCGCAAGGCGGGGATTCCCGACGCCACGTCCTTCCGCACCAAGAGCGAGCTGGCACTGGAGTTGATCGATCATCTGCTGGACTGGGGCCTGAGCCGCCAGGTGGTGCTGGCCGACGCGGGCTACGGCAATAGCGCCGATTTCCGGAAAGGATTGGTGGGTCGCCGAGTAGACTACGTGGTGGGAGTAGAGTCGAACACGGCCGTTTGGGAGAAGCCGACACAACGCGTGCAACCGCGGCCGCGAGTTGGCCGCGGTCGACCCCGCCGGCCCTATTATCGTGGGCAGCCCACGGCCTTGCACGAGTTGGCGTCGGCGCTGCCGCCCGAGGCCTGGCACCAGATCACCTGGAGACAAGGCACGCAAGGCCCGCAGCGCAGCCGCTTTGCCGCCTGCCGGGTGCAACCGGCTCACGGTCATGTTCGGGATGAGCCCGAGTTGGCGCCGGTCTGGCTGCTGATCGAGTGGCCGAGGGGGGCAGAAGCTCCCACCAAGTACTGGTTCTCGAACCTGCCCGAGGGGGTCTCGTTGCGGCGCTTGGTGCGCTGGGCCAAGCTGCGCTGGCGGGTGGAGCAGAATTATCAGCAACTCAAAGAGGAATTGGGGATGGACCACTACGAAGGGCGGGGCTGGCAGGGCTGGCATCACCACGTTACTTTGGTTTGCTTGGCCTATGCCTTCCTGTTGCTGGAGCGGCAGCGCCTTAAAAAAAACTCCACTTTCGATTCCGACTTTGCCTGAAGCGCGACGATGTTTGCAGAAGGTACTCATCGGCATCTTCGGTGTCTGCCCTACCTGCCGTCGTCCGACGGGCAAAGGCCCGTGATAGATACTTAACGTAACTAGGCAGATGATCAGCAATTTCAATCCCCAGATTTACCTTCCTCGGCTCTGTTGAACACACATGTGTCTATCGGTTCCCGCTCACCGGACGAACTGTTTGTGGGACGATATTTCGAACCAGCGTCTGTGCGCTTCGGAGCGGTCAATCTGGGAGCCCCAGAACACTCCATGCTGGATAGCGAAGCAATTTCCCTTCGCACACATTGGCGACATAGCGCCCCTTGCAGCGGAACTGCATGATCCGGCCCCCCTCCCTTGGCGTCGCACTTGGGGAGAGGAGTGACTGGGATGGAGCAATCACGGAAGAGTGCGGAGCGCTGCGTATAGACCCCAAGTATGCTGAGGCCCACGTACAACTTGGTCTCGCGCTTGGAGGTAAGGGCGATTGGGATGGAGATATCACGGAACAGCGCGAAGCGGTGCGCTTGGATCCGCATTCTGCCGATGCGCATGATGACCTCGGTGCCGAACTTACTTGGAAGGACGACTGGGACGGTGCGATCAGAGAAGAACGCGAAGCGCTGCGCTTGGACCCGAATGCTGCCTCGGCGCACTTCGGCCTCGGCCTTGGACTGGAGCATAAGGGCGACTTGCGGGGAGCCCTTGATCAATACAACGCGGCTCAAAATCTCGACCCCCAGAATAAGGACTATAGTCTGAATTACGAGCGCCTGTCCCGGCAGATCAATCGATGATGCGCATTCCGAGCCGACCGCTTGCCTTCGAGGGAAATCACGTCTCAAATGGCTAAGACGTGTTCGAAGCTCAGTAACGAGTGGATGTTACGCTCGGCGATTATTGGACGACTACTTCTTTCTTGATTGCCAGTGAAGAATTGAGGAGCCGGAGTTTGATGGGAAGCCCGCCGACATACGATGCCACTTTCCGGACAGTGTTTTCATAGGGAACAATGTTTTCCGGCTTCTCAAACGCGCTGTCACTGACCACCAGCGAAATCACCGTACCATCGCCTTTGGAGAGCAAAACGCTGGCTCCATTGTCTACCAAATAGCCAGCGGCGATGAGCGCATGACCGAGGGCATTGGCATCCGATTGAGTCGCAGAGCCAGAGTAGAAAATCTCGTCCTTGGTCCCGATGATTGCACTCCCTGCGGTCATTTCCAATTTTGTTTCACGCGATTGGTCGACCATGCGCACCTTAATGGTGTCTCGGCCCAACGCGGGAGCGACGGAGCCTCCGATTTCTTCAAAGGCACTGATCATTTCCTGTCTATTCCATGAACCCGCTTTGACGACGAATGAAACCACGGCGTCGCCCTTGTCTTTCGACAAAAGAACGTTAGCCCCCCGATCAGTGAAGTAGCCGATGGTTTTCAGCTTTTCGCCCACCAATTGGGCATCGGCTTCAGTGGCGGAACCCGAATAGAAGACTGCGTCGTGGGCGCCAAAGGTCACTTTGGAGCCTTGGCTCAAGAGCTGTCGTCCCAAGATGGCGAGAAATACACCGCCCCCGATCACCGCCAAAAGGGAGATTCCGATGCCGGAAGCTGCCCACCGCGAGCCCAGCTTCCCTCCTTGGCTGACGTGCTGGGCCACTACCGGACCCTGAAGGGTTTGCGAGACGCTTATCGTCACCAAGAGCAACCCGATCGCAACGGCTGTCGAGAAGGCGGCGGGGATTAGATTTCCAAATACCGCCGCCAGAACCGTCACAACCACTCCAATGGCGACCGCCGCCGCTCCATAGCTTCCCTTCCCTAACCGGCGATAATTGACCGCCATTAGTAGGGTGCCTGCAACCGGGGAACCGAGCAAGGTCGCCAAACCCACCGACTTGGAATCGAACAGAGTATAGGTAGGAGTCGTCAACGGAGGCATTCGTTCGCCTCCCGGCAGAGGAGCCATAGGGGGAACCGGAGGGTTCGGCGACCAAGGTTGGGCAACCGGCGCTTCGGGTCGGGCCACAGGCGCTCCACAGCCGATGCAGAAGGTCATACCCTCGGGTAATGGGTTGCCGCATTTGGAGCAGAATTGAGCCATTGGATTTCCCTCCACGACGGATTTGCGCACTGTGAGAGTTGGATGTGAGACCTGCGCTGGGGGTATGAATCCGAAATTTTCTTTTCGGCATCTCGGACGGCCGGAATATACCACATTGCTTATTTTTGGATCGATATTTTTCGGCTTCCACCCAGCTGGAATCCAGACGTGACGAGAGCGGGCAATCGCCTCCGATACTGTAAAGCGCATCAGTGGCGTTGGGTTAGGCTTTTTGGGAGGTGGTTCACAAGCAGAACTCTAAGACATGATCAGCCTTTTCGGCAACCCAGTTGCCGCTCAGAGGATCCGCTCTACATCCTATGCTCGAATGGCTTGCTTGAGCCGATCCGGATATCCCGTTATAGTCCAGGAATGAGAACAGAGCCAATATTCCTGGTCTGCGGCCTCGGGATCATTTTGCTTTCCGCTGCTGTCGGGTCCGATCGCTTCCACCGGGTCGGACCTTCTGAGATTTATCCTGACGCCGTGAGGACTCCCGGGACCGGCAATCCAGATATCACGCAGCAAAACATCAAAGACACCATCTGCACCCGCCATTGGTCCACGAGGACGGTCCGGCCCCCACCTCAATACACGAGCAAACTCAAGAGACGACAACTCAGGGAATACGGAGACACAGTCCACCAAGGAAGAGCGGAGCTGATCAATTCCAGCACCGGGAAGGTTGACATCACGCGCTGCCCGCTTCGTTCTGACAACACGGCGTGCTACGAAGAGGATCACTTGATTTCCCTGGAAGACGGTGGCAATCCTGCAGCCCCCACAAATCGATGGCCCGTGAAGCTGCTGATAGACACCCTGGACAGTTGCTTTATTTTGTTCCCCTTTAAAGGAGGTCCGGGATGAAACGCATCCTCGGCCAATTCGTTTTCCTGTTTATTTTTATTTCCGTGTTTTTCGCGCCGCTGCGCGCGGCGGAATCGGTTCTGCACCCCGGCGACCTTCGCTGCGAATATCTAAAGAACCCTCTCGGCATTGACCGCCTTCATCCTCGGCTCAGTTGGCAATTGCAGGCCAATCGCCATGCCGGGCGCAACCTGAAACAGACGGCGTTCCAAATTCAAGTGGCCTCGTCGGAGCAAGCGCTGGCAGGCGGCCAGCCGGACCAGTGGGATTCCGGCCGAGTCGATTCCGGCCAGAACCTCCTCGTCGCCTACGCCGGCAAGCCGCTGGAATCGCGCCAGTGGTGCTGGTGGAGGGTCCGGACCTGGGACCAGAACGGCGCGGCTTCAACCTGGAGCGAGCCGGCACACTGGAGCATGGGATTGCTTCACCCTGGCGATTGGCAGGCGCAGTGGATTGGCTTGAAAGGCGGCGATGAGACGCTCGCCCGAGACCCGGCGCGCACGCGTCTGCCGGCCCGTATGTTGCGGCGGGAGTTCGACGCTTCCAAGAAGGTGCGCCGGGCCACGATCTACGCGGTGGGTTTGGGCTTCTTTGACCTTTACCTCGACGGCGCCCGCGTGGGCGACCACATCATGGACCCCGCCCTGACCGAAAATAACAAATTGATCCTCTACGTCACGTTTGATGTGACTCACCAAATCCGTGAGGGCGCAAACGCGCTGGGCGTCGTGCTGGGCAACGGCAGATTCTTCGCTCCGCGCACCGGCAACAAGGCTCCCGCAATATTCCAGAACTACGGCTACCCGCGATTGCTGCTCCAGTTGGAAATTGAATACACGGATGGCACGCGCCAGTGCATCGTGAGCGACGATAGCTGGAAGGTTACCGCCGGCGGCCCGACGCGCACCAACAACGAGTACGATGGCGAAGTATACGACGCGCGCAAAGAGATGCCCGGCTGGGATCAGCCGGGCTTAAATGACTCTCACTGGCAAAAGGTGGATCTGATGGATTCGCCCGGCGGCCAGCTACGTGCCCAGATGCTGGAACCGACCACTATCGTGCAGGTGCTGAAGCCCGTTTCCATTCATCAATTCAAGCCCGGGGTCTACATTGTGGACTTCGGCCAGAACTTCTACGGGCAGGTGCGGCTGCGCGCTTCCGCTCCCGCCGGCACCCTGGTGAGGATGCAGGAAGCGTACAGCCTCAATCCTGACGGCTCGCTCCGCACCCGCGACAATCGCAGCGCGCTGGCCACCGACGTCTACATCTTCAAGGGCAAAGGCGTGGAAACATGGAGTCCGCGCTTCCGGGGCCAAGGGTTCCGCCGCGTGGAAGTCACCGGCCTGCCTGGGAATGTCACAGCGGAGGAGTTTTCCGGTCTCGTGGTGGCGAACGACCTCGAGCATGTCGGCTCCTTCGAGTGCTCGAACCCGCTCGTGAACCAACTCGATCGCAACATCTGGTGGGGCGAACGCATCTTCCTGCGCAACGGCGTTCCACTTGACCCTGACCGCGACGAGCGCCAGCCCTGGTTGGGCGATCCCGCCAAGGACAGCGAGGGAGAGGCCTTCAACTTTAACGTCGCCGCCTATTACACGAAGTGGATTCATGACATCTTCCTCGATGAGAAACCCGACGGCCAGCTCGGCGATGTTTCTCCGGCCTACTGGTCGTTCTACCATCCCGATGACTTCGCCTGGCCCAGCGTGGTCACCATCATTCCGGATTGGTTCTACTCCTTCTATGGCGACCGGCGCATTCTGGAAGCGAACTACGCGCCCATGAAGAAATGGGTGGAATATTGCATTCACTCCCTGAAGCCGGACTACACGGTTGATGATTCGGTGTATGGCGACTGGTGCGACGCCGCCTCCATGGACGGGAAGGGGCCGGACCACGGCGCCACGAGCCTGCCCCTGATCGGCACCGCCTATTGCTACCTGAACGTCAAATTGATGGCGCGTACGGCGCAGCGAATGGGGAAGACCGAGGATGAAAACCATTACGCGCAGATCGCCGCGCGCATCCGTGAAGGGTTCAACCAGCGGCTGTTTGATCCCCAGACCGCCCATTACCAGAGCGGCACGCAGACTTCCTACGTGCTGCCGCTGGCGTTTGGAATGGTTCCGGACCAATATCGCTCGCGCGTCATTCAGAACCTCGTAGACAACATCATGGTGCAGCACCACGGCCACACCAGCGTGGGCTTGATTGGCATGCAGTGGCTGATGGAAGTGCTCACCGATACCGGCCACGCCGACGTGGCGTGGACCATCGCCACCCGCACCACACGGCCGAGTTGGGGCTACATGATCGCCCAAGGCGCCACCACCATCTGGGAGCGCTACGACATGAACACGCGCGATCCCGGCATGAATAGCGAGGCGCTGCTGATTCAAACCGGCGACGTGGCGGCGTGGTTCTATCAGGCGCTGGCGGGCATTGACTTCGACCCGCAGCATCCCGGTTTCCGCAACATCCTGATGCACCCCCGCGTGGTGCCGGGGCTGACGTTTGCCAGGGCCTCGCTCGATTCGCCGCAGGGGAAAATAACAAGCAGTTGGCAGAAGCGGGCGGGGCAGTTCACCTGGAACATTGTCGTACCGCCCAACGCCACGGCTACGGTCTATATTCCGACGAAGGACTCTGCCGCCGTGCGTGAAAGCGGCCAGCCCGCGGGCCGCTCGACGGGCGTCACCTTCCTGCGCACGGAAGGCGATGCGTCAGTTTATGAGATTGGATCGGGAAACTACGAGTTCACCTGTCCGGGAGATTGACCGGGACTGGTCCACCTCCCCTGCCACAGTCGCCTCCGCCCGTACCTGAGCACGGCCGGGACCGCCGTGAGACGTCATCTCGCATCCGCCGGGACGTAGATGCGCGTGGGCGCTGACAGCTCCATGCCGTGGCGCTGCGTCGTGACATGCAAGCGCTGGCAGCCGGAGTGAGACGAGGCGAGAGTTTGGAAGGTCAACACGTATTGGTAGCGCAGGTCACGGACAGGGGCCGGAGAGCCCCAGCTATCGGCGGGACGACTGGTTTTGAATCAGCTAGTTGTGGCCCGATTAGCTGTTGATCAGTTTCTGTAGTGTGAGGCCCCCGGCTCGCCGCCCATTCGTTCCGCTTCTTCCAAAAGCTCGCTCAGCCTATTACCGAGGACTCCAGCCAGTTGATCAGCATCTTCGCTCCCCAAGCTCGCCTTTCCCAGCTCTCGTGAACTCACATAAGTGCGATGGATTCCCGCTTGGCGAGTGAACTCTTCTTGGGACGATCTATTGCGCCGGCGCCTACTCGGTGACGAGGATTAATCTGGAAGTCCCAGATCAGTCCATGCCGAGTAGCGCATCAGTTTTCCTTCGCAGACATTGGCGACATAACGCCCTTTGCAGCGAAACTGCATGATACGTTTCCCTTCCCGTGCCAAGGCGGCCCACCGCGAACCGGTCTTAGGGTTCTGCTCAATTCCCGTGATCTGCAGTCCGTCGTATGCAATCTCCACGCTCCGGAGGTTCTTCGCTCGAAACACGGTGACCGGGTACGATTCATCGCCGAGCTGAACCGCGTCCTTGCCCTCCACGAGCGCCTGCTGCCAGGCTGAAATGAGCTTCTCTCCAAGCGTCAAATGGTTAGCCCTCGGACCAGAGGTTGTTCACAAACAGAACTCTAGGACACGATCTGTCATTTCGGCAACACTAGACGCTCAGAGGATCCGGTCTGCGTCCAATGCTCGAATGGCGTGGTTGAGCCGGTACGGATACCTCGCTATAGTCCAGGAATGAGAACAAAGCCAATATTTCTGGTCTGCGGCCTCGGGATCACTTTGATTTCCGCTGCTGTCGGGTCCGATCGCTTCCACCGGGTCGGACCTTCTGAGATTTATCCTAACGCCGTGAGGACTCCCGGGGCCGGCAATCCAGATATCACCCAGCAAAACATCAAAGACACCATCTGCAACCGCCATTGGTCAACAAGGACGGTCCGGCCACCGTCTCAATACACGAGCAAGCTAAAGCGACGACAGCGATTGAGGTTATCGCGGATTTTGAGAATTTGAAGAAGATTTCGGAAGTCTTGAAGCAAATGAAAAAGTAGAACCGCTACTCTTTTGGCTTTTCACGCTGTCGGCCGCGACCCCCCTTGGCTCCGGTTGAGCCTCGTGGGTTATTAAGCGTCCGATGCCGCCGCACGATCACGACACGGTTGCACTTATCGCAAATCAAATTTGCCCCGGATGGGGCCTCTAGTAGTGTGCCACCTCCACAGCGTGGGCACTGATCGCCAACCTCAGGAAAATCAGATTTGGAAGGTGTGTTCATGATTCAGGGTGGGAACCCCCGGAGATGGAAATGTCCGCCAGGAGGGCGAGGGAAGCAGAGCAGTCGGCATTTGCACGGAAATTAGGAGCACAAAGATTCATTAGTTTACCGGCACGACGCCACCGGTTGGCGGGGCACAAAGGGTGATGGCGTGCTTGGGCGCGGTTATGCCGGCCCGTTCCAAAGCCTGCTCCAATGCGAGGTTCGCGGCCTCAGGTGGCTTATCTTTGCACCATGAAGTTTGAACGGCCAATTGCCAGTGCGGGAGTTTGGAAGGGCTGACCCACCGAGTGAGTGCTCCCCAGATCCAGGCGTGCCTCAAAGCCCACATAAGATCATTTTCAATGTGCCACCGATCATCGGCGGACAGCTCTTTCCAGTTTGGCATCGGTACAGTGTTCCACTGCTCGGAGCCGGGGACAATACGGTGAAATCCTGACAGAATGCGTCGCCCTATAGGAATAAGAAGAAGGCCAGTATCAAAGATTTTGGGGAGAGGGGACGCACGGCCACGAACTCATTGGGCCACAAATAGCCGAAAACTCGCCTTGAAGTTGGCACACAAAACCGGGTCCGATCAAGGGATGAGTTGCCTCCCTCCTGATCAACATTCTCTGGCATCCGTCCTGCCAACTACGGTTGCGCTGGTCCAACATATGTTTTTCACAGCGAGCTGTCGAAATAATGGAAAGATCAGAAGCGATGTCTTTGCCACGCGGGAATTGCTTTCCGAAAAGAGAAGCTTGCCAGAAGAAAGGCCGTATTTACACGCCTCCGGCAAGGGGCCTTGGCGAATTCAATTTGCCAACCTTAATACTCCAGATCAAGGAAGGGCTCGAATGTCCGGTGCTGAGGGCCGACAAAGTGCCCATAGTATGGTGATGCGACGTTGTTGTAAACGTCGAGCGGATTATAGTGGTTCGTGATGTTATAGATGCCAAGGGCTCCTACCAGGGTGTGGTTCCTCACCCAGGGCACGAAGGGAATACGAAACTCTTTAGAGAGCTTAAGGTCAATGGACATGAAGGTGGGAAGGCGCAGGCTGTTGGGCCGGCCCGCGTAGTTCTGAAACAGGTCGATCGCCGAATAAGGATACCCGGTATGAAGGTCCAGCACCGGGCTGGCGGTTATTTTCCACGGAAGCTTGAATTGTCCCCAAGCCACAATACGATCTGGAACATCGGAGTTCAACGTCGAAATGAAATTGGGCCGGATAACAGGTTGTTCAAATGGAACATACACCTGAGAGAGAACGTTCAGGTCCCCTCTCGCCGAGCTGTGAACATAGGAAAAATTGAGGTCGGCGTACTTGCTGGCACGATACCGTACCGTGGATTCGAATTCCTGATAGCGCGAGCCGCCCGTATTGGTCATCAAAAGCATGGGATTTCCCCCGGACAACTGCTGCGGCCCGGCGAGGAACAGATTGTAGGTTCGGCTGGAGAGAGTGCTAAGCCGCAGCGTCACCCGCGACCCGATTTGGCGGTCGAGTTCAAGGTTCCAAGTTACGTCGTAAGGCGTGCTGTCCAGGTCCTGCCCAGGCGGCAATATCTGGATGCTCTTATCCTCGACTCGTGCATATGCATTCTGCAAGGTCACAGGTGGTCCCAGCGGATTTCCCTGCGCGTCAAAGAGGGTGATCACGCGATTAGGATTCCCGGTAAAGCTGCCGCCCAGGAGGGGCATACCCGCGTAGAATACCCCGATCCCGCCGCGCAAAATTGTCCGGCTGCCTTTGCCAGGGGCGTAGGAAAATCCCAGTCGGGGCGAGAATGCTGCTGCCGTACCCAGGGTTTGCCCGGAAAACCGCACCCCCCCATCGAGTGCGAACCGCTCGCCAATGTTCCAGTGGTCTTGGACAAAGGCACCGGCCTCCGTATCATGCGCGTGAAGTAATCCCGGCCCGCTAGAAGTAATTCGCTCCGCCAGAGAACCGTCCGCGCGCAGAACATTGACCGGCATCGAGCTGCTAACGCCACGGAACGTCCGATAGACCGCATCGCCTCCAACCTTCAACTCGTGTCTCCCGTGCCATTCAAATTGGGGAAATTGATAGGTCTCTCGCGCCTCACCTTTATCGGCTGAACGGGTGTAAGCATTGAAGAAGTTGCCTCCCCAGCCGTTGGGCGTTACTTGCATGTCCGCAATTCCCTGCCCGTGGCCGTAGCTGGAAAAACGCGTGTATTGAAACGTCGTGCTGAGAAGCCCTCCCGAGTTGAACACGCGCCGGTCCTTAATGCCGAAGGAAAAGCCGCGCTGGCCATAATTTGAGGATGCACTTTGCGGCACCAGAGCACTTATGTCCGCGAATTCCTGACGGGCAGGAAATACGTGCACATTAAATGTCAGAAGGTGTTGCGGAGAAACCACGTACTGAAAATTCGTGAAGGAATTGAAGCCCTGGTGGATGGTTTGGTTCTTTGGCCAGGGCAATCCACGCACAATTTGCTTCGTCATGAAGTATGTGAAGGACTCCGACATGGTCAGACGATCGCCCAGGAGCGGCCCGCTAAACCGGACGCGCGGAGTGTTGCCATCGACGCCAGACAGGTGTCCTGCCTCGCCTCGAAACGACGGCACCACATCAAACAGTTGAAATTTCCACTTGTCGGAAGGAGCCTTGGTCACGACCGAGGTCAGGCCGCCAGAAAAGTGCCCATATTCGGCATTATAAGGCGCCTTGAACACATCCACCGACTCGATGGCGTCGATGGGAATATCGATCGAATAGCTGCCGGTAATAGGGTCCACCATCTCGGTGTTGTCAACCAGCAACATGCTCTGGCCTTCCGTTGAACCTTTGATGTTGATCTTGCCATCAGGTGTGCGCACTACTCCCGGCACCAGAGGCAATGCCGCCACAAATTCTTCCTTTACCAAAGGAAGCGTTTCGAGTTGGTGGGAGCTTACGTGGCCCGTGGAAGGTGTGTGTTCCACGGCGAGAGGGCTTGCCGTTTCATGAACCTCAACCATCTGATGAAGCTTTTCCGGCTCCGGCAAGACGATTTTCAATCGTGCCGGACTGGCTCCCGCCAATTTGACGTTCTCTTCGCTTGCCGGCAGGTATCCCACCGCCGCGCAAACGAGGTCGAATTGGCCCTGTGCGAGCCCGGGAAAATCGAATTCCCCCCTTTCATTGGTGGTTATCGCGATACCCTCCGCGGGCAAACCCACTCCCTTCAGCGTACAGACCGCCGCGGCAATCGGCACACCGGATGCGCTCACGACCGATCCTTTCAGATCCTGCGTCGGGGGGAACGGCCGCGCCACCGCTATCGTGACTGCTAGGGTGGCGACCGCGCCAAGTGGTAGATTGCACCAAAGTCTCTTCTGCCGATGCATCATCTCGCTGTTTATATTTCGTGTTGCGTAGTTGTAAATGAAGCATTCTGCCGGCAGGGTCTCTCATGCGCACCCCCACCGTTTGGGAATAAGTGTTTTCGTGGTCGAGGTTGGTGGAACCTTAAGACCGCCCTGTGTGAAGTTTGGTTCAGATTGTTCGCACTCGGCCCCAAAGCCTTTCGATGCCCCGCGTAGAGCCATGGTTGGCCTGGCGGAATGCTTACTGGATTAAGATGGAGCAAGTGATAGGAATTAGGAGATGGCAATTCAATAACGGCGTCGGCGGTGTCTAAGGACATTTTACCGGCGGCGAAGCCGAGACCGGCCTGACTCGGGACGCAACTTGAGAGAGACTTCCAACGATTCCCAAGGGTTAACGTTGATGGTCGAGGGAGCGAGATTCCTCTGCTCCAGATGAATACGATATCGAAGAACAACCGGGCGATTGAAGGCAAGGCGCGGTTCTGAGCAGTACCATGCAATAAACTCGTCGATGGCGCGAGCGTAGGATTCTTGAGAAGTCTTGGCGGGAAGTAAGTTGAGAATAGCTGTCTTCGACTGTTCTAGATCAGGAATCCGAAGAACGGTTCTCGTGCAACGGGTCTTCCCCTTTTTTGTTTTTCGTCCTGGCATACCGGCGGCCTCCTTCGCCGCCGACCCTGTATGCATAGAAACATGGCTGACAAAAGTGTCCTGTCCGACGGCTCTTTCCCCCAGGACCCGAACCCCGTTTCGCGGGATCTGAATCACATGGGCCATATATCCGGTTTGGCGACATAACCGGCCAATCTCTGCCCATTCTCAGGGGGTGGGGAGTTTGCGGGCTTCGGCGGCGATCTTGGTGAGGCGATTGGAGAGCCGGTCGAGGCAACGGCGGGTAGGACCGACCGCCAGCGACCGCCGGAACATCTCCAGGGCATGCTGGGCGGCGAGCACAGGAATCGATAACCCCATCGAGGCCAGTTCGAAAGTGGGTAAAAGACGCTTTCGGCTGGGGAACCAGATGCCGAGGCTTGGAACGAGCCTGTTGGAATTCCCTCTGGAGATCATTCAACGCCACTTCCACATAGAGCATGGTCATGTCGGGAGAAGTGTGGCCGAGTAATTTCATCAGCGCGGGAAAACTAACCCCGGCGCGAAGCATTTCCGTGGCATAGGTGTGTCTCAACTGATGCGGGACGATGCGTGTGGACAGGCCCAGAGAATCACAGACCTCGTGTAGATAGCGGCGGAGTTGACGAACGAGGGCATCGCGGGTGCTGCGCCGGGCCAGGAGCTGGCCATCGGGAGGCCGCGGATCGAGGAAGCGGAAGAATCGTAAGCGTTGAACGACCGTCACCACCAACGCATCCACTGGGACCATCCGCTCGGTTTTGAGTTTGCCGAGCGGGACGTGAATGGCCCATTGCTGGGGGCCGGTCGAGCGCAGGCAATCGAAGGATAAATCGGCGCACTCGCCAATGCGCAGGCCGGTATGGCGGATGAGCAGAAAGGCGTTACTCTCCCGATCGTTGCGGCGGACGAACTCCTGCTGCAGAAGCTGATCCTGCTGGGCGGTGAGCGGGCGTGCCAGTCTTTGCGGAGGGTGCGGGATGTCCTCGCGACGAATCAGACGGGCGAGTTGAGGAAGCTGTTCGGTCCAAGCCAGTTCGGTGAGCAGGGGACGCAGAGCGATGAGGCGGTTGATATAGGAGGAAGTGGCGAGCGGCGGCTTCTGGGAGCGCAGGCAGGACATCCAGCCGAGGAGGTGAGGATCCCGTCGCAGTTGCTCGAGGGAGTTCACCTGGGGGTGAGCGGCGCCGAGATAGCGGAGGAAGTTGCGCACGGCCCCACGGTAGTGACGATGGCTTTCGGGGCCGAGCGCCGCGCCGAGAGAATCGACGGCGCGGTCGAAGACGGCGGCCAGCGGATGCAGGAGCGGGGGGTGCCGGGCGCGATTCATGAGGAGAGCCTCGGGAGGGGCCGAACTTGCTGCGCCACGGCGCGCGTATACTGCTGGTAGACGTCTTGCGGGGTGATCTGCACATAGCGCAGAGTAGTTTGGATGTCGGCGTGACCCATCAACTGCATCAGCGCGGGCAGACTGATGCCGCCGCGTACCATGTCCGAGGCAAAGGTGTGTCGGAAGCGATGCGGGTTCGCGAGCTTGATGCCGGTGCGCTGGCGATGGTAGCGGAATAAGGAGCGCAGTCCCGCCAGCGTCATGCGGGTTCCGCGCGCGGGTCCCTTGAGCGAGACGAAGAGTGCGGCCGTGCAGGGATGAGGCCGCTCCAGCCGCCGATAGTGATCGAGGAGTTGCACGGCTTCCGGGGCCAGGGGCAGAAAACGCAGTTTGTGACCTTTGCCGCGCACGCGCAACTGGGCTTCGGCGAGCAACACGTCGTCCTCATTCAAACCCAAGACTTCGGCGGACCGCAGTCCGTGCAGGAGCATCAAGCCCACGATGGCCAAGTCCCGCGCCGTACGGAAGCTGGACCAAAAACGTGCCACCTCCTCCACGGACAGCGGGACGATCTGGCGTTTGGGCACTCTGACTCGCAACCGGCTTATCGCTACCCTTGACCGGCCCACCCCCAGCGGTCCACGCCGCAGATAGGCTTGCTGAAAGCCCGGCGCCATCGGGTCGGGGGCGTCGGGGAACTCGTTGCGCAGGGCGCGCTCGGCGACGGCAATGCGGTCATTGATGGTGGAACCGGAAAACGGAGGTTGGTGGCTGCATTGGAACTTCAGATAATCCAGGAGCGTCGACTTCGTCAGGTCACCTTCGAGCACGTCGCCGGTATGATGAAGACTCTCCCACCAGCGCACAAAGTGCAGCAGAGCGTAAGCGCAACTGCGCAGCGTGGTGTCCGCCAGGCGGCGGACGTACTCGCGGTCGAGGTAACGATTGACCCAGCCGACCTCCCGGCCGGTTTCGTGCTCGATCACGCGAAGCGGACTTTGGGCGGGGTTAGGGGTCTGAGAGCGGATGACATGGAACCTCATGATAGGGCCTCCTCCAAGAGAGAGTGGAACTGTCGCGCGTCACCGCCCTGGACGAAGAAGGAGTTGGGATCGTGGCCAGAGGGCAGGAGGACGCGGCGAGTGGTGATGCCTTGCGCCCGGAGACGAGGGGCTAAGGCCTGCGCGGCCTGCTGGCCACTGCCGTTGGCGTCGACATCGAAGGTGAGATAAACGGTGCGCGGGCGGTCGCACAGTTGGCGAAACTGGTCCGGGGTAAGATGCGTGCCCAGCGCACAGGTGGTGTGGCGGAAACCGGCCTGCCACAACACCGCCAGATCGAACATCCCTTCGACGAGAATCACGCTGGGGAACTGACGAACCGCTTCCCAGGCGAACAAGCCGCCCTTGGAGCCGGGGAGGAAGCGATGGGCGAAGGCGGTGTCCAGACTGCGGCCGTAGAGGTTGACCACACACCCCTCCTGGTAGCAGGGAAAAACCACTCGCCGGTAGAAGGCGTCGTGGCCTTGCGCGTTAACGAGGCCGATGCGCCGCAGCAGATCGAGGGAATAGCCTTGCGCGGTGAGATGACACCGCAAGCTCCCGCCGGGGGCATAACCCATGTGCAGTTCTTGCAGGAGCGCGGCATCGTGCACTCCTCGCTGTTGGAGATAACGGAGGGCTTCCGGGTAATGCGGCCACTGGCGGTGATAGAAAGCCGCCGTCTCCTTCAGCACGGCGCCCGCCTCTGCCGAAGCCTTGTGCTGTTCGAGATAGGTGAGGCTTTGGTGAAAGGACAGAGTGTTGGGATAACTCGACAAAGCGAATCAGATCGCCGCCCTGGCCGCAGCCATGGCAGTAAAAGAGATTCTTGCGGGCATTGACATAGAAGGAAGGCCGGGTCTCCGGCGTGTAACGGACAGAGTCCCACGAACTCGCCGCCGTGACCGGTCGGCCGGGCGGTCCAATTCTGCTGCCGTAAATAATCGAGCAGGGGCAGGCGCTGTTTGAGTTTTTCGAGATCCTCGCCCATGGCGCTGTTTTTGCCTCTGGAGACGAGCCTAAGAGAAAGGGGGCAGCGTTCCCAGGCAAGGATGGTGGGGGAAACAGAAAACTTCTCAGCGCCGCAGCGGCCAGAGAATCTGCAGAACCGGGGTCAGTGCGCCATAACGGGCCAGCCTGAGGATCGGCCGAGTCGCCGCACCCCAACCAATGCGCCAGACGGGCGAACGTTTGGCGTCGAAACGAAGACGCTGCCTGGGAGCGGTCCAGGCCGACCGACCAACGGCGGAGGGTGGAGGGATCGGGCACCCGATCGGGGTCCTTCAGCGTGGGCGTCGCCTCTTCCCACGCGCAGTGCTCCTCCAAAGTGTCGCCGGAGCGCCTGGCAGCGAGCCAGCAAGCTGTAGTGGGTGTAAGGGAGAGAGAGCAGGGGAAGCAGGGTGAAGGTCTTTCCGCAGCCCTGGCAAAGGCCGCGTCGGATCCCAATCCAGTCGTGATGTTCATCGTGCGCCTGCTTGCGACGGCGACCGTGACCGATGATGGAATCGCGTTCGCAAACCGGGCATCGCCGCAGCATGACCTTCTCGCTGTCGCGAGCCCAATCGGTTTCGATCTTGTCTGGCGGGGCAGAAAGTGGGATAAAAAGAATCGTAGTTCATGGGGGCTCCCTCCCGGTGTTGACCCGCCAAGATCGCAGCCGGAAGCGGGGCCCCTCCTCCTGAACAGAAAAATCCCAACTGGAGAAGAATAACGCTTCTCAGCTTCAGCTCTTACAGGTCTCATTCAAAAGATTGGCCGGTTAATTTCGACAACCCGACCGAAAATACCAGCAAGGGTGCATGATACCGTTCTGGCAGCCGAGATCAAGCTACTTCTGCTTGCCACTTAACTATACATCGCGGATATCGAAACGCTGGATCAGCCCGTTTCGCATCTGGAAGACGTGGATCACCAGTCTGTCGGCCAGCAGATTGCCCTTAGGATCACGCACCACCTGATGAACTTTGACAACGACTTCGCCCTTGCGGTTAGGCGAAATCTCGACGGGCTCGACATGCGGATCGATGATCGCCCATTGACGCTCCCAATAGCTGCGCACCTCATCGCGTCCGTGGACATGGCCACCTTCCATTCCATTTGCCCAAACGACCTCGGGATGCATGGCCGCGAGAACGCTCTCGATGTCGCGGCCATTGAAGAGGGCATAGACTCGTCTTACGAGTTCCACGTCATCCGACATTCAGTTCTCCCTTTCATCTCCGCCGGCTATCGAACGGCCGGTGGGGGTAGAATAGCACTCCTCGCCATGGTCGAGGGGCCTTATGCTAGGTGCCGGCTTTCTTGCATTGCGGGTTCAGGTTGATGTTGCAGAAGAATCCGGAAAGCGAGTCCGTGCGTAATCAGCAGCAGCGGCACCACGAGAGTCGGAAGGAAGAATGCGGCTCCCAACTGCCCCGCCAATAGTCCGGCGTGATTGGCCTGGTAGAAAGCGTTCAGGAGATCGGCTGTAGCCCCAGAGATTGAAGATCCATGCGACGGCAACCCCAGCCGCACTGGGCAGCAATAGCAGCGAAAGCAACGCAAGTATCGCCGCAACGATGTCCCCATAGGCCGCGGAATGCGCGAAGGCAGGCGGCAGATCGGGTGACACGACGCCTGGGACCAGAAATGCCAACCCGATGAAGCGGAAGCTGTGCAGGATGAGCAGAGGCCGCAACGCTTCGGCCCGTTGCCGGAGGCGGAGTTCCGGCCAGATATATCGAGCGGTGACTATCCCCCACGCGATGAAGCTGAATGCGATGCTCACGAAAAACCAGATCATCTGTTGTGGCACGATGAATGTCTCCTTTTTAGAATTCCAGCCATTGACCGCGACTGGTGGCGGTGATAAGGGCCTTGTCGCTGCCCGGCACCACGTGCTTGGCCGCGTCAGAGATGGCGTGCTCATGCCGCCAGACTTTGAGTCGGCCTCCTTCTAAGGGTTTCCTTCCTGCAGCAGCGCTATCGCGCGGAGAGTCGCTGCCGCTCTCCTGGGCCCATCAATGCCCTCAGCGGCATCAAGGGTCCGACGGGCGATCTAGTTTGGTATTGTTCAGCTTTCCTCAAAAGAGTACGACCGTACTCTTTGAGGACAAAAAATTCACCCTTCAGCAAAGCACTTTATAAAGAAGTTCCTCGCATCCATCAAGATCTGCTCACGCCTTTCAGGGGTCGAAGTAACCCGGGCCATCATCAACACTCCCGCCATGCTGGGGAACAACAACTTGAAGCTTCGCCAGTTTTTCTTCTCGCGTCTGACCGGGCATGAATGGCAGTAGCCGCTCACGATACGCTTCCAACAACGCCTCGATCCTTCTCCGCACGGCTACCGGTTTTCGCGCGAGTTCCGGCCCGAGCGCGGCGCGCACGCAACCGCTTCCCGGCGAATTCGCGTGGCCCACGCTTAGATAGCGCTCGATGATCGCCCGCAGAGCCTGACCTTCGGGCGCGGACTTTGCAACCTCCACCATGCCTCTTCCCGTCTCGTCAAGTGCCCGTGCCACTGCTTCGACGAACAGGTCGTCCTTGCTCTTAAAATGCCGGTAGAAGCCCCCTTTCGTCAGGCCTACCTTCTTCATCACCGTCCCGATGCCGCTGCTGTCCCCGCCGCGCTCGCGGAAAGAGCGAGCGGCCACGGAAAGAATGTTCTCGTGGTTCCGCGCTTTGTGTTCCAGCGAGTATCGCATGACTTAAGAGTACGCCCGTACTCTAATCCTTGTCAAGGCCAAAATTTGATCTTGGTAACGCCCACCGCAGCAGCTCAAAATGCCGTTCAACAGCGCGAAGACCGCCCAAGACACAAAGCCTCGGTGCGCCTGCCAGCCCCAGGACACACGCCAATATTCTGATGTGCTAGAGATGCCGGTAACACACGGATGGCATCAACCTCAGCATTACTATCCGACAAAGCGCTCCTGCGCAGCGACGCCAAAATGGAGAAGGCCAAATAAGGTGCGCCTGAACCGGTTGGTTTCAGGTTGGTGAACCGGGCCTATCACTGTTTCAGTACAGCGCGATACGACCAGCGAGAACCGCTGCCGAAAGCTCCGGGTGTATAACGCGCTACTCGGAAGTTGAGCAGCGCACCAAAAATTACCTCGTGAGGAATACTCATAGAAACACGGCCATCGGCGTTCCCGTGAGCCAAAACTCCAGATCCGACTGCTTCACGCAACCGCTCGTCTGAGCAAGTAAACTCCGCTCACTTCGTCGCGTGGCGGCTCGGGATTCCCGGCCTGCTTAAAGGCATCGCGGATCTTTGCGATTCGCGTCGGTGACATGGCCGTGAAGCCGCTCGCATAAGGACGCGCGACAGCAATTCCCCAGCCACTCTCCCGTGCCGCACCCAGTAGAGCCTGTCCTTGCAGGTGATCCGCCGGGCGCAGGCGGTCTATGGCGTTTGAATCTCCGCCGGTCATTCGACGCAACGAGTCCATCGAGGCCGGGTCAAGCAGCCAGTGCCGGATGCCTGAGAGCTTTGGAGCCTCCTGTGCGATGGCAGTAAAGGCCGCTTTCGGCAGATACATCAACAAGCCCTCGGTAATCATTAAGGCCGGGCCGGGGCCGACGCGCTCAAAAACGCGGGCGAGGTCTTCCGGGCTCGAGGTGGCCGGCAGCCGCTCTACGCGGCAGCGAGGAGTTTCTGAAGCGAGCCGGCTGGACTTATATTCCAAGATGCCTTCGAAATCGACTTCGATCCACCGCAACGAGGGCGGCAGATCAAGCCGCCACGGCCTTGCGTCGAGACCTGCGCCAAGGTTCATCACCGTCTCGATGTGTCCGCTTTGCACCGTTTCCATGACCAGTTCGTCCATGAAGCGGGCGCGAACTCCCACAATGAAGCTCCTCAAATCAAGGAATGGTCCAGAGCGGGCAATCGCCATGGCGCGCTCGCCCGCCAGCCGCTCCGCAAACGGATCGCGCACCATTCCGTCCTCGCGCCCGGTTTCGATGGCGCGGCACGCCGCAACCATCAGCGCCATGTCGCTCACGTGCTGAATCTGATCTTCCACAAATCCTCCTTATTCATTTCCCGGCAGGCCGGGACTACGCTTTCTGCCTGCTCTTTGCTGAAAACCCAGAGCCTCTTTTAGATTTTGCATCCAGAATTGCAAGCGCGCGGCAGAGGCCAACGGCATAGGCCCCATCCGGGAGCCGAGCTGCATGATGGTGAGGTTCCCAACATGAAATGCGGGCCAAGTTGGGAGGCCGCTAGCATTGGGGCTTCCTGTTTTGGCGAAGTTCGTCCAGTAGGCAGACATTTCCCGCGCGACGCGCCAGTCTGCCGGCTGCCATGGCCGTCCAAGAAGCCTGAGATTGCCGAAGACGTAAGGCAACTCGGATGAATGGAACACGCCGTATTCGGGGTGCTGTGGCCAGGGAATCTTCTGGTCAAAATAGTAGGTGTAAACCTGCGGGCTGTCGCGAGTTTGTTCCACCGCCCATTTGTAGAGGGAAACGCGGGCGCGGTCCTGCAATGCGGTGCGGATGGCAACTGCGGCTTGCTGGCTGTTCCCGGCGCGATACAGCTTCATGCATGCGGCAACTTTGTCTCCGCATATCATCTGAAGTTTCGCATCGTAAGCTTTCAGAGTCACTGGCGGGGCGGGGCCGTTGCCGTAGTAGCCGATTCCGATGTCATCCGCGACCATGCCATTGATCACAGGCACTTCATGCTCTGGATGCCAGCCGGCACGGAGCACCCAGCCATCACGAATCGGCCACCAGCGCATGCCCTTTGACTCCTGCATGATCGTTCCTGCCGGCATGGCGCGCAACTGTTCTAGCGAATTGGCGCCCAGCTTGGCGGCTAATTTTTGGCCACGCGTTTCGGCGGCAGCGAGAGAACCTTGCGCTGGCGGCGGGGGAATTCCAGCCGGACCGCTCATGATGATGGCCCGCTCAAAAAGGCCGCGCGCCAGCGGCGATTGCATCAGCAGCCAGACGCTCTCCGCTCCGGCGGACTGGCCGAAGATGGTGACCTGGTGCGGATCACCGCCGAATGCCGCAATGTTTCGCTCGACCCAGCGCAGTGCGGCAATCTGATCAAGCAGGGCGTAATTGCCGGAGGAATGATGCGGCGATTCTTCTGTTAATCCTGGATAGGCGAGAAACCCAAAGGCTCCGACGCGATAATTGAAGTTCACCACCACCACGCCTTTGCTGGCGAGCGCCGCGCCATCGTAAATCGACACGCTGCCAGCTCCGCTGGTAAAGCCTCCGCCGTAAATCCACACGATCACCGGGCGCGGGGCGACGGCTGGCTTCGATGTGGTCCAGAGGTTCAAATAAAGGCAGTTTTCGCTGGGCTGAAGTTTCGATAGGAATGCGGCCGTCCAAGGCCCTACGCGCTCGGGCGACCGTGTCTGCATGCAGGGAGGACCGAAGTGGTCAGCTTTGCGCACGCCTTGCCACGCCGCTACGGGCTGCGGGGGCCGCCAGCGTAGCTTTCCCACTGGCGGCGCGGCAAACGGAATGCCCTTAAAAACCTCGATGCCCTGACTCAATGCCACACCCGAAACTAATCCGCTCGCGGTCGGGATCGGGTGGCTTTGCGCCATCACCAGCGCCGGAAGCGAGAAGAAACACACCAGCAGCCCCGCGCCAATCTCTGCCTTGAGTCTGCGTGCCTTGGATTCCTTCAAGTTGTTGCCCTTCTTTCGGCAGGTTTGTGGGTACTGGGGTGTTCAGGTGCAGTTCCACCGAATGCCGGCCAAAGTTGATCCAGGCTACCTCACGACTAACGGATAGTAACTCCAATCGACTCCTGGCAGGCGGATGGCAAGCAGATAGTGACCGAAATTCAGTTTTGAAAGATCGAGTTTTGCTTTGAGAACGGTTAGACTGCCCTCTGTCGTTGCTGTCCCCGCCGCGCTTACGAGCGGCTGTCCCGGTTCCTCGAAAACCCCCACGTCGTAAGTTCCGGTGCGGCTGCCGGTGGGAAGATGAAGCGACACGGTGTCAATTCCTCGCAAAAGCATCAAGGGCTGCTGTGCTTGCTCGCCGGTTTCCGGGACGCCCCGCAAGACCAGCCGGTTCCTGAAATCCAAAACTACCGCCGTGTACGTGCCCACTGTGTGTTGCCTGCTCTTCACCACAGACCACGACGCCAGGCAAATAATCACGATGATGGCGGCGATGCCGACAGCTTTCAGCCGCCGCTGCCGCTGGGCAGCTTCTCCTCTCCCCCGCTCGATCCCATTGAAGTCCAGCAGCGGCTGGCGGCTTTCACGCCCTTTTGCCCCGTTGGCGAACGTCACCGGCCAACCTGCGATGTCAATTCCCCTGCACTGGAATTCGGAAGGCTTACCCGTCGGAGTGCATTTTGTAGCGCGATTTGGGCAGTAGGCTACACTCTTCCGGCTTGCGGGACAATTGGAAACAGCACGGCCGTGGGCCAGCCGCTGGCCGCAGATTTCCGCGTGCAAGTGATGAGTCGTTGCTCTGAAACCGCACTTTGCCGACCCGCGAAACCAGCCGACTCATCCGCGACGCGGCTTGCTCGCTATCGGTCAGCCTCGAAAATGCCCGGTCCAAGCTGTAGGGGAGGGCCGTTAACATGAATAGTCCAGCCCACTGGCTGATCCTGGCCCTCAACCGGCGAAGTCAAGTCCCACCGTAAACCGGCATCGCTAAGCCGGGAAAGGACCCGACGCGGCCAGGAGTATCGCCGTGAAAAGCAGGCTATTTCTCATGGAGTTAAAAGGTCTCCGAAAGATCTGAGCCAGAAAAAAAAGGGCGTAGCCGGAACTCCCGGCTACGCCCTTAAACAGCTTTAGAGTAGAAACGCGATTAGCAATGCGAGAAACGACGTAAACCGGAACCAGCCAGGAGGAGGAGACCCGCAATCATGAACGACGCGGTGCCTGGCTCAGGAACCACAGTCTTGCTAACCGGGGTGAACGTCGCCGAGTACGGAGTCGAGATCGACCCAGCGCTCGAAAGGTCGGCTAGCACAGCCGCGGTGGTCATACCGTTGAAGGTGGCAGAGAACGTGCCAGTATAAGCCGTTGTCTGGCCCGAAGCCGAGATAGCGTCGGCGTCGAACCGAGAATTCCGCGGAGGAACCTGTAGCAGTATCTTCGAAGATCGTGCCCGTTTTCCCCGAGGGATTCGAAGAGCTAGCCAATAGTGAAGAGGTCGGTGTGCAAGTTGAACCCGGCGCGGGCGGGCAGGCGCCCCCGGTACCAAGGTTCAACTCCGTCAGTGTAAACGAAACACCGCCGGGTAGCGTCAGAAAATTTGCCAAGCTTACCGTGGACCCGGGAGGCGTTGAACTGTTGTTGATGCCCATGATATGACCGGTCTGGGCCCCCAAGCCCGCGAACGTGCCGGTGCTGGCCGCGCCGTCAATGGTGAAACTACCTTGGCCAGAGCTACAAGATTGGCCCGAGGCGCAAGTAAAATCAAGTGAGGTGAATGTAGCCGTCACGTTCCCAGTGAAGGCAAGCTCGCCCGTTATCGGATCGGCGAACACGGATAACGGTACCAATACAGCGATAGCAATTGCGGTGAATACTAATCGGTTTCTCATGAAACCTCCCTTCAGGATGTGTACACTCCGCGAGCACCAACCCAGGCATCATTATAATCCGGTATCGGGGACCAAGGCAACATCGTTTTTTCTTTCCGAGCAAATTTTCTTGTAGCTTGCCTTTCCTCGGCCGTTATTACCGTGACAGTACCAAGCGCATGGAGGCATTGCTCGATTCGCGCCGCGTATCGCGGATTCGGTTCGGCGGAATCGAAGCGCAAAATCTCCAGTTCGGCGCGGTACTTGTGTTCGTAGTAGTGCGGAACTGGCTGACCGGCCTTCGCGAGCGGCCGCCCACCCATGCGGCGGAGAATGGCGGAGG
Source organism: uncultured Acidobacteriota bacterium (assembly GCA_963770415.1). GTDB lineage: Bacteria > Acidobacteriota > Terriglobia > UBA7540 > UBA7540 > CAVROP01. Next base: position 55,081 of record CAVYPU010000052.1, read on the forward strand.
AATGGTGACCAGTGTTGGCCGTAGCGAGGCCAATGGTTCCACCGATGGCCTGACACAATGCATACCACGCGAAGCACATGCGGACAGCTTCAGTACTACACCGAAGCCGCCGGGAAACCGCCCATCCGCCGAATTCGACGAACCGGAAGCCGCGACGTCGCGCAATCCGGATTTCCTCCTCTACAGCCTCGCGCAAAACCGGACCCCATTCCTTCGATTCCGCGAGGGACGAATGAGCGACGCCCAAGTCCCCGTAATTGACGTTCTCCGGATAAGGCAAAAGCCGGCCACAGGCCTCAACCTCATTCCGACCGTTCATCGTGAACAGATGCCAACTCTTGGCGTCGCCAGCCTGTACATGCCGTCCGCCAAATGCCAGAATCCTCAGAGGTCAGATTCCCTTCTTCAACGTACACCTCCCCGCGGAACTGTTGCACTCGTGCGAGCGCATCCGCATGCAAATCCGGGTCAGCCGCGACCTCGCGGAAACGGAAAGGTAGCTCACCTGGAGGCGCCAGAAGGAAAAAGCGCCTCATGAGATTGCCAGATTGAGGTATTAAATTCATGCTATCACCTCGGCCCAAACGGGCAGCACTGGACGTAACGGCAGTTCTTCCCTGGTCTTCGCGCTGATGCCGCCGTATCCTGTTATGATATATATGTAGTTAACAACTACATAAGAACTATCGGCACTTTCGGGAACCTGAATGAGCGCCCCACGGCGGGCGTCTTTCAGGTGAATCCAAGGGTAACGGTCGGTTGCGCAGATTACAGCGTTTACCGGCCAACGGGTGGGGGACTGCAGAGGGGCACCAACTTTAGCGGGCGGGTAGGAGGAGCATCGACTCTCGGAGGCTAAACGGAGTAATCTCACCAAGGCTTTGCCAATGACACGCCAACTTCAAATTGGTTCGAGCAGGTAGAGTTCAGTCTCGCGTAGGGGTCGCCTGGATTGCTTCCGCACTAAACGTTGGTAACCGGATGACGAGGAGTCACAGGCACGCCAGGCAAGCTCCACGGCGTGCGTACCCCGCCTGACAGCGACCCGGTCGTGGGCGAATGCGCGCCGTTACGGACGATTGACACGTTGTCCGAGGCAAACACTGGGCTAAGATCCCGTGAGCGTGTTTTTCCCGCCCGGGTGGCAGTGTCAGGGAGGGCTAAGGTCAGTGACAGCGAAACCCTACCTGAGACGGTCACGCGTGAGACGGTCACGCTGACCACGCCCGCGCCAAACAGCAACAGTGGGAACGTGCTCCGTCAGCCAGCCGGGACTTTGCCGAAGCTGATACCAGCAGGTTTGGCTGTAAGCTGGACCAGAGCGGTGGCCGGACGCCCCAAGAATCGAGACGCTTAATAACAGGCCCAGGACGAGTAGACGCGACCTTAGGAAGCTGCGTGGTACTCGGGTGCTGTACAAACAATTACGGAATTCGGGCAAGGCTCGCCCGTCTCAGACAACAACTGGATTTTTTGTTCCTGATTGCTGACGCGCGGCCCCAAGGCGCCTGTCCGATGGGCAGGGAATGCGCCCCTGCGCGACGCTGGTCACATCGCAATTGGCGTGCCACGCCGATTTTAATCTAAGGTATTAGCGGCGCACGCTTTAAGGTTAACCCCCTACACGTGGTGAGTAGATATTTCCAGCTTGTCAGGTAAGTTCTGCATACGCGCCACGGAAAGACTGTAGGCGAGCCGTCACTAATCTGGACATCGGACACAGGCTGCTACGAATCCTAAACAAGACGGAGGATGAGATCGGGTTTGTGAAGGATCGGTTAGGGCATGGGCATGATTTCCGCTATGCCTTAAACACGGAAAAGATCTTGCATCTGTCTGGGTGGAAAATTGGCGGGACTAGTATTAGGAACTGCCAATTACTGCGCAACTAGAATCAAGGAAGTTTGGTGCGGTGATGTCTTATCAAATAATATTAGCCACCCTGTTGGGCGCGTGCCTGGTGAGCTTCGGCTGGGGTATGCGGTCGTTCTTCGTTCAGCCATCCGGATATACCCCCGGGATGAGGGTGATAGCGGCCTGCGGGTATACCTTCGCGGCCCTGCATTTGGGCGCGATCCTGCTGGCCCGGCACGTCTCGCTGGAGCGGTTCTGGTTGGCGGCCTTTATCTATGCCACGGGGCTCGCGCTTTACTGGTGGGCTATCGAGACCAATCGAAGGTGCCGTTTGTCAGCGGCCTTCTCCGACGACCTCCCGACCCACCTGGTCCAAGACGGCCCCTACCGGCTGGTCCGGCATCCATTTTACTGTTCCTATCTGCTGGCTTGGTCGGCAGGGGTGATCGGTTCTGGGCGTCTGTGGTTGCTCGCAACGGTCGCCGTGATGCTGGGGATCTACCTGCACGCCGCATACGTCGAGGAGCGGAAATTCGCACGCTGTGCGCTAGCGAACGAATATCAAGCGTTCCGCAGCCGCACTGGGCTGCTGATCCCCAATCCGTGGAAGATGCTAACCGCGCGGCCCCGGAAAGTGACGGCCCCGCGCCGGTCCGACTAGCTAAAGGCTTCTTTTTCGGCTGCCTACCCCGCCCTGCCTGGGCGGCGTGTGCCTTGCTCTTTTGGGATCTCTCCTCTTTTGCTCTGCTGAGGTTTCCTGGATTGGTCAGATAGCTTCGGCAGTTGAAAAAAGAGGCGCAGAAAGTTAGGTTTGTTTTTAGGTTCGTTAGGGTTAGTTTTTAGGTAAGCACTTTATTGTCAGCGCTTCTCAGCTACCGAACTCAGAGGGGTAATTCAAAAGATTGGCCGGTTATTTCCGACTCATCGCTCAATTGGATACGAATCCGAGCAGACGTTGGCCCCGAATTATTCGTGTCGCAGCGCGACCATGGGATCGACTTTCATCCACGGTAAATTTGCTCTAACGCCCCAGCAATGTCACTTGAGGCCTGCATTCCGCAAGGGCTCACGAAAATCGCTCGATGACCGGGGCAGCCGCCCGCGAAGCGGGCGAAATAATATAGCCTACGGTGTGAGCCGTGGGTTTCGGGTCACCTCCTCCCCCTGCCCCCCTCCCCCGCTCGGCGGGGGAGGGGGAATAAAAGGGGGTGAGGGCGACAGTGTCCCAGGGCTTACGCCCTGGGCTATCTTCTGCCGGCCCTTCGGGCCTCAGCACCGGGCACGCTGATGCATTTTCGAGAACGCTGTCCGGAACAGACCATAACTGCTTAGGTTTCGCGGCGGTTGGATGGCGGAACAAATTTACCGTGGACTTTCATCGCGCGGCGGGAAGGAACGAAACATGCTGCCAGCGCAATGAGCCCAAGCAACACCTTCACAGCAACTATGGTCGCCGGATCGTTCGCGTGCACGCTGTAGGGCAGAGCGGCACCGTCGCTCTGCCCTCCACTTCTCGCTGTCACCTGCTGGTTAGAACAGGCGACGTGAGCGCTCATTCGTGGCGTAGTGCCACCATGGGGTCCACATGCGAGGCACGCCGCGCGGGGAGATAACAGGCAAGCAGCGCCACAGCAACCAGGACCACCGCGACCGCAGTGAAGGTCAGCGGATCGGTAGGCTTCACGTCGTACAGCAGACTCGAAATAAGGCGTGTAACCGCGAGAGCCGCGAAAATGCCCGCAGCGATGCCGGCAAGCGTTAGCTTCAGCCCCCTTCCCAGCACCATCCTGAGAACATCCCTCCTTTGCGCGCCTAACGCCATGCGAATTCCAATCTCCTGAGTTCGTTGAGCCACAGACAGCGAAATAACACCGTAAATCCCGAGCGCCGCGAGAAGGCTTGCAAAGCCTGCAAACAGGATTGCCAGCGCGGCGACGAAACTGCGGGGCGCGACGGCATGGCTTACTACGTCCTGTAGGGTCTGCTCGCGCGGGATTGCGATTTGGCTATCAATGTGCTGAATGCCCTGCCGCACATCGATTGCGATTGTCCGCGGATCAGCAGCCGTGCGAACCACAAGAGACATCCGGTTTGGAGTCCAGACCCAGTAAGGAAAATAAACCATCGCGGGAGCTTTCTGATCCGCGTCCGTGCGCGCATCGCCCACAATTCCCACCACCCTGCACAGCAGCGGCTTCATCGTATCCGGAAAACGCCATCGCACGTGCATCCCGATTGGATTCCGATCCGGCGCGGCCTGACGGGCAAACTCTTTCGAGAGAATGACCTCGTCTTGGCCCTGATCGCCGGCCGAAAAGAACCGTCCGCTTATCAGGGGAAGACCGATGGCCTGGAAGTAGCCCGGACTGGTGAAACGCACGTCGGCATTAGTCCGTTTCTCTGGCGGCTGCGGCACTTCCTGAAGGTCGAAATTCTGCCCCCACATCGTTCCGGTCAGGGGTAAGGCGCTCGAAAAACCAGCCGCACGAACGCCGGGAAGTGCTTTGATCGTTCGGAGCAGCCTTTCGTAAAGGGTTCGGGTTTTCGCTTGAGTGCCATATTCCTTGGAAGGTGCATGCACATCGACTGCAATAGAGTGCTGCACTTCCATCCAGTTATTCTTTTTGGCTCTCTGGCACAATCTGTGGGCATCTGCCCCGACGAAATAAGGAAATTGTCGAAGACAAAAAAACACCCACAGGGCGCGCGCCGCAAAAGGCGCGGCTGAGATGAGAAAAGATCCGAGGCGAGATGGCTGGTCTCCGTCGGTTGGGTTAGTCTGTGATTGGAACAGCAGACAAACCCTCCGAGAGGAGACCCGCCATCCAACTCGAAGTTAAAACGATTCTGAATCGAATTCAACACCATGTCGGGTTTGTTTACCAGGAGGTTCGGCTTGGTGGCCGGCGAAAGCGCGCGGACCGCATCGAGATTACCCTGGAGCCCCATCAAGGCATTCCGCGGCGATGCTCCAAATGTCGGTGTCCGGCGCCGGGCTATGACCGGCTGGAGGAGCGGCGGTGGCGGCACGTGCCGCTGTGGGGGATTCCGACTTGGTTTATCTATGCGCCGCGGCGGGTGAGCTGTCCCGAGCACGGGGTGGTGGTCGAGCACCTGCCCTGGGGCGACGGCAAGCGTCCGGTGACGAGGGCGATGATGGGCTTCTTGGCGCGATGGGCACGGCGGCTGAGTTGGCGGGAGACGGCCACGGTCTTTCAAACGAGTTGGGAGGCGGTCTATCGGTCGGTGGAATGGTATGTGCAATGGGGTTTGGACCACCGGAAGCTGCGCGGCATCCAGTCGGTCGGGATCGACGAGATTCACTGGGCAAAAGGCAAGAAGGGGGAGAGCTTCCTGACCGTGATCTACCAGATTGATGCTCGTTGCCGGCGCCTGCTGTGGGTGGGACGGCGGCGGACGCAGGCCACCTTGCGGCGAGGGCTGAGGGCGTTGGGGCCGGAGGTGGTCAAGGGATTGCGTTTCATTTGCAGCGACATGTGGCAACCCTACCTGCAGGTGATGGCCGTCGAGGCGAGTCAGGCCCTGCACGTGGTGGATCGCTTCCATATCACGATGCATCTGAACCAGGCAGTCGATGAGGTGCGGCGGAGGGAGAGTGGGCGGCTCCGGGCCGAAGGGGCTCGAGCCACGGAGCGGCTGAAGAAGATGCGCTGGACGCTGCTGCGCCGGGGCAGCCGGGTCCGCGGGCGGGCCCGGCAAAGGCTCAACGTTCTGCTGGCCAGCAAGCTGGCCACGGCCCGGGCGTGGGAACTGAAGGAAGCCTTCCTCCATTTCTGGACCTACAAATCGGTGACCTGGGCCGGAGCCTTTCTCGATCACTGGTGCTTCCGGGCGACGCGTAGCCGCCTGGAGCCGATGAAGAAGGTCGCCCGCATGCTGCGCACCCACGAGGAACTGTTGCTGAACTGGTTTCGGGCCAAAGGAGAGATTTCCAGCGGCGCTGTTGAGGGTCTCAACAACAAGATTCGGGTGGTCACCAGACGTTCTTACGGATTTCGCACCTATCATGCCATGGAAATTGCCCTTTATCATACGTTAGGCCGGCTCCCTGAGCCAGAATCGACCCATAGATATTGCTAGGGAAGCTTCTTTTTAAGCACCCGCGTCAGGCTTTCGAACAGCAGCAGCGCCGCGACCAGCAATACCGTACACAGGGCAACCTCTGCGCTTGCAAGGGCACCCCTCAGTCGAGCGGTCGATTGAGCGCCGGTTGTGGTGACCGCCGAGGATTTAAGCGCATCGACCGGCTGTGCGCTGCTCAGCCGCAGGCCCGGTAGAACAGAGAAAAACAATCCTGCGGCGAGGGAAACAACCAGGCTAAACAGCAGCACCGGCGCGTCGATTTGAATTGAATTTAGGCGCGGAATGCTCACCGGAGCGTGGTACACAATTGCTCGCAGCCCCTCTGCAGCCACCAGGATTCCCAACCCGCCTCCGGCGATTACAAGCAAGACGCCCTCAGTCAAGAACTGACGCAGGAGATTCCACCGCGAGGCTCCGAGCGCAGCACGTACGGCGACTTCGTGATTGCGGCTGATACTGCGGGCCAAAAGCAGGCCGGCGAGATTGACGCAGACAATCAGCAGCACCAGGCCCGCTCCCGCCATCAGCAGCCATAGAGTTTTATTGGTCGCACTCACGATGGCCGTTTTCAGAGGTACGAGTTTTCCGCGCAGCGCGGCTCCGTCGGCATGCGCGTCACGGCGAGTGATTTGGGCGTCAACTGCATTGAGGTCCGCCAGGGCATGCTGGGGCGTAATCCCGCGTTTGAGGCGGGCGATCACTGTGAAATTCTCCATGTTTCCAACTGCCGGGTTCGATTCCCACGGTTGCAGCCCGAGCGGCACGAAGTATTGAATCGTGTAAGTCCAACCGGAGATCGCCTCTGCGTCCAGTTGATCGAATCTTGGGAAATAGAAGCTCGCGGGAAGTACCCCAACCACCGTGAAGTCGTACCCATTAAGCCGGATCACTTTGCCGATAATTTGGGGATCGGAATTAAAGCGTGACTGCCAGAATGGATAGGTGAGAATCACTTCCCAGTTACGGCCGGCTTGATCTTCCTGCGGCAGGAAGCTGCGTCCTAGCATGGGCTCGACTCCAAGAACGGAGAATAAGTTCCAGGAGGCTCGTGTGCCGTGGACTTCCAGAGCTAAATTACCCAGATCGAGATCGCTGTTGTTAGGTTCGAGCGCCGCCATTCCCGCGAACGAACGACAATATCGCCGCCACATGAGGAAATTGCCGCCGTTATCCAGAGTTTCCTGGTAGAGATGCCCGCGCCATAGCGCGTCCTGGCGCACGGCATAGAGGTTTTGAGGCTGTTCATACGGTAGAGCGCGAAGCAAGATGCCATGAACCATAGAAAAAATAGCTGTGTTGGCCCCGATGCCGAGCGCAAGCGTGATGACAGCGATTGCCGTAAAGCCGGGGTTGCGGCGCAATTGGCGCAAGCCGTACCGCAAGTCCTGCAGCACGGTCTCGAACCACTGAAATCCCCACGCTGAACGGACATCTTCTTTGATCCGGGTTGCGTTGCCCAAAGCGCGCCGGGCGGCATATCGGGCCTCTTCTGTGGGTATACCTGCTTCGGCCTGTTCTTCCGCTTCCAAGTCGAGGTGGGTTCGCAACTCGCGTTCGAGTTCCGCTTCGCGCGATCGCCGCCGCAACCACGGCAGCCGGACTTTCATCCTTCCCAAGAGGCTCATAATCTCTCCGTCGGATAGCCTTCGGGCGCGTCCCTTGGGCCAGAATTGATCACTACCTCACTCGTTCCGCAGCGCTGCTATCGGATCCACCTTCATCGCTCGCCGCGCAGGAATGTAGCAGGCGAGCAACGCGACGGCGAGCAGGGCGACGGACACGGCGATGAAAGTCGGCGGGTCGCTCTTGCTAACCCCGTAGAGCAGTTGGGAAAAGCTAGAGAGCAGGCGGATGAGAATTAAACTCGCGGCGGCCCCGATGGCGAGACCTATAAGAGCGAGACCGAGCCCCTGGCCAATGACGAGGCGAAAGACGTCCACCCGCTGCGCTCCCAAGGCGATGCGAATGCCGATTTCCTGCGTGCGCTGGCCGACGGCGTAGGCGACCACTCCATAGAGGCCGATGCCGGCGAGGAAGAGCGCGAAAGCCGCGAAGGCTCCGAGAAGCATCATGGCGAAGCGGCGCGGGGCCAATGAGGACTGAATGATGCCATGCATGCTTTGGAAGCTGGTGAGTACCTCATTTCTGTTAAGGCGGTCGCTGGCACGGCGAATGGAGGCTATCAAACGGACGTCATTCCCTCTCGAGCGCACGACGACGCTTGTGCCCGAGACTAGAGAGATCACACCGTCAGGCAGTTGCATAAAGGGAAAATAGACCTGCGCGCGGAGCGGATTCTCCGAATCGGTGTCCAGTCCCCACTGCATGACGTGGCCAACGACGCCGATGATGTCGTAGCAAAAAGTGCGGGCTTGGTCGCCTTGGCAAATCGCTTTGCCGACGGCGCTTTCGCGGGGAAAGTACTTCCGCGCTAATGCTTCATCGACGGCAACCACAGGTCGGGAGTGTTCATTGTCAGATTCGGTAAAGAAGCGGCCTGCCACGAGCGGGATGCGCATGGCCTTCAGGTACTCTGGACCCACGATGTAGTCGAGCATGCCGTGCATCTGGCTCTCGCTGGCGGGACGGGGCTGACCGTAGACCCAGAAGTTCTCGTCGTCCTCACTGTACATAGGAAACGCCGCCCAACTGAGAGATTCGGCCTCAATGCCAGGAACGGACTGGACGGCGGTATTGAAACTGCGAAGAGCAGATCGGATGGCCTCGGGACGGGCGTGGTCCATTTGCGGCGGAAGCGCGAGGTTAAAGATGAGAATGTGGTTCGGATCGAAACCAGGCTTAACCTTCCAGAGCTGAGAAAGGCTGCGGATCAGCAAGCCCGCTCCTGCGAGGAGCACAAGTGCGAGCGCCATTTGGAGGCTGATGAGGAGACCCTGTGCACGATGGCGCGAACCGCCGGCCGAGCCGCGCGCGCCTTCCTTAAGCGGTTCGTGGGCGCTCCGGCGCGCGGTCCGGATTGCGGGGAGTGTGCCAAAGAGAATTCCCGCGCAGAGCGAGACGATTACGGTGAACCAGAGCACGCGGCCGTCGATGCCTACTTCGCCGGCGCGTGGTAAGGTGGCGGGAAGCACGGCGAGCGCGATGCGCGTGCCAAGGGCGGCGAAGGCAAGCCCGGCTGCGCCGCCAAGCATGGCAAGCACAGCGCTTTCGCTGAGCATCTGGCGTACGAGGCGCTTCGTGCCCGCGCCGAGAGCCGAGCGTACAGCCATCTCGCGGCTGCGAGCGTTGCCACGCGCGAGCAGGATGTTGGCGATGTTCACGCAGGCGATCAGCAACACAAATCCCACTGCTCCGAGCAGCAATAGAAGAAAGCCTCGGACGTCGCCGACGATGCTCTCCGTCAGCGGACTGAGAGCGGCACCCGTACCTCTATCAGCCTCGGGATAGACCTTGGCGAGATAGGCGGTGACGCGCTGCATGTCATCGCGGGCTTGCTGCAGAGTGACATCAGGCTTCAGACGCGCGATGCCATGGATGAAGAAGCCGGCAAGGCGATTATTAAGGAGAGGGTTGCCGAATTGGCCAAGCGGGATGTAGACGTCCACGGCACTGAAATAGCCCATGGGCAAATCGAGATGTCCGGGAAAGATACCCACAATGGTATAGCCCTTGCCATCGAGGGAGATTTCCTTGCCGATGACGGTGGAAGACCCGCGGAATTTTTGCCTCCACAGATCCGTGCTGATGGCGGCCACGCGTGACATGCCGATTCGATCTTCGCCGGGAGTGAAGGATCGCCCGAGGACCGGCTTAATGCCGAGCAACGGGAAGAAGTCGGATGTGACTGCGGCGGCGTTCAGCTTTTCGGGAGCGCCAACGCCGGTGAGCAAAAAACCCGTTGGGCGCGAAACGGCAAAGAATGAAAAGCATTGGTTCATGCGGTGCCAATCGAGGAAATTGGGATACGAGATGGAGCCGTTAGGGAAATTTGGCTTGCTGGCGTCAACGCTTACCAGACGACCGGGTTCCGGATAGGGGAGGGGGTTGAGCAGAACGCCGTTCACGACGGAGAAGAGAGCGGTGCAGGCGCCGATACCGAGCGCGAGTGTAATGACGGCGACTGCCGTAAAGCCCGGCTTGCGGCGAAGTTGCCGCAAGCCGTAGCGCAGGTCCTGAACCAAAGTCTCCAACCACTGAAATCCCCACGCTGAACGGACATCTTCTTTGATCCGGACTGCGTTGCCCAAAGCGCGCCGGGCGGCATACCGGGCCTCTTCCGGGGGTAAGCCCGCTTCAGCCTGCTCCTCAGCTTCCAATTCGACATGGGTTCGCAGCTCACGATCGAGGTCCGCTTCACGGGATTGCCGTCGTGATCCACCGAGCCGAGATTTTAGCCATTCGCCAAAGCCCATCTCAGCCCTCCACCGCCGGCCCCATCACGCGCCCAATCGATCTGACCAAGAGCGCCCATTTGGATTCTTCCGACTCGAGCTGTTTCTTCCCGGCCGGCGTGAGGCGGTAGTATTTGCATTCCCTCTTCCCGCCCTTGGGGATTTCCCAATTTGCCTTTAGCCAGCCTTTTCTCTCCAGCCGATGGAGAGCGGGATAAAGGGAGCCGTGCTCGACCAGCAGCACGTCCTCGGTAGTACGCTGAATGTGTTTGGCAATCTGGTGCCCGTGGGCCGGACCAAATAGAAGCGTGCGCAGGATCAGCAGATCGAGCGTCCCCTGCAGGAGATCAACTCGGTTGACAGATTCGTTAGTGTTCATCATGGTTGGCATTCTACCCTATATCAGGGTAGACGTGCAACCCTGAATTTGGTTAGCAAAGATCGTCGGGTTTCGCGGCGGTCGAGAAGTCTCTCCTTTCCATGGCTGGTGGCTGCTGGATTCCCGATGCGGGGTCCACAATTCTTTCTGCGTTAACGGAGCTGAAACCAGTCATGCTGGGCCACGTTGATGACATGACGGGAAGCGGTGAGGTCATGCTAACTGGTGAAGCCGGTTTGTCCTCCAGATTCCGGAACAGATGGCTACCGGGATCGGATTCGTACCCAGCCCCGACGAATGGCAGGAAAGCTTAGAGCAGGGCCTTCAGGTAGGGAGTACAGATTACGGTTCGGCAGACGGAGCATCGCTACAGTTTCCGCTACACTCTTCGTCTGTATAGTTTTCGCAGGTTCAGTACAACATCGTTGAAATATTAGGGTTGGATCGATTACCGCCGCCTATGACCGCATGTCTCGCTCTCTCACCGACCAATTCTCAGATTGTTGTCTATAAGTGATTGAAAACATGGCGGGGACGACGGGACTCGAACCCGCGACCTCATGCGTGACAGGCATGCGTTCTAACCAGCTGAACTACGTCCCCAAAGAAACCTTGATCAGTGACAAGCGCCAAGGCTTTTCCTCGAGGGACTTGCCACGCATTCATTATATGCGCTGTTACTTAATTTCGTCTCTCGCTGACCACCCCGCAACAAGCTTTCGGGATGGGGGCCAATGCCTGTGCGCTTCCGCCAGTCTTGCCACTCAACCGCGTGACTGGTTTTGCGTGGTGGGCGGTATCCGGGCTCGAACGGATGACCTTCTGCTTGTAAGGCAGACGCTCTGACCCACTGAGCTAACCGCCCACACTTTGTTAATTCAACAACACGAAGTAAGGGGTTCACTAGCCGGTGCGAACAATCGGATGCTCAAGCCGTTCGAGCCGCTCGTTAACGTACTTGAATTGCTCATCTACGCGCTTGAATCGCTCATCCATCAATTCCCGCAACGCCTTGATCTCAGCCTTGAATTCAGTACGTAGAGCGCCAAGATCGGCCTTGAGTTTATTCCGCAAGCCTTCGATGGCCTTATCAACATAGTGGGTTTGATAAACGATAGCCGCCACTAACGTAGCGCCGATGCCGACGAGCAGTGTGATTGTTTGCGCCCAACTTTGCATGTCTCCACGTTATCACAAAGACCGCTCTCTGTGGCGGCATACAAGCAGCGCCGGAACACGCGGCTCGGGAGGCTGAGCTAAGTAGGAAACTACATTCTAGGCGACACGGCAAGGCGCTAATGGCGATAGGAGCGGCCCTACTTCGCTTGGCAGGCTGTAATACTGTCCGCGCCGGTGTAAAAGAGCAGCAATCCTGCCGCTTAAGTGAGCATCAATGGGCGTGGTTTTTCGAGAGCGGGCACACAAAAGCGTGGTTGCGACGATAGTGCGAAGCGTGAGGGGCAAATTGTTCCTACGCGAGACGATTCGAGTCCATCGGATTGTCCGCCCGCGCCATCAGCGGGAGGTGCAACAGTGGGAGGGAAGTATCTCGGGCGTTCGTCGTGATGTTTATGCCTTGGCGACTATCAATCGGATCGCCCCAGGTCATGTCGATTGGTCAAGCCAAGTCAACATCGCGTGGCGAAAGCTTCTGACAGTTTCCTCCCGTCAACAGGAACCAAGCAACGATCGGCGCTTCTCGGTGCGTTAAAAACACGAACATAGCAGAAATTTAGAATCTGATTTAGAGTTTTTACCGCATCTCCGCCCATGGCACTGCTCACCGGCAGACCGGCGAAACTGCTGCTCTTTTACACCGGCGCGGACAATCACTACAATCAAACCGGCCGAGAATGCCTGCTCGGAAGCAAAAGTAACCCGCAGGGTGCGCCGCCGGCCGACCGGCGGTCACCTCCTCTGGAAGGATATAATACTTCCAGATAACGTCCCACCCAACCCAAATTCGGGAATCTTCACTTTTATGTCAGCACACCAGTGTTCGGGTTCGGTTGACGATTCCCCGTAAATATGGGAAGCTGGCTTCATGAAGACTACTCTGGAAATCCCAGACTCCCTCTTTCGACGCGCGAAGTCCGTTGCGGCCGAGCATGGAATCCCTCTGCGTGAGTTTGTGACCGAAGCAGTGAGGGACAAGCTGGCCGCGAACGCCAAGACAGGCAACAGATCTTTGGGTAAGACTCATGGGAGGGTTGAAGCATCTGCATAAGGAGACAGAACGCATCAATCGTTTGATTGAAGAGAGTTGCGAGAGGATCGATCCGGAGATGTGGCGTTGATTCTGGACACAAACGCCTTGTCCGCCGCCGCAGACCGCGAACCCGGCGCGCTCGAAGTAGTCGCCAGTGCCGAGCGCTTATCGGTTCCCGTGATTGTCCTTGGTGAATATAGGCTTGGAATCGCCCAGTCACGACACCGAACAGATTACGAGAAGTGGCTCCGTGAATGGGTGGCCGCTGTGAGGGTCCTCGTCATCGATGAGGAGACTGCGTACTTCTACGCGGCCATCGGGCTGGAGCTGAAAAGGAAGGGCAAGCCTATCCCTGCGAACGATCTGTGGATAGCTTCGCTCTGCCGTCAGTACGGCCTGCCCTTAATAAGCCGAGACCGCCATTTCGACCTGGTGAGCGGCATTCGACGGATCGATTGGTGATTGGCGTTGACGACAGCGTGGCTGGCTGGCGCATAGCGCAGCTATGCGATTAATCTCTTGGAGCCCGCGAGTCGATATTCCATATGGATGTCCCTTTATCCACGCTACTTCGAGCCCGGCCAGTTGCAGTTTCTGACCACCAGTACCTATCGCCGCAACCCGCTCTTTGCCTGTGACCGCTTCCGCAGGTATTTTGTGGAGGTCTTGCGCGAACTTCGACCAGAGACGAGTTTCCTGCTGATCGGCTGGTTTTGATGCCAGAGCACTTTCACCTGCTGGTTAAGCCCGAGCCGGGCCGAGCAAACCAGTGCCTTCATGCAAGAGCTGAAGAAGCGCACGGCCCAGCGGATTATCGCCAGCCTCAGCGGTCAGAGCGCTCACCCGTGGCGCCGCAGAGTGCTGGCGCGACTGCACCTGCCTCCTACTGTCCACAGCGATTCCCGGTATCGCGTGTGGCAACGGCGCTTTGTTCCCTTTAACGTGTACACGGAGAAAAAGCGGCTCCAAAAGCTCGATAAGCAGAACTCCGTGAGGCGAGGGCTGTCAACTCTCGCGCTCAGTGGCCCTGGTCAAGCTTCAGATTCTATTACCTGAACGACTCGTCCGTCCTAGTGATGGACCGTCTTATTTGATGGCCACCATAAAGCCGCAGAGCTACCGCTCTGCGCCAGCCTGTCCGCAGTCTCTTTGAACGCATCGGCACGCATCCGCACAGCCGACTTGCTGAACTGCTTCCCGATCAATGGAAACTTGCCTACCAGAAATTGACGGAGGGAAGGGGGAGGTGACATGGTCCGTCCCGCCAACCTCCCCGACGGGTTTGGGTCTACGACCCGGCACGAGCGTTTCGGCAATCCAACGCTACCGGTTCCCCCGGACGTTAAGCAGGACGTGCAGGATCGGCGTCGGGCTCGCGGGCCATCCGAAGACCAAACATCTCCTGGGTTCACCGGACGGGTACAAATCATCCGCACGATGGCCCGCTACCGGAGCGCGGACCGATACACAAGAAGGACCCGAAAAGGCTGGTTGCGGAGGCGAAGCGGAAGTATCCT
>CAVYPU010000053.1:0-93477 GCA_963770415.1 uncultured Acidobacteriota bacterium
TTCATAGTGAAGCTTGATGGGGACCTCAAGTTCTCCCAGGAATATTTTCAAAAGTGCTTTGAACATTTCCGGGAGCGGCCGGATTTGGGAATCGGGGGCGGAGAAATCTATCATGACTTGGGCCGCAAGCTGAAGCTTGAGGCGAACCCGAGGTTCCACGTTCGAGGGGCATCGAAGATTTACAGAAGGGCCTGCTGGGAAGCCATCGGGGGACTGTGGGTAGGCCCGGGTTGGGATACCATCGACGAAGTCAAAGCGAATATGCTGGGGTGGAAAACCGCGAGCTTCGATGACCTCCCTTTGGTGCATCTTCGGCCCACCGGGGCCGCGGACGGACACCTGCGGGATTTAGTGAAACACGGTCTGGTGTGCTATACGTGCGAGTATCATCCGCTCTTCGTGCTTGCGAGTTGCTTGTATAGGGTCTTTCGAAAGCCTTACCTCGTCGGGTCCCTTGCAATCGCCTGGGGATTTCTCAAAGGCCATTTTACTCATGTGTCGCGGCCTCGCGATGGGCGGTTCACCAGCTACATCCGCGAACAGCAACTGCGGCGCCTGTGCGGCATGGAAACCATTTGGAGATGACCTTAGAGTCACGCGCTCTGCCACGTCATTGATATGTGTGGAATCTGCGGAAAACTCAATTTTGATCGCGGCTCGAGCATCGATCCCGCTTTAATCCGGGAGATGCTCGATACCATCCGCCATCGCGGCCCGGACGATGAAGGCGTCTACTCGTCGGGGCGCGTGGTTTTCGGCCACCGCAGGCTTTCGATCATCGACCTCAACACCGGACATCAGCCGCTCTCGAATGAAGACGGCACGGTGTGGATTATCTTCAACGGCGAAATCTACAATTACCAGGAGTTGCGCCCATTTCTCCTGAGCAAGGGTCACACCTTCAAGACTCAGACGGACACCGAAGTTATCATTCATCTTTACGAAGAGCTGGGGCCTGCATGCCTGGAAAAATTGCGAGGCATGTTTGCATTTGCCATCTGGGATGAAAAATCCGAAACGCTATTCCTGGCCCGGGACCGGGTTGGAATAAAGCCTCTCTACTATTGTTTGACGGGCCGGTCGCTGGTGTTCGCCTCTGAGATCAAGGCTATCCTGGCCGACCCTGGTGTGGAGCGAGCCATCTCCCCGGAAATAATCGACAGGTTCCTTACGTTTAACTACCTTCCGGGAGAAGAAACACTCTTCAAGGGAATCTTGAAGTTAGCTCCGGGAAACTATCTAATTGCACGAGATGGGCGAGCCGAGGTGCGGCAATACTGGGACCTTGATTTCGCCAAGCCGGGGGAAAGGCCGAGCCAGGAAGAGGCCGAGAAAAAGTTGGTCAACCTGCTGGCCGAGACCGTCGAGCTCCACATGATCGCAGACGTTCCGGTGGGCGTCCTTTTGAGCGGCGGGGTGGACTCCACCGCCGTGCTCAGTTTTGCCGTGGAGCGGACGGACAAGGAAGTCAGCAGCTATACGGTGGGCTTTTCGGGCGCGGGGTTTGCGGACGAGCGACCCTACGCCAAACTGGCGGCGGAAACCTTCGGCACACGACACCACGACATGTCCATTTCGGCGGAGGATTTCGCCTCCTTCATGCCGCGCTACGTCTGGCATATGGAAGAGCCTGTGTGCGAGCCGCCGGCTATCGCTCTGTATTACGTTTCGAAGCTGGCCAGGGAATATGTCACGGTGCTGCTCTCCGGCGAGGGCGGCGACGAGGCTTTTGCGGGCTACAGCAACTACCGCAACCTGCTTTGGCTCGAGCGCGTGAAACGCGGCCTGTCTCCACTGAAGGGCCTTTTCGCACGAGGGCTGTCTCTGGCCGACTCGCTGCTGCACATGCCCCGCCTGGCCAAATACGCGCCTTTGATGAAAGCGCATTTTCCTGATTACTACTACAGCCGGACTTCCAACCCTTACCGTTTCTGCGCCAACGGGAAAAGCAAACTGTATTCCGCGGATTTTGGCGGCACGATCGATTCTGAGCATACGGTCGAGCCCCTGCGCCGCCTGCAAAAACACGTGCAAGGCCAGAACGCTCTCGACGCGATGCTTTATATCGATACCAAGAGCTGGCTGCCGGACGACCTGCTGATCAAAGCCGATAAGATGACCATGGCGAATTCACTCGAGCTCCGTGTTCCCCTGCTCGATCACAAGGTCCTCGAATTTGCCGCCGCTTTGCCGCCCAATTTCAAGGTTCGCCGCTTCACCACGAAGTACCTCGCCAAGCGGGCGCTGGGACGCCGGGTGCCCAAGGCCATTCTGGATCGACGCAAGGCGGGCTTCCCCGTTCCTTACGAGTCGTGGCTCCGGAAGGATTTGCGAGGTTGGGTTCGCGATATTCTGCTCGACCGCGTGGCCACGAACCGGGGGTATTTCTCCGCACCGGCGGTCCGCGATTTGCTTGCCCGCGATGAAGTTGCGGGGGGATATTCGAAGGAGATTTTCTCCTTGCTTACGCTCGAACTGTGGCACAGAACGTTCCTTGAGCAGCAACAGCCCGCCTTGGTTTAGGGGCGAGAGCCGTAAGGGCGCGCCGTGGCGCGCTCCTGCGCAAAATTCTTTAGTTTCCGGAGCGCCGTTAAGAAGTTTGTATATCGATAACAGAGATAATGGCCGGGGTCGAAACACCGCGTTCAGGCTTGCGGCGGGAACCCTGGGACGCATGCCGGGCCGCTTCGGGATAGCGCACCTCCTCGGTCCCGCATACGCTCTGCGGTGCGTTCTTTTTCACGATATTTCGGCAGCCGAGTCGCCGTTTACCAAGGGGATGGGTGTAAGCGTGACGCCCGGCGACTTCGAGGCGGCGCTTAAGTTCCTTACGCGGAATTACACGCCTGTCAGTCTCGAGGACGTGCTGGGTGCTTCGAATGGCCGCAAACTTCCTCGACGGCCGGTGCTGGTGACCTTTGACGACGGCTATGCCTCAATAGCCGAGTGGGCGGCGCCG
This sequence comes from uncultured Acidobacteriota bacterium, assembly GCA_963770415.1. Classification (GTDB taxonomy): domain Bacteria; phylum Acidobacteriota; class Terriglobia; order UBA7540; family UBA7540; genus CAVROP01. The sequence goes on from CAVYPU010000053.1 coordinate 2,960, forward strand.
CTCTGCAGAAAGTACGGCGTACCCTCCATATTTTTTCTCAATGCTTCGGTTCTCGACAATGAAGGGCTGTCACCGGACAATCTAGTCTGCTATGCGGCCAACGTTCTGGGTATGGAGGCCATAAACACCGCTGTGCGCGCCGTGCGCGGCGACGGATTCCCCAAGCTCGAATCTCTGGCTGACGTCTTCTCGGTTTTCTTCACTTCCATTTCGCTGCCGGAGAGGAAAGTCTTTCTCGACACCTTAATCCGCCTGGGGGATATCGACGCGCAACAGTTGGCCAGGAGATGGGGCCTGTATCTCACCCGAAAGCAGGTTCGCGAATTGGCCGCGGCCGGCTTCGAAATCGGCAACCACACTTACAGCCACGTCCGCTGCCGCGCGCTTCGACCAGCGGATTTTGCGCTTGAGATCGAAAAGAACCGAGCCGAGTTGGAGGCGATTTCGGGGAAAAAGGTGCGCGCTTTTAGTTTGCCCTACGGTTCCCGGGAAGATCTTTCCAGCGATCTGTTGCGGAACCTGCGGCTTTCCGGGCATGCGGCGGTTTTTCTTAGCGGAAGCGTTGCCAACATTGAAGGCGACAACCGCGTCTTCCTTGACCGAGTCAGCATCCAGGCCAACAAGGACGAAGCTTTTTTCCTCGAGATCGAGGTCCTGCCTCGGCTTCGCGCTATCAGGAACAGACTACTCCGCGGTCCTGGCCGGGATGACCCATCATCACCCTTTCCGCAGCCGCTTGGGAAGGTCGCACAGGGAAGCCGCGGTCGCAACGCTTGACCAGATAGAGCCGCGTGTATGATTATGGAAAGAATAGAAAACCGGGACGTTCAGAGCTTGTGCGCGAGGAGGAAATTCTCCACGACTTTGATCGCCCCGTCCGAAGGCAGGGGGAAGAAATTTAAATGACTCGTGACAAATTCCTTTTGGAGATGGATGAGATTCTAGGACTTCCGGCAGGAACGCTTCAAGGCCATGAAAAACTAGAGGAGTTGGAAACCTGGGACTCCATCGCTCTCATCAACTTGGTTGTACTAGCGGAGACCCAGAACAACATATCCATCACTCCCGACCAAGTCGTAACCTGCACTACAGTCGCGGATCTTCTGCGACTGGCCGGGGTGGAGGATGCCCACCCTGTTTCCCGGACCGGCTCGACCCAATTGGCGTGACGCATTGTCCTGGTAGGATTAGCATCGCCGGCAATTGCCACCGGACCACCATATCGAGCCGGCCGTACCACTGGCTCCGGCTGCTATGAACAAGAGGTTTCTAATGGCATCAGACGTCAAGACATTGCAATGGGAGGTTCCGAAAGCTCTGCGATTCCCCGTTGCGGCCGCCGACGTACTGCTGAAGCGCAATGCGCTGAAGAAGGAGCTGCTCAAGCAGCCAAATCTCGTCTCAGCGCGCATGGCAATTCTTGGTGGTTCCACCACCACGGAAGTGGCGAGCATGCTCGAGCTGTTTCTCCTGGCACAAGGGATTCAGCCCACATTCTACGAATCAGAATACAACCGTTACAGTGAGGACGTGCTGTTCGCAAATCCGGACTTGTGGAATTTCAAGCCCGACATCGTCTTTATCCACACCACTTGGCACAACGTATCGCAATTCCCGGAATTACTGGAGGCCGAGGCGGAGGTTGAAAAGCGCCTCACCAGTGAAATGGTGCGGTTTGAGTCTCTTTGGGACAAGATTCACAAGGAACTAGGCGCGCTCATCATCCAGAATAATTTTGACCTACCATTTCTCAGACCGCTCGGGAATCTCGAGGCCTCCGAGCTATACTGCCGGGCGAACTTCCTGGCGAGGCTGAATGAGGGGTTCGCGGCCTATGCTCGCAGCCACTCGCGATTCCTGATCAACGATATCCACTACCTCTCGGCGCAAGTGGGCTTGGCGGTGTGGCACGATCCCAACTACTGGTACAACTTTCATATGGCCGTGAGCCCCAAGGCGACCGTGTATTTAGCCCAAAACCTTGCGGGGATCGTCAAGTCGGTTTACGGCAGAACCAAGAAGTGCCTGGTTTTGGATTTAGATAACACGCTTTGGGGTGGAGTCGTCGGCGATGATGGGGTGCAGAACCTGATTCTTGGCCGGGACCACCCGGTGGGCGAGGCCTACTTAGACTTTCAACGCTATGTGAAAGACTTGCAGCGGCGAGGGGTGATCCTTGCTGTTTGCTCGAAAAACGACCCCGAAAACGCCAAGGAGGGCTTCTCGCACCCGGACAGCTTATTGAAGCTCGAGGATTTCAGCGCCTTCAAAGCGAATTGGGAATCCAAGGTTGACAACATCCGCGCTGCCGCCGCAGAGCTTAACATCGGCCTGGATAGCATGGTCTTCGTCGACGATAACCCTGCCGAGAGATCTCTCGTTGCCGGTCAACTGCCGGAGGTGGCCGTCCCCGATATGGGCTCGGACGTCTCGCGCTTCGCGGAAGTGCTCGAAAACGAGGGCTACTTCGAAGTGGTCAAAGTGGTTGAGGACGACCTCGGCCGCTCCGCCTATTACAATTCCAATGCCCAGCGAAGCGTGGCTCGGGGTGACTTTAGTGATTACGGAGAGTTCCTCGCTTCGCTCGAAATGACGGCGGAGATCGGCCCCTTTCTTCCTGTCTATCTGGAACGTATTACTCAGTTGATTAATAAGACCAACCAGTTCAACCTCACTACCAAGAGGTACACGATCGCCGAGGTCGAATCCATCAGTCTTGACGGGGCTTTTGTTACACTCTACGGGCGGCTGGCCGACAAGTTCGGCGACAATGGCTTGGTGTCGGTCCTGATCGGGCGGGTGTCCCACGAGACAGTTGAATTGGACCTCTGGTTAATGAGTTGCCGGGTACTCAAGCGCGAGATGGAACTGGCCATGTTTGATGCCCTCGTCGAGCAATGCCAGGCCCGGGACATCCGCAAGATTGTAGGGGTGTATATTCCCTCTAAGAAAAACGGCATGGTGGCCGGACATTACGCAAGTCTCGGCTTCACGCACCTCGAGGGAGTTCCTGGAGAACGCGAGGTGTGGCAATACGAAGTGCCGCAAGACTACTCCGTGAAGGCCCGATTCATCCATAGAACCGCCACAGAGCCCCCAGTAAAGGTGAACGCGTAGGGCCCGCCTAAACCTGATCCCATCAAAACCATATGCCAACTATAGGTCCTTTGATCAGCGGGAATGCCGTGCTGCACCATCTTGGTTGCGTAGTGCCATCGATTTCAGCGGCTGCCGAGGCATTTTCCGCATCCCTGTCAGCGCATTGGGACGGCCAGATTATTCATGATCCCTTGCAGCGAGTCTATGTGTCCTTCTTCAGGCCTGTTAACACGCGCAATCCAGTCTTCGAGCTGGTGGAGCCGGCAGGCGCTGATTCGCCGGTGATCCGTTTCCTCAAGAAAGGCGGGGGATTGCACCACCTCTGTTACGAAATCGACGACCTGGAATTGGGCTTGAAGGAAGCGCGCTCTTCAGGATTCGTTGTGGTTTCTGGTCCCAAACCCGCTGTGGCGTTCGGCGGCCGCCGGATCGCCTGGATCTGTACCAAGAACCGCTTGTTGATCGAATTGCTCGAGCGCGAGCCTTAAGGAACAGGATTGAATTCCGTGCTGGATTCCGGCTGGCAAGTCGAAGTGGATCGCGCCGTGCGCGCCGAGTGGGCCGAGATGCTCGATCAGTTTGATGATGCCAACCTCTATCAAACCTGGTCGTATGGCGGAGTGCGCTGGGGAGAGAAGAACCTCAGCCACTTGGTTCTAAAGCGAGGTGGAGAGGTCTTGGGGATGGCCCAACTCAGGGTCGTTCGCCCTACGAGGTTTAAGTTCGGAATGGCGTATCTGCGCTGGGGGCCGCTACTTGAGCGGCGCGGGAGGCCAACTGATCCTGAAGCTGCAGTGCTCATGGCCCGAGCCCTCGCGGAGGAGTACGTCGACAAGAGAAGACTCTTTCTCCGCATCCTTCCGAGTGCATTCGAGGGGTCTCCGCGTGCGAAAGCGATCCAGTTTGCTTTTTCTGCCTTCACGTCCGAACCTATGGCGGCAGAAACCGCAGACAGGACGTTCGTTCTGGACTTGGCGCCCTCGCTCGAGGAGTTGCGCCGCAGTTTCGACAAAAAGTGGCGCAACCAACTCACCAGCTCTGAAAAGAAGGGTCTTAAGGTATTGGCTGGAACGGGGAGTAAGGAATATGGTATTTTCCGTTTGATCTATAACCAAATGCGAAACCGCAAGACGTTTGAAACCAGCGTTGACGTTGAGGAGTTCGGGCAGATCCAGGAGGATTTGCCGGAGCCGCAGCGCATGCGCGTTCTGCTCTGCCAGGACAACGGCGCCATTGTGGCGGGGCTGGTTGCCTCCACGATTGGCGATACGGCGGTCTATCTTCTCGGCGCGACCAGCGACCAGGGACTGAATTCCAAAGGCGCGTATCTTTTGCAGTGGACGCTGATCGCCTGGCTCAAGCAGAGTGGCTTCCGGTGGTACGATTTGGGAGGCATCGATCCCGGGCGGAACCCTGGCGTTTATCATTTCAAGAAGGGATTATCAGGCGCCGATGTTTGCCGTATGAACTCGCTAACGGCCTGCGAAAGTATAATATCATCGGCGGCGGTCAGTGCCGGCTTGGCTGTGCAGCGGGTGCTTCGCCACTCGAAAGACGTATTGCGCTTCCGGCGGGCGTTGAAGCCCCCGCTCGCCAGCAGTCAAGCGCAGCCTGTTTAGCCTGCTTTCATGGATATCTCGGTGGTCATTGTCGCTTGGAACGCCAAACACTATCTGGAGTTGTGCCTCGAGAGCCTGGAAAAAGCGCCGCCGCGCCGCAGCATGGAAGTCCTGGTGGTTGACAATGCCTCGGCGGACGGCACGTCGGAGATGGTTGAGGCGCGCTTTCCGTGGGTCAAGCTAATTAAGAGCGCTGAAAACTTGGGCTTCTCGAAAGGGAATAACGTCGCCATCCGCCAGTGCCAGGGGCGCTACGTTGCCTTGGTAAATCCCGACGTGGTGGTTTTTCCGGGGTGCCTGGATGCGCTGGCGGATTATCTCGATCAAAACCCCAAAGTGGGGAACGTGGGGCCCCGCGTCTTGAATCCTGATTTGACCTTGCAGAGCACCTGCCGGCGGTTTCCCACTTTGTGGAACAACTTTACTGCGGCAACCGGGCTCGCCACCAAGTTCACCAAGTCCCGCTTCTTCGCCGGCGAGCACATGTTCTACTTTCCTCACGATCGGACCATGTCCGTGGACGTCCTGGTGGGGTGCTTCTCCTTCATCCGTCGGGAAGCCTTCGAGACTGTAGGCTTGTTGGATGAAGGTTTATTCATGTACGGCGATGATGTGGACTGGTGCCGGCGCGCCTGGAAAGCGGGGTGGCAGGTGGTGTTTTACCCCGTCGCACAGGCCATCCACGACCGCGGCAAGACCACCGCTCCTTACCCAGTCCGCTTTGCTGTCGCGCAGCAGAAGTCCGTCCTATATTATTGGTCCAAGTATCACGGCGTCCTGGGCAGGCTGGGAATCCGCAGCATCATTCTTTTCCATCACCTTCTTCGCTATACGTTTGCGGTTCTCTCGGGACTGGTGCACCCCGAGACCCGACCCGAAGCGGAGGAGCGAAAACGGGTGAGCGTTGCCTGCCTGCGGGGAGTTTTCAGCGTTCCACACGAGGCTTGAGCTGCTGCTTGACGTCAACGGCTATGAGCATTTCGACTTCGCTCTCGCGTTTCGCGGACTATTACAGGCGTCGCGGCGTGCGCGAAACCATCCGGCGGATCGCGCTCGGGCTGAGCCGGGCGCTGTTTTCAAGCCGCATGGCGCTCTTCTATTGCGACCTCTCTGTGCTGGCTGCGAGCTCGTCGGACCTCCCAAGCTCGTTGAAGGTGGAGCGGAAGACCAGCGCCGCCGAAATCAGCCCTGTGGACTTCGAAGAAATAATCAGCTTTTGGAATCCCAAGCTGGCGCACCGGAACATGAAGGAGCGGTTCGGCAGAGGTGCATCGCTGTGGTTGATCAAGTCGAACGATAAGCTGGCGGGATACGGTTGGTCGTTGCAGGGAAGCACCATCGAGCCCCACTATTTCCTGCTGGGACAGGATGACGTCCACCTCTTTGATTTTCACGTGTTCCCCCAATATCGTGGCCGGGGGTTTAATCCGCTTCTTGTCACCCGCATCCTTCAGAGCGTCGCGGCGGAGGGCGCCGGGCGTGCGTGGATTGAGGCCGCAGAATGGAATTCTCCACAGTTGTCATCGCTAAGGAAGACGCCGTTTCGTTGGCTGGGCCTGGCAAGGAAATGGACGGTTTTCGGCCGCACCGTCGTGTGCTGGGGCAGGAACGAGTCTGCCCCGCAGATTACCAAAGTACCAGTACGTGCCATTGACAACTCAACCAGTGGTCAGTAAGCTACCTTGGAAGGTGCATTAGCCGAGAGGCAATTCTATAAGCACCCTTCGAGAGGTGGGGATGAGAAAGACTTTGGGTTCAGCAAATCGTTATTCAGCACTTTTATTGACTTTCTGTGGAGTGGTTTTTATTTCCGCAAGTGCCTTTGGGGCAGGGGGGGCGTGCCCAACCGGGGCGAATTACATTAATACTACGACTAACTCTCAAGTTACACTAGCAAGCCTTGGCGTTACAAACTGCTACTACGTCTCGGCTGCCGGGTCCGACTCGAACGCCGGAACCAGCGAGGCGGCCCCGTGGCTCCATGCTCCGGGGATGCCCAGTTGCTCCGGGAATTGCGCGACGCAGTGGAACGGTACCATTCCAGCAGGTGCGGGAATTATCCTAAGAGGCGGAGATACCTGGCATTTTGGAAACTCCAGTGCCTCTCCATACAGCGGAGGGGTCTGGAATTTCAGCGTCAATCCTTACCCTATGGGCACCAGCGCCAACCCGATTTACGTCGGCGTGGATCAGGCGTGGTATACGGGAGCATCGTGGACGCGACCAATTCTGAACGGAGACAACCCGACCAGCACCTCGACCACACTTTCCAGTTGTCCGTACCAAATAGGGAGCCAAAACACCTTTTTTGAGATGCAAGGATTGCAGTACTACATTCTCGACAACTTCGAAATGACGGGGCTATGCCAATCCGACGTTGGCCAACCCAGTCACCACGATGTCTACGTCAGCTATGGCGGCCTCCGAGCCCCAATGACCTTCGAGAATCTTTACATCCATGGTTGGACGCATGTGCAATTTGCCGCCCTCAACGGCAGTACCGGCTGCACAGCAAGTAGCGTATGTTTCAACATTTTCGCTTTCAACGGCAGCGTGACCGGGACCACCACCGGTGAAACCGTTCAAGGCGTGGTAGTGGACGGGTCGGACTCCGACCCGGTTGGCGCGGGATTGGCTTTTGGTGGATTTTATAATGTTGCTCACTCAGTGTTTCGGTACACGTCACAATGCGTCGTTTCCCATCTTCATGCTTTCCACGACAATCTTTATGAGTATTTCTTTGAAAACGGCCACTCGAATCTACTGGAAGCCCTTAATGAAACTCCAGGCTCGAATGCCGTCTACAACAACCTGTTTCGCCACATCGAAAATAATTGCGCCTCGGGTTGCGGCGTAGGTTTCTGGCCCGCTCCTCCGGTTGGAGCAACGGATTATTACTTCAATAACTTGATATACGACGCAGGTGCAATTGAGTACTTCAATATCGGCCAGAATGGGAACAGTCAAGGTGCGCTCATCTTTTTCAACAATACTTGGGAATGGGCATTAACTGCGCCACCGTTCACATGCACCACGACGTCCGCTCCCTTTACGGTTGCGAACAACCTTTACATTTTGGATGGGGCTACCCCATACGGGCCTAACTGCGCCTCGCAGCAGACAACGGTGACCAACCTGCAAATGACCCACGCGACCGCAACATCAAAAGGCTTCACGGCTTCCGAAACTTACGCCTATTCGCCAACATCAAGTAGCAGTCCAACGGTCGGCGCAGGCACGAACGAGGGCACGCAGAACTCAGCGTATTGCTCGGCGCTTTCCACTGCGGCCAGTTCGGACCCTTATCTCTCTGACGCCGCGAGCGCATGCTACAACGATACCCGGTATGGCTGCACCTACAACAGCACCAGTCACATGGTAAACTGTCCGGCAAGAAGTATAATTGCGAGGCCAACGAATGCGGCTCCTGACATTGGTGCCTATCAGTTCGGTAGTTCTCCCACGCCGCAACCACCGACCAATGTGCAGGCGGCGGCGCATTGAACATCGGTGCCCCTCGTCGGGGGACCAGATACGCAATCGATGTGAACGACTCGCCTAGCAGCAATGGCGTCGCCCGGCAGGCTGCCTTTACGATGGACCGTTAACGGTTGCCGCAAATGCGCCAAGCGGCCTAGTCAAACGGCCAAAGGCATATGGCCCAATGCGCGACGGACGGTTCGATGTACTAGTACTTCCCCCACCTCCGTGGCGAGGTGGGGGAAGGGTCTTCGCACAATTCCCTTCAGAAATCACTGTTGGCTAGTCTCCGATTGTTGAACTTTCCAGCCAATCGGAGTGGGCCAGTTTAAATGGACAGCAAAGCAACTGTCAAAGTCCTTCGGACGGTACCCGAGCTCGAAGAGATCCGTGAAGTGTGGGAGTCATGGCCGGGCAACCGCGATTCCGACGTATACTCGTATTTGGCCTTTCTCAGAGCCAATCCGGGGACCTCTCGTCCGTATGTCTTGGAGGTTCGGCGCGCAGGAAAGCTCGACGCAATTCTGGTCGGAAGGATTGACCAGGGACGCCTAGTTTGCCGAATCGGTTACTTCGGGGTGAGCCCGCGAGCGCGAATTATGTATTTTGTGAATGGCGCCCTGAGGGGCAACTCATCGCGGGAAAATTGCGATCTCCTGATTGGTGAGATTCTTAAAGCTCTCTCGCAAGGCGAGGCCGACTACGCGTACTTGAATTTTCTGAGGCGGGAATCGGATTTATTCGCCTTGGCCACTACTAAGCCCAGCCTCCTATGTCGCGACTATGTACGCATAACCCAGCCGCACTTCGCGACAGCTCTTCCGGCCACGAGCGACGAGTTCTACCGGAGCCTATCGCCAAAGGTCCGCAAAAACCAGAAATGGCAGGCGAAGAAACTCGTCAACCATTTTTCCGGGGGGGTAAGAATTCGCTGCTTCCGTGAGGTGGAAGAAATCGACCATATGATTAAAGACGTGGAACTGGTCGCAAGAACGTCCTACCAGCGCGGTTTGGGTGCGGGGTTCGTTGACAGCCCGATGATGCGGGAAGGTCTACGGCTGAAGGCTGAAAGAGGCTGGCTCCGCGGCTACGTTCTCTATCTTGGAGAAAGGCCAGCTGCTTTCTGGCTGGGGGATGTTAATGGTACGACCTTCGGTAGCGATTATATCGGCTACGACCCGGAATTTGCCAGCCATTCTCCAGGCATGTATCTGGTCCTGCAAGTTATCGAACGCTTCTGCGGCGGAGACGGTGCGGGTGTGACGATGATTGACTTTGGGCAGGGCCATGCCCAATACAAAGAAGTCCTCAGCAGCGAGCAGTGGACTGAGTCGCTGGTCTATATTTTTGCCCCGACCTTAAAGGGAATCAGTCTCAATATTGTTCGGTCATTGATTGTTGGCCTGCACCAGAGAATTAAAAGCGGGCTGGCACGAGTAGACCTTCTGCGGACCATCCGCAAGCGGTGGCGTGCGCGTCTCGTATCAAAAGCGGCCACAAATATCTAGCGCGATCTAGATTTATGGAACCCGAACACTTTCGATTTGGCGGTGGCGCCGCTGAAACGCTGCTCAATCCACTGGTGGCGGTGGGGATGCTCGTCGCCATAGTACTGATTTTCACCAGTTCGCGGCAAAAAGCCATTACACCCTTCTTGTTAGCATGTTTCACTATCCCGATCCAGCAGGTCGTGGTCCTGGGTAGCTTGCACTTTACGGTGCTGCGCATCGTGATTATTGCCGCATTAATCCGCAGGGCCATGCTCGGGGGAACTTCGTCAACCGGCAAGTTTCCCGGAGAATTCAATCCGGTGGACCGAATGGTGGTACTTTGGGTGGTATCGCTGGACCTCATTCTTTCCGTACAGTGGATGGAGATGCAGGTGTTTGTCCACAACTTGGGCGACCTCCTGGACATGCTCGGCGGGTATTTGGTGGTAAGGTTCTTCATTCCCGACGGCGAGGCCGTCCGGCGGACCATCAAGACGTTGGCGGTTGTTTGCGTCATTCAGGGCGCCTTGATGCTGAACGAGCAGATCAGCCACGTGAATTTATTCGGTTACATTGGGGGACTCGGACCGTGGCTGACCGTACGGGAGGGGAGAATTCGGTCCGAGGGAGCGCTGGGATGTATCTCCGCCGGAGCCTTCGCCGGCAATTTGATTCCGTTGTTTCTGTGGCTGTGGACAGATCGAAACTCCCGGACGCTAGCGTTTACGGGCTTTGCCGCGGCCTCGGCCATGGTAATCACGTCGAATTCGAGCACGTCGCTCCTGGCGCTTGCGGCGTCGGCCGCAGGCCTCGCCTTTTGGCCCCTGCGCAAAAAGATGCGCCTATTGCGTTGGGTATTCGTGGCCATCCTGGTGTTGCTACACTTGGTGATGAAGGCGCCGGTTTGGGCCCTCATCACTCGAGTCGATGTGACCGGGTCCTCTTCGGGCTATCATCGTTATGAGCTGGTCAACAACTGCATTCGTCATTTCAGCGACTGGTGGCTGCTTGGATACAAGAATTACAACCTCTGGGGATTCTGCATGTTTGACCTTTGCAATCAGTTTGTGGTCCAGGCTGTGGCGGGGGGCCTTCTGGCACTGGTTGCATACATTGCGATTTTCAGCAGGGCCTTTGGGGCGCTAGGAAACGCAAGAAAAGAAGTGAGCGGCGACCGCAGTCAGGAATGGCGCCTTTGGTGCTTCGGTTCCGCTCTTTTTTCAGTTTTGGTGGCGCACTTCGGAATTAATTACCCGGCGACGACCGAGATGTGGCTGTTTGCTTTGTGGTCTATCATCTCCGTGACAACCTTTGAGGCCATGCGGTCAACAGAGGCAGCGGTCGTGGTCCTGGACGATAGTCACGCCACGCCCCTACCTGACTTGGTCGGGGCTTAGCTGAGCACCGCAAGATAACCTGCTCCGAATCAATTTGTGTCAGTCCGGTTGTCTGCGGAAAGAGGGGTGCAACGATGTGGTCAAGAGATGACTTGGTTGATCGTGTGGACAGCGAGCGTTGGCAGAACGCGCAGGCGTGGGAACGCGATCACTGGCTGCGCAATCACAAAGCTCTAGCAAAATACGGTAAGAACCTAGTTTGGCGTTTACTTTCGCTGCTCGGAGTAGTCGAGAAGTACCGGGGCGATGACAGAAACCAATGGTGGAGAGAGAGCTTTGACAACTATGGATTCTTGCCAAAAGAGGTGGACAACGCCCTTGAAGTCGGCTGTGGCCCCTACACCAACATGCGGCTGATCCGCAATGCTTGCAGGCCCAAGCACCTCTATCTTTCAGATCCCCTTATCCGGACGTACGTGTCACTCAACATGACTTTCGTTAATGAAATGTACCGTCAGGCCGGCTGCTGCCTGGATGATCATCCACTTGAGGATTTGCCGTTCGCAGATGGCTACTTTGATTTGGTTGTCATGATTAACGTTTTGGACCACGTTCGAGATGCCGGCCTATGTATGAAGAGCCTTACCCGGGTTCTTAAGCCTGGGGGAATCGCTATCATAGGTCAGGACCTGAGTGATATCGAGGACCTCAGAAAGCAGCCGGATGGGCTCCGAGTGGGTCACCCTATCGCCCTCGACGAAAAGTGGTTCAATCCCTATCTCGAGGGCAAGTACAATTCGATCTTTTATAAGGTGCGTCCGCGGGAGGTTGGATGGGCGCCAGATTGGCACTACGGAACGCTTTGTTTTGCAGGGACGAAACTTTAAAGCACCCGGCAAGAATGTGATTCCGGCAGCGCCGGAGAGGTAGCGATGCAGGCGGACGGAAACGGGCGTGTGCGAGTCCTATATAGCTTTCCCAACCGTCTCGGTGCGGACCGCATTTGTTACACGGCATGGAAGCAGGTGTGCGGTTTGGCGGAGGCCGGGGCGGAGGTGTTGGTATTTCCCGCTTCACTGTCCCGGCCGCTCCCACCCAGCGTCAGGGCCCGGCCGACCCTGGCCATAGGGAAGTTGCGCTTGCCCTACCGTCTGCTAGGTGTGTTTCGCACGGTGGCGCTGCACGACAACATCGTGGCGCGGCGGCTCGAGAGCTTGGCGGGACAAATCGATATCGTTCATACGTGGCCTTTGGGCGCACTCCAGACCCTTAAAGCCGCGGCCAGGCTGGGCATTCCGACGGTTTTGGAACGATGCAACGCCCATACCGGCTACGCCATGGAAGTCGTGCAGCGGGAATGCGAGCGATTGGGAGTCGCGCTGCCCTCGAACCAGGAACACGCTTACAACGCTTGGAAGCTGCGCAAGGAAGAGGACGAATATAGACTGGCGGATCGCCTCCTCTGCCCTTCGGACTTTGTCGTGAAGACGTTTCTCGATCGTGGGTTTCCTCGAGAGAAGTTGGCTCGGCACCAATACGGTTTCGATGCAGAGCGTTTTTTCCCGGAGCCCGAACCAAAAGAGAGAGTGGGCGGGTTGCAAGTACTGTTTGTAGGCGTGTGCGCCGTGAGGAAGGGTGTCCATTATGCGTTGGAAGCCTGGCTCGCCTCTCCCGCTTCGGAGGAAGGATCGTTCCTGATCGCGGGTGATTTTTTGCCGGAATACCGGGAAAAGCTTGCCCCTATGCTCGCGCATAGAAGCGTTCGAGTTCTGGGCCAACGGGACGACGTCCCCGAGCTGATGCGCAAGAGCGACGTTCTGGTGCTCCCAACCCTCGAAGAGGGTAGTGCACTTGTGACCTGCGAAGCACGGGCCAGCGGATGTGTTTTATTGGTCTCGGAAGCAGCGGGGGCTATTTGCCGGCACATGGAGAACGCCCTGGTGCACAGCGTCGGCGACGTCGCCGTCCTTACACAACACTTCACCATGTTGCACGAAGACCACGCCCTTCTGCAAAGGCTCCGGGCAGCCTCACTGGAAACCGTCTCAGAGCTCACGTGGGACGCCGCCGGAGTGAAGCTCCTCGAGGCCTATCGCGAGGCAATTGAGGCACACCGGGCAGGTGTGGGCATGGAGACGGCAAAGGTCCGGTAACGAGCGCTGAGTGACGAGTTCATGAATCCCAGGGTATCGGTCGTTATTCCTACCTATAACCGGTCTGCCAAGGTGCGGAAGGGCATCGAGAGCGTTCTAGCCCAGACGTTGACCGACCTCGACGTCATCGTGGTGGACGACGGGTCAGCGGACGACACAGGGAAGGTCCTTGCAGAAACCTTTGGTGATAGGATCCGCTACCACTACCAGGTCAACCAGGGCGCCAGCGCGGCGCGGAACAAGGGAATCGCTGAAGCGCGGGGCGAGTGGATCGCCTTTCTCGACTCCGACGATGAGTGGGAACCCGACAAGCTGGAATGGCAGTTCAAAGCCTTGGAGCGATTCGGTCCACGATGCGCAGGATGTTACACGGACGTCCGATTGGTCAATCACCCGGAAACACAGACCTTCTTCCAACTCGCGGAACAGAGCTACCTGCACCAAGGAGAAATGGGTGTCAGCACTGAGGCGTTGAAACTGCTGGTGAGGCCCGGCGGCGCGGGCATGGTGATCTGCCTGTCCTCATTTATGGGACGCGCCGAAGTGATCAGGAATACAGGTGGCTTTGACCTCAAGCTGCCGTACAGCCAGGACAGCGAGTTTCTGTTTCGATTGGCGATGCTGACGGGCTTCTGTTATGTGAACCGCCCCCTGGTTAGATTTGACCGCTCGCCGGTGGAACAGCGCCACGTAGGAGTGAGCGCACAGTGGACGAAATTGGATTTTTGGCTTCGGGATAGCCAACTCCGGCTCGAAGGGCTTTTGCGCTTGAGCGAAGACTTGCCAGGGGAAGTCGTCAAGCTTATTCGAGAGCAGTTGGGCTCCATCCATAGCGGCTGGGTCAACTGGTATCTGTCCACTGGTCAATACGGAAAGGCGCGCGAAGCTGTCTCGCGAGCGATGCGACTAGACCCAACCTTCAATATCGCAATGAAATGGTTGTTGACGTGGACAAGCCCCCGGCTGGCGCGCCGGGCGGTACGTTACCGTCAGGAAAGAAGCCCAGGATCAATCGCCTGAGATTTTGGAGCGCAAGTGGCTTGGGAAGATTAAGCCTCAACTGCTGGGCGCTGGAGATTCCGCCATCGCAGTATTCCTGCGGGCGAAATCATCTGGAAGCAGGCATCGTAGCCACATGAAAACCGATCACGAGTACGCCTTCAGGCGTAATGTGTTCATTTGTCTGGGAACAGCATTGGGCATCTGTGCTGCGGTAGAACTCATTTGCGTGTCACTCGGGGTTGCCCCACTCTTCACGCCAAACCTGCCGCTCAACGAGAAAATGCGCTTTCTCCGGGAGCATCGGCCCGGTCCAGCGCCTCTCGGGGTGATTAGTGGAGCGAGTATAGCCGTAAACGATATTGACAGCGACCTGCTGGAAGACCGAGAAGGCCGCCCCTTCGTCAATCTGGGAGCAAACGGCGTCTCGGTCCCGACGTCGGAACAGTTTTACAAGCAGTTGGCCGATGTCTACCCTGTGCGTGAGGTCATCTTCGCCACGAGTACGGTGGAATTGCGGGACGCCTACCGGTCGGATGTCGAGGTGCCCACTGCAGTATTTCGCCGCTACGTCTTGGGCCGAATGACGATGGCGGAGGAATTCACATATCGCGATATTACGGGACTGATGTCGTATTGGAAGAACTGGCGCGACTACCACAGCCGAACCTCGCCTACCTCAATGGCATTCACCAAGACCGGTGCTGTACCTTTGGAAATGAACGTTGACCCCGCCAGCACCGGAACCGGGATTTCCGACGCGATTGAGCTGAATCCCCACTGTGTGCATTGTCTGGACGACCTCGCAGCATTCTGCCAGGATGTCCGCGCTTCGGGTCGGCCTTTCACCGTCGTGCTGGGGCCGGTCCGTCCCAGCGTGGTCAACCAAGTGCCTGAAGTTCGTGCCGTTGTCGCTGCCCGGCGGGCGCAGATTCGAGCTATCGTGCAGAAATTCCACGCCACCCTGTTTGATATCACGGAGTATGCCACTCTCGATGACTCGTGTTTTGCAAATACTCTGCACTTGAACGCACAAGGCATGAGCGCGATGACCGCACAATTGGAGCGTTTTCGCCGCGGCCAATCGATTCCCAAGGGGATGGCGTTGCCGTGCGGCGGTCCCCGTGTTGCACGGGCATCCACTCCGGGCGGGGAGAAGGCGTCGCCGCGGCAAGCCACCTCCGAGTGATCGCCGGGCGGCGACTGGAATCGACGGACTGGAGCGACTCCGGAATATCGGAAAATCTTAAAATTGATCGATCGTGAACTTAAGGGTGAGTCGCGCTGATTTCCTATGGTCTTCGCATCGTATAGCTTCCTGTTTATCTTTCTGCCGATCGCGCTCGTAGGGTATTATCTCGCGACCAGGCTGGGGGCAAACTTCGGCATCGCCTGGCTCGTGATAGCCTCATTGGCTTTCTACGCTGTTTGGAACCCCGCTTTTGTGGTTCTTATCGTATGTTCCATTATGTTCAATTTCGCAATTGGACGAGCGCTGCTTGCACCCGAGAGGGAGAAGGACACGAAATCGCGCCATCGCCTGCTCTTCCTCGGGGTCGCTGGAAACCTTCTTCCGCTCATTTTCTTCAAATACTTAGGGCCGGCCCTGGCGTATGCACGATCGATTTCACTGGTTTCCCCCGAATTTGATTTCAAGGTCATTCTGCCCTTGGGGATTTCATTCTTTACCTTCACGCAGATCGGATATCTGGTGGAGTGTAACCACGGCGGAGGAAGGGACCTGGACATCATCCGTTATGCCGCATTCGTAACCTTCTTTCCGCATCTCATTGCAGGGCCCATCTACCATATTCGTGAAATCGGGCCGCAACTTCTCAATCCCGATACCTGCCGTTTGCGGTTCAGCAATCTATCCGTCGGCACAAGTTTTTTCATCATCGGATTAGCGAAAAAGGTCCTCCTGGCAGACCCGCTGGCGGAGGTGGTGAAAATTGGGTTTGCGCATCCGGGCGATTTTCGGATGTTTGCTTCTTGGCTGTATGCGCTTGCCTACTCTTTGCAACTGTATTTTGATTTTTCGGGCTATTCGGATATGGCTATTGGATTGGGCTACATGTTCGGCATCCGGCTTCCGATCAACTTCAACTCTCCTTACAAATCCAGGAACATCATCGATTTCTGGCAGCGCTGGCACATTACGCTGACGCGCTATCTTACCATCCTGCTCTACAATCCCCTGGCTATGCACATCCGCCGCCGCAGTCTGGCAAGGCACGGCGCGTCCCAACACGACAACCAGACATTCAGAGCCTTCGGTTCTTTCATCGTGGTTCCCGTTTTCTTTACCATGACGCTGGCGGGGATTTGGCATGGCGCCGGATTCCAATTCCTCATTTTTGGCCTAATGCATGGGGTTTATCTGACTATCAACCATGCCTGGCGGATGTACGGTCCGAAGGCAGCCGGAGGGAATCGAGGGCGGCTTGTGAGAGCCGGGGTGGTTGTCTGGAAGGTTGCCCTCACTTATGTGGCGGTACTCGCCGCCCAGGTTATGTTCCGTGCGACTTCTCTCGGTGCGGCATTGCAGATGCTGGGAGGCATGATCGGACTGCACGGCATCGACGCCTTTCCCGTGCCCAATACGCTGATGACGGTGCTCCGGCATCTTGGCCCGATACATGCTTTTCTTACGCAAACCCATCATTTTCTGATAGTTCCAGGTGTGGATAGCACCCCGTCGCCCGCCAGTCTGGCACTCCGTTTCTTGATCGTCTGGGCCTTGCCGAATAGCCAGACCATCATGGCGAAATTCTCGCCAAGCTTGACGGCCGTCAAGCCTGCTGCGCCTCGGTGGCTCTTGTGGCAGCCGACAGTGCGCTGGGCCTTGGCGCTCGGCTTGTTGCTCGCCATTTCTCTGATGTCTCTTCAGCAAACGAGGGTGTTCTTGTATTTTCAGTTCTAGTCCGTTAGGGGCCTGCGGTCATGAGGTCCCTAAGGTTTGCTGAGGGAGATGTTCAGAACGCTTTCTATGAGAAAATCGGAGCAGGTCGAAGACAAGTCATCAACGATTTCTCGGAAACAAATAGGTCTCGCGCGCCTCTACGAGAGCGGCAAAGGAGCCATCGGCCGATTGTTGTTGGGAGAGAACCTCAGGGCAAAGGCCACCCGTGGCGCCGTATTGCTAGGAGGCGCAAGCTTCACCGAACAAACGAGTCGATTTGTCCGCAACATGCTCTTGACGCGGATTCTTGCGCCCAGCGCCTTTGGGACTATGGCCATTGTCATGTCTTCTTCGGCGATCGTCGGGTCGCTTACCGAAGTGGGACTACGGGTGTCCGTCATTCAAAACCCGAGGGGAAGGGAGCCCTCATATCTCAACGCCGCTTGGTGGCTGGCGATGGGCCGGGCGCTCGGCGTCTACGCCATTATTTTTATCATGGCTCCTTGGGTAGCCCGGTTCTACGGGGACTCCGCACTCTCTGCGTTGCTTCGGGTGGCTTTCCTGAGCGCCCTATTGGAAGGGGCAATGAGTCCACGGTCCATCCTGACGCAGAAGGAGATGAAGTTTGGGCGCTGGGCTGCAATCACCAATGGAGGCGCCGCCTGTGGTGTCGTTCTTACGATAATTCTCAGCTTTTTCCTTCGGGACGTGTGGGCGTTAGCCATTGGATATTGTAGCGAAAACGTCTTTAGGTGTTTGTTATCCTATATTTTGTGTCCTGGGTTGCCGTCGCTCGGGTGGGACCGTGACGCTGCTCGTGACCTCCTGAAGTACTCGAAGGGGGCATATGGCTTGTCGTTTCTGAACCTGATCTTTACGCGCACCGACATTTTCGTTCTCGGCAAGCTCTACTCTTCCACTGCGCTGGGGCTGTATTCGATGGCAGTCTACCTCGTCCAAACCCCAACAGGTTTCATTCAAAACATGGTGGGCTCAACAATGGTGCCTGCCTTCGCCCACATTCAGGAGGACCACCCGCGCATCAACCGAATCGTGTTAGAAGCCACTTCCTGGCTCATCGTATTAGGGCTTCCGGTAGTTGTTGTCATCTGGCTATACGCGCCTTCTCTTCTCAGGGTCATCTACGGGGCTCGGTATTTGAAATCCGCTGCCCCCCTGATCGTCGCCTCGGTAGTAGCGATCCTCAGTATTCTGAATGGCATCATGACGGACGTTTTTTCCGCCATGGGCCGACCAGCCCTGCATCGCCGCGCGGTGGCTGCTTCTGCGGTGGTCATGATCGTCGCTATCTATCCCGCTTGTAAGATGCTGGGGGTGTTGGGCGGTCAAGTTGCGGCTCTGGTCGCGATTGGGACCAGCTACCTTCTTCAACTTTTA
Source organism: uncultured Acidobacteriota bacterium (assembly GCA_963770415.1). GTDB lineage: Bacteria > Acidobacteriota > Terriglobia > UBA7540 > UBA7540 > CAVROP01. The sequence goes on from CAVYPU010000053.1 coordinate 21,437, forward strand.
CGGATGCGCGGGCTGACGGGCTTGAGCCTGGTTCGGTACGGAAGGACATTCGTGCCCGCGGGTCTCGTATCCGTGGGACTTCTAGTCGGCGGTTTCGGTCTCCGCTTCTTCGGACTGGCCAAGGGGCCTGTGCCACAGTTAGCCCTGGGACTCTGCGCGTGCCTGATTGCCTACGGCATTTGCGTACCAGCCCTACTGCGGAGTAAGGATCACCTAAGCCGCCCGTAGTCTCTCTGCTGGCCGTAGGCGACGCCAGAAAGGAATATAATGCCTCATCGTTCCGACAACCAGGTTCCTTTCGAGGACCCTTTAATCTATCTTTCCAAAGCGCTCACGAAATTCTACAGCATTTGGATGGGGTTAACCTACCCGTTCGCTTCCGTCGGCCGCAACTTGTCGATACACTTCACTTGTCGTTTGCCGAGGCCGACAGCACGCCGAGTCAAAATCGGCAGTTCGGTGTTTTTCGGAAAGGATGTGTGGCTCAACGTCTCCTCGACGGATGCGAACGGCGAACCCGTAATCGTAATCGATGACAAAGTCCGCATAAGTCCCAGGGTTCAGATATCCGCTAAGAACTACATCCACATCGAGCGTGACACGCTCATTGCATCGTCGGCGCTCATCCAGGACCACATCCACGGGTATGAAGATATAACAACGCCCATCTCCGAACAACCCGTCACGGAGGGGGGAAGGATCCGGATAGGAGAAGGCAGTTGGATTGGCCGTGGGGCTGTCATTATGTGTACCAAGGGCGAGCTGATCCTGGGTCGCCATTGTGTTGTGGGGACGCACGCAGTGGTCCTCCGAAGCTGCCCACCCTACTCCGTGCTCTTTGGAAATCCTGCGAAAGTCATTAGACATTATGACGTTGCTACGAAGAGGTGGCTCCCGGGATCCGGTGGTTTGACGGAGCCCCAGCTCGACTGATGAGCGACAGACATTTCATATCAGTTGTCATCCCGACGTTCAACCGAGCCCTACAGGTGCAGGCTGCGCTGAAAAGTGTTTTGGCGCAAACGTACCCGGAGTTCGAGGCTATCGTGGTCGATGACGGCTCCACGGACGGAACGTGTGAGGCCCTTCAAGAGCTTATCAGCCAACACGGCGATACCGGCAAACCCATCCGCTACTTCTTCCAACCCAATCAGGGTCAAAGCGTCGCTCGGAACAAGGGGATCGCGGAAGCACGCGGGGAGTGGATCGCATTCTTGGACTCGGATGACGTCTGGCTTCCCGAAAAGCTCGATTGGCAGGTCCGCGCCATTGAGCAATTCGGGAAGAGGTGTTGCGCTTGCATTACGGACGCGAGGCTCACGGATAATCTCGGCAAGGACACGACAGCATTTCTCGTTAGCGGAACTCGCTTCGACAATACCCTGGGAGAATACCCTGGAGTGCCCGAGATCCTTGCGAAGTGCCGCGATCCTTTCTGGGTTTCGACGCTCCTTGCCAGCACTGACGTAGTCAAACACATTGGGTCGTTTGATGCTGATATCGGATATGCGGAGGACCACGATTTCCTTTTCCGCCTCTCTCTTGCCACTTCTTTCTGCTATGTAAACAAGCCTTTGGCCTTGCTCAACCGCAGTAAATCCCCCCAAGGCTCGATTTGCCGCCCATGGGATAACGTTGACGTGCGCCTGCGGGGTTCACGGTCGATGTTTGAGAAATGGTTGACGTTGGACCCAAGGCTTTCTCAGGAGGTGCGGAAGACCCTTGTGCAGAACCTTCGGCACGTCCACAGCGCTTGGGCAAACTGGTATCTGGAACATCAGCAATACCAGGAAGCGCGGGAGGCGGTTTCTAAGGCCATGAGTTACGAGTTCACCTCAAGACTGGCTGTGAAATGGGCGCTCACGCGTTTTGCTCCCCGATTTGCCAGTAGGTTTTCGCCGAGAATGAAAGTGCAGTGACGACAATTACGAGGCTGTAAGAGCGGTCTCCGAACCGCCTCTCACCTCCCAATAAACCATGAGCTTTTCGAAAGAACTGGACCAGAGGAGCGCCGGGCCGTTGACGGCTGCGCGTTGGGCGGAGATGGGTCACGAGGTTCTGAGTGCCGACTGGCGCGCGGATTGCCGGATTAAGGTATCAGACCCCCCCAGCGAGCGGGTCGCCGAACGCAGGAATCCTCAGTATTTAAGCGGGAATTCAGTGGAGGGTAACGCAATGAGGGTCGTGATTACAGGTGGGGCCGGATTTCTGGGCAGTCATCTCTCGAAGAAATTCCTGGGCTTAGGCCACCGCGTTTGCTGCGTCAACAATTTGATTACCGGCCGGAAGGAGAATATTCAGTCCTGCGAGGGGCAAAAAGGTTTCGAGTTCTCCCTGCAGGATGTTTCTCGATACATTGAAGTGGAGGGTCCTGTTGACGCGGTGATGCACTTTGCCTCTCCTGCCAGCCCCATCGATTACCATCGCTGGCAGATTCAGACGATGAAAGTGGGCGCTATGGGATCCCACAAAGCGCTGGGGTTGGCGAAGGCAAAAGGGGCGCGTTTCTTGCTGGCCAGCACCTCAGAGGTCTACGGAGATCCTCTGATCAACCCGCAAGTGGAGGATTACTGGGGGAACGTCAACCCCGTCGGACCACGCGGCGTATACGACGAAGCCAAGCGGTTTGCCGAGGCGCTGACGCTCGCTTATCATCGTTGTCACGGTATTGATGTAAGGATTGCGCGAATATTCAATACCTATGGGCCTCACATGCGCCCCTACGATGGGCGAGTGGTGTCGAACTTCATCGTCCAGGCCCTGCAAGGGAAGAACTTGACGATTTACGGAGACGGAAATCAGACCCGGAGTATTTGTTACGTGGACGATTTGGTTGAAGGGCTGACACGCTTGCTGCTTGCGCAACCCGGGAAGGCCCCGTCTCCGAAGTCGGCGGATCTGGAAGGAATCCACGGACCCGTCAACCTGGGGAACCCCACCGAGATGAAGATCGCCGAAATCGCGCAAATGGTGATTCGCCTGACCGGCAGCTCCAGCGCCATCGAACACCTGCCGCTGCCCGTTGATGATCCCAAGGTGCGCCCGGCCTGACATAACACGGGCGCAAAAGTTGCTTCAATGGGAGCCCCAGGTCAACGCTGAAACAGGACTTAAGAAGACCATTGCGTATTTCCGGAGCATCTCGGCTGAACTGGCGGATCCTTCTTTGATTCCGTCCGAGTATCCCTCCGCCGTGGAGGGAGAAGACGAAGTCCCGCAGGAACACGCACACTGAGAACTTTTGCATGAATCTTTCACCGCAGACAACTTCAGACCCAACCCAGGTTTCCGCGCCAAAGGAAGGTGCCGGCTCGAAAGACAAGGCTCCTGACCTATGCCCCGTGTGCGGAAGCGCAGGGGCGCGAGAATGGCTCAAGGCGCCAGACAGGTTTCACCTCCGACGCGAGCTTTACACATTGGTTCTGCACCCTAGTCTGGTTAAGCCACCCACCTGTCGGCCGGGGTGCGGCGATCGTATGCACTCAGGGCGAGCTCGTCCTCGGCCGCAATTGCGTCGTCGCCGCGAATGCGCTCGTCACTCGAAGCTTCCCATCCTACTCCGTCATCATAGGAAATCCAGCCGGGGTGATAAGACGTCTTGATCCTGCGAAAAATAAATGGGTGAAAGGATCAGTCCGCTCCACACCAGCACCCAAAGCCTCGGAATAGGAGAAAAGCGTGACGCAGCCTGAATTCGGTAATTATGTCATGGCCGCTTTGGCGAATATGACAACGGCGGGGAGGTTTACGACGGCTATTTCCCAAGAAGTTTTAATCTGCGTGGCTGCAGTCTGTTGGTCGCTCAAATTTTTCCATTTTGCAGATAGAAATCATTCGAATTCTAAACCAATATGGAGTAGGATACGTTCGCAACTCTCGCAATACATGGGAGGGACATTTTATGCATCGTACTGTTTCCAAAGTGGCAATCTTCGCAATGGCTTTCGTTACGCTCGTGGGAATTACAGCTCTGATGATCGGGCAACCGTCTTCGAAGACTGGTCTGCGACCCGCCGCGCAGCATCGGCTTGGCGTGGCCGACGATTGGAGTCACCACCACCTGGTCTTCTCAAACCCCGGGACTTACGAGCGTACCTCGAAGAACGCTGCAGCGTACTCCAAGTGGCTTACGATCCGCTATGATAAGCGTTTCATTCTCCAGCAAACGAAACGGCATGCCGACGCCACGGCGGTGAACCCGCGCGAGTTGCCTGCTGGAGGCAGTGAATCTGTTCTACCGGTCGGCAATGTGAATTCCGTGCGCCCACCGATCGGCGATTTCCTCCAGATGTTCGGCGAAGGGAGGGGCCGCCCGAAACCATTGCCCCGGCCGAAACCCAAACCTAAATCGTCACCCCTGAAAGGCGATTGGAGCGTGCCGATGTCTACCGGCACGGTGCAACCGAATGCGTACCCGGCCAAGTGGGGACAGAGTCTGACCGCCTCCAGTTGTTTTTTCGATTTCCTCGCTTACCCGACAGGTGTGGCGGGTTCGCCATCTTCGGCAAGTATTGTGGCTTTCAACAATCTCTACAATCCGTCATGCAATGAAACTGGCGCCGTTCCTGCGACCTATTGGGCGTTTGATACTGGCGGGACGATTTCGACCTCCCCGACGGTCACCATGGACGAGAGTACACAGTTGGCATTCGTTCAGGTTAGCGGGTCGAGTGCAAGCCTGGTTATTATGAAGCCCTACTTTGTGGTCCAGGCAACTGTCACCGACGGCTTGTTTGACATCACAATTACCTCGGGTACCATCACTTCGGCGGATGTGGGTAAAGCGGTTTTCGGTGGAGGGATGGACATAGGCACGACTATCAAAGCCGTCAACGGATCCACCGTTACACTTTCGAAGCTAGTTCAGGATACTTACACCGCCGACAACCTCGTCATTGTACAGCCTGGGACGCTTGGTGCGCCTTTCTCCCTTACCAGTCAGGCGTCGGGCGACGCTTACCATACTTGTACCGCTCCCTGCATGCTCGCCCTGCCGCTTTCCGGCGGCGACACGTTTTCAGCGCCGTTCTATGACTACAACGACGATGTAATGTATGTTGGAGACGATAGCGGTAATCTCCACATGTTCACTCACGTCTTTAATGGAAGCCCCAGCGAGGTGACGAGTTCGTGGCCTGTAAACCTGGGTAGCAACAGCCTTACCAGCCCTGTTTATGACCCCGTCTCCGGCAACGTGTTTGTGGGTGACTTGGGAGGCGTCCTTTATTCCGTGGGCACGGGCATCGCGGGTGGAACAACCTCGGGCGCCTTGGACGGCGTCTCGAGCAAGTTGGGTGACGCGATTGTCGATGGTCCACTTGTCGATTCCACGGCAGGGATGGTCTACGCCTTCGTGACCACAAGCAACGGCAATAACACCGTGTATCAGTTCCCAACCAGCTTCACGAGTGGCGCAGGAGCCAGCGTCGCGGTGGGGACAGGAGGCACTGGTCTTTACCTTTACGACGGTGATTTCGACAACGTCTACTACCAGTCTTCGACTCAGTCAGGAGACCTGTTCGTGGTCGGCAACACCGGCGGTTCCACCGGGGCGACACTCTACCGGATCCCCCTTGTATCTAATGTCATGCAAACTCCCATCGCAGCCGTTACGGGGCTCAGCGACGCCGGAGAACCTCCTTGGCCATCTCCCCTGATCGAGTTCTGCAATAATGGCAAAAGCTCGTGCGGCTCAGGTAATGGTGTAACAAACGACGGCCGTGACTATGTCTTTTTTAGCGTCAACAGGGGGGCGGTAGGCTCTTGTACGAACGCCGGCGGAAACGGGTGCGTTTTGTCCTATGAAATCACTGCGCCCTCGTCTCCGACGTTCACTGCCGATTTGAATGTCACAAGCATGGCATCTCCTGGCTGCTGGGCAACGAGTGGGATTGTGATTGACAACTCCTACGGCGCCGTCTATGGCGATTCACAGATCTATTTCGTGGGCTTGAACGGCAACACAGCAGGCGGTGCTACTGGTCCCACCAGCACCGCCTGCGCATCCGGGTCTGGAAACATCAGCCAGGCCGTGCAGGCGTCTCAGACGGGAGTAATTATCAGCCCCCCGTAAGGCCAGGTGTTTCCAATCGGACTACTCCGAAACAGTGGACTTGTGACACCCGTGGGTTGAGGAACTTACCCTGCCCGCAGTCTCAGGGTACGGGATTAATACTATACGGTGCCCTGACCGCGATGGAGGTGGGGTGTCGGCTGATTGTTGAGCAAGTAAGCTGGTCTCCACCTCTTAACGAGAACTCGTCACTCATGCTCTTGCAAAGTGCTGGAAGATCTTATCCAGATCCAATGGGAATATACGCTGGGGCCTTCGAAACGCTGGTTAGGTGCCGCGACCCCTTCTGGGTTTCCACCTCGCATCGATTTGGTCAAGCAGTTTGGATCGTTTGACGCGAATATCGGTTATGCAGAGGACCACGATTTCCTTTTTCGCCTCTCTCTCGCCATCTCCTTATGCTATGTCAACAAGCCCTTGGCCTAGGCCATAGAGTACAAGTCCACATCAAAACTTGCCATCAAGTGGGAGTTGACGCGCTTTGCTCCAAGATTGGCTAGAAGGATCTCTCCGAGGATGAGAGTGAGGTGATTCTAGGTGGAGTGACATGTGACCAGTGACGAGATTCTTGTCCCGCTCGCTAGTCACTTGCTCCTTTCCCAACTACGCATGATGGGCCTGCTGAGAGAATTTGACCAAAGAGACCGGGTGGCGATCGGCGAAGAATTGCACAAATTTGCCGCGGATCTTTACCCCATTTGCCGGAGCATCACGGGTGACGGTGTACGGCGGACATTGGCCCTGATCCAGGAACGAGTCCCGCTGCGCACTTTCGAAGTGCCGACGGGGACCCCTGTTTTCGATTGGATCGTGCCCAAAGAGTGGAATATTCGGGACGCTTACATTAAGGCGCCCGATGGAAAGCGGGTCGTAGACTTCCAGAAATGCAACCTGCACGTCGTGAGCTACAGCACGCCTGTGCACGTGACTATGCCCCTCGGCGAACTCAAGCGGCGTCTCTACACGATTCCTGACCATCCCGACTGGATTCCTAACCGGACGTCCTACTACAAAGAAGACTGGGGATTTTGTCTTTCCCATAATCAGATGCTGGCGCTCGAGGACGGCCAGTACGAGGTGTGCATCGACTCTACCCTCGAAGACGGACACCTGACCTACGGCGAGTGCTACCTGCCGGGCCGGTCAGCCGACGAGGTCCTGATTTCCACTCATGCCTGCCATCCCGCGCTGGCTAACGACAATGTTTCGGGCCTGACGATCGCGACCTTCCTGGCAAGGTTTCTAGCCGGACGGACACTTCGATACTCATACCGATTCCTATTTGTCCCTGCGACGATTGGGACCATCACTTGGCTGGCGCGAAACCGCGACATCGTCAACCGCATACGGCATGGCTTAGTGCTGACGTGCCTCGGGGATGACGGTGGATTCCACTACAAAAAGAGCCGTCGCGGAAACAGCGACATCGACCGCGCTGCGGCTCACGTTCTGCGCCACTGCGGCGAACCCTCTGAAATTCTGGAGTTCTCTCCCTATGGCAACGACGAGCGGCAATATTGCTCGCCCGGATTCAACCTTCCCGTGGGTTGCTTGATGCGCAGCGTCTGGGAGACTTTTCCGGAGTACCACACTTCGGCCGACAATCTCGATTTCATCCGGCCCCTTCGTCTAGCCGGATCGTTGCGTGTCTGCCTGGCCATTTCCGACGTCCTCGAGAACAATCTCTCGTACCGTAACGAGAGCCCCTTTTGCGAGCCTCAACTCGGGCGGCGAGGGCTTTTCCGGTCCATGGGCGGTGAGGCTGGCGGCCAGGCAAGCGGAGAAGAAATGATGGCGCGCCTTTGGGTGCTCAATCTTTCTGACGGTGGCCATTCTCTATTGGAGATTGCAGAACGCTCGGGCATGTCCTTTCCGATGATCAGCGAGGCCGCGGATCTGCTTTGCCAGACGCGGTTGCTGTCGGTTATCCCGAACGTCGGACAGACAGAAAGCCAAGGCGGTGAAGCGGCACATAGGAACGGCTTGCCCGGTTTATAATGCAAGGGGGCTTGCCCCAGTCGCAAGCTCAAGTCCGTCGCGTAGCGGAGATGCGTGGGAATGAAAATTCTGCTGACGGGACATAAGGGATACATCGGAGTCGTAACCGGACCGATTTCGCAGTCTGCCGGACACGAGGTTATTGGCGTGGACAGCGACTTTTTATGCGGGCTGTGATTTCGGCGACGGGGCTCCGCCAATTACGGCATGATTATTACAGAAACAAAATTAAAAGGTGCGTTTGTGATCGATATCGAGCGGCACGAAGACTCACGGGGCTTCTTCGCGCGCACCTTCTGTCAACAGGATTTCCGGGACCACGGCCTGAGGCCTGTCATCGCGCAGGCCAATATTGCCTTCAACCACCGCCAAGGCACGCTGCGCGGCATGCATTTCCAATTCCCGCCGACTGCTGAGACAAAACTCGTGCGGTGTACTCGCGGTGCCATCCTGGATATCATAGTGGACCTGCGCCCGGAAAGTCCGACCTACCTGCAAAGCGTTGCTGTCGAGTTGAGCGAGGATAACTATCGGGCACTATATGTGCCCGAGCGCTTTGCACATGGATACCAAACACTGCGAGTAAACACAGAGGCGAGCTATCAAATGGGAGAGTTCTACACCCCTGGAACATATGGCGGACTATTATATGACGACCCCCGGTTGGATCTGCGGTGGCCACTTCCAATAACCGTTGTGTCGGAAAAGGACCGAGCTTGGAGACTTTTGGCCGAACAGGAGATTGAGCTCAGGCAGAGAATGAATCTGGATCAAATGAAACCCGTAAGTGTGGACTCCTAGGATTGGCAGGCAGGGCAGATTTTATGGGAGGGGTTCGTATGATCGTTGGCACTACGCTGCAGGCACGCAGGAGGGGAATGGCGGCCGTGGCTGCCTGATTGCCAATTCTCCCGGTGCTAGGCATTGCCCAAAGGAACCATGACGCTACGAATAGAAATGCCGCAACAAATCGCAACCAAAGTGTGCCGCTTCTGCGGGGCCGGTCTCCAGCGCACGTTCGTTGATCTGGGGATGTCTCCACTTTGCGAAACGTATCCGTCGGCCACTGACCTGAATTGTGGGGAGGTCTACTATCCGCTCCACGTCTATGTGTGCGACCAGTGCTTCCTGGTGCAATTGGAAGAATACGAGAGCCGCGAGAACATCTTTGGCGATTACCCGTATTTTTCCTCTTACTCTGACTCCTGGCTGAAACACTGTGAGAATTACTGCGACAAGATGGTGAAGGGATTTGGCCTGGGCAGGGGGAGCTTCGTGGTCGAGGTGGCCAGCAATGATGGATACTTGTTGCAGTATTTTGTCCGTCGCAACGTGCCCGTCTTGGGAATCGAACCAGCGGCTAACGTGGCCAAGGTGGCGGTCGATAAGGGAGTACCCACACTCGTACGGTTTTTCGGCACAAAGCTGGCGGAGGAACTTGCCGCTGAAGGACGGTGTGCCGACCTTGTACTGGGGAACAACGTCTTGGCGCAGGTCCCTGACCTTAACGATTTTGTGGAGGGGCTCAAGATTTTGTTAAAGCCTCAAGGCGTGCTGACGTTGGAGTTTCCACACTTGCTGCGCCTGATGGAGCGCAACGAATTCGACACGATTTACCATGAGCACTTCTCCTATTTCTCGATGCTGACAACCGTCAGAATTCTGGAGGCGCACGGGCTGAAGGCAATTGACGTGGAGGAATTGCCGACGCATGGTGGCTCCCTTCGCGTCTACGCTTGCAGGGCGCAGGATGAGACACACAAAATCCATCCGAGCGTCAACGATCTGGTTGCGCAGGAAGAAAAGGCAGGACTGGCTTCGGCATTGGGTTATGAGGGTTTTGCGCAGCAGGTGAAAGGATCCAAACTTGCATTGGTGGAATTCCTGGTCACGGCTGCGCGGCAGGGCAAGTCCGTGGCAGGGTACGGAGCGCCGGGGAAAAGCGCTACTTTACTTCATTATTGTGGGATTGGAAAAGACTTGATTCAATTCACGGTGGACCGCAGTCCCTACAAGCAGGGTCGCTTCCTGCCGGGCAGTCATATTCCCATTTTTCATCCGGACCGGATCCGAGAGACTAAACCTGACTACGTCATCATCCTGCCTTGGAATCTGAAAGATGAAATCATGCAGCAGATGGGGTTCATCCGGGAATGGGGCGGCAAGTTTGTGGTTCCGATTCCAAAGCTTGAGGTTTGGTGAAGGCGGAGGTAGGTCATGAAAGTGGTTCTATTTTGCGGTGGGTTGGGTTTACGCATCCGGGATTCGGAAGATACTCCAAAACCTATGGTGCTGATCGGGTACCGGCCTATCCTTTGGCATGTAATGAAGTATTATGCCTATTTTGGGCACAAGGACTTTGTCCTTTGCCTGGGCTACCGCGGGGATTTGATCAAGAATTACTTCCTTAGTTACAACGAGTGTCTTTCAAATGACTTCGTTCTTTCCGGTGGTGGCAAGAAGCTCGAGCTTCTGAATAGTGACATTGATGACTGGCGCATCACTTTCGTTGATACGGGGCTCCATTCCAACGTGGGCCAACGCCTGAAGGCAGTGGAGAAGCACCTTGATGGGGAAAGAGAATTCCTGGCCAATTATAGCGATGGGCTAACGGATATGCCCCTGCCGAGACAGTTGGAACACTTTCGCAAACAGGACAAAGTCGCCAGCTTTTTGTGTGTCCGCCCCAACTTGAGCTATCACATGGTGGATATGGAGCAGGCCAACGGCAATCTCGTCTCGGGGATTCACGCCATCAATAACGGTACGATGTGGATTAATGGAGGCTACTTCATTTTCAAGAAAGAGATTTTCGATTACCTCGATGGGAAAGAAGACCTCGTCGGCGCGCCCTTTCAACGGCTGGCTCAAGAAAAACAATTGATCGGCCATGCGTACAGCGGGTTCTGGACATGCATGGATACATTCAAGGATAAGCAACGCCTTGAGGAACTCGAGCAGACCAGCGCGCCGTGGAAAGTGTGGAATCAAGCGCCGAACTCGAACCCGAAGATGCAAATGCCTCTGACGGTTTCCCGATGAACCACCTGAGCCTGAACCAATCCATAGCAGGAAAACAGACGGTGCTGTGCCTGGGCGCACACTCCGACGACATAGAAATCGGATGCGGCGGGACGCTTCTCTGGCTGGCGGAGAAGTATCCCAAAACGTTTTTTCACTGGGTGGTTTTTAGCGCCCCCGGACCTCGTCGCGAGGAGGCATTAAAGGCAGCCGAGCTATTTACTGCCGGCTGTGAAAAGGAAGTCGATCTCAAGGACTTTCGCGATGGATTCCTGCCTTACAACGGCGGCGAGCTGAAGGATTCCTTTGAGCGGTTAAAGGGCGAAGTGAATCCGGATTTGATTCTCACACCCTGGCGCGGGGATGCTCACCAGGACCATCGGCTGCTGGCAGAACTTGCCTGGAACACGTTTCGGGACCATTTGATCTTCGAATACGAGATTCCGAAGTACGACGGCGACTTGGGACACCCCAACTTGTTTGTTCCACACACGCGTGAAGTGTGCGAGAAGAAAGCCCGTTCCCTCATGGATATTTTCCAGTCCCAACAATCGAAGCGTTGGTTTGAGCCGGAAACGTTTCTTTCCATGATGCGGCTGCGGGGAATGGAATGTAATTCCCCCTCCGGGTACGCCGAAGCTTTCTACTGCCGGAAGCTGGTTCTGCAAGGGAGGCCCGATGACGCGTGATTCGATAACCGAAATCTGGCAATACCGCGAATTGCTTTATTTTTTCGCTTGGCGAGAGATTAAGGTGCGCTACCGACAGGCAGTTCTGGGGGCCGCTTGGGCGGTAATCCAACCATTGTTCAGCATGGTCATTTTTACCTTGCTTTTCGGAAGGCTGGCGCACATGCCCAGCGAAGGTATTCCGTACCCAATTTTCTGCTACTGCGCGTTGGTACCCTGGACTTATTTTTCCGGCGTTTTGGTGATGGGCGGCAATAGTCTTGTTAATAACGGCTCGCTACTCACGAAGGTTTATTTCCCGCGTGTGTTGCTGCCGGCGGGAACGGCGCTGGCTGGTTTGCTCGACTTTGTTATCGGCTCTCTCTTGCTCGTAGGGCTGATGATCTATTATCACGTGCGGGCGAGTTGGGCGCTGCTCTTCACCCCCATTGTCGTTCTTGGCATGGTCCTCTTGGCCACAGGAGTCAGCATGGGGTTGGCGGCGGCGAACGTGCGTTACCGCGATGTGAAGCATGCGATTCCATTTATCATTCAGATGTGGATGTTTGCCACCCCAATTATATATCCGATGTCGATGGTCCCGGCACGCTTCCGGCCGTTTCTGGCCCTAAACCCGTGCTGGGGAATTGTCCATGCATTCCGCGCTTGCTTGTTTCCGGGTTTGCCGTTCGATCTCAAGCTCATCGGGACCTCGGTATGTGTGGCCGTGGTGATATCCCTCGCCAGCGCATATTACTTCTACCAGGCGGAGAGGAACTTCGCGGATATTATCTGAGGAGGGGATGGCTATCCACCCATGAGCGCTGCAATCACGCTTGAAGGACTTTCGAAACAGTACGAGATCGGTGGCGCCAAACAGAACGTTAACCTGCGCGAATCACTGATAAATCTGGCCACCCTGGGTTGGCTCCGCAACCATTCGCAGAAGGAGAAGATCTGGGCGCTGCAGGATGTTTCGCTATCAATTGAAGGTGGCGAAAGTGTGGGGATTATCGGGCGAAACGGAGCGGGGAAGAGTACGCTGCTGAAACTCCTCTCTAAGATCACATATCCCACATCCGGTGAAATGAAAGTGGATGGAAGGCTTGCGGCCCTCTTGGAGGTGGGTACGGGTTTTCATCAGGAACTCACTGGACGGGAGAATATCTACCTCAACGGCTCGATTCTCGGCATGCGCAAGAGGGAAGTGGATCGCAAATTAGAGGCGATCGTTGAGTTTTCCGGGGTCGAGAAGTTTCTCGATACGCCGATCAAGCACTATTCTTCCGGCATGCGACTGCGTTTGGGCTTCGCGGTTGCCGCGCATCTTGATCCTGATATCATGCTCGTTGACGAAGTGTTGGCCGTGGGCGATGCCGCCTTCCAGAAGAAGTGCCTGAGCGCCATGGAAGACATGCGCGAGGGCGCTCGAACTGTTCTTTTTGTCTCACATAACCTGGCTGCTGTCGAGAACTTGTGCAGGCGCACGATCTGGATCGACGGTGGGAAGGTTCGTATGGACGGCGAGACCCGTTTTGTGATCGAGTCCTACATGAGGAGCATGGCCGGTGCCCAGTCTGCTTCACCGGAGTTCGACGAGGTGGCAATCCGGAGGGGCAACGGAAAGGTCCGATTTCGCAAATTTGAGTTTCTCTCACCTGATGGAGTCGCACAAAAGGTCATCCGTGCCGGGGATCCTGTGGTGATGCGCTTCTATTATTCTGCCACCGAGCCGATTCCATACCCTAGCATCGGTTTTCGCATGTACACTGAGATGGGGACGTTAATAACCGACACCAGTACCTCCCATCACAGCATTGGCATCCCCGTGTTGGAGGTTGGCGGCGGGTATTTGGACTTGGAGATCGCAAGCCTCAATCTGTTACCTGCGAAGTATACACTCTCTTTGTGGGTGACAGACAATGAAGGATTATTGGTGTACGACAACATCGAGCATGGGGTGACCTTTGAGGTGGAAACCGCGAATATTTACCAGTCCGGTAAGGTCATCGACAGCCGGTGCGGCATAGTATTCTTTCCTCAAAGGTGGAACCTGAAAGGTCTTGGTAATCCCGGCGGGGTTGCTGCGGGTGGTCCAACGAACCGAGACAAATCTCCGGTCCTTTGATGATGAACACAACTGAGCCTAAGGCAGCAATTGTGTCGGCGGGTGACTGAGGCGCAGGGCATGTTGCAGGTGGGCTTGGCCGTCATTTCCCAATCCGCGAAGGGCAAGGAAAAAGGATGAAGCCGCTGGTCAGTTTCATTGTCCCTTGTTATAAGCATGGACATTTCCTGGCCCAGTGCGTCAATTCGCTCCTCGCGCAGACGTATGTCGATTTCGAAATCCTCATTATGGATAATTGCTCGCCGGACAACACGCCGGAAGTCGCCCGATCGTTCCACGATCCAAGGGTAAAGCACATCCGCAACGAGACCAACCTTGGTCATATTCGAAACTTCAACAAGGGTATTACTCTGTTGACTGGCAAGTACGTATGGCTGATCTCGGCCGACGACTTTCTGTTGAGCACGCAAGCACTCGACCGGTACGTGGACGTGATGGAACGCAATCCTCGAGTGGGATTTGTTTTTTCCCGAGCCCTCGAAGAACACCCCGGACAGCAGCGGGTGCCTGCCGCTTGGGCTGATTGCGGAGATAAGGATTGCATCTGGAACGGCAGAGCTTTTCTGCGCCGGTTGATAAGATACAATTGTGTCGCTCATCCCTCAGGAATGGTGAGGAAGGAAGGGCACCGGCGCATCAATATGTACGCACTCGACCTCCCGTTTGCGTGCGACTGGTATCTGTGGTGTGAGCTCTCACTGTACTACGACGTGGCTTACTTTTCGGAACCGATGGCCTGTGTGAGGTTTCACGAAGAAAGCATGACGAGCTCATATAGCCGGGAAGGTGCACGCGCTTGTATTGCCGACGAACTCGCCATCCTCTGGCGCGTTGGCAAGCAGGCGGAGACTGAGGGTGTCCGCAGTTTGCGCGCCGCCTGTGAGAAGGAACTTGCGGAGCGAGCCACGCGGGCTTTGGAAGCCGAAACCTCCGAGGGGACTAGTCCACACATTAGCGATCGCGATTTGGAGATCATGCTTCAATCGATTATTCAAGAGCCGGCCGCGGTCAAGGAAATGCGCGGAAACGTGTATGCGAGCCTTGCGGACCGCCAATACTGGAGCGGCAGATTTGCCCAGGCGAGGCGATCCTACCAGCTCGCACTAAGTCTCGGGTCCTTGCGCATGAAGACGTGGGCAAAATTTTTATTAATGCGGATGGGTACGGCTGGATTCTGGCTAAGACAACTGTCGAGTGGGGCAAGAGGGTCAGGATAGGGAAAAGAATTACCCCGCCCGTAGTGAGGGGGCACGTGGCGAGTTGCTCGATCGCCGATGCGGGAGTCATGCCTGTGGATGGTCGCCCTGAAGGCTTGGCGCAGGACATGCCTCGCTTGGGGAGATGATGGGGTGCATGATTCCGCGATCACATCCTGATGTCGATTTGACGGCTGGAAAAGCCGGCAATGGGCGGCATCGAGATAAAACACTGTGGGCAACCGTCCCGCGGAGGGATCGCTCACCGTAAGAAGCCTTGCAGTGTAATGTTTGTTACGAATACGCAAGGATATGGCGGAAGCGAGAAGCATCTCATCGACCTGGTCAGACGTCTCCCGAGATCTGAAGTGCGTCCCTCGATACTTTGCGCTCAAGAAGATCCCTACACAGACCGTTTGAGGCAGAAGAGGGCCACCCAGGCCACTGTCGAGCGCGAGAAGTCGCTGGAGTCATTCTGGGATTGGTACCGGGTTTTCCGAAAGTTTCGGCCCGATGTCGTGGTCTTTGTCTGTGGCATATTTCGGTCGTTCCGTTGGTATGCAGAAGTGGCTGCGCGTCTGGCAGGCATTCGTCGGCTTTATGCAATCCAGCATGCAGGCCCTCCGCCACTGCCGCAACGGGCCGAAGGGATGTCACCGCGAAATATCGCGCGCCGGCTGATGGGCGAGCGGGCTCGCTCATTGTTGAGGGCGAGGGTGTCACATTGGCTCCGCGACGCGACCATATGTGTTAGCGACGCGGTCAGAAACTCGCTGGTGAGAGATTATCGATTCCCGGCAAACAAGACATTGACTATTCGCAACGGCGTATGCTTGGCGGAGTTTTGCCCGTCTCGCGGCAATGAGACATGGGTGAGAAGGAAGCTGGGACTTCGGGCCGAGGATTTCGTGTTAGTCTGCTGTGCAAGACTAAGCCCTGAAAAGGGAATTGAGATTCTGCTCGAGGCAATGAGCAAGTTGTTGCGCCAAGGCATGCTCTGCAAGTGCATCATTTTAGGTGATGGTCAACTCCAGAAAGAGCTGCAGGAACAAGTGCGCGGGTTAGGCATGACGCGCGATGTTTTCATGGAGGGTTTTCAGGAGGACATTAGGCCTTATTTGCAAGCCGCCAATGCCTTTGTGCTGACTTCCCATCAGGAAGGATTGCCGTTTGCGATCCTCGAAGCAATGGCCTGCGGGCTCCCCTGCGTCGTGACGAACGTAGGCGGCAATGTCGAAGCTGTGAATCATATGGTTGAGGGGCTCGTCGTCGATTCTGGATCCGTCCAGGGCGTTATCGATGCTGTTTCGTTTCTGTTGTCTCACCCTGACGAGTGCACGCGTATGTCCCGAATGGCGCGGACGAAGGTTCGCGAGGCATTCGACATTGAAGCCAGGATGGCGGACCTAATGCGCGTCATACTAAATTGAGTATGAGTGACGTGGAAGCGTGGATGAGAAGCGAAAGCAGCAAATCACTAGAAGGGTCAGCGACATGTCAGATTGAAGGGAGCAAGGTCTGGAAGATGCCGGCAATTTCAGAGAGTGCCGAAACAAGGCCTCTTGCAGCTAAGCCTGGCAGGAAGATTGTATTTGTGGCGAACACTACTGAGAACGGAGGAATGGAAAAACACCTCATCGAACTGATCCGGAGGATGCGAAACTCCGACACTGAGCTTTCGATATACTGTTTGGGCCCCGACTTCTATAGTGAACGCCTCCATAGTGACGTGAGCAGCCGCGTCACCATTAGGGGTGAAAAACAGCCGAATTCTTTTGGGGGGTGGGTTCGACTGCTCCGGGCTGCACGGCCTGATGTCGTGGTTTTTGTTTACGGCTGGTTTCAGGCCTACCCTTGGTACGTATCGTGCGCTGCACGGATGGCCGGGATCCGGAGGTGTTTCGCGATTCAGCATCTTATTCCGCCCGCGAGGTCTTCCGGTGAGGATGGAATAAGCATGCGGCGTGCGCTCCGAGCACTCCTCGGCGGGTGGACGCCTTCTCTCCTACGCTTCAGATTATCGACATCTCTCCTGAACCGGACCATCTGCGTGAGCAACGCGGTGCGGGAGTCATTGGTAAACCACTATCGGTTCAAAGCGAGTACGACCATTACCATTCGTAATGGTATCGCCACCCAGGATTTCGTTCCCAGTGAAACCAACAGGTCGGCTGTGCGAAGCAAGCTCGGCCTCGGCCCGAAGGAATTCGTGCTGGTTTCCACCGCGCGACTAACCGCTACTAAAGCCATTCACATCCTGCTTCTGGCAATATCTCGGGTTTTAGGCGAAGGCGTGGTCTGTAAATGCATCATTGTGGGAGACGGACCTCTGAAATCCCAGTTAATCGAACAATCGCAGGAGTTGCGACTGGGGGAGAACGTTTTTTTTGTGGGCTTTCAGGACGACGTGCGGCCGTATTTGCAGGCTGCAGACGCGTTTGTACTCACTTCGAATATCGAAGGGCTGCCGCTTTCGATTATCGAAGCTATGGCTTGCGGGCTGCCATGTATTGTGACCAACGTCGGGGGGAGCGCTGAAGCTGTTGGCCACGAGGTTCACGGGTTTGTGGTTCCTCCGGGATCGGTTGAGGATGTGGCGGTTGCCATTTCGCGTCTCGTCGCAGACCCCAAGAGATGTGAGCGAATGTCCAAGGCGGCGCGCGAAACGGCACTTTCCATGTTCGATATAGAAGCTAAAATGAGTGAGATTATACGCGTGATATCAGGATGAGAGGTCTGATTACAGGTCGCCCGTCAAGGCATTGTTACGGGAACAAGGCAAGAAGGGCTGGGGAGGATGGCCAGTGTGCCCCCCGATTGACGCGGCAGGAGCTTTGCCAGCGGGGGCAATAAGAGCATGGGCTCCGAGAATTGGAAGGAAGGACTTAGGAGAACACATGTCAAGAAATGTGAGCCGCACAAGCGCTTCGAGCCTCAAAGCGGGAGAGTATGTCGAAGTCCGAAGCCAAGCTGAAATCTTATGCACGCTGGACGAGCTCGGTCGGCTGGACAATTTACCCTTCATGCCGGAGATGTTTCGATATTGTGGTAAGAAGGTGCGGGTTTTCAAGCGCGCAGACAAAACCTGCGACAACATCGTAGGCTGGAGCATTCGGCGGATGAAAGACTCCGTTCATCTTGAAGGCATACGCTGCGACGGAGAGGCGCATAGCGGCTGTCAGGCCGGATGCTTGATATTCTGGAAGGAAGCTTGGCTCAAGCGCGCTGAGGATGAAAAGACGTTGGCGGAGAGTGTGCGGCCGACGGGTGAGGTTTTGGAAGGTCGGCCCGCTGAGTGCACAGAGTTGACGATTTCGTCTGCAACTCGGAAGATCGGTTCTGATGGAGAGGCAATCTATTCCTGCCAAGCCACCGAGCTGAGGAATTTCACTTCCCATATGGGAGTCTGGGATCTGCGGCAATACGTCCGCGACGTGCGCTCCGGCAACCTCACGGAAAATCTTGGGATCGATCGACGAGCGCACCGGGCTCTCGAACTGGCGCTCGCTTTGGTAAATGTGTTCCGCGCGATGCTCATTACATTTTTCAATCAACTACAGGACAGGCGTCGCGGGCATCGCTACCCGTCCGTCGCGGGCGAGTTGGATAAGACTCCCACGGTGACACTCGATCTTCAGGCTGGCGAGGTGGTTCAGGTGCTCAGCAGGAAGGAAATATTGGCGACTCTCAACAGCCAGGGCTGCAACCGTGGCTTGGCGTTTGGTGCGGAGATGTTAGCGTACTGCGGGGGGATCTACAGGGTGCTGCGACGGGTTCACCGAATTGTGGACGAAAAAACCGGCAGAATGCTGGATATGAAGTACCCGTGTATCATACTCGATGGCGTCGCCTGCCGGGCAGATTACCACCGTTTGTGCCCAAAGGCCATATTCCATTATTGGCGCGAGGCCTGGCTGAAACGGGTGGAGAGTGCCCCAGCATTGCACGGTACCGAGCAGGCGCTTGAGACGCGGAAAGACTGAGGAGGAGAGATGGAAGATGAACGACTGCGTGGACGCGCAAATGACTGACGGCGGCGGGGAAAAGGAATTGGACTAGAGACTGATCCGGCTTACGGAGATATGCTATGGAAAACTTGAGCGGGTTAAGAGTGTTGGTAACCGGGGCGAACGGTTTTCTGGGACGACACCTGATTGAGCGTCTCAAGCGTGAGAACGTGAGTATTCACGCCGTGTCCCGAAGCACGCCGATTTCTGCGGAAGGAGTTCACTGGGTGCAGGGGGACCTGACTGAGGGGGACTGGCTCCAAGATCTCGTTTCCGGCATCAAGCCGGACGTTATCTACCAACTCACCAGTGCCAGTCTGGGTGGACAGGATTCCGAGTTTGTCCTGCCGACCCTCCAAAATGACCTGTTTGCTACCGTCAACGCACTGCTGGCCGCGAAGGCGTGCGGGTGCAGCCGAGTGATTCTGGTGGCCTCTCTGGAGGAGCCCGTCCACGACGGCAGCCCCATTACGATCTCGTCACCTTACGCGGCTGCCAAGGCGTCATGCACATACTACGGGCTAATGTTTCATCAGCTCTACGGTGTGCCGGTGACGATGTTACGTCCATTTATGGCTTACGGGCCAGGCCAGAAGCCCTTCAAGCTCATCCCTCACGCGATTTTATCGCTGCTGAAGGGCGAACCTCCCAAACTATCTTCCGGGGTCAGGCCAGTAGATTGGGTGTACGTGCAGGACGTGATCACAGCATTCCTGGCCGCGGCCGTCAGGCCGGAAGCTGTCGGGGCGGTGATCGATCTAGGCTCTGGCTGTCTGGTCCCCGTGCGGAACGTGATCGAACAAATCCACCAACTGATTCCGCAATCTCCAGAACCGCTGTTTGGCGCGCTGGCGGACCGAAAGATGGAAACCGTCCGCTGCGCAGAAACTGCAACGGCAATGCAGATGCTCGGCTGGAAAGCGACGACTTCGCTCTTGGAGGGCCTTTCCCAAACCGTCGATTGGTACCGCCAGCAGATGTCGGTTACCTCCACATAGTGCTTCCCCTTTCGAGACCGGACTGGCATTCGAAATCTGAGGATAAGGTTTTTTACGATGGGACTGAGACTTCCGAACACACAGACTGAGGGGAGTGAATTCCCGCTGGCGAGTCGATCTCTACCGTCGCGCGAGGCGCTCCTCTGGATGTACGATCGTCTCACGCTTATCCGGGGATTTGAGGAGCGCCTCAAGTGGCTGGTCGAAACGGGAGCTCCCGTCGGCCCCGTGCACTTTTACACCGGCCAGGAGGCTTGTGCTGTCGGAGTTTGCGCGGCGTTGGAGTCTGCCGACTGGATTGCTTCAACCCACCGCGGTCATGGTCACTGTATTGCCAAAGGGGTTGAAGTCCATCGCATGATGGCGGAGCTTTACGGCAAAGTGACAGGGACAAACCGGGCCAAGGGCGGTTCGATGCACATGACGGACATCCAGGTCGGGATGCTGGGGGTCAATCCGATTGTGGGCATGGGCGCCACGCACGCCGTTGGCGCGGCACTGTCGGCCAAGGTTCGGGGAACCAAGCAAGTGGCGGCGGCCTTTTTTGGCGAGGGAGCGGCAAGTATCGGGGCCATCCACGAAGCAATGAACCTGGCTGCCATATGGAAGCTACCAGTGATTTTCGTGTGCGAGAATAATGGCTATTCGCAGTCGACCCCGGTTGAGTACGCGGTGTCGGTCCAGAATATTGCCGAGCGCGCGTCTGCTTACGGTATGCCAGGGACAATCGTGGACGGGCAGGATGTGATTTCGGTGTGGCAGGCGGCTGATGCGGCTGTGGTGCGGGCACGAGGCTGCGGTGGACCGTGCTTGATAGAATGTAAAACGTACCGCTACTACGGTCACCACCAAGGGGACGACACCCGGCGCTACCGGAGCCAGGAGGAAGAGGAGGCAGCGCGCCAGCGGGATTGCATTCGACGGTTCCGCGAGCGGATGCTGCGGGATGGGGTCTTGAGCGAAGGAGAATTGGCCGCTATCGACGATCGAAACCGGGAGAAGATCGATCAGGCCGTGGCATTCGCCGAGGCCAGTCCGCTGCCCGATGCGGCCGAACTCTACACGGACGTATTTGTTGATATGCCCTGAGGTTACTTGGGATGGTTGAGATTACCCGCGAACTTACATTCAATCAAGCTATCAATGAGGCCATTCGCCTGGAGATGCGTCGCGACCCCACGATCATCATTATGGGCGAGGACATCGCCGGGGGGGCTGGGCGCGCACACCTGGGCTTTATCGACGCCTGGGGCGGACCGCTTCGTGCGACCCGCGGCCTGATCACGGAGTTCGGCCCTTTGCGCGTGCTGGATACTCCGATTGCGGAGATGGGCTTTGTTGGAGCCGCGGTCGGAGCGGCTATGTCCGGGTTGCGCCCGATTGTCGAAATCATGTTCGTCAACTTGATCGGTTGTTGCTATGACCAGATCATCAATCAGGCTGCCAAGATGCACTATATGATGGGCGGCCAGGTGGACCTGCCGCTAGTGATCCGCACGGCCTTTGGCACTCGTGGCGACAAGCGCACCTACGGAGGGGGCGCCGCCGCACAACACTCCCAGACTCTTTATGCCGTCCTGGCCCACATCCCCGGGCTGAAGGTCGTGGTGCCTTCCACGGCCTATAATGCCAAGGGATTGACCATTGCTGCCATCCGCGACAATGGCCCGGTCGTGATGCTCGAACACAAGTTTCTGGGGGCGTCAGCAAAGGGGCCAGTCCCTGAAGAGGCTTACACTTTGCCCATTGGCCGGGCTGATATTCCTCGCCGGGGGCGCGATGTCACGCTCTGTGGCATCGGCCGCATGACCCACGTGTGCCTGGAGGCTGCGGTCACTCTGCTTGCTGAAAACATTGATGCCGAGGTTGTAGACGTCCTGACTCTTTCCCCGCTCGACGAGACGACCATCCTTGAGTCGGTCGAGCGAACACGGAGGCTAATAGTTGTGGATGAGGATACCCCCACTGCATCGATGGGCCGCGATATTGCTGCGCGAGTAGGAGAGAAGGGATTCGATTTCCTGGATGCGCCGATCAAGACCCTTACTTCGGCCGATACGCCAGTCCCCTTCTCGGCCGTCTTGGAGGCTCATTACAGCCCGCGCGCGGACCAGGTGGTTTCTGCCGTGCACGAGTTGATGGGGATCGGAGACTAAGGGATGCCGCGCCAAATCGTGATGCCGGTGATGGGGATGTATACCGACGAAGGCGTTCTCACGTCGTGGCTGCGGCCTGCGGGTGAGCAGGTGGAAGCCGGCGAAGCGGTGGCCGAAATCACGACGGAGAAAACGACCTTCGAGGTCCCTGCGCCCGCCAGCGGCGCTTTGCATCCAGTGTTAGGGGTCGGAGCTAACCTGCGAGTAGAAGATCTCATGGGTTATATCCTCGCAGAGGGGGAGACGCTGCCAACTAGCGAGTTGCCGCAGCCCCGTACCACCCCCGACAATCAGGGCAACCCCTCGAAGCAATATGCTCAGCCGGGCAAGGTTCGTCCAGTGGCAAGCCCGGTGGCGCGGCGCTTGGCGGCCCAGCATGGAGTTGACCTATCCGGGGTCAAAGGGACCGGACCCGGCGGACGAATTGTTGAAGCGGACGTGCGTTCCCAACTGACCGCCGCCAGCGACAATCGGCGGGTTCTCCGTCGAGTGCCTATGGCAGGCTTTCGGCAGGTCATATCTGAACACTTACGGACAACGCTGGCCACGGCGGCTTCGACCACACTGACGCGCGAAGCGGATGCAGATCGACTCGTGGCGGCTCGGCAAAGGCTCGCGGGAATCACCGGCGGGCCGCCGTCCTACTCTGCCATTTTCATCAAGCTACTTGCCCTGGCGTTGCGTGACTGCCCCGATTTAAATGCTACGGTGGAGAACGACTCAATCGTGATTCTTGAGGACGTCAACATCGGTTTCGCAGTGGCGACGCCACGGGGTTTAGTCTTGCCCGTGATTCATCACGCAGACTCAGCGCGGCTTGTGGACATTGAACACGCGGTTCGTGACTTAACGGAGCGAACACTGGCCGGCAAACTGCGGCCCACGGAAGTCCAGGGTGGCACTGCCAGCATTACCAACCTGGGTGGCCACAGCATTGACGCCTTCACGCCCATCCTCGCTGGGCCGCAATCTGTCATTCTTGGAATCGGGCGGATTTCCGAGCGCGCCGTGGTGCGCGGCGGGACCCTGGCAGTGGGCCACACTTGCGTTCTGAGCCTTACGTTCGATCACAGAGTTGCCGACGGAGTGCCGGCCGCTCAACTGCTGGACGCCGTCGTGCGGCGCATGAATTCGGAGCCTGACCTCGCTTAGCAACCTGAGTTAAACAGGGAGGTGGACACCTTGAACCAACGGAGTACTTCTGAATTTGCAAAAACCATCCGTCAGCATTGCATTCGAATGACGGGAAAAGCGAATGCGTCCTGCATCGGGTCGGCCCTATCCTCAGCCGATATCCTGGCCGCTCTCTACGGAAAAGTGCTTCGCTACGACCCCCGGCGCCCCGACTGGCCCGAAAGGGACCGTTTTATCATGAGTAAGGGACACGCCTGCACCGCCCTTTACGCAGCCTTGGCGGAAAGCGGCTTCTTCCCAGTCGAATGGCTGGAATCCTACTATCAGGATGGTTCCTTCCTCGGGGGCCATGTCACCCACAAGCATATCCCCGGAGTTGAACTTTCTACTGGGAGTCTGGGCCACGGCTTGGGTGTCGGTGTCGGCATGGCGCTTGCCGCCAAACGCGACGGCAATCCCGCTCGCGTTTTTTGTCTGCTCAGTGACGGTGAGTGCGACGAGGGCTCTGTCTGGGAGGGTGCCCTGTTCGCACCCCAGCACAAACTCGACAACTTGGTGGTCATCGTCGATTACAATAAGATCCAAAGCTTTGGGACGGTGAAAGAAGTGCTCGACCTTGACCCGCTGGCAGATAAGTGGCGAGCCTTCCGTTGGGCGACTCGCGAACTGAATGGGCATGACGTTCCCGCCGTTGAGGACGCCTTGCTCAAGGTTCCTTTTGAGGCCGATCAGCCTAGTTGCATTGTAGCCCATACCATCAAGGGCAAGGGCGTAAGCTTCATGGAAAACACACTTTTATGGCATTATCGTGCCCCAGTGGGGGACTACATGGTTAAGGCCTTGGCGGAATTGGAGTAGAGACAATGAGAAACGCTTGTGTTGAAACCCTGCTAGAGCTCGCCAAACAGGATGAGCGCGTTGTTTTCATTACGGGCGATCTGGGATTCGGAGTGGTCACCCCATTCATGGAGCAGTTGCCCCGTCAGTTTATTAACGCAGGGGTAGCGGAAGAAAACATGACCGGTCTTGCCACTGGAATGGCGCTCAGCGGCAAGATAGCTTTCACTTACTCACTGGGGAATTTCCCGACCTTACGCTGCCTGGAGCATATTCGCAACGACGTCTGTTACCACAACGCGAATGTCAAGATAATCTGTGTCGGCGGAGGGTTTGCGTATGGATCGATGGGTCCCACCCACCACGCCACCGAGGACCTGGCTGTGATGCGAGCGCTGCCGGGAATGATGGTTATCGCCCCCGGGGATCCAGTGGAAACCCGTGCGGCGACTCGGGCGGTCAAGGACTATCCGGGGCCGTGCTATCTGCGCCTGGGCAAAGCTGGGGAACCGACTGTGCACCAAGCGCCCATCGACTTCCAGATTGGCAAAGCCATACTCATGCGAGACGGGAGAGATGCTACGCTGATATCCACGGGCGGCATTCTTCTGCCCACAGTACGCGCGGCCGAGCGTCTGGCAAAAGAGGGAATCGAAACCAGAGTCCTAAGTATGCATACGCTGCGCCCTCTCGACACGGAAGCGGTTCTGGCGGCAGCGCGCGAGACTCAGGCGATCTTTACTGTCGAAGAGCACAGCATCTTCGGCGGATTGGGCAGCGCGGTTTCCGAGGTGTTGGCCGAGTCGGACGGGAACAAAGTTTTGTTCAGGAGAATCGGAATTCCCCCCGAGTTCTCGCCTCACATCGGTAGTCAGGAATATATGCGGTCCCACCACGGCCTGACAGACGGAGCGATCGCCGAGCGTGTCGCCGGTGTGCTCAAGTCGGCAGGTCTATCTTTGACGCGAACTGTGAGTTCAGCGAGATGAGCTTTTAGCACCCGTCCGGCATGCCTCCGACCCTGCCGGCCTGTGTGAGATGTGCCGTTGAATGGGAGCCTTTTCGGACTGCGGAGGTAACCGGTATTTCTATTCGTCCGATGGCAAGAACTCAATCCTGAGTCACTGGCGCGAGCATACCTCTCACTTGCACATGTATGGCCACGCCAACCTGTCCTTCCGCATGGGGGCCAGGTCACGATATAGCACGTGAACTCTCAAGTTCACCTGAAGTCTCAGCGACTCACCACCGGCGAGATTGGGACACCCACTGATATGAAATAATGAATTCGTCAACAGAGCTTCAGAATTCGAGTTCGGCCTTCTTGGGTAAGGTGAGGGCAAGGGGAGACTATAAGCTACTCTTGCTTTTGCTGAGTCTTGGATTTTTCCTCCGCCTCCTGTGGATGGTGAAAGATGCTCCGGTAATCAGTGGTGAAGGGGCGGAGTATGTGCGAATGGCGCAGAACCTGGTGGCCGGTAGGGGACTTGCGGGAAACTTCGAAGGCCCCGAAACCATGTACCCGCCATTATTCTCCGTCTTGACCGCGGGGCTCGACTTGTTGGTCAGAGACGCAGAGTTGGCGGCTCATCTCGTTACCCTGATTCTTGGCACCCTACTCATCGTCCCTCTATTCTTCATCGCCCGCCGCATCTACGGTGACCGGGTGGCGTATATCAGTGCCACGTTGCTGGCATTTCATCCATTGTTTATCGCGCTTTCAGGTTCGATCTACAATGAGGACGTCTATCTCCCTTTATTTCTAGGGGGTGTTTATTTCGGGATATCCGCTTTGGAATCTGGTAGTTACCGGGACTACATCCTGTTGAGCGTATGCTTGTCGCTGGCTTATTTGTGCCGGCCTGAAGCGTTCGCCTATTCTGTGTTTTTCGCAGCCGCGCTGGGGGCCGGTGCTGCTGTGGGGCGGGTCTCCATGCGGGTGGCCGCACGGGGAATGGCGATCATAGCGGGGATCTTTCTGCTGATTGCGGCGCCTTACATAGGTTTTCTCTACGCCAAGTCGGGGAAGGTTCGCCTGGAAGGGAAGTGGAACATCAATTACACGATGGCGTATAGGCTCAGGTTGGGCATGGGATTCAGTGAGGCGGCCTTCGGCCTGGCTCCAGACTCGACCGTTGCCGGGCCTGAGTTGGATCCGTTCCGCTTTGTAGCGCAGACGCCCTACCCCCACTCCATTGCCGACAAGGCCCGAACCATGTTGGCGAATGCCCAACGTAACCGAGACGCGACGTTTCGACTCCTGCGTGACGGCGCCTTTGGGGGAGGGTTGCCCCTGGTCTTGGTGATAATTGGATTGTTTCGTGAGCCATGGACCCGGCGGCGTTTGTTCCACGAGGCGATCATCGCGTGCATGATGCTTTCGGTATTCCTTCTGGTTCTCACCGCTCCCGAGGCATCATTCCGGTTTATTCTCCCTTTGATTCCCTTTGAGGTGATTTGGGTAGCCAAAGGGGTTGGGGAATTGGGGGGGTGGGCGCGCGACTTGGTGTGTTCTCTGAAGGGACGATTTCTGCCAGCGCCTCGCACTACAGGCTTTGCCGTGGAAGTGATCTTGCTTCTTACGATTTGTGTTGTGGCCTATGCGGGCACTCGGGCCAATTGGTTTTTTGCGAGCGAACAGGCGAGTTTTGCCGATATCAAAACTGCGGGGATCTGGTTGAAGCAACATGATCCGGGGCCCAAACGGATCGCTGCGGCGAACCCCATTTTCACCTATTATGCCCAAGGTACGCTTATCGGGTTGCCCTACGCCGATTCGGCGCGGGCGTTACGGTACATTGATTCCAAACGCGTGGATTTCATTGTCGTCGACTCTCATTTCACGTCGGATTATCCAGAAGTACTCGACTGGGTTAAACACGGAATCCGTGACAGCCGCGCTAAGTTGATTTACGATGCTGGCTCACCCAGTGGTCAGGAGATTACTATTTACCGCTCGGAAAGGGCAACTCCTTGGCATTGATGACTTCTTCGCGGGGCACAAATTCAGTTTATTTTGGTGGCAGAGTAGCCCACACTTATGGTATTGGCATCAATTCCCGCGATCCTTTCCCAGTCGGCACGAAGCTCGATTGGGGCTTGGGGTACGAGAGCGAATATCGAGGTGCTTAGAATAGCCACCACGCTTTAGTCGGCGTGTTGAGCTTGGGTTACGATGGCGCGCTGGTTGAGGATCACAGAGGTGTCTGAATTCCTACGCGAGAGGCAGCTTTTGCTCTGGGTCGGAGCATTCGCACTATGTGTGGGCCCCACAGTCATAAGCTACCAACCCTACACTTGTCGGTGGGATGACGCGGACTATTTAACCCGGTCAATAAACGCCAGTCGGGCCTTTTGGGCCGGTGATATTCACGGGCTAGGAACTGCGATGCGCAGTATACGCCCCCCCGTGATGACGTTATTGGGCCTGCCGTGGGGCCCCATATCTTCCTGGGGGTCGGCAGGAAAGTGCTTCCTGACTTTGAATGGCCTTACATCTTTTTTTGTCGCCCTATCTCTATACTTGATGCTCTGTGCGGGCTTGAAACCGCATCTGCTCGTCGTGGCTAGCCTGTGTCTTTTCGCGGCGTTGGGACCATACCCAACCACATCGGAGGCGCATACCTATGCAACTGGCTTCATGGCAGATTCACTCTTTGCTTGGAATGTGTTGGCGGCAGTGCTCCTCATTCCTTACGAATCAACGTTCCATGATCTCTCGGATCGAGGCGCTTTGCTGCGCGGCCTGCAATGGGCGACGGTCTTACTCGTCGGCTGTATTACCAAAGTGAGCTTTTTTTATTTTCTCGTTCTGGTCGTCCCTATCCTTCTTGCTGTACGCACCCGCACGGCTGGAATCAGAAGCGCTCTCGTTGCGCTTGCTTCGCTAAGCCTCTGTTCAGTCCCGGTCGCCATCTATTGGCTGTTTTATGGGTTGCCGTCGTTGCGTAACGGTTGGGCAGCTTCGTTCGGCCGTGATGCACCATACTACTATGTGCCTTTCGTCGGGTTTCTACGCAACATGATTCGAGATGTTCCCGGGCTGGCGATGTCAGGCGCTTTCGTCGTTATTTGCGTCTTGTACCTTTTCGTCAAGCCTCTTGCCATGAAGAGGAAGGTTGACCTGCTGCCCGTGCTGATTTTGGCTAGTTATGGCATAGTCGGTTTAGCCAGCAAGAACCGTGAGCTTCGCCTTTTATTTCCTTTAATCATCGCGCCGCCATTCTTGCTCGGGTTGCTTGTTTCGGGCAGAACCTGCCTGGCTTCCAGAAGGCAAGCGGTTGGCGCAGCGCTCTTGGTATTCCTTAGCCTGACAGTGGCGGGATTGGCGATGGAGCACCGTATGAACCGGCAGTGTATAAATCGAGCGGACGCAGTCCTCGCCGAGGCTCGCCGAAGTGATGCCACGCGGGTTCTCCTCGCGACCGACGGACCTACGCTCAACCTGCAATTGGTTTTGCTTTCGGAAGCTGTGGCGCCCCCCAGGCCTCCTCTCGAGGTGGATAGTTTGGCATATCGCGCCGTCTCGGGTGTGCCGATCGACGAGGACTTGCGATCAATCCGTAACTCGGATTTGGTTGTCTTTCAGAACAAGGAAGCTTTAGCGCCCCCATTCACAAACCAGCGAGTTGGGGAATACTATGCTTATGCGCGGCAGATCGCCGTTGGTGAGCCGGTTGAAGTAGGCGGAGATGTCATACTCTTTCCCATGCACGCTCGCCCGTCGCGGTCCTCCGTCACAGGGCCTGGCGCCGTGCCAAAAGGGTGGTAGCGAGGAACGGAAACCTCAGTGCATTATGCCTCAACCTTTCGTCTGTTGCTTTTGATTTTCTGCGCTTCTTTGCTTGTGGCGTCAACGTGGTTTGTCTCCACGGTCAATCAGAGGCAGTCCCGCTCTAAGCCAGCGTTGGACCGGGTGGCTCTGCCTCCATCCTTCCCTCCGCGCCCACGGTTTCCGCTTAAGGCCAGCTCGAACAGGCGCTATTTCCTAACTCAGGACGATGTCCCCTTTCTGCTTGTCGGCGACGCTCCCCAGTCGCTAATCGGCAGGTTGACTGAGTCGCGAGCCGCCACTTATTTTGCCGACAGAAGGGCCCATGGATTCAATGCTGCTTGGATCAATCTGCTCTGCAATGCGTTGACCGGTTGCAACGCCAACGGCGCCACTAACGATGGCCTTCGTCCTTTTCTCCGTGGCGACTCGACGGAAACGTACGATCTTTCCTCCCCTAGCCCCGACTATTTCGCTCGTGCAGACGCCATGGTCCGCCTGGCGGCACAAAATGACATCGTCGTGCTACTGGATCCAATCGAGACTAGCGGTTGGCTGAAGACACTGGAGAACAACGGACTGGAAAAGGCCTTCAACTATGGTGTCTACGTGGGCAACAGATATAGATCCTTCCCGAATTTGTTGTGGTTGAGTGGGAATGATTTCCAAACCTGGCGGACCAACCCAATGCATAACAGCTTGGTTCGGCAGGTGATGGCAGGAATTGCCTCGGCCGACACCCAGCACTTGCAGTCTGTTGAACTGGATTTCCTGCGGAGTTACTCAAGTCAGGACCAAGCCCTTGCCCCACTCATAGGTTATAACGGCGTATATACCTACTATGAGACGTACGATTACGTTTTGAAGGCATATGACAGCGTCGCCATGCCGGTTGTAATGCTGGAAGCAAACTATGAATTTGAGCACAACGGCAATACCGATGGGGGATCTTTGAGCAACTTGCGGCGCCAGGAGTATTGGACTCTATTGAGTGGCGCCGCTGGCCAGCTATACGGCAGCCGCTACACATGGACGTCAACGTGGGGCGATCGAAGTGCCCTAGATACCCGGGGTACGACGGAGCTGGAATTTGTGAGTGGGCTCTTCCTGGCGCGTCCCTGGTGGGGACTGGTGCCTGACAACCGCCATGAGTTGGTAATCGGTGGCTACGGATCCTATCGCGAATACAGTACCACCTTGAATACGGCTGATTATTGCACGACAGCGTGGGTGCCCGATGGTTCGCTGGCCATCACTTACTGCCCGAGATCGACGACATTGAAGGTGAGAATGGACAAGATGCAAGGTGCTACGACGGCTCGCTGGTATGACCCTACGAGCGGTGAGTACCAAACAGTTGAGGGGGCTCCATTTCCAAATCAGAGCGTCCAATCGTTCGTGACGCCGGGTTTGAACAGTGGGGGGGCGCGTGATTGGGCTCTGGTGCTGACCTCCGAGTAGGGAATTGCGCGCTCGTCGGGTATCTGCAAGTAATTTGTCCGGTATCTCTGGTAGCTTGGGACGAACTTTGAATATCTCCGTCATTCTGTGCACCTATAACCGTTGCCGTAGCCTATCTAAGACGCTTGAGAGCGTTTTCGCCTCCAAGCTTCCGGGCTCCCTCGGATGGGAAGTCCTGGTGGTGGACAACAACTCAACGGATCAGACGCGGGAGGTGGTGGAGGACTTTTGCCGGAGACAACCTGGACGTTTCCGCTACTTGTTCGAGGCGCAGCCAGGGAAGTCCTTTGCTCTCAACACTGGGATCCGCGAGGCCAAGGGTGATATCTTGGCATTCGTGGATGATGATGTGATTGTCGAGCCGACCTGGCTGCATTGCCTAACGGCGCCCCTGGAGGATGGGGAGTGGGTGGGGACGGGAGGACGAATACTTTTGGAAAGTGGTTTTTCGCCTCCCGCTTGGCTGGGGCTCAAGGAACCTTACAACTTGGGGGGAGCGCTTGCTCATTTTGATCTTGGGGATAAGCCGTTTGGGCTTGACGGGGCCCCGGCCGGAGCGAATATGGCGTTTCGCAAGGAGGTATTCCAGAATTTCGGGGGATTCAGAACTGATTTGGGCCCCTGCCCGGGGAGCCAGATCCGCGGTGAAGACACTGAGCTCGGACGCCGGCTGTTGGCGGCTGGGGCGCGATTGCGCTATGAGCCCTCTGCCGTCGTCTATCACCCGGTACCTGAGAACCGAGTGCGGAAGGACTACTTTTTGGCTTGGTGGTTCGACAATGGCAGGGCTTTGATTCGGGAATGGGGGCAAGGTCCCTCCGTTCTGGGAATACCCCGGCCTTATTTGAATATACTGAGACTTGTAAGTACCACGCTGGTTGGACGCATATGGCGATGGGTGTCGGCGCTGAATCCGCAGCGTCGGTTCTTCTGGAGGTGTTGGGTCTGGGCAACAGCCGGGCAGATCACAGAATACTATCGCCTTGCCCGAACTACCCAGGCAAAGAATGGCGACTCTGGTTCTGAATGCCGGACAAGCTGACGAGTATTATGCACCTGCCTCGTCACCATAGCGTCGTAGCCCAGAGGCAGGGAGTGAACCCTCAAGAAAGGGATTGAAAGAACCTAGGAGCGCAACCCTGGCGAATGGCGCGGCAGCCTATGAATATCACTGTCATCCTTTGCACTTTCAATCGTTGCCGGCTTCTGCCCAAGACGCTCGAGAACATAGCTGTTTCCAGACTTCCTGAGGCGGTCGACTGGGGGGGTGGTGCCGTCAATGGGGCATGGGTGAGGAGGACCGATGAGATCCGGCACAGATGCCAGTGTTGTGGGAGCAAGTCCCCGATCCCGCACTAGCCTATCGGCGGACCCGGATTTGATTTTTGATGTGGGTTCCAATGTTGGCCAAGACACAGCGTTTTACCTTTCTCAGGGGTATCGAGTGCTTGCCGTTGAGGCGGACCCCACACTGGCCGAGCTTGCGCGCCAGAAGTTCGCCCGGGAAATCCTGGCGGGCCGCTTGACGGTCTTGAACGTGGGGGTCGCGGCTGAAGAGGGTTCTGCAGACTTCTGGATCTGTGAGCAGAAACCGGAGTTCAACTCCTTCTATCCGACGATCGCCGGGCGTGATTCGTACTCGCACAAGTGCATCCAGATTCCGGTGGCGCCTTTCGAGTCGATTATCGAGCGTTACGGTATCCCCTACTTCTTGAAGATCGACATTGAGGGCAATGATAAGTTGTGCCTTGATGGCCTCTCTCGATCTTCCTTGCCGGCCTATCTTTCGGTGGAAAGCGAGTGTCCTTTGGACGAGAAGAGCGCCAGTCTCGAGGGAGGTTTGCAAATACTGGAACAGCTATATGGCTTGGGGTATCGAAAGTTCAAGCTCATCAACCAGCATACGTTTTGCTCGTTGTCACGGCCTCCTTCGCTAAACTACGCTGTGGACACTTTGGTAAGAAGGGTGTTGAACCATGTGCCGCCCAAGGTCCGGCCGAGCATGGATATTATTTCTCGGCATCTGGTTGCCAGGCGCAGGCTGGAGAGAAAATTTCGGCACGAGTTTCCTTTAGGTAGTTCCGGCCCATGGGGAGAAAGCACGCCTGGGAGATGGATCAGTTACCCGGATGCGGAGCGGGCATTGAAGTACTATCGCAGCAGGCACTTTCTGGTCAAGGATGCCAAGTTCCACTCCTTTTGGTGCGACTGGCACGCAAAGCTGTGATTCCTGTAGCGATGGTCTCTGACCGTCCCACTCGAACTCCCAAACGCGGTCGGAGCTCAAAGACCATGGCCGCTACAATGCGAGAGATTCGTTCAGGATGCTGACAGTCTTCATGGCGAGCAGAAACCGCGCGGAGATTCTGCGCGAAGTCCTGGAATCGTACTGCCATCTTCAGCAGCCTCCCTCAGGTTGGAAACTCATCGTGGTCGATAACGGCAGCACAGACCACACGGCTCAAGTCCTCGCCTCCTTTGCGCATCGCCTCCCGTTGCGTTCGCTGTTGGAGCCCAAGTTGGGGAAGAATCATGCGCTCAATACCGGCCTCGAATTTGTAGAAGGAGATTTGGCGGTATTCACTGACGACGATGTCTTTCCCCACACCGATTGGTTGATTCAATTGCGGAATGCCGCGGACACCCACTTGGGCCATTCTGTGTTCGGCGGTGCGGTAATACCTCGATGGGAGCTGCCGCCCCCGACCTGGATTGAATGGGTAGCCTCGGGTCCGGTATACGCCATTACCGATCCCTTACAAAGAGAGGGGCCAGTTGATCCCTATGCAGTTTTTGGCCCGAATATGGCCATTCGTGCCTTCCTCTTCCAGTCAGGGACTCGCTTTAGTCCCTCCATCGGGCCATGTGGCTCCAGTTATCCGATGGGAAGCGAGACGGAACTCGTCCTAAGGCTCTGCAACCAAGGCCACAGAGCTTGGCACGTCCACGGGGCGGTAGTGGAGCATTTGGTCCGCGCGGAGCAAATGCAGGAGGCATGGGTCATGGAACGTGCGACCCGTTTCGGCCGTGGACGGCAGCGTATCTCTCCGGATCCAAAGTTATGGATGGGTATACCGCGGCGCCTCTTCCGCGACATTCCCAAAGCCGGACTCCGCATGCTCCTAGCCCGTATCTTGCTCCAGCGGGAAGCCCTATTTCGAGCACGTTGGTACTTCAATTACTTCCGCGGCCACGCGATCGAAGCCCGCATCTTGGCGCGTGAACGGTGGGCCCGCGCTCAGGCCTGTCCGGAGGTTTTGAGGGAGGATTCTTGAGTTGAAGCGAGCCGGCCGGTCAGCCTCTGCCGGGAAAGAGATGGAGGGGCTTAATCCACCGCTTTAACCCGTTCCCGAGGATTCCGCAAGGGAAGCGAGTATCCCACAGGGGATGCACCGCGCCACCGGGCAAGCGGCGATCCAGAACATAGGTTCTATTCTTCGTCGCCGGACTCTCGACTTTTCAGCTCAGGGAAGTTGAGGGAACGAAGCCGGAATGTTTATGGAAAGGAAGGACCGCATTGGATGGCTCGCCGAGGGAGCGGGTCTAAAAATTGGAACTAAGGTAGTTGACTGCTTCCCGTCGGAATCTTAGTGAAAAGGAAGACGGTTCGCTTCTGAGCCCATCCACAGCCTTATGAGACAGTTCTATGGATAACCTACTTGCTCTTTCAGGCGGAGTGCTCGTCACCGGTGGTACGCGAGGAATTGGCCGGGCGATCTCACTGCGTTTCGCAGCGGCAGGGGCCTCTGTGATCGCGAACTTCGTGCGGGACCAAAAATCGGCAGATGATTTGAAGGCCGCGGCCGAGCGTGAGGGATTGTCCATCCAACTCTGTCGGGCCGATATCACCACTCCCCAGGGGCTGGAACAAGTCGAGAGGGCTATTCAAGATGGCGGCACGCCGCTTACTGGGCTTGTCCATTGTGCGGCCACTGGAGCGCATCGCGCTTTCCCCGAGCTTACGACACGCCACTTTGACTTTATCTTTTCACTCAACGTGCGCGCCTTTTTCGAATTGACCAAGGCTCTTCTGAGCCGGTTCGCAGAACGGGCCAGCGTTTTGGCGGTCAGTTCAATGGGAGGCCAGCGTGCCTTGCCCCACTATTCTTTGGTCGGGTCGTCCAAGGGTGCGCTCGAAGCGCTGGCGAGGCATTTCGCAGTCGAGTTGGCGCCGCGGGGGATTCGCGTGAACATCCTGGTGCCCGGGGCGGTGGCGACCGAAGTCTGGAAAACACTTCCGGACGCAGAAAACCGGCTTGCTGCCGCAATTCGCCGCACACCGATTGAGCGACTGGTAACCCCCGAAGAGGTCGCCTGGGCCGCCCAGTTTCTCTGTTCAGAAGCAGCGTCAGGAATCGTAGGCCACGCACTAGTAGTGGACGGCGGAGCCGGGATTGTGGGATGATAGGTACCAGAGAGTTGAGTGGTTTCTAATCGTAAGTGGAGAGTCGGCGTTTCCCAAACTAAATCAGGGTTCAAGAGGCTGTGCTGAGTTGATTCAATATCTTCAGTCAGGGGAGCAAAGGGAATGGAAAACGTTTTGACCAGAGTCCAGGAGGTCTTCCACCAGGCATTTGGAGTAGACACACAGGTCATTTCTTTGGAGACCACCCCAAGTGATGTGCCGGCCTGGGATTCGGTTGGGCACCTGGACTTGGCAAGCAGGTTGGAGCAAGCATTTGGCATCCATCTCGATGTCGACGATCTGATGGAGATGGAAAACGTGCGTGAGATCGTGCGGATCGTCAGTTCGAAAGGATAGAAGAGGAGCGGATGGCGGGTAGCCCTGCACACAACTTTGCCGGACAGATCGTGGCGGCGCTGGGGAAGCGTTCCTGCCTGATTGATGCTTCCACAGGTGAGACGGTTCTTCCCGGCGATCTTCCTCAACTCATTTTCAATTTCGGTGCCGGCCTGCTCGCGGCGGGATTGAAAGCTGGCGATCGCATCCTTATCGGTTGTGTGCTGTCTCCTCCCAGCAGCGTTGCTTACCTGGGGGCTTTGTACGCGGGGCTGGTGCCTATCCCTATCGAGGAGGGGGTTCTGATTTCGACCCTCCCGGGGTTCGTGAAAGGAACGGGCGCGCGAGCGCTATGGACTGAGAAAGAGGCGCAGATCGAGGGGATAACTGACGCCGCCGGTCTTCTGGCTCTGCACGGTTACCTCGAAGGGAAGGGGGCCGAGCCGATACCGCCCGCCTCCTGCGAGCCGAGCGATCTTGCAGTATTGGTGGCGACTTCGGGTTCCATGGGCGTGCCGCGTTTTGTCATGGTCAGTCACGAGAATCTGACCGCCAATACGCAAGCCATCATCCGAAGTCAAGGTCTTCAGAACGATGAGCGCGCGATGCTCATCCTCCCCCTCAGCTACTGCTTCGGTGCGAGCGTCGTCCACACCCATTTGTACCAAGGCGGAGGCGTGGTCTTTGATCGCCGATTCATGTTCCCGGACAAAGTCTTGCGCGCGATCGGCCAGTACGAGTGCACGACGTTCGCAGGAGTCCCGACGGTTTACAACATCCTCCTGCACCGGTCGAACCTCCGTTCAATTCCGATGCCCACGCTTCGACGGTTTTTGCAGGCGGGAGGCCCGCTTGCGCCTCAACGCGTGGCAGAAATGCGCGCCGCCGTTCCGACCTCAAAGTTCTACGTCATGTACGGTCAAACGGAAGCGACCGCCCGCATCTCATGCCTCGACCCGGACCGGCTCGAAGAAAAGTTGGGCAGCGCCGGACGCCCCTTGGACAACCTTACGCTGCGCATTGTCGACGAGGAGGGCAGGGAATTGCCCGACGGCCAGTCCGGTGAGCTTATTGTAAGCGGACCCTCGATCACCTTGGGGTACCTGGGCGAGGTGGAGGAGACACGCCGCGCTTTCCGGGACGGCTGGCTGCATACGGGAGATGTGGCCCGCCTGGATGAGGACGGATACATCTGGATTGTGGGACGTAAAGGCACCTTCCTCAAGATGCGCGGAGTTCGTGTGAGCTTCGCCGAAGTCGAGGCGAAAGTGGCGGCGGTTCCTGGCGTCTATGAATGCGCTGCGGCGGCTGTCCCCCACCCGGAAAGCGGAGAGGCTCTGGCTTTGTATATCGTGCCGAACAAGGATGCGGACGGAGTTGTTGACCGAGTGCGCTGGAGCTTGCCCACGCACTGGACCTGTGAGTCGATAAAGCTCGTTCCTGAAATTCCCAAAACAGCCCGCGGAAAAGTGTCCCGAGCCTCCCTGCCCAAAGCGATTTGAAGCCATGGACGAGCTTGCACAGCGGATCGACCGGTTGCTGGCCATCCCCCCTTACGGCCTTGCCCCTGAGGAGCAACAAGCTATATTTCTCAGGCTGCTTAGGGATGAGCTGGAGTACGCGTGCTCGAGAAATGCAGGGTTCCGAAATTACGTCGAGCACTGGCCTACGGACCCGTATTCCGCGAAAAGGGTCGCCGATCTCCCCTACTTGCCGGTGGGGCTCCTGAAGGCTCAGCCGCCGTTGCTGCTGGTCGATCCGGGCGACATCAAGCGGACGCTGACCTCGAGCTCCACGACGGGGCAGACTCCCAGCAGGATCGCGCTCGATTCCTCGACATCCAGGCGCATGACCAAGGGCGCCGTGGCCATTGCACAGGATTTCATCGGTCCGGAGCGGAGACCTTACCTCGTCGTCGATGTGCCCACCTCCGTGGGAGTCGGGCCGGAACTAGGGGCACGGGGCGCCGCCATACAGGGCCTCCGTCCTTTTGCCAGCGAGGTCGCGTACTGCCTCGGGCTTGGGAACGATGGAAATCTCGTGCTGGACCGCGAGAAGCTTCTGCAATTTGCGGAGGGTCATCGCGAGTCACAAGTATTGGTTTATGGCTTCACCTACATTCTGTGGAAATACCTGGTGGAGCCTTTGCGCGCCGCGGACATTCGACTTGACATGCCCAACCTCTACATCATGCACAGCGGCGGCTGGAAGTTGCTGCAAAGGGAGGCGGTCGATAAGAAGACCTTTAACGAGGGATTAGCGCAGGTCTTCGGATGCTCGGCCGACCGGGTGATTGATTTCTACGGCATGGTCGAAAACGTGGGTGTGATCTACCCCGATTGTGCCGAGGGCAATAAGCACGTTCCGGCATTCGCGGACGTCATCGTGCGCGACCCGCTGACGCTCGAACCGGTTGCGGAAGGCGGGCTGGGGATCGTGCAAGTGTGCAGCGCATTGCCCACCAGCTTTCCCGGGCACCTCTTGCTTACGGAAGATCTCGCCGAGGTCGTCGCTTACGATGGATGCCGCTGCGGAAGACGCGGAACCAGTTTCCGGTTCATGGGTCGCGTGCCCAAGTCCGAGGTGCGTGGTTGCGGAAACATCGAACGGACGCGGCAGCAGGCCAACTGAAACATGCCCACATCGACCATCGAACTCGTCCGCAGCATCGACAAGCCCGAGGAGATCTCGGCTGCGGCCGGCGAGCTGCGCGAGCGCGTGAGTGCGGTTGAAATCACGCCGAACATGGTACTGGGGGTTTTCGAGGCCTGGGCTGCGGCCCTGGGAGAACGTGACACTGCGGACATCCCCGGCGTCCAGTTCCTGCGCATGTGGCTGCGGCGCGGGACTCTCGAGCCCATCATTATCCGGGAGTTGGGAGCCAGGGCGCTCGATGGCGAGTGGATGGAGGATGGCCGGGCGAGGCTCAAGCCCTTCCCGCTCGGTGTGACCGGCCACTGGCCTGCCGGCAACGTGGAGATCCAGCCGATCCTCTCCATGACCTGCGCGCTCGTGGGTGGCAATGCGTGTCTCGTGCGCGTTCCCAGCGGGCTGGACGAACTCACCCGGCGGATCATCGCCAAGCTGGAGCAGTGCGACCGCCAGGGGTTGTTGACGGGCCGCGTGCGATTGCTTGTTTTCGACCACGCCCGGCGTGACCTGCAGGAAGCCATGGCGCGCGCCGTCGACGGCGCCATGGTGTGGGGAGGTGCGGAGGCTGTCCTCGAGGTCCGTAGCCTGCCTTTTCCGCATTGGACCCGGCTGGCGATTTTCGGCCCTCGAATTTCGGCCGCCGCGATGGATGCTGATTCCTGGTGCAACATCGAGGAACGGAACGCATGGTGCTTGCGCATTGCGCGGGACGTCTGGCAGTTTGATCAACAGGCGTGCTCATCGCCGCAGGTGCTCTTTCTCGAAAAGCAGGCCGGTCGTTCCATCGATGAGTTCGTGCAATCGCTTAGGGCGGCATTTGAAACCGAAGACCGCATGCATCCGCGGCAGGGCATCGCCGGCAGCTTGACGACCGCCATTTGCCAGGCCCGCGCATCCTGGTTGCTGGATGATGTCGCCCGTGGCGCTGTCTTCTCACCCGGGCCGAATTGGACGATCCTCGTCGGCCGGGGGGCGGAAATCCCCCAGCCAACCCAGGGAAAAACTCTGACCGTTCTCGAAGTCGATGACCTGCTTGAGCCGCTCGCGAAGTTCGACGGCAACGTGCAAACGCTTGGCCTCGCTATGGCTGATCCGCAAAAAGAAGAGAAGGTCGCGTCGGCCGCGGCGCGCCGAGGCGTGGATCGAATCGTGAAGCTGGGCCGCATGCACGTTTTTGCGCCGCCCTGGGACGGTGTTGACCTCATCAGGCCCATGACGCGTGTGGTTCGGCACGTGCCCTCGATGGGATGAATAAATCTTGGAAGGACCAAACTAATGGCAGACGCCCTCACATTTATGGAAGCGCTGGACCGCAAGGCAAAGATGTTTGCACCCTCTGTCCGGGCCAATTTTGAAGCTCACACCGATCTCTGTTCGTGGGTGCTCGACCCTCTGGCTCGCTGGGCACAGGCCGCTTACGGCGACAAGGCGTTCGAAGATGCGGCGCGTGGTTACGCCCGGTATTGCCTGGGAGTTGCGAAGGAGCAGCAAGTCTACGAGCAGGCCGGCAAGTACGCGCCACAAGCTCTGACCGATGTGGTTTCGGAAGTCTACGAGGACGAAGGGTACATGGTCCCCTACATGTGGGCGGCTATCCTCATCTACCCGTATTGGCCCTCCATGGTCGATCACATTGCGCTCTATAAGAATCAATTTGTGAAAGCGCTGCAGCCGGGCGCCAAGGTACTGGAATTAGCCTCGGGACACGGCGTGCTCAGCTTGCTTGCTGCAGAAGAACGATCCGACCTGCAGCTTGAAGGATTCGATATCAGCCCGCCGGCGGTTGCCGTCGCTAATCGGATTCTTGAGGCTTCGGGACATGCGGGGCGAGTCAAGTTCGAGGTCAAGGACGCGCTGGCCATTGACGGCGAGAACCAAGGTGGCCAATATCAGGGAATCATTGCCGCCATGGTGGCGGAGCACCTGGTAGACCCCCGCCCGCTCTTCCGAGCCATCTCGCACCTTCTGGCCAAGGACGGCCTGGTTTTCTTCAGCACGGCCATCGAGTCCGCGCAGCGTGACCACATCTACGAATATAATCACGAAAGCGAGCCCCTTAGGATGGCGGAAGAGGTTGGCTTGCGCGTGACGCGGCTAGTGAGCGACGCCAGCACGCCGCTTCCCGGCACTCGATTCCTGCCGCGCGCCGTGGCTATGGTTCTGCGCCGGCGCTAACCCCCTTTCGGCCCGTACGTCCGAGGCATCCACATGACAATGACCTTCGAGGAAGTCAAGACCTACCTCCGGCAGCGTTTCCCCCTCATCATGGTCGATAGAGTCTTGGAACTCGAGCCGGGCAAGAGCATCAAGGCCGTGAAGAATGTTACCGGCAATGAGATCCAATTCCTTGGGCATTTTCCTGATTATTCGATTATGCCGGGGACAATGATTATTGAAGCCATCGGACAGTGCGCTTCCATCCTCTTCAGCCAGACCACGGGCAAGGGCGTCAGTGAGCGCGAGTTCCTGGTGCTGGCCGCCGTCAACGATATGAGATTCCTGGTCGGCGTGCACCCTGGCCACACGATGATTCTGGAAGTGAATATCGTGAAGATGACCGGTGAGGCCGCTCTGGTGGAAGGAACCGCGACCGTGGACGGTACGGTCGTCACCAGAGGCAGACTCAGCTTCGCGAAGAAAGTAGTCTGATTAAACTCCTGTCCTGATTACTCTAAACACGGATTGTGCCGGGCCAAACGGCGGTAAAAGCGACGGTGCGTTGCAAGTGCTGGGTGAGGCGGAAGCTGGACACCTGCGAGTCACAGACCAGTGCCTAAGTGTGGGTTGCGACCGCTTGCGGGTTTCGAATCAGTTATGTTCGTCCGCCCGATTCCGTAGCGGTCTTTCGGGTCAGCTACTCGCAACTCTAATTCTCCGTAGCGGGTGAATTGGATGAAAGTAACTGTGGTTTCTCCGACGTATAACGAAGCGGAAAACGTTCCTCGCCTCGTCCATGAAGTGGAGAAGGCAATGTCGGAGATCGACTACGAACTTCTCATTGCCGACGATGACTCGCCTGATGGCACCTGTGCTCGTGCTACAGAATTGGCGAAGGCGAATCCACGCCTCCGTGTTATTCGTCGGACCAAGTTTCGCGGGCTCAGCCGAGCGGTGGTGGATGGATTCCTGTCGTCATCGAGTGACTATGTCGGTGTCATCGACGCTGACCTTCAACACGATCCTGCAATTCTGCCGCAGATGATAGCAGCCCTGGACGCCGGTGCGGAAATCGCAGTTGGCAGCCGATACGTTGAAGGAGGAGGCACGGGAACGTGGAAAGCCATTAGGCGCCTCCAATCCTGGGTAGCCACCAAGCTGGCCCGGACTTTTATTGGTGTAGAACTGACGGACCCGATGTCCGGCTATTTCTTTTTGCCACGCGCCCATTTCCTACGCATTCATAAGCAGCTTGACTCGGGCGGCTTTAAAATATTGTTGGAGATCATCGCGAGGTTGGGGATCTCAAAGATTGACGAGATCCCCTACACGTTTCGGGAGCGAGCTGCTGGTCGATCAAAACTGTCTTCGAAGGTTGTTTTCCAGTACCTGGGACAACTTTGGAGGCTATCCTCGGTTAGCCGCTACATGTCGGTTCGCTTCATCAAGTTTGGAATCGTAGGCGCTTTCGGCACTGTCGTCAATCTCTGCTCATTTCTGGGGTTGGCGACTCTACTCGGGCTGCCCGATTGGCGAATTTCCGCACTGGCCACGCTCTTCGCGAACTTCACGAACTACATTCTGAATAACGCGTGGACGTTTGTTGACCGAGGGGACCGCGGTTGGTCCCTCTTGCGAGGCTACGCGACATACCTGGGATTCTCCCTGCTCGGAATGTCTGTATCGACACTAACCTTTGCTGGCCTTACAGGTGCCTATCGCACCTTCATCGATGCCACTCACAAAAACCGGGAGTCCTGCATCCTCGCACTTGGGTTTCAGCTCGTTTCCATCCTGGTTGGGACGGTTTTCAACTACGAGTTAAACAGGAAATTTACCTGGGGTGACAGAAACGCGAACGGCCCCAAGCCCGCGGGAGCCGAAATCGCGCCGGAAAGCGAGGTGCAATCTGAAGTTGCCAACCTATGAAAGGCAGACTTCGCTTCTCATGGAAAGTGGTCTGTATTCGCCCGCCTAGTCATCAGCATCCTCTCTCCGGTTGTATGTTCCTAAAACCCACCATATGCTTGGCCTCCGCAGGGGTGCGCTATCTTGTTGCGGCTGTGATCAGCTTGGGGTTTCTGTCCGGCTGCGGCGGAAGTGGCGGCGGAGGCGGCACAACGCCGGCCACAGCACCCAACGTAAGCCTCTCGGCCTCAAGCCTAGCTTTCCCACAGGTTGAGAGTGGCTCGACCAGCGCCCCGCAGAGTGTGTCGCTTTCCAATACCGGCAACGCCCCACTCAACATTTCCGGGATCGCCATCACTGGTGCCAATTCCGGCGACTTCACTCAGACAAATAACTGTGAGAGCAGTCTCGCGGCCGGGGGCAAGTGTACCATCAGCGTTACCTTCAAGCCGACGGCCAGTGGCAGCCGCAGTGCACAGGTGGGGGTCAGCGACAACGCCAGCGGGAGTCCGCAGACGGTGAATCTGGAGGGGACGGGAGCGGGCACGGGGGCGCTGGTGCTGCCGCTGAAGGCGAGTTCGAATGGTCGCTATCTGGTGGACCAGAACGGGACGGCCTTTCTGCTGATGGGGGACTCGCCGCAATCGATAATGGGGAAACTGGCTGCGAGCCAGATGGCCACCTACATGGCAGACCGGCAGGCGCGGGGTTTCAATGCTCTCTGGGTCAATCTTCTCTGTACGACTTACACGGGGTGCAATGCGCAGGGGACGGCCTACGATGGGACGGTTCCGTTCACGAGCGGT
The DNA here is from genome assembly GCA_963770415.1 of uncultured Acidobacteriota bacterium. GTDB lineage: Bacteria > Acidobacteriota > Terriglobia > UBA7540 > UBA7540 > CAVROP01. The sequence goes on from CAVYPU010000053.1 coordinate 64,149, forward strand.
TCGTCGCCGGCGAATTATAATCTTGGCACACCCGACAGCGCCTACTTTGCCGAGGTGGATGGGATGCTGAACCTGGCGGCGTCGTACGGTTTGGTAGTTTTTCTGGATCCGATCGAGACGGGGGGGTGGCTGGTCACGCTGGAGAAGAACGGGGCGAGCAACGCCTACAACTATGGAGTGTACTTGGGGAATCGTTACAAGAACTTTGCCAACCTGGTGTGGATGAGCGGGAATGATTTTCAGACCTGGAGCAGCAGTGGGAGCGATAACAATCTGGTGCACCAGGTGATGTTGGGGATTGCGAGCGCGGATCCCAACCATCTGCAAACCGTGGAGCTCAACGCCAGCTACTCGAACCAGGACAGCACGCTGAGTAATGTTCTAACGCTGGATTTGGCGTACACCTATGATGAGACCTATGGGCAGGTGCTGGAAGCGTACAACAGTACGCCGACACTGCCGGTAATTCTTGGGGAGGCGAATTACGAGTACGAGAATAACACCGGCAGTTTACCTGAGCCGGCGGGGGCCTATGTTTTGAGGGAGCAGGCCTACTGGACGTTGCTGAGCGGGGGGACGGGACAACTTTACGGGAACCATTATACCTGGAGCTTCGCTTCGGGCTGGGCGTCGTACCTGGACAGTCCGGGGGCGATGGAGATTCAGTACATCAATGGTCTGTTTAAGAGCGTGGCATGGTGGGCTTTGGTTCCGGATCAATCGTATGAGGTGGTGACGGCAGGATACGGAAGTGCGGACGGGACGAATGAAGATCTGACTAGGGCGAGCTATTGCACGACGGGGTGGGACGGATCGACGACGGCGATAACATACTGTCCGGTGGCGACGACGCTGACGGTAGACATGACGAAGTTCAATTCGGCGGTGACGGCGGAGTGGTACGATCCGAGCCAAGGGACGTATGAGGTGATCAACGGTTCGCCGTATGCGAACAGCGGAACGCAACGCTTCACCTCGCCTGGAAACAACCACGACGGAGACCCTGACTGGGTGCTGGTCCTCAAAACCTCAGGCGCGGCGAACTGAGTGGCCAATAAGGAATTTCTAGCGCTGTGCTGGACCTTTAACAGGGATGCGGGATAGGAGATGATTTGTTACTTGCGGCTTCTTGCCCAGGCTGTTTCTCGAGATGAGCATTCGGGGAAAATAACCGCTGAGTTTTCAACCGCTGAGTTTTCAGTGTGCTCCCACATGCAGACAATGGTAGAATCTGAGAGGTAGTTACACACGACATCAGATTTTCACACACTAAAGCTCCTTGCTTAGTCAGCGAAAGGCTAGGACTGACAAGCTTGTAGAGACAAATATAAGTCGGGCGGCACGAGGGAATGTGTGGACCCCCATCCGCGTCTGGTGGCGGAGGAGGCATGTCCGTACCTTCTGGGATGAATCCAATCCACAAGCTCCTACAAACACGCGAGGTCACAAACAGTATGGTTGCCATCTCTAAGAAGCGTGAATCCAGTCCTTCCTCCAAATCTTCATCTCTGATTGTCACGGCGGGCTTCCTGAAGTCATCTTGCCTCGAACGGCGAGTGCTGACATCAGAAGGAATGAGGGCGGCGGCCCGGCTGGCGGCGCTCATAGCCCTGGCCATTATCTGCGCTCCTACTAGGTGGTGCTTTGCCGCGGCGACGGCAAGCATCTATCCTGGCAGTTTCTCGTTTGGGAGCGTCGCCATTGGCAAAAGCAGCGGTGGACAGACCGCCACTCTAAGAAGCACTGGCACGAGTGCCTTGAGCATTACTTCGGTGGCAATCACGGGAACCAATGCCAGCGATTTTGCGCAAACCAATACTTGCCATAGTACGCTGGCAGCGGGGGCCGCATGCACTATTCGAATCACCTTCAAGCCCAATGCCAGTGGCAGCCGAAACGCCACTCTCAGCGTCGCCGACAATGCCAAACCCAGCCCCCAGACTATTAAACTTTCCGGCACTGGCACTGGGACGACCCCCAGCCCTTCTGCACCTGCGGTTGGCTTTTCTTCGACGACTCTGCCGTTTGGGAGCCTGCCCGTGAATACGCCGAGTGCGTCACAGACGGTTACTCTGACTAACACTGGCAATACCATGCTGAATATCACTAGCATAGGGATCACGGGGAAAAACCCTAGTGACTTTACTCAAACCAATACTTGCGGTAGTTCGGTGGGCGCCGGGGGCAAGTGTACCATCAGCGTTACCTTCAAGCCGACGGCCAGTGGCAGCCGCAGTGCACAGGTGGGGGTCAGCGACAACGCCAGCGGGAGTCCGCAGACGGTGAATCTGGAGGGGACGGGAGCGGGCACGGGGGCGCTGGTGCTGCCGCTGAAGGCGAGTTCGAATGGTCGCTATCTGGTGGACCAGAACGGGACGGCCTTTCTGCTGATGGGGGACTCGCCGCAATCGATAATGGGGAAACTGGCTGCGAGCCAGATGGCCACCTACATGGCAGACCGGCAGGCGCGGGGTTTCAATGCTCTCTGGGTCAATCTTCTCTGTACGACTTACACGGGGTGCAATGCGCAGGGGACGGCCTACGATGGGACGGTTCCGTTCACGAGCGGTTCGTCGCCGGCGAATTATAATCTTGGCACACCCGACAGCGCCTACTTTGCCGAGGTGGATGGGATGCTGAACCTGGCGGCGTCGTACGGTTTGGTAGTTTTTCTGGATCCGATCGAGACGGGGGGGTGGCTGGTCACGCTGGAGAAGAACGGGGCGAGCAACGCCTACAACTATGGAGTGTACTTGGGGAATCGTTACAAGAACTTTGCCAACCTGGTGTGGATGAGCGGGAATGATTTTCAGACCTGGAGCAGCAGTGGGAGCGATAACAATCTGGTGCACCAGGTGATGTTGGGGATTGCGAGCGCGGATCCCAACCATCTGCAAACCGTGGAGCTCAACGCCAGCTACTCGAACCAGGACAGCACGCTGAGTAATGTTCTAACGCTGGATTTGGCGTACACCTATGATGAGACCTATGGGCAGGTGCTGGAAGCGTACAACAGTACGCCGACACTGCCGGTAATTCTTGGGGAGGCGAATTACGAGTACGAGAATAACACCGGCAGTTTACCTAGCCGGCGGGGGCCTATGTTTTGAGGGAGCAGGCCTACTGGACGTTGCTGAGCGGGGGGACGGGACAACTTTACGGGAACCATTATACCTGGAGCTTCGCTTCGGGCTGGGCGTCGTACCTGGACAGTCCGGGGGCGATGGAGATTCAGTACATCAATGGTCTGTTTAAGAGCGTGGCATGGTGGGCTTTGGTTCCGGATCAATCGTATGAGGTGGTGACGGCAGGATACGGAAGTGCGGACGGGACGAATGAAGATCTGACTAGGGCGAGCTATTGCACGACGGGGTGGGACGGATCGACGACGGCGATAACATACTGTCCGGTGGCGACGACGCTGACGGTAGACATGACGAAGTTCAATTCGGCGGTGACGGCGGAGTGGTACGATCCGAGCCAAGGGACGTATGAGGTGATCAACGGTTCGCCGTATGCGAACAGCGGAACGCAACGCTTCACCTCGCCTGGAAACAACCACGACGGAGACCCTGACTGGGTGCTGGTCCTCAAAACCTCAGGCGCGGCCAAGTAGGATCCCTCCATACCCCGCTGTACCAATGGACCCTCGGGGGCTATAATGCGTTGCTGAAGAGTTGAGGGGTGCCCTTGGCTCTAGTGGTGACAGACCCACGATGAGGCCGGGCCCCCAATAAACGTTGAGGAGCCTCCAAATTGCGCGTCAGGAAAGCGGTGATCACGGCGGCGGGGGCGAACCAGCGCGCGCTGCCCCTGCAAACTCTGATCACGACGGCGTTGAGAAATCCGTTCTGGGCATTCTCATCGAGCAGGCGCTCGCGGCGAACATCGGAGAAGTTTGCGTGGTGGTGTGGCCGGGCGATGAGGCCGCTACGCGCAGGCTGCGGGCAGCATGGCGGGCGCGGTGCGCTTCGTTCCGCAGGCGCGCCCGCGCGGCTACGGCCACGCGATTTACTGCGCGCGCGAATTCGTGGGCAGCGATCCGTTCCTGCACATGGTGGGCGACCACCTGTACGTCAGCGCGGCGAAGCTCGGCGCGGCAGCGGTGGTGGAGATGGCGGAGGCGGAGGCATGCGTCGCGTCTCGGGCGTGCAGGCCACGCGGGAAAGTCCTGCTGCCGCAGTACGGCGCGGTGGCGGGACGGCGCGTGCCGGGGCGCCAGGGGCTTTACCGCGTCGATACGGTGATCGAAAAGCCCACGCCCACCGAAGCCGAGCAGCGGCTGGTGGTGCCGGGCATGCGCGCCGGATACTATCTCTGCTTTTTCGGCATTCACGTTCTCACACCGGCCGTGATGGAACTGCTGGGGAGCGCGCTGGCCGAGCTGCGACGTCGAAGCCGGTCACGCTTTCGGCCGCGCTGGCCGAACTGGCGCGGCGCGAGCAATACCTGGCGCTCGAAGAACACCGGCGGCGCTACGACGTCGGCGTCGCGCTACGGACTGCTGATCGCGCAAATGGCGCTGGCGCTGAACGGCCGGGACCGCGACGAGGTGCTGGCGCACTGGTCGAGCTGCTGGCGGACCGTGAAATGGCCGCGGCCGCGGAGCTCGGCAGAGTAGAGCCGTCTGAGGCGCGATGACCGGCCTCGACCGGACGTCATCATCGCCGCAGCGACGCGCAAGTCCGCGATCGCTCGCTCGATGCCGTGTGCCGAACGGCCTCTCGCTCGCGGAACTGCTGGCGGAGTGCGAGGCGCTCGACCGCTTCCGGCGCTCGAGCGACAACCTCTACGAGCGGGTGCGGGCGCTGTTTTTCCTCTACGCCATCCACCGCTTTCACATCCCGCTGCGACGATCGCGCGGCAGCGCCGGCGCGCGATTCCTTTCGCGGGCTATACCAATCTCCTGAAGCGGCGCTTCGAGGAGGCCATCGACATTTTCCTGGCGGCGCAGGCGCGCGACGGGCCCGAGCGCGCCGATTTCGAGCGCGCTGGCGGCGGCCTATCGCGGCTGGGCTTTCAGACGCTGGCCGACCAGGTGCGGCGCAGCGTGCGCTCGGTGCGCGGCAACCAGTGGATGTTCCGCATCGGCCATCCGGCCGACTATCCGCTGCGCATCCGGCCCGAATTGCTGCGCGCGCGACGCCGGCGAGCCTCTTCCCGATCCTGCGCGAATCCACGCCGGTCCGCATGGACCTACGCACAGCGGCTGGAGCGACATCTTCTTCCTGGGCATGGATTTCCCGAAGGCGCGCGCGTCGCTCAACATCTCGATGGACCTGGCGTGCGGCGGCCCTGGGCGGGCGCGCCGAAGCCGCCGGTCGAAGCCTACTTCCGCGTCATCGACCAGCCGGTGCTGCGGCTGGTCGAGCGTCGATCTGCAAGCGCAGCGCCGAAATCACGCTCGATCGCCGAGGTCTTCGATTTCGCGCGCGATTACCTGGGGCTGCTGAAGGCCGCGGTGATCGCCTCCGGGCATCGTGCCGCCGGGCATGGAAGGCGCCACGCAGCCGCTGGCCGATCTGCTGGCGCGGCTCACCGGCGCGCGCGGGCTGCGGGATCGAAATCGTCAGCAAGGTGAACGACATTCCCAAGGGCTCGCGGCTGGCGGTCTCCACCAACCTTGCTGGCCTGCCTCGATCGCGGTGTGCATGCGGGCCACCGGCCAGATTCAGGCGCTCACGGGCGGCCTCGACAGAGCGACGACCGGCGCCTGGTGGCGGCGCGCGCCATCCTGGGCGAATGGCTGGGCGGCTCGGGCGGCGGCTGGCAGGATTCCGGCGGCGTCTGGCCGGGCATCAAGCTGATTCACGGCGTGCCGGCCGCGGAGGGCGATCCGGAATTCGGCGTCAGCCGCGGCTGCCTGCTGCCGCGACCATCAGCATCTTCGGCGAGGCGACGACGTGTCGCCGGAGACGCGCGAGTTAGCTGCAGCAGAGCCTCGTGCTGGTGCACGGCGGCATGGCGCAGGACGTGGGGCCGATTCTGGAAATGGTGACGGAGAAGTACCTGCTGCGGTCGGAGAGCGAGTGGCGGGCGCGGCGCGAGGCCATGGCGCATCCTCGACGAGGTCGTTGGGCAGCTTGAAGGGCGGCGACATGCGGGCCATCGGCGCGTCCACCGAGCGCAACTTCGTCGGCCCCATCCAGACCATCATTCCCTGGGCCGGCAATCTCTATACGCGAAACGCTGATCGCGGCGCGTGCGCGCGGAGATGGGCGCGCGATTTCTGGGGCTTCTGGATGCTGGGCGGAATGTCCGGCGGCGGCATGGGCTTCCTGTTCGATCCCGGCGCGAAGGCCGAGGCGCCAGGACGCGCTTGCAGGCCATCATGAGCGAAACCACGGCGCGCATGGAGCACGCCGTGCCGTTCGCCATGGAGCCGGTGGTCTACGATTTTGCCATCAACGAGCGCGGCACGGAGGCCGAGCTCCTGGGCGGGGACGCCCTGATGCCGGCGGGCTATTACACAGCTTGTGGTGCCGCCGCTGCTGCGCACCGAGGCGCGGCTGCTATCGCCGCTGCGCCGCGCCGAGCTCGACCGCTTCACCGCGGCCTGCCGGACGAAGTCCCGGAATTCTCAGGGCATGGTGCAGCATGCTGTTCGACCACCTGCTGCCGCGCGGCGCGGCAGAAGGCTGGCGCGGCGCGCAGAGTCTCGAAGCGCTGCTCGAAGCATACGGCTTCGACCGCCATGGAGCACGAACAGATCCAGGCCGACTTGCGCAGCGGCCGGATCGGCCTGGCGCAGAACCGCCTGCCGGCCAGCAGCCGAGATCACGGACGTGCGAGCCCGGACGATCGTCCTGGATGCTACGCGCGGCACTGCCCGACGCGCTACCACGAGATCGGCCTGGAAGCGCTGGCGGCGGGCAAGGTGGCGGTGGTGACGCTGGCGGGCGGCAGCCGGCAGCCGCTGGACCAAGGGCGCGGGCGTGGTGAAGGCGCTCAATCCGTTCTGCAGCTGGGCGGCGGCATCGCAGCTTCATCGAAGTGCACCTGGCCAAGAGCCGCCGCACGAGCGCGTCTTGCGGCGCTGCGCTGCCCCACGTCATCACCACCAGCTACCTGACGCACGAGGCGATCGAGTCGCACCTGCGCGCTCGCGAGCAACTACGGCTACCGGGCCCGCTGCTGCTTTCGCCCGGCCGTAGCCATCGGGCTGCGGATGGTCCCCATGGAGCGCGACCTGCGCTTCGCCTGGGAGGAGATGCCGCAGCAGGTGCTCGACGAGCAGGCGCAGAAGGTGCGCGAGAGCCTGCACGCGGCGCTGATCGCCTGGGCGCGGCAGACGGGCGAAGGCAGCGATTACACCGACAACCTGCCCGCTGCAGTGCCTGCATCCGGTGGGCCACTGGTACGAGATGCCGAACCTGCTGCGCAACGGCACGCTGGCCCGGCTGCTCGAAGCGTCCGCGGCTGAAATACCTGATGGTGCACAACATCGATACCCTGGGCGCCGATGTCGACGCCGGCGCTGCTGGGCTACCACATCGAGCAGGGCGCGGCGCTGACTGCGAAGTGATCGCGCGGCACCTCGAAGATCGCGGCGGCGGCCTGGCGCGCGTGGACGGCCGGCTGCGGCTGGTGGAAGGCCTGGCGCTGCCGCGCGAAGAGGTCGAATCGCGCCTGTCCTACTACAACAGCGCCACCTATTGGATCGACATCGACCAGCTGCTGGCGGTCTTCGGCCTCTGCCCGCGGCGACCTGACCAACCAGGAACTGCTCGAGCACCGCGATCCGCACGCTGGCCGCCCGCATGCCCACCTACATCACCCTGAAGGACGTGAAGAAGCGCTGGGGCAAAGGCCAGGAGGACGTCTTCCCGGTGGCGCAGTTCGAGAAGCTCTGGGGCGACATGACCGCCCTGCCGGAATTGGCGTGCCGGTTCGTCGCCGTGCCGCGCGCCGCGCGGCCAGCAACTGAAAGAGCCGGCGCAACTCGACGGCTGGCTGCGCGACGGCTCGGCGGCGTACGTGGAATCCTTATGTGACTTCGACTCTCCCCAGTTTTCGTAATTTCCTGGGAGAGCTGCACCCACGCCTGGAGAACGTACACGTGAATTTAATGCGGTTCTTGAAGAGGATGGCGCGAGCGGCTTCCACCGTGGTGTCACGGCAGTCAGCGGGTGTGAAGAATCCGGGTGCTCAGACTTTCACCTACAAAACTGTGGGACGCGGCGCTCTCAAACTGGATGCGTTTGATTTGGACCCGAACGCCCGCAAGCCGGCGATCGTCCACTTTCACGGCGGCCGCTTGAAATATGGCCACCGAGAGAGACCTTGGTGGCTAAATACCAAGAGCGACTATGCACTGATTTCGATCGATTACCGCCTAGCGCCAAAAAGCAAACTGCCGGAAATCATTGAAGATGTGCAGGACGCTTTCCGCTGGATTCGAACAACCGGTGCTGAGCTCCTGGGCATTAACGCGGACAAGCTGGCGGTCGCGGGGGACTCTGCAGGAGGTTATTTGACTTTGATGAGCGGCTTCTGCGTCGAGCCTCGCCCGAAAGCTCTCATCTCTCTGTCGGGGTACGCTGGAGTGGTAGGCCTGTGGAGCAGCCTCTTCCCTCCGATGGCCGAGAACTTCCGTCGCAAGTTCGGCGACTATTGGCGACAGCACAAACTCTGGCTGAAAGAAATTTCAGGACACGATCCTGACTTCGAAGCACCGTGGTTTGACCTTTACCGTCCCATTCAAAACATATCCTTCCAGTACCCCCCGACGGTTTTGATTCACGGGACCGAGGATGGCGAAGTCCCATATGCGGAATCCGCCGGCATGGATGAGGCCCTCACGAAATTCGATGTCCCGCACAAATTCATCACGGTGCCGGGCGGAGCCCACGTCCTCCGGGGGCTTACTGAAGTCGAAACGACGTGCATCACGGATAAGGCGCTGGCGTTTGTAAAGCCGTATTTGAGTTGATCGTGGGCGCGAGGTGTTCGCTGGAAGCCAATGGGAAAACCGGGCACGCTCACCTCCTGATACCGGTTCTTCCAGCTAAATCCCTACCGACACTTGCCCACCCAAGCGGACGCTTGGCGCTCAAGTGTAGGGAAGTTTCAACGCGACCTTGGATCGCGAAAGATGGGTTCTTCGCACGGACCCCAAAGAGCACTTTCCAGCAGTGGCGGAATGATACCAGACCCGTCTCCGGTTGAATGCTTCCCACCACCCTACTTATGAGGCGGCTTCGGCGCCGATGTCCCCCCAAATGTAGAGGCGTGCGCCCGCGGAGCAGCGGCGAAAATGGTAGTGACCAAGGCTGAGCCGACCATAGCGATCTTGCCTACGGCCTCGCGGCGGGAGGCCAGCGCTGCATCTGGAACCACGACACTGTCCGCTTCCAGGAGGCCGGCTTTTCCCAGTTCCGCAAGAGCCTGCAGCACCACGCTGCGGTCCGACGGGGCTCCCAATTTCGCTTCGGCGATGTGCGCGAGATCGTCCACTGACTTGGTTCCATCAGCGCTTTCCCAAATGACGGCCGCTGTCTTGTTCAAGCAATGGACTTTATCGCTAGTCTTGTCGTAGAGAACTACCTCTTTCGGCAGGTTCTCCACGAAAATGCCACTTCTCCGTGATAATGGCTTCATGCTCTCCCCCTTAGGTATCTAAGCCAGAGTTCGTTTTGGGCCCTGTCCCATGGGACTTCTAGTCAAGTACAAACACCTGGCATTGTCGTCAGTCTATAACCGGATTTCCATAATGGACTCCAACCCGGGCAACATCCCACATTCAGCCGACCCCGCATACAATCGCCAGTCGGGCTTTCAGCGTTTAGGAGCTTCCAGCTTGAACGACAGGGACCAGTCTTGCCACTTCTGAGAATGACCGAGCACGAATCTGCTTCTTTCTCGGCCGATTCCTCTGACGCCTTTCCTTCCCTCCCGCCTGGGCTTATTCTCGTTTTGGGATCCTGACATCCAAGGTTACCTTACTTTTGGCGGAGAAGCGCGTCAAGTGCAAACAAAGGGGTGATACTCCGTTGGGCACAACTTGTTTACCAAGGGGTTACGTCCTCTGCGGTTCTCCCTTTCCGAACACCGAATAAGAGAGGCAGGGCCTCCCTCCCTAACTTGGGAGCAGCCCCTTGACAAACTAAGCTCACTAGTATAGGCTAGTGTAGGAAGATGAGCTTTCGTGCCAGCAGCGCCGGTAAATCGCGGAAGAAACCTTCCCGTCATCTCTTCAGAACGCCAATATGTCACTCCACTAGCCTCCCCGGCAACCGCTGGGAAAATTAAAACCGCGGAACAAAGCGAGAATGTCTATGAAAACAAAGGACGGGGTCAAGAAGTCGAGGAGTTAAGGAGTCGAGGAGTGGAAGACCAAGACTCGACCGAGAGTCTGGCCCCCGGGCCGGAGGCCGAAAGCGGGGACGGCAAGCCGTCCCCCTACAATCGAACGGAACAAAGCGAGAATGTCTATGAAAACAAAGGACGGGGTCAAGAAGTCAAGGAGTTAAGGAGTCGAAGAGTTGAGGAGTCGAAGACCTGGACCCGACCGAGAGTCTCGCCCCTCGGGCCGCAGGCCGAAGGCGGGGACGGCAAGCCGTCCCCCCACAATCGAACGGAACAAAGCGAGAATGTCTATGAAAACAAAGGACGGGGTCAAGAAGTCAAGGAGTTAAGGAGTCGAAGAGTTGAGGAGTCGAAGACCTGGACCCGACCGAGAGTCTCGCCCCTCGGGCCGCAGGCCGAAGGCGGGGACGGCAAGCCGTCCCCCCACAATCGAACGGAACAAAGCGAGAATGTCTATGAAAACAAAGGACGGGGTCAAGAAGTCAAGGAGTTAAGGAGTCGAAGAGTTGAGGAGTCGAAGACCTGGACCCGACCGAGAGTCTCGCCCCTCGGGCCGCAGGCCGAAGGCGGGGACGGCAAGCCGTCCCCCCACAATCGAACGGAACAAAGCGAGAATGTCTATGAAAACAAAGGGTCGGTGCTTGAAGAGAAGTGACTGAACCGGGAATGTTTATGAAAACAAAGGTAGTTAGCATAAAATGCGGGAATCTAATTGAAAAATTAACCAGTTAGCTTAATGCAAGATCTACTGGCGCAAACTTGAAGCCTTCCCTGATGCCGCCGCTACTGACGTTCTGGATTCCCTCGGCCGCCTCGCCGTGGGCATCAGGAAGCCCCCCGCTGCGTGAGTTTTGCGTCTCGCCATTGGTTACCCTAGCGCCGATGCCCCATAGGGAACGCGCGTCTCGCCCCCTGCAGTCGTACGATTTTGAACGGTTGCGATGACGAGACAAAACGGGCTACACTGCCCACGGTTGGAGAGTTTGATGCACAATCAAAAAGACTTGGGGATTCTGCCCCTCTTTCTGGCGGCGACGCTGCTTCCTGTCGTGGCGTCGGCGCAGCAATACGATCTTCTGCTGCACGGGGGGCAGGTGGTCGATCCGGGCAACGCGATCAACGCGCGGTTGGACGTGGCGGTCGAGGGCGAGCACATTGCCGCCATTGCGGCCAATATCCCGGCTTCGCAGGCGCGCAAAGTGGTGGATGTGTCGGGCCTCTATGTTGTGCCTGGCTTGGTGGATTTGCACATGCACGTGTTCGGGTATTCGGGAACGATACCGGCGGATCCGAACGCGCTGCCTGCGGGCACCACTACGATTGTAGACGCGGGCGGCAGCGGCTGGAGAACCTTCGACACGTTCCGCCGCACGATCATCGTGAACGCGAAAACGCGAGTGCTGGTGCTGCTAAACATTGTGGGCAAGGGGATGATCGGTGAACCCTACGAGAGCGACACGGAAGACATGGACCCGGCAAAGACCGCCGATACGATCATGCACAACCGGGACGTCATTGTGGGGATCAAGACCGCGCACTTCGCGAAACCCGGATGGACGGCGATCGACCGGGCGGTCGAGGCGGGCCGCATCGCGCACGTGCCCATTATGGTGGATAGCCACATCTTCGTCAACTCGGGCCGCACTTCGCGCGAGGAACTGCTGGTCCACATGCGCTCGGGGGACATGCACACGCACATGTTCAACGACCGCCAAGTCGAGATGATTGACCGCATGACCGGAAAGGTCGAGCCCTGGATGTTCGAAGCGCGGGCGCGCGGCGTGCTGTTTGATGTCGGCCACGGTGGGGGCAGTTTCCTGTGGCCGGTGGCGACGCCTGCCATCGCCGAAGGCTTCTATCCCGACACCATCAGCACCGACCTGCACGCGGACTCCGTCCGCATCCCGCAGTCCGACATGCCGAACGTGATGTCGAAGCTGATGTTCCTGGGCATGAGTTTCGATGATGTTCTGGTGCGCTCGACCGTGAACCCCGCCAAGGAAATCGGGCGATATCCGGAGCTGGGAACGCTGGGCGTGGGTCGTGTGGCGGACATCGCTGTGCTCGAGGCCGAGACCGGCGTGTTCGCGTTCAAGGATTCGTGGTCGGCGAAGCGATTGGCGACCAAGCGCCTCGAAAACGTGTTGACAGTACGTGCCGGCAAAATCGTTTATGAACGCAACCCGCGCCCGCCGGCAGTCGAGGACACGACGATTTATGATCTGCTGATCAAGCGGGGGCGGATCGGAGAGCGAGCGCAGGAAGTGGACCTGGGGGTCATCGGCGATCGCGTGGCGCGCATTGGGCAGGACCTTAAAGCAGCGCACGCGCGCGTGGTGGCTGAGGCCGACGGCTACCAGATCACGCCCGCGACGATAACGGAAGGCGGCGCCGCAGACTTTGAGCTGGTCGATTCTGGTCACGTCATCATGGTCGTGCGGGGCGGCAAAGTCAGGACCGACGACCTGGGACTCACCATCCCGGACGTCAGCCGCGCCGGGCCCTATAGCAATTTCCGATAACTAGCCGCAGATTGCGTGGATGAACGCAGATAGCATCTGGCACTCCACATGCCTGGTCGGCACGGATTCCGCTGTGCGGGGCCGGTGATTGCTCCGGGCTCTTACGCCGTGAAAGTTACCGTCATTCCCGCGCAAGCGGGAATCCAGTCTGGGTTGTGAGATCATTCGTATTCAACATAGGAGATCTGGGTGGGTGGACGATCTGCGGCTTCGCCGCTTGCTATGCGGGCTGGCTCCGCCTGCCCGGAACGCGCCGCTAACACCCAAGCCCCTCCTCACCGTGCCGGAGGCTGAGCCTCCGGCACGGTGAGGAGGAGGGAAACGGGGCCGTTTCGGCTCGGAAGGGCGGAGCCCTTCCGCAGAGCGGGGCGGCCGAGCCGCAACGCTCAGCCATTTTGGACAATAGTGTTGTGAGATGGCCCCCCGCTTTCGCGGGGGTGATGAACGTGGATTGCAGAAGGGGAAACACGATGCTAACAAGGAAGCTATGCCTATCTTTGGCCGCCATCATTTTCGCGTGCTCAGCGCTTGACGCCGAGACCCACCGCATTTCTCCCGACCGCTATTACGTAACTTTCTCGGCTGCGCACCCACCCATTGCTCGCGTGCGCCCCGGAGACACGGTGATCACCAAGTGCCTCGATTCGCGCGGGAATGATGAAACGGGGAAGCACATTTATGATGGGGACAACGTTCTTACAGGACCGTTTTACATCGAGGGCGCTGAGCCGGGCGACACTCTTGTCGTGCGCCTCGACCGCGTGCGCTTGAATCGCGACTGGGGCTGGAACATTATGCGGATTTCGGTGGATGCACTGGCCCCGGAAACGATCGAGAAGCTTTTCCCCATAGACTGCTGCGATGATTGGCTTCAGCCCGGGCGCCACAACGCCATGCGTTGGAATCTGGATCGCGCCCGAGGAGTTGTGTCGCCCGCTCGCGCTGGCGGCGAGCGCGTCAAGCTGGAGTTCCCTGCGCACCCGGCCTTCGGCTGCATCGGAGTTGCGCCGCCCAACAAGCAGGCCATCGATTCCGGACCCATGGGCGCCTACGGTGGCAACATGGATTACAACGCCATGGACGAGGGCGCGATCGTCTACCTGCCCGTCTACGAGCCGGGTGCTTACTTCATGCTGGGTGACGGACACGCGGGTTTCGGCGATGGCGAACTTCTAGGCGATGGGACCGAGACCTCGATGGACGTGCAGTTCACTGTGGGCTTGATGAAGAAACATTCCGTCGGCTGGCCGCGCGTCGAGCACCCGGATTCGATCGTCACGCTCGGCTGCGCGCCGGGCGGCATCGAACATGGGTTCCGCAGCGCCATCTCGGAAATGGTAGCGTGGCTCACCAGCGGCTATGGCCTCTCGCCTCAAGAGGCTCATGTGATCATCGGAATGACGGCTGAGTTAAGAGTAGCGTCTTGGTATGGGACCTTCGCGTGCAAAGTGCCGAAGAAGTACCTGCCGCAGCCCACAGGTCCCAGACCTTTCTGAAGCTGGAGTAGTAGGGGGGGCGGCTTGCCGTCCCCTGGTTATCCGCCGGTGTGTGCGGTCCGGCGCGGGCAGGGCAAGCCCTACCCCTACAACGCGCCGTTACGACCGCCGCGCGGCCTGGCGCAGGATTCCGCGCAGCCGGAGGCCGACAATGCGCTCCTCGCCCGGAAAGAGATTATAGGAAGCGAGGTTGAGTCCATCGCTTCCGGCGTTGACCTCAATCGAGGGATCGCCGTCGCGCAACTGCTGGGCGCACTCTGCGTATTTGAGGCTTAAGCTGGTTCTCGTCCCACTGGACGCGAAGATAGGGAACGGGGTGAGCGCCAGGGCCAGGCACGTAGACCTCGGCGATGACCGTCGGAAATGCCGTGCAGGTCCTTGGCGACGCTATCCATGAAGCCTCGCCACATGCGTATGTCGGCGTCGTGATCGCGCTTCGACGTACTCCTCGACCGCCGCCAGCAGGCCCATCATCTCCTCCTTGCCCACTTTGCACGGGCGGCCTATGGCATCTTCGTTGGGATTGTTGTTGAGGAGCGCGGCCTGGATCAAGTCTTTGCGCCCCAGCAGCAGGCCCGAACTCTGCGGGCCGCGCAAGCCCTTGCCCCCACTGAATCCCACCAGATCGAAGCCCTCCTTAATAATACTCGAAAGATTCGTGGCTGGCGGCAGCTCAGCCGCTGCGTCGTTGAACACCGGGTATCCCCGCCTGCTTGCCTGCCGCGATGAAGTCCACGCGCTTGATCTGCCCCTTGGACTCGAAAATGTTGGTGAAGTAGAGCATGGCGGTTTGCGGGCCGATGGCGCGGTGGAGGTCGTCAAGCGTCTCGACCTCCACCAGTTTGACGCCCACGGTGCGCGCGGCGTGGTCGAACCCGTTGCGATGCTCGCGGGGAACTATGACCTCGCTCTTCATGCCTTCGAGGTTGGGGATGCGGCGGATCTTCTCGGGGTCGGTGCCGGTGACGCAGGCGGCCGTGGCCAGCAGGATCGAGCCCGCGCCGCCGGAGGTGACCATCGCCGACTCGCAGCCGAGCAGTTGGCGATGCGCTCGCCCACGGCTTTCTGCAAATCTTCGAGGCGCACAAAGCTGAGCGACGCTTCCTGCATGGCGCGCGCGGGCACGCTCCGGCATCAGCGAGCCGGTCAGGATCGTATAGGTGCCGGCGGCGTTGATCAGCGGGCGCACGCCCGAGCTTCCTGTAAATCTCACCATGCTGCGCAGCCATTTGCGCCGCCCGAATATAGCGAGGCCTGAAACCTGCGGCCGCGACCGATGCCAAGGCGCCGCTCGAAAGAAAAATCCGTCTGGTCATCGGGCCCTCCTTCACTGCCGTTGCATTCAGTATAATGAACAGCCGCCTGAGGGGCAACCAGTCGCACAAGCCGCGCCCAAACCAGTTAGTTGCGGCCACAGCTTTCGCTGTACTAGAATTGTATCCTGAACGGAAACGAATACTTGCAATGAGAACACCCTGACGCGGAAGTGCATGCGGGCTGGTGTCCGTCCGGGACTTCAAATCCTGCGGGCCCGCTTATGGGGGGCCGGTCGGTTCGATTCCGACACACTTCCGCCAGTCTTTTGTCCGAATGCGGTTCTATACTGCGGGATGATTCCAGATGAGCTCCCGAAAACTGAAGCCTTTCCGAGCCAGCAAGGAAGTGAAGCGCCGCGCGCGCACCGAGATCGGATCTCCCCCACCCACACGGCGGTATGAAAGCCGCAAGCAGAAACCTCCCAAGCACAAACAAAAAGTCTCGCAGATTGACGAAGAAGGCACCTAGTGGGCCGCTTCACATTCGCAGGCAGGCTTAAGTTTCCCGTCGACTTCTGCGTGCACACCTTAAAGTGCATAGGTCAGAGTTACCGCAGCCTCGATAGCAAGCGATTCATGGGAGATTAATTCTTGCGGGGTCCGTGGCCAAGGCTCAGTTGCGACGGCCCCGCGGGGCTGGCGGTATTGCCAATAGCCGCGGGCAACTGTTGCTCGACCGCATCTCGCATTTGCAACCAAATTTCCTCTCGGACTGTGAGGAAATGGTCGGTGATTTGAGGATCGAACTGCAGCCCTCGATGGCGCGCGACTTCTGCTCGAACATCAGACAATCTCAACGCTTTCCTGTAAGCGCGGTCGGAGGTCATGGCATCCAGCGTATCCGCCAGCGTGAACACCCGCGCTCCGAGCGGGATTTGCTCGCCGGCCAACCCATCAGGGTATCCCTTTCCATCGTATCGTTCGTGATGATGCCGCACGATGGGCGCAGAGGGTCTGAGGAACGGAATCCGGTTCAGAATTTGTTCCCCGGCAATAACATGCCGGCGCATTTGCACCCACTCCTCTTCCGTGAGCTTTCCCGGTTTTAGCAGGATGGAATCGGCCACTGAGATTTTTCCAATATCATGCAGGAGGGCGGCATGACCGAGCGCCGGCAGAAGAGCCAGGGGGTAGCTGACCATGCGGGCGAGGTGGAGTGTATAGGCCCGCACCCGCAAGGAATGCGCGTAGGTTTCATGCTCGCGCGCATCCAAAGCGCGGACGAGAGCCTCGAGCGTTGTTTGGTAGTTGTCCTCGACCTCACGCAAGGCCCTCATCAAATCCCGCGTGCGTCGCTCGATGCTGGCTTCGAGGGAGGTGCGGTAGGCGCGCGACTCCCGTTCCCTTTGCAGCAGGCGGAAGGCACGTGAAATGGACTGCTCCAAGGTATCGATGGTAAAAGGCTTTAAGAGGAAATCGGTCGCTCCCAGGTGCAGAGCCTCAATGACTTGTTCGACTTGAACTTTGCCCGTGGCCAGAATGAACCCTACGTCCCATTTCGACTGCCGCGCCAACGACAATAGCTCCATCCCGGAGCATCCGGGCATCCAGATGTCACATAGAATGATATCGAAGTTTCCGCTTTCAATGGCTTCCAGCGCCGCGGCTGCATTTTTGGCAACTTCGACGCGCGAAGTCATGGGGACCATAGCGAGCTTCAGAAACTCACATACCGAGGGCTCATCGTCAACGACTAGGACTTCTGGTAGGAGTGGTTCGAACATGAGCAGTTACCCTGCGAGCGCCCCAAGGGCAGCTTGCTCGCCCAGCAGCCGCTAACTTGCGGCATCACGTGTCCTCAACATTTGAATCGGATTATCTCGCCAGGACTTTAGAAAACCATCCCTGGTCTTAGAAATCGGCGTAGATAGCAGCAACTGATAGGAATATCAAGCAGATCCGCTCAATGCATGAGCTTCTCCTGCAAGCCCTGCACCGCATGTTTAATCTTTCCCTAATCCCGCCTCCTTTTTCCGCCGATGTGAGAATTGGTTAATGAATACGGCATTGGAGAGGAAAGAAGTTTTGAGAAATAGCTTTCAATCAGGAGGGGGTAGGGCATGCGCATTCTGGTTGTCGAAGACGACAGAGCCGTCGCCAGCTTTGTAAAGAAAGGTCTGGAATCGGAACAGTACGCAGTGGACACCAGCGGGGATGGAGAAGATGCCCAGTCTCTCGTGGGTGAAGCCAACTTCGACTTGGTCATCCTGGACCTGGTGCTCCCCAAAATCGATGGGCTGGATGTGCTGAAACACATTCGCAGCCGAAAACCCTCCCTGCCCGTGCTTATCCTCTCCGGTCGTGCCCGGGTGGAGGACCGGGTGAAAGGGCTGGACTTTGGGGCGGACGATTACATGACGAAGCCGTTTTCATTTAGCGAGCTGTCTGCCCGCGTGCGAGCTTTACTGAGACGAAGTCCGAATGCCATCGGTATCGTTTTGCGAGTTGAGGACCTAGAACTCGACCGCGCGGAGAGGGTGGTGAGGCGGGCCGGGCGCCGGATCGACTTGACACCCCGTGAATTTGCCTTGCTCGAATATCTTATGCGTAATGCCGGACGTTCAGTCTCGCGAGCCATGATCATCGAGCATGTATGGAATTTTTCTTTCGACACCATGACGAACGTGGTGGACGTCTACGTCAATTACCTGCGGAAGAAGGTCGATCAGGATTATGAGCACAAGCTCATTCACACCGTGCGAAACGTTGGGTACACGCTGGGCAAGCTTTCAAGAGCCTTATGATGGACCCATATTTAGGGCGCGTACGACATGCGTAACAACTTTGGGACAAAGGAGATGAAGGGATGAAAAGCGTCGAATCAGCAAAGACAAGTCCGGAGGGAGGATGGACTACTTCCGACATTGACGAAACATACCCTGCTGCCTCCACTCGCGCCATGGCTCCCACGCCCTTTGGCGGAGATGACTCCCGGAGAAAGTCGCTTCCGGACAACGATCCGACGCGCGTCTTTCTTCATCAGTTGAGCCAGACTTTGACGTCCTTGCGCGGCTCCCTCGAATTGGCGCTCCTCATTGACTCCGGCCCTGATGATTACCGGAGGATCATCCAGCAGTCCCTAGTACAAGCGGACGGAATGGTGCGGTTGTTCAAGTCGTTCCGGGCAATGGCGCAGGGGGAAGGCAATCAGCCGTGCGAATGAACTGGTCGGGGTGGGCAAGCTGTTCCACGATTACGATCGGCCTTTTCTTCCCATGAATCCTAGAGAAGTCTAACCTGGAGTTAACGAAGTTCTAATTGTTCTGTCTTTATAATCATTTCCGACGGAGCCTCAAATGAGCCAAGCCACTTTTGACACGCTGTGCAATGAAGGAAGCGCCGCGGTTGTAGCGAGCGCTAACAAAGAGTTTCGGAGTCGGATTCTCAAACGGTTGCGCGCCCAGAGCTGGACTGTCGAAGAGGCCATGGGAGGGGCGGAAGCGCTTTCCCTTGTGGAAGATGGAGCGTTCGGGACACTCTTGCTCGACCGCTGGCTGCCGGACCTCGAGGTCACGGAGCTTATTGAAATTATCAAAGCCCGGCACCCACTCGTTCAAGTGCTGGTCGTCGGCTCCGAGGCTGAGGAGCGTTGCCTGGACGAGAGTCTTTCCTTAAATGATGGCTTGCCCCTTGAATATCCTGTGGCCCCCGAGTTGGGAGAGCTTGAAACAAAGTCGGAGCCGATGAGGGAAACCCCGCGTAGCACGGTGGAGATGAAAGCGCCGGTCCGATGGGAAGATCCGCTACCCGGCATGATCGGAGCGAGCAGCGCGATGCAACAGGCTTATCACCTGGCTAGGTTGGTGATCCCGCGTGATACCACGGCTCTCGTTATGGGTGAGACGGGGACGGGTAAAGAGCTCATGGCGCGGGCGATCCACAATCTCGGCCCACGAGCGCGGCAGCCCTTTGTCATTGTGAACTGTGCCGCGATTCCCGAGACTCTCCTGGAGTCTGAGATGTTCGGCTACAGCCGCGGAGCGTTCACAGGAGCCTTCCAATCCAGGTTAGGAAGAATTCATGCGGCGCACGGCGGCACGCTCTTCCTGGATGAAGTGGGAGGCCTGCCCTTGGGCATGCAGGCTAAGTTGCTCCGCTTCCTCCAAGAGGGCGAGGTCCAGCGGTTGGGGAGCCCTGACGTGTTCCGAGTGGATGTCCGGGTCATCGCCGCCACGAACCTCGATCTGGTGCGAGCTACGGAAGGAGGGAAATTCAACGACGCGCTCTACTATCGGCTGTGCGTCTTTCCCATCCGGCTTCCTCCCTTGCGAGAGAGGAGAGGCGACATTCTCCTTTTGGCGAATCATTTTCTTGAGTTACTCTGCCGCGCAGCCTCCGTCCCTTGCAAGTCTCTAACCTACGAGGCGGCCCGGGCGCTGGAAGCCCATAAGTGGCCCGGTAACGTTCGAGAGTTGAAGCACATCATCGAGCGGGCCTACATCCTGTCTGAAAGCCAGCCGGCAATTCACTCAGAACACATTGACCTGCCGAATTGAAGCGCTTAGGTGAGAGGAATTTTAGATTGAACGTCCGAGGATGGTATGTCGCCTGCACTTGCCCAGTCTGCCATGCAAACTTTTCCTGAAACGCGGCAAGAAAGGCCTGTGCCAACGCACCGCAATCAGTCTCGTCAGCGTGCCGTCAAGCAATCTTTGGTGAATGCTTTCCACTCCTTCGCGAGCGTGGCGGATTCGCTCGAGACCTCTTATTCCCAACTCCAGACCGAGGTCGCAGGGCTGCGGCGGGAGCTCGAGAGAGCCAACCAGGATCTGAATCAAAGTCTGGACGACAACAAGAAAATCCGCGCCTACCTGAGTCGAACCCTGGAATGTTTGCCGTGCGGAGTCTTGGTGGTCGATGAGGAACACAAACTGAAGCTGGCAAACTCCACGGCCCTCGCCTTACTGGGAACCCGCCAGGCGCCCAGGCAGACAACCATGGGCATCGCCAGGGAGGTTATCCTCAAGCTCGAGGTTAACTCGGATTCGCAGTCCGGGGACGCTGAGAGAGAATGGCCGGTGGAAACGCCGGACGGAACACGTTTCCTCGCGGTGTCTCGCACCCCCCTCGGAGGCAGCGGAAATCCGGGAGGAGAATGGATCTTCATACTCCGCGACATCACGGAAAGCAAACGGGTCGAGAAGGAAAGGGAAGCAACTCGGCGCACCCAGGACCTGGCCGAGATGGCGATGCTGCTGGCGCATGAGATCCGAAACCCGCTTGGCAGCTTGGAACTCTTCGCCGGTCTTCTCGCTGATGCTACCGAAGACCGCCCAGTTCTTCACAAATGGGTTGAACAGGTGCAAGGAGGGCTGCGGGCTCTGTCGGCTACGGTTAATAACGTCCTGCAATTTCACAGTGAGCCGCGGTCGGAGCTTTCCACAGTGAATGTCGTTGGCCTGCTGAGCGAGACGATGGACTTCCTTCAACCTCTGGCGCGACAGCGGGGCATGCGCCTGGAGTTAGGCTCGCAAGAACCTGAGGTTCTTGTGCGGGCTGACGCTCACCGGCTTCAGCAAGTTTTCATCAATCTGGCGCTTAATGCTTTTCGCGCCATGTCCACCGGCGGCGTGCTGCATCTGTCGGTCCGTCGCAGCGCTGAGACCGAGGATCTCCCGATTCGTGTGGTCTTCCACGACGAAGGAGCCGGGATTCCAGCCCCGCAGTTGGGAAAGATTTTTGAAGCGGGCTTCACTACCAACCCGGGCAGCCCAGGTCTGGGGCTGGCACTGGCGAAAAAAGTCCTGGAACAGCACCGAGGCAAGATTTCGGTGGAAAGCATTCCAGGGGATGGCGCGACTTTTATTTTGAGCTTTCCAAGGTCAGGAGCGGATGATGAATCGAGTTCTGGTTGTTGATGACGAGCCGGCGATGCGAGCTGCTCTGGAGGCAAACTTCACCCGGCACGGTTGGGAAGTCACCACGGCCTCGGGAACGCGTGAGGCCATGGAACGGTTTCGCTCTTCTCCCTTTCCGTTGGTGATTACGGACATGCGGATGCCGGACGGTGACGGTCTGGGAGTGATGCAGAATGTGCGCGCATTGGCGCCCGAAACGGCGGTCATCTTTCTGACAGCCTTCGGAAACGTGCCCGAGGCGGTGCAGGCCATGCAACAAGGGGCCTGCGATTATCTGGTCAAGCCAGTCTCCTTCGAGCAGGTGCGCCAGGCCGCCCTGCGGGTATTGGGGAAGGCCTTTCGAGTCACTCAAGGGCCCCCTCCGGGTGGAATGGTGGGCCATTCGGCGGCGTTGCGACACTTGCTTGAGCGCGCCTGCCAGGTGGCAAAAAGCGACGCCGATGTGTTGATCATGGCGGAAAGCGGGACAGGCAAAGAGCTTCTTGCCCAGTTCATCCATCGCGCGAGCGCCCGTCGGGCATATCCCATGGTAGCCGTAAACTGCGCAGCCTTTCCGGAGACTCTGCTCGAGAGCGAACTGTTTGGGCATGTTCGAGGGGCGTTTACTGGAGCGGTGGCATCCCGGCCAGGCAAGTTCGAACTTGCCTCGGGAGGGACTCTTCTTCTAGATGAAGTCAGCGAGATGCCGATCAGCTTGCAACCTAAGCTGCTGAGGGTGCTGCAGGAACGCGAGGTCGACCGGCTGGGCGATACACGGCCGTTGCGCGTGGACGTGCGGGTAATTGCCACGACGAACCGGGACCTTCACTCGCTCGTGGAAGAGGGGAGCTTCCGCGCCGACCTCTTTTACCGGCTTGATGTCGTGCCCCTTAGGCTTCCGCCTCTCCGCGAACGGCGGGAAGACATAACGGAGCTGGCCGAGCATTTCGTGCAGAAATGGGCGCCTACCGCGCGCGCCATCCGCTTCACGGATGATCTCCTCCGCCGCCTGATGGAATATAACTGGCCCGGGAACGTGCGGGAACTCGAAAATGTAGTGCGACGGATTCTGGTGCTCTCGAAGAATTCGGTGGCCGGTGTGGAGGTTCTGGAGGGGAAGGAAGTGACGTTGGGGAAAACCCCGACGGCCAGACCGCTGTCAGAAGGGGGCACGCTACGCGACATGGAGAGGCAGCTCCTCGAGAAGACTCTTGAGACTACCGCGGGAAATAGGACTCGCGCAGCGGAGATATTGGGGGTGAGCCTTCGCACGGTGCGCAACAAGATCCGAGAATTTGGGCTTCCTCCTAAGAGGATTGCATGAGCCGGCTGGACCAACTGGGCGCGTATTTGGACCTGGCGGCGTTTCGCCAGAGGTTGGTTGCGAGCAATCTTGCCAACGTTGACACGCCGGGATACCGGACACGGGACATCAATTTTGAGGGCGAGATGCGTCGAGCGCAGGATCAGCTAGGGCCTGACACCGGGACGCCCCGGGTTATTGATGTCGCGGGTTTAATCGAGCGGCCGGATGGAAATAACGTCAACCTGGACCGTGAGACTCAGTTGCTGGCCGAGACACAATTGGAATTTCGGTTAGGGGTACAGCTTTTGCGCCAGCAATTCCAGGAGATAACCAGCGCGATGAAAGATGGGAGCACGACATGAACCTATTAGGTGTTCTGGAGATCAGCGGGTCGGCCCTGACGGCCGAGCGACAGCGCGCCGAGGTGGTTGCCAGTAATTTGGCGAACGCACAGACAACCCGGACAGCGAAAGGTGGCCCTTACCAACGACAACTCGTGGTTTTCGGGACACGCCCTCAAGGTCAGTCACAGTTCGCGGGGGTCCTTTCGGATATCAGCGATCGCCAGGCGCAAGGAGTGGGCGTCGTAAAAGTAGTGTCTGACACAACGCCGCCCGTCGAACGCTACGAGCCAGGGCATCCCGACGCTGACAGCCAAGGGTACGTAGCTTATCCCTCCATCAATCCTATTGAGGAGATGGTGAATTTGATGGGCGCGGCTCGGTCCTATGATGTCAACGTCGCCGCGATGCAAGCGACCAAAAGCATGATCACCCAGTCGCTCGAAATTCTCAGCTGAAGAATCGAGAAGGCTGTAGGAGGCAAAAAATGGGCAGTCCGCTCTCAGGGATCTCAGCGCTCGGCCAAGCCAACGCGGGAGTCAATATTGGGAAGAAGGCAGGCGAGGGATCGGATTTCTCTTCCCAGCTCCAAGAGGCATTCAATCACATTGAAGAACTGCACACCGACGCCGACAAGCAAGTTGCGGGAGTACTGAATGGGCAGGGTGAGGACATCCACAAGGTGATGATTGCGGTCGAAAAGGCAAGCCTTTCATTTCAGCTCATGATGCAAGTCCGCAACAAGATCGTCCAGGCGTACCGGGATGTCTCGGGAACGTCCTTTTAAAAGGTGAGGCATGGCGCTTACCCCGAGAGAATCGATCGACCAGGCCCAGAAATTTCTGCGCGGGTTGGGCCGAAGGCAGCAGATCACGCTGGGGGCGGGGGCGGGTCTCGTCGTTCTAAGCGTTTTGGTGTTCGTATTTCTGATGGACAAAGCAGATTACAAACCGCTTTATTCAGGTCTTCAACCGGAAGAAGCACAATTCATTGCCCGCACGCTGGCGTCTGATGGCGTGCCTTACGAGCTCTCAACTGATGGGACAAGCTTGCGCGTCCCTGCCAACAAGGTCGACACGGAGCGGCTCAACCTCGCATCTCAGGGACTGCCTCAAACCGGAAGGTTGGGACTAGAGCTCTTCGACAAGCCGAATTGGGGAGGGAGCGATTTTGCTGAAAAGGTGAACTACCAGCGGGCGCTAGAGGGGGAGTTGGAACGAACCATCCGCGCGATCCGGCAAATACAGTCGGCCCGAGTTCACCTCGTTTTGTCTCACGACTCGCTGTTTACAGAGCAGGAGCGCGAGGCGAAGGCCACCGTAGTGGTCAAGCTGCGAGGGGACAAGCTGGCAGACAGCGCACTCAAATCCATTACGTATTTAGT
The DNA here is from genome assembly GCA_963770415.1 of uncultured Acidobacteriota bacterium. Lineage (GTDB taxonomy): Bacteria > Acidobacteriota > Terriglobia > UBA7540 > UBA7540 > CAVROP01. The sequence continues at coordinate 88,659 of CAVYPU010000053.1, forward strand.
GGCCAGCGCAGTGGATAACCTCCGTCCGGAAAACGTCACCGTGATCGATGCGGACGGGAACGTCCCCATGCTGTCGGGGCGGCACCCCCAAGGCGTTCCCCTTGATGACATTGCAAATATGGAGCGAAGCCTCTCCGACAAGCTGGTTTCAACTCTGACGCCGCTGGTGGGGGGCGATGGGCTGAGAGCCAGCGTGACCGTCGAATACGAACTGGCGAGCAGCGATAGTACGCAGGAAACCTACGATCCAAACGGTTCCGTGGTGTTGACGTCGCAAACCTCTCAAGAACAGTCGGGGGACACGGGAGCGCAAGGGATACCCGGCACGCCGAGCAACGTCCCGGACTCGAGCGCCAAAGGAGCCGCCTCAGCGGCTCAAGTCAACGCCTCCCAGCAAAGCGGGCAACACACAGAGAACAAGACCTATGCTGTCAGCAAGGCGGTGCGACACCTCGTTCAGCCTGCCGGGTCGATAAAAAGGGTCGGCGTGGCTATCCTTGTAGACGATGCTTTCGAGACCAAAACCGAAGATAACAAGAAGGTGGAGGTCCACCGCAAGAGGTCCCCGGAGGAGATGAAACAGATTGAAGATCTCGCCAAGGCGGTTGTGGGTTTTGATACTTCCAGGGGCGACCACTTATCAGTGCAAAACATCTCTTTTGCCGGGATTTCTCCCGGTCCGCCTCCCAACCTACCAGAACGGCTGGTTCCTATCGTTCAGGAGTGGATGGGAGTGATTCGATACGTGGGTCTGGCACTCTTGTTCTTCATCATCTATTTCCTGGTTGTGCGGCCGGTCAAGCGCCAAATTATTGCCGCTCTAAGTGTTGAGCAAGCGCAACTGCCGGCAAGATCTCACGAGCAACGTGCTCTTGGCAACCCCGAGAGTGCGGGGCACGAATTAAAGCCCAAGGCCGATGGTGAGGAGGAGAGTCTTGGGGAGTTAACCAACGTTAACGCGGAAGCCAAGAAAACCGTGGTGCTAAAGAACCAACTGGTGGAGCGGATCAAGAAGAACCCTGAAGCGGCAAGCCGTTTGATCCAAAGCTGGGTGCGGCAAAATGAGGCTGGAGCATGACCGAAGCTCTTTCCGTAGCGAAGCAGGGGGAGTCCCCCAAAGGCAGAGGAAAACAGGGAACCCAAGGCCTGTCTGGGGTTCGGAAGGCCGCAATACTACTCGTGCTCCTTGGGGATGACGCGGCCAGCGAAGTCTTCCGGCATCTCAACACGACGGAAGTGCATCGGCTCACGCAGGAAATTTCCGAGCTGTCTTATATCTCTTCCGAGGAGGCGGCGCATGTACTTCAGGAATATCACCAGTTGTCGTTGACGCAAGACTACCTGGCCCAAGGTGGACAGGATTACGCCAACCAATTGCTCATCAAAGCCTTTGGTAAGGACGGGGCGGAGGCGCTGTTAGAACAGGTTTTGCAGGCGCAGGAGGCCAGCGCTCTGAGTTTGGACACACTGCAGAAGGCGGACCCTGCGCAGCTTGTGAAGTTTGTGGAAGGTGAGCATCCTCAGACCGTTGCCCTGGTGCTGGCCCATTTGGGCGCTAAGACCGCGACTTCACTGCTGGTGTTGTTGCCGGAGAAATTGCGGGCCGAAGCCGTAAAACGCCTTGCGGGGATGCAACAATTCTCCACCGAAATGGTTAAGAGGATTTCGTTGGTCCTGCACAAGAAACTCGCCTCGGTGGGAGAGCAGAGCCGGCGCGCCTACGGCGGTGTAAACGCGGTCGCCGAGATGCTGAATCACGTTGACCGTGGAATCTGCGAAGAGGTTTTGGGCAGCATCGAACAAGAGGATCCGAAACTATCGCTGGCCATTCGAGATCTGATGTTCGCTTTTGAAGACTTGGGATCGGTTCCGGATGCCAGCATCCGCGAACTGTTAAACCAAGTGGACAAGAAAACGCTAGCCACGGCGCTCAAGGGTTCTTCAGAAGACCTGAAGGACCATTTCTACAAGGCGATGTCTTCTCGTGCAGTGGAGATGCTGAAGGAGGACATTGCGGCTTTGGGGCCCACCCGTTCTTCTCAGGTTCACCAGGCGCAGCAGGAAATCGTGAACTTGGCGCGAAAGCTGGAAGCGGACGGAAAGCTCGCATTGAAGAGTTACGGAGAGGACGCTTATGTGGTCTAGCGCCGACACGTTGGGTGACGCGGCCAGGGGCCCCGCGATTCAACCCTTTGTCTACCCGCCGGCGTTCGGCGAGTTGGCAGGAAACAGCCAGCAGAACAGTGGCTTCATGGAGGAACCGACCGAGGTTTCTGAGCCTGACAGGCAGGCCAAGCACGCTCCACCTCCTGTTCAAGCTACAAAACTCAGCGAGGAGGAGGTCCGGGTAAAGGAAGACCACGCGCGGGCCTCAGGTATGCGGGAAGGCGAGGCCCGGTCTCGCGCGAAGTATGAGACCGAGTTCGTGGCCCTGCGCGAATCCATCGCGAAGGCTTTACAGGATTTTGCCCAGGAGCGGGAAGGTTACTTCTGTCGGGTGGAAGCTGAAGTGGTGAAGTTGGCCGTAGGGATCGCACGGAAGATTCTGCACCGGGAGGTACAGGTGGATCCGTTGTTATTGGCTGGGGTGGTGCGAGTGGCGCTGGAAAAGATGGCCGCCGGCACCAACACGCGATTACGAGTGCATCCCGATCATGTTTATGCTTGGCATGAATTTTTTGCAAACCAAGGGGATCACAGGCCAGTACCTGAGTTGCTGGGCGATGCGACACTGGGGACGGGGCACTGTGTGCTGGAAACGGCGCTCGGAACCACCGAGCTTACGCTGGAAGCTCAACTGGCGGAAATTGAAAGAGGATTCTTCGACCTGTTGGCCCAGCGTCCTGTGAAAAGCTGATGGAACCTTCGACGCAATTGGCTCCGTATTTCCAATACCTTGATATGTGCTCCACTTGCCGATGGACGGGCAAAGTCATCAAGGCGATCGGGCATCTGGTCGAATCCGAAGGCCCCTTCTGTTGTGTGGGCGAATGTTGCGAAATCATCGATTCGGAGGGGCGCGTGTATCCCGGCGAAGTCATTGGATTCCGCGGACCCAACGTGCTCTCCATGCCTTTGGAAAGACTGGGTGGAATTCGATATGGGGATCGCATCATGACCTGGGGGGCGAGGCCCACCATTCGAGTTGGGGAGGAATTGCTGGGCCGAGTGATTGACGGAGTGGGGAGACCCTTAGATAATCGTCCGGCCTATCGTGCGCGTGATTGTCAGCCGTTACATGCTTCGGGGCCGCCTCCCCTTGAGCGTCACCTCATCAAGGAGCCGCTGGCCACAGGCATTCGCGCGATTGATGCCTTTCTCACCTGCGGTCGCGGGCAAAGGTTGGGAGTATTTGGTGGAAGCGGGGTGGGCAAAAGCACTTTACTTGGCATGATGACGCGAGGCAGCGCAGCCGATCTCGCCGTCCTGGCACTCGTCGGGGAACGCGGACGTGAGGTGCGAGAGTTTCTGGAAGGGACGCTTGGGGAGGAAGGGCGGAAGCGGTCCGTGGTGGTGGTCTCGACATCCGACCAATCTCCACTTCTTCGTATCCGCGCGGCTCTTACAGCGACCGCAGTGGCGGAATACTTCTGTGCCCGTGGTAAGCAGGTCTTGTTGGTGTTGGATTCACTGACCAGGTTTGCGATGGCGCAACGCGAAATCGGATTGGCCGCAGGTGAGCCGCCTACCGCCAAGGGGTATACACCTTCGGTCTTCAGTCTGCTGGCGCAGTTGATTGAACGCACCGGACGCTTTAACGGCGGTAGCATTACCGCCTTTTATACTGTGCTGATGGAAGGCGATGACCAACTCGACCCACTGGTGGACGCCGTCCGCTCTCTGGTTGACGGCCACATCGTGCTGGACCGGAGGCTCACTTCGCAAGCGCCATTTTCCGCCGATCGGAATTCTCGACAGTCTAAGCCGCCTTATGCCTGCCGTTACTACCCGCGCCCATCTGGAAAAAGCCAACCGGCTACGCCGACTGGCCGCCGCCTATGCTGCCTCGGAGGACACCATTCGAGTGGGCGCATACCAAAAGGGCCTCGACGCAATTCTCGACCAAGCCATTGCGGTTTACCCGACGCTCACTTCTTTTCTGCAGCAGCGTCACGATGAGAAGGCTCCCTTTGACCAGACGGTTTCGGCCTTGCAGGCTATACCGGGGTAGGGAGTCGGGTCGTGGCATTTCGGTTTCCTCTTAAAGCTCTTTGGCGAGTGCGCGCGATCTATGAGCGACGCGAAGGGCAGCGTCTCGCCGCCTTGAATCAAAAACTGAAGCAGGTCGAAAAGCAACTCGCCGCTTTAAAGAAGGGCCACCTCGAAAGAGTGGGGTCGCTTGCGGGAAACATGCAGCGGGGTATAACCGGAGCAGAACTTCATTTCAAGGGGCGTGTTCAGATTCGCGCCTGAAGCAAATAAATGCCGAAGTGCAATTCAAGATCGAGCAGCATATTGAGTGTGCCGAGCAGGCGCTGCGCAGAATGGGCATACCTCACGTCACTTTGGATTACAACCAGACCATGCAATCGCCGGCCGAGGCGACGGCTCGCATCGGCGAAATGTTCGGTCTTGCCCTTTCCGCAGCCGACTTGAACGTCCAGCGCGGCCCTCGATCACAGCAGGCTCCCCAACCGCGTTCTGGGAAAGCGAAGCGCGCAGCGGGGATGCTGCCTTTACCCATGCGGCGTGCGCTCAAGCACTTGATTCTGGGCGCAACGTAAGGGCACGGTCCTGCGCGCACTGCGCTGCGCCGCATCGGGACGGGGCGCGGGGTCAAAAGGTCTCGAGAATCTCCGCTATCCCCGATCAGCCGCCC